>JBCCGK010000081.1:0-53929 GCA_039029315.1 Bacteroidota bacterium | reverse complement strand
TCTCCCAGGAGTTCTTATTGGTCGTGCTCATGCTAGAAGTTGTGTACCCACATGCCATCCTCCCCGCGGATTTTCGACCAGCCCGCTTGTTGGGGACAAACAGTCTCCCAGGAGTTCTTATTGGTCGTGCTCATGCTAGAAATTGTGCACGCACCCACATGCCATCCTCCCCGCGGATTTTCGACCAGCCCGCTTGTTGGGGACAAACACTCTCCCAGGAGTTCTTATTGGTCGTGCTCATGCTAGAAGTTGTGCACGCACCCACATGCCATCCTCCTCGCGGATTTTCGACCAGCCCGCTTGTTGGGGACAAATCCTTCCAAAGAGTTCGTATTGAGATGCGAGTTTCACGAGGCCTGAGAGACTGAGGGCAATGCATTGGATGAGAGTTGGCATTTCACCATTTGCGCGAATCCTATGCCAGGAGTTGAGTTTGTCCCGAACAGCTTGTATTTTCATGCCATACTTCTTGATACTAACTACTCCTACTATGACCAAAAACCAATTTTCCTTAGTACTAATCACCCTGGCCCTGCTCTTACTTGGCGCTTGCAAAGGATCTAAAACCACTACCAAAGCATTTTCGCCATCCGGCCAATGGACGTATGAGGTAACGGATCTGCCTGATGGAGATGTCTCAGGTACCATGACTTTGACAGATAATGGGTCAGGGTATACCGGAACGCTTTCCAGTGATATGGGAGATACCGATTTAGAAAATATTAGTCTGGAAGACAAAAAAATGTCTTGCACCTTCTCTGTTCAAGGTTATGATGCCAACATCAATGGAAACTTTGAAGGCGACAGCTTTACAGGAAAGGTCTCTGTTGCAGGTTATGATTTTCCTGTAACCATGACTCGAAAACAGTAAGCAAACTGTTTTCTGCCAGAAAACAATCATCATAAGATAAGGGAGACGAAAGTGAAGATGTCGGCACTTTCTTTCCCTTATCCCTTTTCTGTGGACCAGTTCAATCCTCTCTTTCCATGAACATTCGAGTGATCCTGATTGTGATGTTCCTGCTTGCCAATGGTATATGGTCAAGGGGATTGTCTCAACATGACCAACAACACTTGCCCAACATCATTCTGATCATGGTCGATGACATGGGGTGGTCCGATCTGGGATGTTATGGAGGAGAAGTACGAACCCCTCATTTGAATCGATTGGCCAGAGAGGGTATGCGGTTTCGCCAGTTTTACAACAATGCCAAATGTACCACTACCCGAGCCTCACTGGTCACTGGTCTATATCCCCGAAGAGATAAAAAGGATCGTGAGTTGTTGCGCAGCAATATGGTGACCGTTGGGGAATTGTTACAGTTGGCTGGCTATCAGACTGTGCTGTCAGGAAAGTGGCATCTGGGGAGAGATAGTGTCAAACATCCTGTCCAAAGAGGATTTGATGAATATTATGGATTGCTAGATGGTTGTTGCAACTTTTTTGATCCGTCCATCCAGGACCCCCCATACAAGGGAAATCGTATCAGATTTTTTGCCCACAATCAGGAAAGGATCACAGAATTCCCCCAAGACTATTATACGACAGATGCTTTCACGGATCATGCCATCGAACAGTTGGAACGAATCTCTCATAGTGGTGATCCCTTTTTTCTGCATCTGACTTATACTGCCCCCCATTATCCCATTCACGCTTTGCCAGAAGACATTGCCAAGTACGAAGGAAGCTACCGCATGGGATGGGAGGAAATGCGCCGTCAGCGATATCAACGCCAACTGGAGATGGGGCTGATTGATGCAGAGCGATATCCCTTATCAGAAGGAGACACACGGGCGTATCCGTGGGATCAGGCGGATCATACATTTGAAGACAAGCGCATGGCAGTCTATGCAGCAATGATTGATCGTGTGGACCAGAACATTGGACGACTGCGGGCAAGCCTCGAAAAAAACGGACAAGCTGACAATACCCTGATTTTGTTTTTGTCGGACAATGGTGGGTGTGCAGAAGAGCCTGGGGGACGAGATCCTGAAAAACGAACTCCTGGCCCCAAAGATGATTATGTTGCTGTGGGACCAGCTTGGGGATGGGCGCAAAATGCACCCTTTCGACGATACAAAACATGGATGCATGAAGGAGGCTCAAACACGCCTTTGATTGCCTGGTGGCCAGGGCATATTCCTGCAGATACCATCACAGATGAAGTAGGGCACATTATCGATATCCTACCGACTTTTGCCGAGATGGCTGAGCAGGCATATCCAGAGACCTATCAAGGTCATACGATCGATCCAGTTGAAGGAATCTCCCTCTTGCCTGTCCTGAAAGGAAAAACGCGACAAGGACATGAGGCCCTGTTTTGGGAATACAACCAAAACAGAGCGGTCAGACAGGGAGACTGGAAGTTGGTCTGGGACAAACTCACGCAACAATGGGAACTCTTCGATATGTCTGTGGATCGGACTGAGACCCATGATCTCGCTGCTCATGAGTCGGCAAGAGTTGCGGAATTGGCAGCTCTTTGGGAGGCTTGGGCCAAGCGGACAGGCCTGAAAGATCGCTAGACACCATCAGCCCGAGGGTTGTCTAAATGGAAGAAACAACTTCCCACATAATTCCGTAACTTGCTATTAAGATCCAGCAATGTGCATGTGAATTGTTTGTAAAACTTATGAAAAAACCTCGCAGCATTCTTCTTCTCTTATTGCTTCCTGTTGCTTTCTCTCTGGGCTTCCTCTCGCATATTCAAGGCGATTATTTTGAGATTTCCAAGAATCTTGAAATTTTTGGTCACTTGTTCAAGGAGATCAACAAAGTGTATGTGGATGAGACCAGTCCGACTGATCTGATGCGAACACATATTGATGCTGTAGTAGGATCACTTGACCCCTACACCAACTTCTACAGCGAAAGCCAAATCGATCAATCGAAGTTGATCTATTCTGGACAATATAGCGGAATCGGAGCTGAAGTTGGGAAAAGAAATGACCAGATTATCATTCTGGAATTAACAGGAGAAGGGCCGGCTGATATGGCGGGATTGCGTGTTGGAGACCAATTGTTACAAATTGACAATATCGATATTACAGGAAATAAACTGAATTTGGAAGAGATCAATAATTTGATTCTTGGAGAACGAGGATCAGAGGTTCGACTCAAAATTCAGCGATCTGAAGGGGGACTGCCTCTCACCATCAGTGCAGAGCGGGGAGGAGAGGAGAAGGTGCAGGAGACTGTATCCTATTACGACATGGTAAATGATTCTGTGGGCTATATTTTATTGGAAAACTTCACAGGTTCTGCCGGGAAGGAAGTGGGAGCCGCCTTTAAAAAACTGAAAGAAAAGCATAGCCTTAGTGGCCTTATCCTGGACCTGAGAGCCAACCCAGGAGGGCGCTTGGATCAGGCTGTAGACATCTCTAACCTCTTCTTGCCACAGGGAGAGCTGGTCGTAGAAATGCGCGGGCGTGCAAGAGAGTCCAAGAATAAATTTTATACCCGGATGCCACCTTTGGATACAGAAATACCGTTGGTCATTTTGGTAAACGGGCGATCAGCCAGTGCTTCTGAGATTGTGGCAGGCTCAATTCAGGATCTGGATAGAGGGGTGATCGTTGGGCGGAGAAGTTTTGGCAAAGGATTGGTTCAGAACTTTCGTCCATTGACGCAAACACCTACCGGTCAGACGACCACCCAAATGAAGGTCACCATTGCCAAATATTATACCCCCAGTGGACGATGTATACAGGCGATCGACTATGCCAACCGTAATGCGGATGGAAGTGTAGGACGAATTCCGGATAGCCTTGTCAATGAATTCCAAACCCGTGCTGGTCGGGTGGTATTTGATGGAGGAGGCGTGGAACCGGATATCCTGGTAGAGAAGCCAGGAAGCAATCCGATTTTGAGAGCTTTGCAAGAACAAAAACTGATTTTTGACTTTGCGAACCAATATGCAAGTGAGACTGACAGCATTCCCGTACCGAGAGAATTTGAGGTAAACCAACAAACCTTTGACGATTTTGTTGCGTTTGTTCTGGAAAAAGAATTTGATTTCCAAACCCAAACAGAAGACCAACTCAGTCAACTGGCTCTCGAAATAAACAAAAGTGAGAACCAGGAATTGATCGATGAATTGGATCAGCTTCGACAAACACTCCAGGAAAAAAAGATGCAGGATTTGACGACTTATCAACACTTAATTACTCCTTACCTGAAACGTGCAATCATCAGTCGTTTTTATTTTGCCGAAGGGGTCCTGGAAGCTAGTTTTGTGGATGATCAAGACATTCTCAAGGCCGTAGATATTCTGGGGAATGCTGATCGATACAAGAAGATCTTACACGGGACTCAGTGAAGATGAATTGATTGTATTAAAAATCCATACACAATAGATTGTATGTTTGGGGGTTATTTATTAAATTGAAGTTCAACACCTAAACGCTTACGCTATGGTACTTAATACAGTTCAATTGATTGTTGTTATCAGCATTGCAGTAATATTAATTGCTGGTGTGTTGTTTATCGTTCAGGATGCACGTGCATATAAGAGACGATCTGAAGATTACTCCGTTAAGAAGAGGAAGCCGAGCACACAGGAGCACGAGCCTGCATGATTCAAGACAGAACCGTCCTGTCATTTTTATTTTTATTGACTAATTAGTTTGCGAATCGCAAACTCACGAAATAAGGGAAGTAAGCCTTTTGCTTGCTTCCCTTTTCTTGTGACCTTCAGGTAAATCCTGCATCCTAACAGTGAACAAACGCTTATTTGGGAATTTAGCCCAACGAAAGATCTTTTCTGTACGTATCATAAGCACTGGAATATTTTCAGGGCATCAACTTTGTAACACGTAATTTTTGATTGTTAACATTCCTTGAGCATGAGATTCAAAATCGGTACTCAATCCCAAATAAACGCTCCTATTAGTACAGTTTGGAATATCATTGCTGATTTTCCCAACTACAGCTCCTGGAATCCGACAACCCCGGAAATGAGATTGGTACAGCCCATTGGAGCGACTCAGTTTATTTTTCGAAAGGTACAAATAGGAAAACTCAAGGTATCCATGAGATCGTGGTTAAAATCTTTTGAACCTCCCTATGAGATGTCCTGGGGAACCAATTGGATTATTATTCGATATGAGAGAAGTCAGACCTTGAGGTGGATTGATGATGCCAATACCCAGTACACCACCCAAGTGAATATGTCGGGCCTCCTTGCCCCCTTGCTGTTCCGGCTTCTTCGCAAAAAACTTCGCATCGACCATCAATTGCAGGTAAATGGACTCAAGTCCTGGGCAGAGCAAATGTCGCCTGCGCACACTCCTGGGACAGAAACTGATCCCCAACGCCCCAAACCTGTGATCAAAATTCGTCCCATCCCCAAAACAACTGTTTGATACCAGCCTTTACCTTTTCCAGATTTTCTTGACGAACTGTTCTCTGCCGACGGAAACGTGGAGCAGATACAGGCCACTGCTTACCTGATCCAGAGACAGGGCATGCTGGTGCTCTCCCTGAATGAGCTGTCTGGGCAATCGTACATCTTGCAGCCGCCGGCCCTTGCTGTCATAGAGACTTGCACGGGCTTGGCTAGGTCGTGAAGAGGTGATGGAAAGTGTGAAGGTAGAGGTAACGGGATTAGGCCAGATTTGTATCGAATGCGAAGCGTTGAGCTGAGTGCTCAAGGGAGTGGCATCTGGTTCAAAAGTGTGCATGCCCAATTTGTCAAAATGATTGGTCGGATAGACCTCCCACTCCGCTGTGTCATACATACTGTTGGGGTCCAGAACCATTGACTTCCTGACCAGACTCACATCTTTCCCAAAATTGGCGCTGCCCCCATTGAAAGCCCCAACAGCGTCTATCAAGCTGTCATGCTTGAATAAGCCTATCGGATCATTGCCATTGAAGACCATCAGGTTGGAATTACTGCTCAGATCGACTTGCGCTTGAATGACCCCATCAGCAGCGCTACTGGCAATCACCCAGACATCTCCATCAGCCAATAGACCTGAAAGCATGAGTTCGTCTGTCCAATTCCCCGATCCATTGATTTGTTTTTTGAGAGAATAGGCGTCGAGTTGTACAGCTGTACCCGTTCCATTGGCAATTTCAAGCGCTTTATTGAAGAGTGTGCCTTCGATATATTCTGAGATCAGCAATTCTGATGCATATCCCCCAGATCCCATTCCCGGATATGGGGTCCCACTTGCCGTGCTTGAGTTGGGGCTATTCCCTACATCATTATAGGCCACAACATAGTAGTAATAGGTTACCCCTCCTATCACCTCTGTATCTGTATAGCTGGTAGAATTCATGCCTACAGAGTCATACAAGGCAAAGGAATTGTTGTCTGTTGACCGATATAGATAATAAGCTGTTTCATCTGCTACATCATCCCAGCTGAGGGTGAGCTGAGCCGTGTCCGGGATTACCTGAACATTCTGTGGCGCTGTGGGAGCAGGGACTCCAAATCCCCAGGCTGGACCTACCCATTCTGGATGATCTACATAAGGATTCCGATTGCCTTGCCAGGATTCGATATCATGATTCCGTGCAGTTTCCTTGGTGCTGGGAGGATCTTGCTGATGCCACTGATATAGGGTGTTGATGTCTCCCATGTCATGGATATCATGACTCGTCAGGCTATACATCGTGAAAATATAAAAGATCGCTCTGGCGCAATCTCCTTTGTGATCTTCCCTTGGTTCAAACGTGCCACCATTGCTTTCGCTGTACTCATCTATATTGCTCGATGGGGTGTTGGATTGACTATTGGTGAGTCGCATCCATATAGTCGTCTGATTGTCAGGAATCTCCCCAAATGGATCGCTGGCCCGTTGGCTGTTCCACTGATCATAGGTTGGAAAGATATGATGCAGATCAGATCTGATCGGACTGGAACTGGGATACCAGGCTTGGGGAACGGTGTGTTCGGTGTTCACCGGAGCAGGATTGGTCCCTGTGCTTCCCTGATTCCACGGATGGGTGTACCCGCCATAGACACAGATGATGGTATTGTTGACATTGTCGATGTGGCCATACATCCTGGCTCGAGCAGTCGAGTAACCGAGATTGCTATGCTTGCCGGTATAAAAATTGGTTTTGAGCCAACTTCTCAGGGATGGTCCACTCAGACCAGGTGGCGGCGTTTGAGCAAAAAGATGCAGAGAGACACAAAAAGAAAAGACAAAGACGGTGAGGCGCAAAGGAAGGGGGGGATTCATGAAGGTTTTGGAATAGGATTGATATGCTACGAAGGAATGGTAAAAAATAACTTGTTGACTCTGACTAGATTTTTTGAGCAAGGATGATCCAACTCAGCACGTCTGTCTCATCATTTTCAACTTATTTCTTCCCCTTTCCTTTGCAACGCAAAAAAAGGATAGAGCGATATAAATACCAAAGATTCTGTTCAACTCTTTCCTCCCAAAGCAGAATAGGCACAAACTCTTCATAATCTCATATGAAACTGATCCAAACACGAGATGTCAGATATAGCCGTGAATTCTCAGGTCCTGTTCATGTTGGACATTATGCAGCCGTCCATCTTTGAGCAAATGTAGATGATCTGATACATCCAGGACATGTTTGTATTGATGATCTGTGATGATGATGCCTTTCCGGTTTTTGACCCGGAGAATGGTCTTCTTTACCATGTCGACCTGCGTGGGGATCAAATGAGAAAATGGCTCATCCAAAATCGTGAATAGAGAAGGAGATTCAAGCACGATAAGTACTTCCAACAATCGCTTGTCGCCCCCGGAAAGCTGCGCAAATTTCTGTTTGTTCAATTGATGGAGATGGGGATAGTATGCCCGAAAATCCTTCAAAGAAATGTCATAGAAGTAGAGTAAATCTTTCATACGAAGGAATCCCGGATGACATTCGTGTTGTGGCAAATAGTTGATCAGGCCTTTTTCCTTGTACAAATTGTTGAGTCGTTTTCCTCCAACATTCAGATATTTTTGTTGAGGTGTTAGCTGTCCTGTGATGATTTTTAGCAAACAAGATTTTCCTGAGCCATTTCTCCCCAATATTCCACTGATCTGATGTTGGAGCAATTCAAGGTAAATCCCTCGTAATACTTTTTTATCCTGGAATTCAAGAAATACACTGTCGATATGGATGCGTACGGGGTCTTGCTGTGTCATGAGAGTCAGTAGAAAAATAAATAAAAACCGAATAGCCATATTCCCAGATCGATGATCGCTGTGGACAGCAACAAGGAGAATTTGCCGAGGCCATTGTTCATGAAAAAGAATATCAAATGGACCTTTCTTCTTTGATGAAAGTATAATCCTGCTACACTGGCCAGGAGCTTGAACCAAATCAAGAGTGCGATGCTGCTCATGCTCCATAGATCAAAAACATAATAACTGATTCCATTGACAGCCAACGCATACAGAAAAAAATCCCTGCCATAGATGAGTCGCAATCGTATGAGTTTTAAAAGCATAGTCTTCAAGGCTTGTTTGCTAAGCAGAAATAAAAGGCTACTTCTTTCCTTTTACTTAAGTGTCTACCTATGCGCCAAGGGTTGTATCTAAGAGACTGTATTGAGATCTGTGCTGAGGAAGACGCATACAAAAAATAAGTAACAGATTTTCAAACAGTCTTTAAGAGAAGAGACAGGCCAATAGATAAGGCATACCGAGGGAAAGGAATGCCTGTCATACACTAGTTGACCTCTTGAATTAGACTTGCAGAGCCGATGAATTCTCCCGTCCTTCGTCCAACGTTCAGTTCAAACTAATGTCCTGTATTCATGATATCAGTTCACGCAGCCACTCAATCTATTCTGTCTTCAGTTTATCAGTTTCCAGTAGAAACAGTCCCCCTCAGTGAGGCAAGAGGGCGGGTCTTGCAGGAGAATATCATGGCCGACAGGGATTTTCCTCCCTATGATCGCGTAACCATGGACGGAATTGCGATTGATCATGCGAGTTTTAAACAGGGCATCAGGTCGTTCCCCATTCAAAGTACCCAACAAGCAGGGATGCCTCAACAGACGCTAGGCAATCCTGCTCACTGCATAGAGGTAATGACCGGAGCCATGTTACCAATCGGCACTGATTCGGTGATTCGCTATGAAGATCTTGACATCCAAGATGGAAGCGCTCATGTGAAATTGGAGAAGGTAGGTGAAGGGCAGAATGTGCACAATCAGGGCGAAGATAGAGAAAAAGGCGCCATCTTGCTCGGATCTGGACGCTTGATCTCCGCCCCTGAGATCGCGATTGCCGCTACCGCAGGATATGCAGAACTACAAGTCAGCCGACGACCATCCATTGCTATCATCTCTACCGGAGATGAGCTGGTGGAGGTGGATCAAAGTCCTTTGCCGCATCAGATTCGCACCTCCAACTCTTATATGATTCAGGCAGCCGTGGCTGAATTGGGAATGAATGCTGACAGATTGCATATTCTGGACGACAAGGACCAAATCCGCACCACACTTGCCCAATTACTTGAGGAATATGAAGTGTTGATTCTCAGTGGAGGAGTAAGCAAAGGAAAAGCTGATTATATCCCTGACGCCATGACAGACCTGGGGGTAAAAAAACAATTCCATCGTGTCGCACAGAGACCTGGAAAACCCTTCTGGTTTGGTTTGGCACCGAACAATCGCCATGTCTTTGCCTTGCCAGGTAATCCTGTCTCTACCTTTGTCAACTATCATCGATATGTATTGCCATGGCTCCAAGCCTGCCTCAATCTGGCAGAACCGCGCTCCCTCACCGCTTTGCTGGCCGAAGACCACCACTTCAAGCCTGACCTTACCTATTTCCTCCAGGTAAAAATCAATCCTGGTACCGATGGCTGTCTGTATGCACAGCCCATTGCCGGACATGGCTCCGGAGACCACGCCAATTTGCTATACAATGATGGGTTCCTGGAGCTGCCAAGAGGAAGAGAAGTGTTTCGCAAAGGAGAGGTGTTCCCCCTGATTCCCTATCGACCCCTAATAAGCTAGATTCGAAGACAAACTTCTGAGCAGGTGTTTCTGGAAACAAGACAGCAATCCCTGGATGTTGATGTTGCTTGAATCACTAGGTTCTGTTTGATTCATTTTGTCCTGCTTTTCGGTAGAGATCCAAAGGCTGAGGGCGATGTGTTTCTTGCCTGAAACTTGAATGAATGATTTTTTTTTGCGATGGATTGATAGTAATCGATTGACTTTCAGGTATTCATGATGGATGCTTGTATCACGATAGTCGAATAAATGAAAAAATATTTGACTATCTACTACAGATGTAGTATAATTGCAACTACGCCTGTAGTAGATAGAGAAAAATCGCATGAAGAAAATCAAACTAGACGATCTCCAACTCAAAATCATGAAAGCCCTCTGGCAATTGGGGGAGGCTTCTGTGTCTGACATCCAGGAAGTCTTGAAACAAGAAGATCGGACATTTGCCATTACCACTATTGGGACGATTCTGCAACGATTGTACAAAAAACAAATCGTGAGTTATCGCAAATCTGGTCGGCAGTACATCTACCAGCCATCGATTTCGGAAAAGGATGTTCAGGACTCCATGACAAGCAATCTTGTCAAGCAACTGTTCAAAGGAAAATCATCTATGCTGGTCAACCACTTATTGGAATCAGAAGATTTTGACCCGGAAGAACTGTATCGATTACAACAAATGATTGAAGAAGCTCAACAAAAAAACAACGACTGATATACGATCATGGCGACAGATTGGCTTATTCCCGATTCTCTTTTTGGCCTGTTGGCCTTTGGCTTGACCTACTTATTGCACAGCTCTATATGGATAGGTCTTGTGGCGATATTGCTGCGGATTCCGTTTTTCCAAACTGCCGGACTGCAAAATTTCCTATGGAAACTGGCTTTGGTAGGGGGAGTGTTGACAAGTCTATATGCGACCATTCTGGGGCACCGTGTTTTGCAACTGCCTACTTCCCATCCCCCTATGGTTCAGGAAATAGAAGAGTTGGGTATGCCCATGATGAATCCGGTGCTGCCTGAATCCGAAGCAGGTGAAGCTCACATCCCTATCCTGGAACAACCATCATCTGAGGTGGAACCCACAACAGCACATCCTATTCCTCCTATTCCTGCTACCCCTTCTATCAGCTCAGTAGAAAAAACAGAAACCGGATTCTCTCAGGATCAAATTCTCCATGGAGTTTTGTGGGGATGTCTGCTTTTCTGGTTGATGGGAAGCCTCTTTTTGCTCGGCAAACATATATACCAGCATCTCCGGTTTTTCAAGCGTATACGGAATCGAGATCTGGTCGATCAACCCAAAGTGTTTGTGATTTTTCAGCAGATTCAGAAAAAAGCGCGCTTGAATCTGGGATTTCAGCTAACCAGTTCTCCCTTGCTATCGAGTCCAATTGTGATTCAAGGCAAAGAAATTTGTCTCCCTGCCCAGGCATTGCAGACTTTGGAGGCGAACCAACTAGAAGGCTTGATCGCGCATGAACTGGCCCATGTTGTTCGCAAAGATTATCACTGGTCGTGGTTCTTGCTTATCCTGGATAGTCTATTATTTTTTCAACCCCTTCACAAATGGGCCAAAAACGGAATCCATCGCTCGACAGAATTGCTTTGTGACAATTGGGCTGCACATACCACGGGCGACTCCTTTGCCCTGGCCAATTGCCTGCTTGCCGTGGCCAAATGGATGAAACCACAAGCGGCCCCTTATTCTCTGATTGCTGGCATGGCCCTGCGTAAATCAGAACTCTCCACTCGGATTTCTCAACTGATCAATACAACAAATATGCAAACACAGCATTTTTCCCGACTAAAAGCCTACCTCACCCTTGGAATCGCTTTGCCATTGGTGATGTGGGCGCTGCCGGGATTCTCATTCATGAATCCCGATGAAGACGAAGCCGTTTTTAGCCACATAGATCCCCCATCTATTGAGCAGAAAGAACCGGCCTTACAGCCTCTCTTGGCTGAGGAAGAAACTCTGGACATGCCTATTCCGGCTGATGTCCAAATTCTGGAAGAAAGAGACAAGACTGCTGACTCTGATGATCCGCTTCTTCTGGAAGAGGAAGACGAGACCAAAGACAGTGGAACGTTTGAACGATTTATGGAGGCAGTACGAACTGGCGATCTGGATCAGGCCAAATCTGCTTTGAGAGATGAGTCCTTCATCCATCAAACAGATCCAACTGGTCGAACACCCTTGATCGAAGCAGCGGATCACGGCCATTTTTTGATTGCTTTTTGGTTGATCATTTATGGAGCTGATGTGAATGCTGTCGACAATCAGGGATATTCTGCCCTGATCGAAGCAGCGGATCATGGGCACTCTCAGATTGCCAGCCTGCTCATTGAAAAAGGTGCCGACATCAATTTGGCCTCGCCATCTGGATATACTCCACTGATGGAAGCTGCTTTTGATGGAGAGTATGACATGTGTTCCGTATTTCTGCAAGAAGGAGCACTGGTCAATGCCCAGACGAGTAGAGGAGTTACTGCTTTGATGGATGCTGCCAGGAAGGGGCATGAGGAGATTGTCATCCTTCTCCTGGAAGCTGGAGCAGATGTAAATATGCTGGATGAAAGAGGAGAGAGTGCTTTGAGAAAAGCAAAAATGAATGGGCACCAAAGCATTGCCAATTTGCTATTGGAAAATGGAGCCAGAAAAGATTTGATGAGCGCGTATACGGATCGAAGAATAAACATTGACCCCGCCAATGCGCCAGTTATTAGAATTGAAAAGAAATTCCTTTCCAATCAAAATCATCCTTATTACGAGATCATGCGGCAGATCTATAAGCGCTCCCCGGAGCAACAGCATCGCTACTTTAATCTCCTGTATCAGCAAAACACCAACTGTAGCAGGCAATCCGGGAAAAAAGGCTTGTTGAAGAATCAGGGAGGGAAGAATTCCTGGATTTTTACCCTGGACTATGGATCATATGTCATCTATGATACCCTTCAGAACTGTGTGCACCCGGGACCTGGTGATCAACTCTATGATGCCTGGAAAAAAGAAAAAGAAGGCTTAGGGATAACCGAAAATTATTCCATGCCAATTGGGAGTCTGCCCCGCGGGGTTGGCAATTTAATCCAGTCGCCAATTAATGATAAACTGAGAGTCCAGTTGACCCTTGACCAGAAACGTGCAGTCAAAATATATGTAGAAACCATAGAGGGACACTTGTATCATACAATCACTGATTCTCAACTCAAGGGAACATTCACGCTCAGCTGGGATGTATCCGATGTGCCCAAAGACACCTATTGGTTGCACATCACAGTGGATGGGCAAACCCTCAGCCAACGCATTGGCAAGAACTGTTCTATTCGCTGGTAAACAACTCATTCACTCGTCAGTAACGAAGATGGACCGCAAAGGGAGGAAGGGGTAAGAATTTGTGATTCCTTTCTAGCTTTGCGGTCTGAACTCTTGAGTCAACATGTGCCGCTGGATGTAGAGAGAAACAAGCTGCGAGCCATTTGCAGATATCATGAACTCAAATGAATACAGAAAATGTCTCTTCTTTCACCTCAGCTTGTTCTGCCAAATGTTGAGTTGCCCAAGGATCGTGAGTTGAGAAATAATCTTGGGATCAGGGACCAACAATCGATCCTTCATGCCCAACTGCTCACAGGCGCGTGCATACAAGCGACCCAGGCCCCCACTACTCGCCAGCCCAATCTTGATCTTCTGATGTCGGAGTGCTTGCATTTCCGTTCCTATGAGCAAACCACTAAGAAACAAGCTACGTCCCGAACCCTCAAATTCATGTCTTCGACTTCTGACCTGAAATAGATTCTGCAACAACTGATTGTCTTTTCCTAAGTCAATACCTTGATCAAAGGCTGCAAAATCAGCTGGTGAAAGCTGTGCCGGGACTGGCATCATCCCTTCACTCAATGTGCTATACGTACTGAGAAGGTCAAATAATTCGCCAGTCAGAATGCTGTTAAATGAATGGATGATCCCATTCGAGATCCTCATTTGTTTGGAATGCGTTCCGGGAAGTACCCAAATACAAGCTTCTTGTGTGAGCTTCGATGGCAAACCGATGACCTGAACCTCCTCCCCCCTCATCACTTCATTGCCAGATTGAACTCCAGAAACGAGGAGGCTAGGGTGGGGGAAATCTGGATTGGACGGAAAGGATTCGACAATCAAATCTTCTCCACTCAATCGAAAAGGGACCGGGGCGTAGGGAAGTTCCTGTATACCCAAAGAAGAAGAAGCCATGCCCGAAATGATGATAGGCAGCCCCGCCAGAGGTTGGCCTGAAATGGCCGAGAGTCTGTCTAGTTCAGTTGAAAGCCTGGCTTGTCCTAGTTGAAGGCGAGAAAGAGAAGACTGAGACCAGTCCTGGAAGAAGCTTCTCGCGCCATAAGGAGAATGTATGTTAGCCAGCACAGAGCGACTGAGACCATCAACCAAGGCCAAACGAAGTTGAGAGCTGCCCCAATCACAACTGATAAAGAGGGAAGAAATAGGATTGCCAGACATAGATAATTTTTACGTAATTTGAACCTTCCGCTAGCAAACAAAGAATCGATTTCAACTTAATCCTATTCTCCACATGAAACAACCAATCCTCGTCCTGATTCTTATGATAGGCATAAGTGCCTTTAGTTTTGGACAACAACCCACAAAAATTGTCGGAACCATCACCAATCCAACAGGTGAAAAAGTATCCGTGAGTTATGCCAAAGATCTGCTAGGGATAGAACAAGTTAGCCATGAAGCCGAGTTGGATGAAAACGGAAATTTTTCTCTGGAATTTGACATGGACAGAGCAGTCTATATGAATTTTAGCCATGGACCAGAAAGAAGTGGCTTGTATTTGGAGCCAGGAAGCGATCTTAGCTTGACCCTGAACACGGAAGAATTTGATGAAAGCATTCGGGTGGAAGGGAAAGGCGCAGCCCCAAGTCAGTATCTCTGCGAGAATTATCTCAAATTTGAAGATGGAGAGGCCAGAGATACCTATATCAATCTTTTGAGAGGGGGAACGCCCGAGGAGTATGCTGACTATTGGAAGAATAAGACAGCGGAACAAACGGCCCATTTGGAATCACATAAAGCCAATCTTCCTGAAGCTTTTGTTCAGGATCGTTTGCATGCCTTTACCTACAAGCAAGCCGACCAAATGCTTTATTTCGCCATGTACTACAACTATCGAGTGCAGCAAAGCCAAAGACAGGAAGATGCAGACCCACTTCCAGAACTTCCGGACAGCTATTATGATTTCATCGCTGAGACGCCAATCAATGTAGATGCGGCTGTTTCAAATTCAGATTATCGTGGATACCTTGATAGCTATCTCGATCATAAGCAGCAAGAGTTGATTGCTGAGATTGACGACTATGATGGCGATCGATGGGCCAAAGACGGGATGGCCTTGTTGGGGATCCTGCTGACTGGAAAATCCTATGATGTGATTCTCGCGGATAGAATCAACAGCTACCTGAGTGACGGGAAAGCCAATCCAGTCAAAGAACAGTACGAAAGCTTTCTTGCAGAAAAGAGAGAGCAATATCCAGGCATCGCTGCCTCTTTGGAAAAAAGCTTTACGAAGGCAGAATCCCTGATGCCGGGACAACCTGCCCCATCTCTGACATTAAAAAATATGGAAGGGGAAGATGTTTCTCTCAGTGACTTTGAAGGCAAGGTGGTCTATGTAGACTTCTGGGCAAGCTGGTGCGGCCCTTGTATGGCGGAAGTTCCTCATGCCAAGAAACTCAAAGAAGCCTTGAAAGAGGAGAAGGATGTCGTCTTCTTGTACATTTCGATTGATGATACAGAAGAGCCCTGGAAAAAAGCTGTGGAAGCCAAGGAACTCGAAGGTGTTCACCTGATCTCCAAGAGCTGGAAAGGAGATGCTCCTCAGAAGTATAGTGTCCATGGAATTCCTCGCTATTATCTCATCAACCGGGATGGAACCATTGCCAACAATGATGCTCCCCGACCCAGTAGCGGAGAGGTACTTATCAATGAAATCAAAATGGCCCTCCAGGGAAAACTGATCCAGGGAGGGAAGTAAGCCATTATTCAAATATGTCGAATAAGGGAAACCATAGGAATAGGAGAAGCAGAGAAGATGTTCAAGCATGTTTTCTCCTTCTCTTATTCCATTTTGTCCCTCATTCAAAACGCTTTACTCATCTCTAATTTTTTCATCATTTATGCGCAGGTTGCAAACCTATTTTTCTTTCCTTCTCTTTGTTTTACCTGTTTTTCTTTTTTCTCAACAAACCGCTCGAATAACTGGAACCATTCAGAATACCAAAGCCGATAAGGTGGAGGTCGAATATCCATCCCACTTTCTCAGTCAAATGCCAGAAGTCCAAAGCGGAAAACTAGATAGTCGCGGAAGGTTTTCGGTCGATATTCCTCTCTCAGGAGCTGCAAAACTTGGCTTGTATTGCGGAGAAGTAGAGGCGCAAATCTATGTGGAACCCGGAGATGAGTTGTCTCTCAACATCGATGTCAAAGAAGGTCCAGAATCCTTGACTTTCTCCGGGGATCGGGCTGCGGAAAATACCTGCCTTCAATCATATCTTCAGACCTTTTTTGGAGATGAAGATCAGGAACAAGGATTCTTTTTACATCTCCAACATGATCTTCCAGAGGATTTTCTGGTTTACGGAGAGGAATATCTGACTGCCAGAGAATCTTTTTTCAATACCTTCAATGAAGAAAACCCGCTCTCGGAAAGCTTTCTTACCTACAGCGCAGACGATTATACCTATTCCTATGTCGAATTGATG
This sequence comes from Bacteroidota bacterium, assembly GCA_039029315.1. Classification (GTDB taxonomy): domain Bacteria; phylum Bacteroidota; class Bacteroidia; order J057; family J057; genus JBCCCJ01. The sequence goes on along the minus strand of JBCCGK010000081.1, from coordinate 37,226 downwards.
TTCCAATACCGGGATCGATATATGGATCGCTCAAGAGAAGAAAACCTGCCAGCACTGTCTTCCTCTTATTATCAATTTTTGGAGGGGGTTTCTTTTCAAAATGATGCGGCTGTGAATCGGGAGATGTACCGAAATGCCGTGAATGCCTTTCTGCAATATAAGTTCAATTCATTGCTTTCAGAGAGAATAGAGAATTTTGATTACGACCTGAGAGAAGGCGGGATGGATCGACTGACACTCAGCAAAATTCTCTTTCAGGGGAAGACGCAGGATATGGTCGTAGCAGGAATTCTTGCTGAGGCAATCTCTCAGGGAGGAATAGAGGAGATGGAGGAAGAACTGACGGCCTTCATTGAGCAAAAAGAATCCCTGTATCCCGGACCAGTCGCCCAACTCAAGGAACTCAAAAAGAATCCAGCACCTGCCCGCCCGAGACCAGGAGATTGGGACCCTGAAAATTAACACAAGCATAACTTTGAGATTCGGTTGGCTTTTGCGACCTTTATCCCAAATGATTAGAGCATTTGGCCTGATATTGGTATGAATACAGTATGGGCCAATTTGAAACAGTAAGATCCGCTTCTGGTCTCCCTTTTCCTCAAAAACACGATCCCATCGAAATCAGGAATGGCATGGCAGATGCGTTGATTTTCACTTCTTCTGAAGTTCGTCTTCAATCGATCTCTCTGGTTGGTGGAAAGGCTTCTCAATTAAGCAAGATCCCTTTGGGCTCCTGGCAGATTCCTGCTTGGTATGTCTTGAGCGCCAAAGCCTGGGAACAACAGTGTATCTATACTGGATGGGCCAGAACCTGGCCTGAACAGGCTGAAAGACTGATCTCTATCCCGTCCGATTCAGAGGAGTTCGAAGAATTGTGTGAGGAAAAGCAATTAGAGATAGAAGATACACCATTGATAGCAAGAATAGAAGAGGCTTTGGATCATTGGTGGGCTCACAGTACGCAGGCTATTCATGGATGGGCAGTGCGACCCTCTCTGGCTGCGGGAGATACCCGTAGAACCTCCTTCGCCGGGGTCCTGGAGAGATTTCTTTTTCTCAAATCCCTCCAGGAGATCAAAGACGCAATTCGAAGATCCTGGGCCAGTGCATATTCGGTCAAAGCCATCAGATATCGCCTGGAACATGGAATTGGACTGGAGGAGATCTGGCCAGCAATCATTTTGCAACACATGATTCCCAGCGATCTGTCAGGGGAACTGTTTACGGCAAATCCGCTGAATGGGCGAAGAGACGAAGCAAAAATTATGGCCATAGGTGGAATCGGGGATGCCCTGCAGGTGGGGGAGTCCAAAGCCGAAACCTATATTCTGGATCTGAATTCAGGGGAGTGGAAAAGTCATTATCGCCCCTTTGAGAAGCATGTATTGGATCGGCACCTGACAGACCGACTCATGGAGATGGGAGAGCAATTGACCTTGAAGTTGGGAAGTCCGCAAGATATTCATTGGTCTATCTGGGACAATCACTTATATGTGTTGCATGCACGTCCGATTCTCAGTTTGCCTCCTCCTCCTTATGAGAAAAGCACCCGGAAAATCTGGTCTCAGCTCATTCTGGAAGAGAGAGTCAGAGGTATATTGTCTCCTTTGGCATTCTCCTTTATGCGGAAAGCATTCATGCTGCTTTGCCAACAAAGATTGATGTCTCAGGAGCAGGCTGCTGCGATTCAATTGGATAAGATTTTTGGTTTGATAGGCGGAAGACTCTATGTCAATTGGGAAGAATGGGCAAGCCTCAGACAGGGATTGGGTGCCGGCAAGATTGAGGAGGAAGAAAATACCGACATGTCATTTCATCAGCGTATTGAGCAGAGTTGTAGCAAGGTTGATCAATTGCGGTTTCATCGATTACACATTCTTCAACTCATGGAAACCATCGAGGAGATGAACCTGGATTTACTTCTCCAATGGCAATTCTCTTCTCCGCAGGCAGATATCGATTCTGCCAAGGCTATGGTCCTGGGCTTATATCGTGAATTGTTTCTGGAGATTGGGCGAAGGCTGGCTTTTGATGGACTTCTACAGAAAGCCTCAGATGTGGCCTATCTTACAATGGAAGAACTGGAGGCTTATTGTTCTGGACGCTCTGTAACTGTCAACCTCAATCGACTATCAAGCATTCGAGAAGAAGAGTTTTCCACCTATCTATCTCAAGAATGGCCGGATCAGCTTCAGACAGTGGGACCAGTATATCACCACAATGACTATGCGCCGATGTCCTTCGATACAGAAGCCAGCCTAGATCCTTTGCTGAACCAATGGTTGTTTCTATTGCCGGAGCTGAATGAAACAGACGTTTGAGAAAAGAACGCATTGTCCATCGGGTCTGAGGCTATCTGAGCTCTTCTGGCGCAGAAGAATCATCAGCCTCACACCATATCACTATAGGATTGTTCCAACAAATCTTCTTCCTTTATCTGAAATTCGGCCATGAAGTATTGGCATTGTTCCAGTAGTTTTGCCTGACCGATGCTTCCATCTGTATCGATTGCTTCGATTTCTACAAAAGTTCCCAGACCATCTACAGTATCCAGATGGATCTTGACATTGTCAACAAAGTAGATGTCACGGGCTTTGCGCACTTCCTTCCAAATCCCGAGGGCATGAGTCAGCAAAGTCTTGAGTTCTGGTCCTGGCTTGGGATGATACAGACTTACTTTTGAGGCTTTGGGACCAGCCTGATCAGACCGTTCATAATGAATGAGGGATTGCTCTATATTGCCTTGGCGGAGTTTCATTCTCCCTGACTGACAATGAAAATAGGTGTCTGTCTGATGATCGGTACCTCGATAATCTGCTTGTCGATCTTGAAGATACTCTCGGATAGCTTCAGATCTGTTTGTCCGAGCTTTGATTTCGATATTGAGTGGCATAGTGAAAAATAATTGTTGGTCCAAGACTGCGAAAACCTTAGAGACTGTTTAGGAATCTGTGCTGAGAATTTTTATGGAGTATTTTTTTCTCAGACAAGGCCCTTTTTTGTTCTCATAGTGGTGCTATGAGAACAAAAAAAGCCGCAGAATAAGGAAAAAAGACGCATACAAAAAATAAGTAATTGATTTCCAAACAGTCTCTTATGTCTCATCGTGGATAATGGCGGTAGCTTCGATTTCGATCACCAATCCCTCTTTGATGAGGGAATAGATCTCAACCATGGTAGCAGCAGGTCTGATATCCCGAAAGAACTCTCCGTGCGCCCGACCGACTTCCTCAGATAGTTCCATATCTGTGACAAACATTCGGGTGCGAACGACATGCTTCATGTCTGCTCCCGCATCCTTCAGTGCTTGTTCGATTTTGAGAAACACATACTGTGCCTGATTGTAGGCATCGTTGGGGAACATAACTTCATCTCCATCAACGGCTGTTGTTCCGGCAACTTCCACGATATTGCCCACCCGGACAGCTCTTGAATATCCAACTGATGATTCCCAAATGGTGTTCGACGAAATGTTTTTACGGCCTTTCATACAATGATTCCTAGATGAAGCCCAAAAATTACGGCAAATCTATCCCTTTCGCCAACAAAAAAATTCCTATACTTGCAAAAAGCCGGAATCTATGTTGAACTTCCTACGCAATTTTTTCAAAAAGCTCTTTGGAGGAGGATCTGCTACGGATCTAGGACCCCAAGCCGGAACGATGCGTCCTCCCCAAACGGAAGAGGTGGAGGACAAAGAAGCTGATACGTCTCCTGCCGAGTCATCTGCGGGTCTGTTGGTAGAAATCAACCGAATCAGCCCTGGGACGAAAGATACCCTTGGAGAGTTGTCCCTCAATGGTGAATTTATTTGCTATACACTGGAAAATCCCGTTTCGAATTCCGGAGTCGCTAATGAATCCCGCGCCATTCCTGCTGGAACGTATCCACTCAATTTGAAAAAGGAAGGAGGAAAACATGCTACCTACCAATACCGGTTTGGCGATGTGCACAAAGGACTCCTGCTCATAGATGACGTTCCTGGATTTGAGTTCCCGCATATCCATATTGGCAATGAAATCAGCCATACCTATGGATCGATCGTGCTAGGTACTTCTAAAGAAGGAGAGAGTGCCGAATCTTTTCGCAAAGTCCTCTATAGCGAGAAAGCCTACCTGGATTTATACAACAAACTCGTGCCACATCTGGAAGGAGGAGAGAAAGTCTCAGTGAAGATTGATTAATGGTTCAAGCCATAAGTCCTTGACAATCCAAGTCTGGTCCTTTTGCACTCCACCTGCCTTATTTTTTCCTCAGATAGCTCGCTATCTTCCTCAAACATGCGTTGGCGGAGCACAAAAGCCCTACGACTTAATGATCAGAAACTTAAGTCATGAACCACTATGGTCTTCTTTACAAATACTCCTTTTGCCTTCTGCTGACCCGCAGAGGCAATATGCACCACATATATATTCTGCTACCCTAATTTGGCTGTGAATCTCACAACGAACTGATTATGACCTTTCTTCTCTACGGATCTTATGGATACACGGGCCGACTGATCGCAGAACAGGCCAAGGAGTATGGATTGACCCCTATTTTGGCTGGGCGGGATGACGCCAGAGTTAAAGCGCAGGCAGAATCCCTTGGCTATGATTATCGAGTATTTGCGCTTGATGATCCTGCTGAACTTGACAAGCAGATGCAAGATGTATCTATGGTTTTTCACTCTGCTGGTCCTTATATCTATACAGCCCGACCTATGATGGAGGCCTGTTTGCGGAACAAGGTTCATTATGTCGATATCACAGGAGAGATTGAGGTGTTCGAAATGGCGCATGAGTTTGATGCCCAGGCCAAGCAGGCTGGGATCATGATGTTGTCAGGTGCAGGCTTTGATGTCGTCCCTACTGATTGTTTGGCGCTGTATCTGAAGCAGATGATGCCAGAGGCTGTCAGACTTGATCTCGCTTTCGCTGGAGGCAGTGGACTTTCTCATGGCACAGCTTTGACAGCAGTAGAGAATTTGGGAAAACCAAGTGCCGAACGACAAGATGGCAAGATTGTAGAAGTCCCATTGGGTGCACATACCTTGACAATCCCAGCAGACCCTCAGCCTTATTTTGTGATGTCTATCCCGTGGGGAGATGTCTCTACGGCTTTTTATACTACGGCCATTCCCAATATTCGTACCTATACGGGTATCGCCCCAAAATCCTATCGATGGGTGGGCTTAATGAAGTATTTCGGTTGGCTGCTACGTGCGCAATGGGTCAAAAATATTGCTCGCCGACGAATCAAAAAAGGTCCGGCTGGTCCTTCTGAAAAGAGCAGAATTAAGTCGCGGACTGTGGTTTGGGGACGGGTAACACATGCTTCTGGCCAAAGCAAAGAAGCACGCCTCATCACGCCAGAAGGTTATACCCTGACAGCCATTACTAGTTTGCTCATCACCAAACGTGTCTTGGCTGGAGATCTGAAGGTCGGATTTCAGACTCCGGCTGGATGTTATGGAGCAGATTTGGTGATGGAAGTGGATGGAGTCGTGCGGGAAGAATTGAGTTGATGCTTATTGACGCTGGATTGTCCTGTGGATGAGTACGAATCACACATTCGGAAGAATGTCTGGCATCTCTTGAGCAGAAGGCAGAGTCAAAGTATCGCCCTTATCTATACCTCTCCAACAGACTGATCAAATGGTAAATTATCTCAATGAGGTGTAATTTGTAACTAAGCTCATTTGAACTGAAAGATTCGTAGCTCGTTTGACTCTGCGCTTTTTTGGACAGAAATAAGACGAATTCAATGTCTATTTGATTAACCGGAGTATTTTCTTTCCATTTATCGAGTTGAGAGAGGATGTCATCCAGGTTTTGATCCAGAATTGATGCGTAGAGAGATTCATATTGACTTCTCCCAGGTGTATAGGGTGAGAGAGACTGAGTGGCCAATTTCTGCAAGCCTTGCTGCCTGATGTTGATCTGCTGGGTCTTCCGATCTATGTATTTCTGAACTTTTGCGTGAAGTTTTGTAAACTTCTGTAGATAATAGTCTATGGAAAAATCAGAAGCCTCTATTTGTCGGAGATGTATGAGGTGATTGTCCAGGAGAGAGGATTGCTGCTCGAATATATGATTGGCACAAACCAGCAGGGATAATTTGACCTGCTCTATTGTAAGTTGATCGCTACTGGTTGGAGATGGGTTGACTAGACTGTCCTTGGACACAGGATCGAAAAGACCAATATCGATGACCCTTTTATTGGAAGGGACTGGTTCCTGCCAATTTTTCTCTTCGGAGGGATCATACCAATCTTTCAGGTGGAAGATCCTGGCCAATTCTGCCTCCAATGAATCCTGAGGCAATAGCTGATACTGGCTTTCTTGTGTGTATAGCCTGACTTTTTGGTGTAGAAATGGATCCGGCTTTGACTCTTTTTCCAGAGAGGTCTTTAGGGCAAAAAAATATTCAATGTAGGTTTTAAGGACACTTCTGTCTCTGGGAAGATGTGTTTCACAAATCATATATTCGATCTATTTGTCGCGAAATTACTATTTTATGTCAAATAAACATAGGATTCTGGTGTTTAACTTATGCCAGGAAAAGAATAAGGCCTTACTTTTGCGAGGAGTTTTTATGCCAAATCAAGGAATAAGCATAACGCGTCCCTAGGAGATAAGGATTTTTATGAGGCAGAACTGGTGCAAAAAATCGGCAAAATGATCGCTTGTGTTGACTGTTCCTCTCGATAAGGCGAAGGTTGGAAAATTCCCTGGCTCAATATGTATACATCGATCTTTTCCTTTCTTTGTTAGTGATTCCAGTGAAAGAAGAGTAGCTGTATCAATTGTCTGTTCTTATCGTGCCAACTGTCGCCCTAACGCCCTGATAAACGGAAGAGAATCAAAGGAGGCCATGATTCTCAGTTCCTGTATCCATTTGCTTTCCTGATCCAGAAAGCTGAAAATCTGTTGGATAGGATTCTTTTGGTACATGGAGGTGAAGAGGCCTTCACCCAGTTCGTTGCGATTGTATAGCACATCCAGGAAGAGGGTATCATACCAATGAAATTTCTTGCTATACATACCTCTTGTGGGAGACAGGCCAGCGGTGAGGTTACGAGTAATCTTGCGAGCCATTTTCTCTGCATTCTTAAAAGAATAGCCTGTGGAAGGCTTGACCCAGGAACCTCCTGTACCTATTTTGACGATTCTTTCCTGGCTACTCTTGTGAAAGGGATAGTTGGTCATGGGGATGATTCCCTGTTCTTCTCTGGTGATCTCATAAACATCCAACTGAAGTATCTCGCTGATATATCTTGTGAGATACTGGTCGTAGATATTTTCATCGACCAGCTCTGGAGTGAATAAGGTGAATTCGATGAGGGCCTCATGAGCGCTGGTGGGAAGAACATAGGTGAAACTGGTGCTATCTCCCATTTTGAGGCGATAATCCATCATCACAAAGCTGGAGGGATCGAATACTGGTTCCTCTGTCCTGATGAACCACCCTTTGAATGGCTGATACAAATAGATAGACTGATCCAGGATTTGGGGATCTGTAGGAGCTATCCTGCTGTCAAATACCTGTCCTGCACGGAAGGCTTGCTTCCTTCCCTGGATAAAAATATGATCGTTCCGGTTCTCCATATCCATAATTTCCTCCTCTACCCAATGAACGCGTGCTGCTTTGCTTATCCGCTCTTTGCCCAGATTATAGAACGCCAGGGAATGAAGCATTTTGTATCGATATGGAAGGAGGGAGAAGTTTATGTCTTGTTGTTTTGTGATAAAATGCCCCTGCTCCCATTGCTTCTCAACAATGTCATCCCATTTTCCGGGACCTTTTTCCCAATAGCACCAGGTTCGATCATTGCTCGTCTTGCTATCCTTCTCAAGAATCAGGATAGATTTGTCCGAAAACCAGGGCTCCTCCAGCATGGCAAACAAGAGATGCAAACCAGCCGCTCCAGCACCAACAATGGCATAATCATATTGTGTGGTAGACATAGAAAAAACTGAAAAACAAACATTGTGATAAAAAGAGGTGTATGCAGAAAGCCTTGTTTCCCTGAATCTTGCCCTGCTGAAACGCCAAATGTAGCAGATAGGCGATCACAAACCAGGCGATATAGTTGTTCAATGGGACAATCCCATCCTCAAACACCCAAAAATCAAAGGAGGGGGCTGACACTTCCATGAGTATATCCAGCCCAACCATCAAGCCTGCACCTATTCCGGCTCTGATCCATTTGGCGACCTGGACCTGATTGCTTATCACTCCGGTAGACAATACCAGGAGCGTCCAATTGACCCCAATCAGCAAGGGTACGCCATCGAGTTTGATCCCGAGATTTTCTCCATAGGCATAGGTCCCGAAGAACCAGCCAAACCTGACGCCCAACCATTCTACCAGCATACCAGCCCCAAAGACAAACAAGGCAAAAGCCCGTTTTTTTGTGGAATCCAATGGAAATATCCAGATCATCAAGACAAGCATCAGACTCAGATTCAGTGGGGTTTTGCGAATGAACCAATCATAATACCCCAGACTGACGCCTATCAAGGCAGAGACATGGAACAGGTACACCACAAATATTCCGATCCACGCTTTGTTGAGGGATGCAAGAATCGGTTTGGAAAAAATCATTTGGTTCATTTTTCAGAAATCAAATCACTGACAATTTTGGCTGATAAAAGACACAGTGGAATTCCGCCTCCAGGATGCACAGAGCCACCACAAAAGTAAAGCTGCTTGAGCTTACGGGAAAAATTGGGATGTCGCAGGAAAGCCGCAAACTGAGAATTGCTGGAAGCTCCATAGAGAGATCCTCTATGAGAACTGGTCTTCTGCTCAATTGTGATAGGTTCAAGGATTTCCTCTGCTTCTATCAAGGGTTCTATCTCCGTCTTCAGCATCCGATTCAATTTTTGGAGGATAGATGCCCTCGCCGCTCGTTTCATCTCTTCCCAATCCTGCCCGAAATTTCCGGGCGTATTGATCATCACAAACCAGTTCTCGCAACCGGAAGGGGCATCAGAGAGTTTTTCCTTGCTGCTGATGTTGAGATAGATGGTAGGGTCTTCATGAATCTGTTTGAGATCAAATATATGACGAAATTCCTCTTGATAGTTCTCGCCGAAGAAAATGTTGTGAAGATCCAATTGGGGGAAACGCTCTTTGATTCCCCAATAAAAGATCAGAGCAGAACTGGATCGTTCCTGCTTCAGGATTTTTTGTGGATGCTTGACATCCGGTAGAAGACGCTTGTAGGTAGAAAAAATGTCCATGTTGGAGACAATCACATCTGCCTCGAATGAACCCTTGGCTGTTTCTACACCATGTGCTTGTCCTGCGCGATGGAGAATTCGATTCACAGCTTCAGACAAACGGAACAGAATCCCCTGATCCTGTGCCAACTGGAATAGACTCTGACTGATGGCATGCATGCCGCCTTCCGGGAAAAATGTTCCCATATGCATCTCCAAATGTGGAATCATCGACATGATGCCCGGTGTCCGGTAGGGAGAGGAGCCATTGTAGGTGGCGTATCTGTTGAACAATTGCCGAAGATGAGGGCTTGAAAAATAGCGTGCATTCACCTGGTCAAGTGGTTGCATCAGGTCCAGCTTGTAGCTTTGGAGCAAGGAATGCAAGGTGTCACGATTCAGGTAGGTGGACCATGTATGCAGAGATTTTTCAAGAAAAATGTGGCTGGTCAGATCATATTTTGTCTTCGCACTTTCGAGATAAGACCAGATTCGTTTTGATGGCGTCTCAAATGTTGCCGAGGCATCTTGAACGAAGGTTTGTTTGTCAGCATGAGCGCTGAAAGTCGTTCCATCTTCCCAGAAATAGTTGCACACCGTATCCTTTTGTTTGTAGCGGAAATAGGTCTGCGGCTGTACATCAAACAGCTCAAACAACTCGTCTACCAACTGCGGCATGGTAAACAGGGATGGACCTGCATCCCAGCGGTAGCCACGCTGTTCTACCACATGCACCTTTCCCCCGACATAAGAATTGGCCTCGAATACCGTGACATCATATCCCTGCTTTCTGAGGCGTAATGCACTGGCAATACCAGCAATTCCTGATCCGATGATGATGGCTGTTTTGCTCACAGATGGAAGATCTATACAGGAAGAACTGATTGCTTGAGAGATTGTTTTGACAGGCGGTTCATCCGGGATCATCCCTAAAAGCGAATGCGTCCCTGCTGAATGTCTTGTCGTGTGGATGGACTCAAAGCTTCATATGCTTCTCCTCCTGGAAGCAAGACAAAGATCGGGTCCATATGCTCAATTCCTTCCTGTTTCAGGACGGACTTCTTGATTTTGTGGGTTGCTGTTTTGTCGAATTCCTGAACAAAACGCAGGAACATCGGCACGGCATATGAGGGCAATTGGTCTCGAAGAATCCTGGCGAAGCGACCCAAATCAAATTCTTCAACGGCTTGTGGACTCATGATACTGGTCATGCCTGCGCGTCCGTCAATATGAGGCAAAGAGACCCCATAGACTGCCGAATGAGATACCTCAGGCAGTTGATTGATGATGGCTTCTACTTCTGCTGTGGACACATTTTCACCTTTCCACCTGAAGGTATCTCCCAGACGATCGGCAAATTGTACATGGCCACATCCAATGTCCCTGACCAGATCTCCCATATTGAACCAGCGATCTCCAGCCTCAAACACATCATGAAGGATTCTCTCCTTGTTTTTGGCTGGATTCACATAGCCTGGTACATGTGTCTGTTCTGTGAGGTGACCAAGCAACAAGCCGGCTTGTCCAATCTCCACCCGTTCCATGAAGCCGTCAGAATTGCGCTGGACTTCTTCATTGTCCACATCGTATCTGACAATGGCATAATCCGCCATGCTGACGCCCACTGTGCAATCGAGGTTGAAGAAATTGGTAAAGGCCACGGTCCCATCCGAGGCGCCATACAATTCATTTACCTGCTGAATATGAAAGCGTTGTTTGAAGGCCTTCCAAATGTCAGGTCTCAAGCCATTCCCAATGATGGCGCGTATTCTGTGTTGCGCATCTGAAGGGGATTCAGGCTTATTCATCAGATAGCGACAGACTTCACCGATATAGATAAAAGCAGAAACATCATACCGCTTCACATCCTTCCAGAAGTTAGAAATGGACAACTTGCGACGGATGACCATTGCTGCCCCTCCTGCTGCAGCTGAGGGCCATGCCACAATCATCGCATTGGTGTGGAAGAAGGGCAGGGCAACATACAACACATCATGAGCATTCAGATTCATATTGAGTTTGCCATACCATAGATAGCAAGCATACCATTTTCTATGTGTCTGCTTGGAAGCCTTGGGCATGCCTGTGGTGCCGGAAGTGAAGATATTGGCAAATCGATCGCCTAAACAAATGTTTTGTGTACAGGCAAGGTTTTCCGAAGGGGCTTTCTGGACAAGATCAGCCAGGGGCAGATAGTCTTTGGGCAACTCCTGATCTCCCCGATTGATCATCCAGAAGAGGATATCGGTTTCGGATAGATTTAGATCAGGTCGGATGTCCTCGAAGGCGTCAATGCGGTCTTCTCCAATCACAAAGTGCTGTCCCTGATCCGCTTTGATGCTATGGAGGAGCACCGCAGCTCTCTGATTGGCATTGATGAGTGAAGCGACTGCTCCCAATTTGGCCAGGGCTGAGATAAGCAGAACAGTTTCCAAGCGATTTTCCAAAAAAACCACTACTACACTCCCCTTAGCAATCCCGTGATCGGCAAAGGTATGTGCATACTGGTTGACCAAAGCATTAAATTCTGCATGGGTATAGCTCAGATCCTCAAAAAAAATAGCGGGCCTGTCTGCATATTGTCTGGCATTGTCCTCTAGAATTTTGCCGATAGAGATGGGCATGTCATCCGAGAGTTGTTGAAGCCTTGAATAATCTGTCTGCAATTGTTCTAGACGAGGCAGGTGGGCAAGCATGCCCATCAATAGATTGAAGAGGGTAACATCAGGATGCGCGTAGGCCATAGAGCAATTGTGAGAGGTCAGAATGAATGTGAAACGGTCTCCATTTGTCCGTTGGGACTGGATGAGGATTGTTGTACAATCCAGCTTCGTTTCTTCGGCAAGTTTAGGACAATTATTTTTTTTTTGAAACAGCAATTCTTTCTTTCTGCCCAGAGCAAGTTGTCATCAGGCATGTGTAAGTAAGTAGGGGGACACATTTATTTGTGAGGGATATAGGGGGCATAAGTGAAAAAAGGGAGAACTCTTACCAAATACAAAAGTGTCCACTTACTTATTTCCTGACATAGAACTATACTGATACAATCGCAGATATTGGCTTTGTGGCAAGGCTATCCGTTCCTAGCTTGTTTTGAGGCTGTGGATGAAGGTTTGTTCTACCTGTACGGATTGCTTGAGATAGATAACGCAAAAAAAGGAGAAAAAGAGCGTGAGCGCATACAGCATAAATGGAGGTGTGATTCCCAGGATGATGGATTTGGTGGACATAAGATAGCCCATGACGACCGAATACATCAGATTTATCCAAATATATTTGATCATCAGCGGAGGGAAAATGGTCCTTTTTTTGAAAAAAATCAGCAAGAGGAATCCAATAAAGACCAACTGAAACATGTCATAAACCATGTCTAGCGAAAGCAACACTCTCGTCACATCAGCTGAAGGGATACCTGAATTGGTTTGAAGAAATTCCCAGGCATTTGCATTCAGATATTTTCCCTTATCAAATAGGAAATACAAACTATATCCAGCTTTCACGAGCAGGAGTGCCGGAATGATCCAGAGGAAGCCTCCAATGGGTCTGTCTCTTCTCATGGCATACTTGGGAGGCACATCATAAGCATGATAGAGTTTCCAACACAGGAATAGGGCAAACAAACAGAGGCCATTTGCCAGGAGGAGCATCATCCAACTGATGACAAATGGAAGCTTTGCCTTGGGACCATATGTTGCATCATAGCCCAAATAATCTTTGATCTGCTCATGATCTCGAAAGTAGGTCTCGATCTGCTCTGATGGAATATGGTCAGTCAGGGTTTGGTACGCATGTTGAATGAGGATGCTATTGTCCTCGATTCTGGAGGAATATTCATAGCGATAGGCGTCCTTCTTGATTGTTTTTGTTCCGACAAAACCTGTAGGAGCATAGGGAAAAGTTAAACGAATATGAAGTCGATAAGGATGAGATGCGCTGATGGCAAACGGCATACTCCTGTTCAGGTCCTGGGGGACAGACAAGAGACTATGAAGATCGATCGCATAGATACTAAATTCTGTCAGGTCCTGCTTATCCTCTGACGGAGGACCGATTGGTGCGATCCAATAAGCCTCCTTTACGAGGAAGATATTCATACTATCCCTGAAGTCCTGGAATTCCAGCGGGGCAGCAAGTCTTATTCCTGGATATTCTTTGCCATAGTAAGTCAGATATTCCCGACTAATCTCTTTTCGGCTCGAATTGGCAAAAAAGGATCTCATTCGATCAGCCTCTGATTGATGAAATGTAGACTGAACAGTAAACAAAATGCTGTCTGTTTCATTTTGAACAATCAGTTCCTGAACGACCTCCGTCCCTTTTTCAATCGACTTTGGCAACTCCCTAAGGTTGGTCTCTCCTTCTCTAACCACCAGTCCATACCGATAATCTGGGAATGCAATCTTGTCGACTGCACCTCCCTGATTATTGATTGTAGGATCTATGTATATCACACCTGTGTCGAGTTGAATTTGGGCAATACAATGATTGAATGCCGTGAGGCTAGGAAGTCTGTCTGTCACATTGGCCTTGATTCTTGAGTGAACAAGAACAGGGTAGGCCTCGAAGCCATATGATCTCAAAAGCGTACACAACAGAAAAGATTTATCCTTACAATCTCCAAATCTTTGTTGCAACACCTGCGAGGGCGCGTGCGGCTTAAAGGCATGAATTCCTTCTTCAAATCCCAAATAACGCACCTCATCCTGCACGAACCTGACCACCTGATTGAGCAACTCAGTAGAATCTTTCGTAGGGATCAGAGTCGAAAATTCTTCTCTAAGACGTGCGAGTTCCTGAGACTCAATGGCAAACAAGGACAGAATATCTTCTACCACCTCTTGCCAGTCCTTATAATCCGAATAATGAATTTCCTCATATGCCCTGTACCAGCTGGGAATACGCGTATCCGGAAGAAAGCCCTCCACATTGGATTTTGCCCAAATATATTCCGTCCCATCGCCCAACTCTCTGATTTTGGGTTTGGGAGCATCATTGAAGTATTTGAACACAGGGACTCTACCTTTGCTAGAAATAATGCGTTCATAAAGGTCTTTGATTGGCAATCCATACTCCAAATCAACGGTGGAAGCACGATGACCCTGATAAGCTGGATTAAATCCAACTTTTGTGAACGAATAGGTAATCACATCTCCAGATCGAATGTCCTGAAGATTGAGGACTGCCTCAACAGTTCCATCGTAGAGATATCGTTCTTGTCCTGCTTCCCTTTGTATGGTTCTGAAGGTGTGATCTTTCAGTTTATTGATCACTGTCCCATTCCTGAAAACACTGACTTCATGGATCAGTAGGTGTTGATAGTTGGGATCAAAATAAATAGAGAGGTCAGATTCTTCCTGTACGCCTTCGATATTGAGGATTTTTTTTGCCTGTTTGTGGTAGACAGCCTCCAGAGGGATATGAGTCTGATAGTCGTTCAGTAAATAATAAACGGAGCCGGAAATCTGTTGATCCTTGTTTTCCCATGTCACATCTGCTGGGATAGGATGCACCCAGGAAGGAATGGGTTCAATAAAGATGTGTTGAGCAAAGCTTGATAAGAGAGAGAGAAGAAAAAAGCAGAGAATACTGCTTGTAAGAATAAGTGTTTTCATGAAAAGTAGATCAAGTATCAGAGAATATCATCTAGCCAGTGGATGATGTTGAGTAGCAATTGGAAATTCTCCGGGGCGATCGGATTGTTCATTCCAGCTTTGCGTTGTTGCGGGCCAGCCAGCTGTGCGGAAAACATCGCCGCTTCTCCAAAAACTGCCAATTTGCCCTTGCTATATTGCTGATAGGCACCTTGGTGCCAATCTTGAGCAGGAAGTCGTCTCGTCCGTTCAGTAAACACCCAGGCAGTATCTGGAAGAAGATTGACATATTGTTCCCCAAACACCAGAATTGACTCAGCTTGTTCCGGAATCTGGAAGGCTTGCCCTGTAAAAGTAGCAATTTTCTCAATTTTCTCAGAGGAATTACACCCATTTGTGATCTTATTGCTTCTCAGGCTGCTATCTTGTCTGTGGAATATGCCTGGCCCATTGGAAACTGTGTCAAACACAAACCCATTGGTAAAGGTATAGCCAAATGCTTCGGCAAGGTCCGCTGCTGCGCCAGCCAGGGGCATATGGTCTGCAATCAAAAACAGGCTTCCACCTGCTTTGACCCATTGCTCCAAGACCGAGATTTCTGCTGGATGAAAAGCCGAAGGGGTCGGGAGATACCAGTCCTGAACATTGCGCACATTAAGCGCATTTGAGATGACCAGAATCTTTCCCCTGGATAATGTTTCTAACTCGAATTCTCCTGTATAAGATTCGACCTGATAGCCGTCTCGTTCCAACAAATTGGCAAAAGCTTTATAGCGTCCTTCTTTTGTGTGAAAGTTGTGATGGCCTTCATCGATGAATACAAGCGGTCCCAGGCCCGGATCATAAGCTGGCTGGAGAATGGGAGGCTGATAACTGGTGTCAGCGACTTGCTGGGCTAGGAGGTGACTACCCAGGAACAGGCTAAGGATAGAAACATACAATACATTCATGATCCAACTTACGCATTCCAGCTGATATGAAGTTGCTAGCTTTGACGAATTTTAGCACCCAATCACTCCTGAGCGACATTCATCTTCATCCAGCTCCCTGATGATCTTCCCTGAAGTATTGATCTCTACACATCTTCCGTCAATGAACACACGAGCTGTTCCCTGTTGAAACATGCCTCTAGCCATCAGATCAAGATCCGCTTTCGTGAAGGATTCCTCTTTCACATTGAACAGAACCTCATATGGACCTTCCAAAACAGTATGGCCAAGCCTGTCAATCACATGCCAATCGTATCCATCTTCAGTGACAAAACTTACCCCTTCATTAAATGGGTGCGTCATGGAATAAATAGCTGGGATCAACATGTTTCCTTGTTTGTCAACAAAGCCCCAACCTTCTTCCTCGGCAGATTTCGTTACCTGTGCCCTGCCACCTTGCATGGGGCCGACTTCGGCATAGGTGGGATCAATAACCCACTTCCCTTCCCGATCAATGAATCCCCACTTAGATTCCCAGCGTGCAGCTGCCAATCCCTCAGAAAAATCTCTGATGTCATCGTATTCGAATGGAATAACCGTTTTGCCTGATCGATCAATATATCCCCATTTTCCTGCTTTTGACACAGCGACGATATCTCCAATAAATGGCCTGACCTCATCGTAGACACAAGGGATCGCACGTTTTTCTTTCCGAAGAAAATATCCCCATTTGTCCCCTCTCATGACCCGCACAATAGGAGCCGCAGATTCTTCTTCCCAATAATTGAACTCTCTGACCTCATCATACAAGTCCTCAACGATCCATTTTCCTTCCTGGTCAATATAGCCCCATTGTTTCCCCTGCTTGGCCTGGGCAATCCCATCTTGAAAAGAACCAATCCCATCAAATCTGAAATCTGTGAGGAAGACCGCATGGGTATCCATCAGGGCAAATTGATGATTGGCCGAGCGAATAACAATCTTCCCGGCCGACAAATACAAAGGAGGAAAAACAGTTTCATATTCTGTAGAATAGCTCCTCCTGGGAAATTGATAAGGAAAAATGTCGCCACTACGATTCACCAATACCCATACATCGGGAGAATCAAGGGCGAGTCGAAACCATCCGTTTCCTACCTGACTGGCTATTTCCTTCTGCTCAAAGTCGTTTTCCTCATATGGTTCAGTCAAATAGAAATAGTCAGATTGGAGAAGCTGTTGTAGCATATCCTGGAGCATCATGCTATCCTCATGGCTGAACACAAGTTGCATATTGGCCCATGCATAGCAATATTGTGCATAATCATCCAGAATCTCAGGAAAGTCCTGGACTGGAAGCGAATCAATCGTTTGGGGATAGGACTGTTGCGAAACTGCTGTTTCAGCTACAAGAAGATCAGGAACTGTTTCTACACTCATTGAGCTATCCAAACTGTCAATTCTCGAGACTTCCTGAACGTCAAGGGCTGGCGAGGAGTCTGAAGTCCTGCAAGCTGATGAGAAAACCAATATGGCCGCAAGGAGGAAAGAAAAAAGATGGTTCATGAGAGCTTGTGGATGAGATGAAAAAGGAAAGAAGGGGAGGCTTTGTTCGAATGATTTGTTCAAGAAAGAATGATAGCCTCCATCTGGTGAGAGTGTGCGTATGGATTCTCACCATGAGCTGGGGCGATGAGAGAACAAGATGGAGAAAAAATGCAGGAGGAAAACGGCGGATCAGGAATCTGAGCCCAAATCAAGGGGCATCATTGATCAAGATCATGCCGACGAGCAATTCTTCTTTGAAGAACATGTGGACCTGATGGCCGAAACTGTTTTGGGCCATGGGATAGGTGTGAACCTCGGTATAAGGAGCCATAAAATCTCCCTGATATGTCCAGACCAATAGCTCAAATTCTCCCAATTTGCTTTGTTGGTGTGGGCTGCCGTATTGATGGATGGCCTCCATTTGATGAGTTCCGATTCTGAATCCGTTGTTGCTGGTGAAGAAAGAAGCTGGCAGCGCTTGTCCTTGCTGAATCATCTGGGGGAGGTTGTCTTGTTTCGTCTGTTCACTGGCCCATTCTCCATTAGGTTGATGGAGGGGAAGTTGAGACAGGAGTGCTGGTGGGATGTCTTGAGTCGAAAAATGATAAATTCCCATCTTGTGAAAATCTGTATAGAGATTGACCAGGATCACCTGTTCCAGGCTATCATTATAGAACCAGGCATTGTCATAGGAGATACAATCATTTGTCTTGAGCGGCTGATATCCGTCTTTCAGCTCTGCTTCAGTAAATGGATAATCATCCACAATCAAGCTGCGGGCAGACTTCTCTATGGAAGATGTTTGGCCCAAACAGACAGATATGCCAAAAGAAAGGAGGAATGAGAACAAGAGGTGTCGGAGTGTCATAAATGAGGGAGTTCGTTGCTAAAAAAATAAAAAAATAATATCGGGATTGATGTTCTCTTCTACTTCTCTAACATCATGCGGGTTTCCACTTTGATCTATTCTTCTATTAAGCGTTGGTGGTTAGCATGAATTCGTTCGGGTGTACGACAAATGTCCCATTTACCTTCAGGCTTGCGGGGTCGTTTCTCTTGTTAAGGAGAAACGGGGAGATGGGGAAGAGGTTCAAGGAGAAAGCAAAAAACTCTAGATTGTGAAAATTGTCGTACACCCATTCGTTCTCTGAGTTGTAAGCAAAACTTTTTTTATCTTACACTTGTCACCCTTATCTTTTCATATGCGAAACCTTGATCCGTTCCCCCCAAAACCCTCATACACACCTCTCCCATACTTGTCGTTAATCCTGGGCTTATCGATGCTCCTGATTTCCTGGGGATGTAAGCCTATACCGGAGGAGTTGCCACCACTAGAAGAAGTAGAGACTGTGGTCCCGGTGGGAAGCGAAAGATACCTGACTGGTTCGTCTGATTATCTTTTTGATCAGGAGAGTCTGCATACTTTTGAGTTGACCCTATCAGCCGCAGCACTTGGCAGACTAGATGCCGATCCCGCAGCTGAAGAATATGTAGAAGGGAGCTTGTCCTTTGAAGGAGAAACCATCAGTCCTGTAGGTATTCGCTATAAGGGATCTGTGGGAGCATTTGTCAATTGTGTCTCGGGAAATGATTGGGCCAATCCTTCCGGGCGTAAGACTTGCACCAAGCTCTCCATGAAAATCAAAATCAACTGGGGAGATTCCGACCGGAAGTTTTATGGAGTGAAGAAACTTCAATTTCATTCTCAAAATCTGGACCCTTCTCATATGCATGAGCGTCTGGCATATTGGCTATTCAGGGAAATGGGCGTTCCTGGTCCAAGATCGGTTCATGCACGCCTCATAATCAATGGTGAATATGTTGGACTGTTTGCCTTGACTGAACAGATTGATGGTCGATTTGCCCGCTACAATTTCGAAGATGGAAGCGGAAATGTCTACAAAGAAGTCTGGCCGCTCACTTCAAATGGGCAAGCCCAGGCATCCAATGCTTTCCTCTCTGCCCTCAAAACCAATGAAGACGAAAATCCTTCTGTGGAGCTAATGCGTTCTTTTGCCAAGGAAATTGCCAAAGCCGATGAGTCTGAGGCTCAGGCGGTCGTCTCAAAGTGGATGAATGTAGACGAGATTATCTCTTATGCCGTGGTAGATAGAGCCATTCGGGCAGATGATGGCCCGTTTCATTGGTATTGTGGAGGAGGAAATTCCTGCTCTAACCATAATTACTACTGGTATGAAGATCCCAGCGAACTGCAGATGCACCTCATCCCCTGGGACATGGACAATGCGTTCGAGAATATCGCTTCTAATGCAAATCCAGTAACCCCGATTGCAGATGAGTGGGGAGAAACCAGTGCCAATTGCAACAGTTTTCCTTACGGTGCTTTTGGCTTGCGTCAGCGCTCTGCTGCTTGCGACAAACTCATTGCTGCTTGGGCAATGTTTGAGACAGAATACGATCAGAAACTTCTCGATTTCAAAGCGGGACCTTTCACTGAATCCCAAGTCAATTCCTTGCTGGACCGTTGGGCTAATCAAATACGGGATGCGATAGCAGAAGCTGACCAATTGCACGGAGATGCCATTTCTGTTGCGAAATGGGAAAGCGAACTCAATGATTTGAAGGCTGATCTGGCTGTGGCCAGAAACAAGTAAGAGTGGGATTGATAGGACTCTTTTTCTATCGGTTTGAGGCAAGTAAAGGGAGAAGGAAGAAAGAAATAACCCTTTTCAGTTTGGCAACAAATACGAATTTTCGTACATGTTCGTCCTAGGATAGAAGGGGAATCGCCCAGGCCCCCAACACAGAAGGGGCTTTTTGCGTACATCTTTCTGTATGGATTGAATCCAATACTCCTAACTACCATCATTTGCCCGCTTAACCTGCGAAATTTCGCGTGGATGGTAAAGAAATCCTCAAAAAAACCTCTAGGAAAATCCCCGAATTGTGTATCTTAAGCGTCCAAATGTTAGATTATTTTTCAGTTTATATTAGATTTTGGTAAAATCTCTGGTGAATTTCGCATCAGATCTATCCTTCCAAAAGAAAACATGTTTGTATGAAAGGCAAAATTTTGATTTCCAGCGCCATAGTAGCAGCACTGTTTTTACTCAGCTCTTATACAGTTTCGCATCATTATGAAGGAGAAAAAGGTGCCGTCTTGTTGAACTTGATGATGAGAGGGATGACCTATTATCATTATCAACCACAACAGGTGGACGATGAATTTTCTCAAGAAGTCTTTAATGCTTATCTGGAAAGGATTGACTACAATAAGCGGTTTTTGACTCAAAGAGATGTTGACAACCTTCGTAAATTCCAATATCGGATTGATGATGAAGTGGAAAATAGTACCTTCGAACTGTTTGACTTATCTTATGGTATTCTCCAACATCGGATAGAACAAGCCCAAGGGTATACAGAAGAAATTTTGTCTGAGCCTTTCAATTTTGAAAAATCCGAAAAGCTGGATGGGGATTTTGAAAATCTTCCTTACGCAAATTCTGAGTCAGAGATCAAAGAGCGCTGGCGAAAATCTCTGAAATATCAGGTCCTGACCCGTCTGTCAACCAAGTTGGACCGACAGGAAGAAGCCATGGCTGAAGGAAATAAGGAAATTGAAATCAAATCAAAAGCTGTACTGGAAGAAGAAGCCCGAACCAAAGTTGCCAAAACATATAAAGATTACTTTAAGCGTCTGTCTCGTTTGGACAAAAATGACCGAAGAGCAGACTATATGAATGCGATCGCCGCCATCTATGATCCGCATACCAATTACTTCCCCCCTAAGGATAAAGAAAATTTCGACATTTCCATGTCAGGAAGACTGGAAGGAATTGGTGCCCAACTTCGGGAAGAGGATGGATACATCAAGGTTATCAGAATTGTCCCTGGAAGCCCTTCTGCCAAGCAGGGCGGCCTACAGATCAATGACAAAATATTGAAGGTTACTCAGTACGGAGAAGAACCTGTCAGTGTGATTGACATGGACATTGATGATGCAGTTAAGATGATTCGCGGCCCCAAAGGATCTAAAGTGATCCTGTCTGTGAGAAAGATTGACGGCATGGAAATGGACATTCCCATTGTGAGAGATGTGGTAGAATTGCAAGAAACCTACGCCAAGTCAGCCATTCTGAAAGATGGAGATGATGGAGACGCAATTGGATATATTCATTTGCCAAAGTTTTATGCAGATTTCAACCGAAGAAATGGGCGACGATGTGCAGTAGATGTAGCCAATGAAGTCAAAAAACTGAAAAAAGAAGGAGTCGAATCTATCATCCTGGATTTGAGAGATAATGGGGGAGGATCATTGCAGGATGTTGTGGATATGGCTGGACTGTTCATCGAAAGTGGACCAATCGTTCAAGTCAAATCCAGAAAAGGAAGCCCTAGAAAGCTGTCCGATCGAGATCCCGGCATCTTGTATGATGGAGAACTGATCGTTATGGTCAACTCCTTTAGTGCCTCAGCATCTGAAATCATGGCCGCAGCTATACAAGACTATGATCGAGGTATCATTGTTGGGAGCCCTTCCACTTTTGGAAAAGGAACTGTACAACGATTTGTCAATCTCGATGATCTGATCCAGGGAAGAAGTGAAATCAAGCCTTTGGGAGAAATGAAGTTGACCACCCAGAAATTCTATCGAATCAATGGCGGGACAACACAGCTCAGAGGAGTGATTCCAGATATCATTTTGCCAGATGAGTACAGTCTGCTTGAAATGGGCGAAAAGGATCAGGATCACCCGATGCAGTGGGATGAGATTGCTTCAGTTCCTTACAAAAAATGGGAAAACCCCGTTTCTGATGAATTGGAGATACTTAGGGCAAATAGCGAAGCCCGAGTCAAGGACAATCCAACCTTCCAGCTTATTCAGGAAAACGCCCACCGCTTCAAAAGACGCCGAGACCAGAATATCTTCGAGCTGAATATTGAAGATTATAAGCAGGAGAAAATAACCCTGGATGAGGAAGCCGAAAAATACAAAGACATTCGGAAGGAAATCGAGTCGCTACAGATTCAAACCCTTCAGGCTGACATGGCCGAAATTCAGTCTGACAGCCTCAAGCAAAAACGAATAAAAACATGGCACAAAAACCTCAAGAAGGACCTTTATGTCTATGAGGTGATGCAGATTGCCAAAGACATGGGGCAACAATAAGTAGCCATTGACCAGAAATACTCCGCGTGCAGGACCACAAGTTCTGCACGCTTTTTTTATGCTGTTTTTCTTCCTTTCTTCGAAAAGCCCTACCTTTCTTCTATGATGAGACCTCACTCACTTTATCACTTCCTTTGGATATGGATTCTTGTTGTGGCAGGCCAACAAATCGCTTGTCTGCAAGCTGAAACAACAACTACAAATGCTCCTCCGGAACACGTTCAGGAATCTGGCTTTCGACAGTTGTCTCGTGCATATAGAGAGTCAGGAAAACTGCTCTTGGTCTATGGAGCCGATGATTCTCTCTCCATGCAAGCCTATGCCTCTATTTGCCAGCAGCTTGCCAATGAAAGCAGCCGTATTAGGGTGAAACTGTGGCGCGCCGATCTGCTTCCTGAGGACAGTCTGATAGGATGCCCGCTTATGCTCCTTGGAACACCAACAGGAAATCCCTGGATCAAGCGATTCGAAGACAAACTGCCGCTTGAGTTGACAGAAGGTGGATTTTCCTTTCACCATCAGACATATGAATCGGAGGCAGATGTATTCCATCTTTCCTTTTATCCACATCCGCTTCAGGATAGCTTGCCGCTTGGGATTGTCACTGGAACCAATGATCAGGCAATCCTTGCACATCTGAACACTCTCCCTGGAAGCCGTCGCTCTCGCTGGGGAAACCTATGGCCTCGCTGGGGATTTCAGGTGTTCCAGAAAGGAAAACGACTCGTCATGGGTGCGTTTGAGGATGACTGGTCGATAGGAGAGAAGCAATATTGGAATTTTGCTCAAGGGGAGACTCCACTGGCAACGACAGAACACTTTCAGATTTATGATCATCGGGCCAATCTCACCCGCAGTGAATGTGCCAGATTGGAAGAACGTCTGGAAAGAGGATATACCACAGTACAAGAGTTTCTGGGAGGAGATGAGGCAGAATTGGTCATTCAATATCATGCGTATGGATCAAGTGAGTTGATGGGCCTGATGAAAAACCAACAGACGCAGGGATATGTCGAGTTGGCTAAAGGGGAGGCACATGTCATCGAAAGCAAGGTATATGCAAACAATATTGTCGAACCACAAAACCATCTGATGCTCAGGCATCGCTTAGGGACACCCCAACTCATGGTGCTGGAGACAGGATTATGCAATCTGCTGACGGAAAAGTGGCAAAAGTATGGAGCACTATACTGGGCTGCAAGATTGGCCGAATCCAATGATGCCCTGCCATTGGAGGAGCTATGTGCCAATCAGCCGCCAGAGGGTTCTTCCTATTTGGTGAGAGGAGCCATGGCTGCCGCTTTTGTTCAGTTTCTGATAGATAGTTGGGGAAAGGAGAAATTTTTGGAACACTATCAAAACTGGAGTCCTTCGGCGAAAGAACTGAAAAGAATGGAGTCCGATTGGCACAACTACTTAACAAATCTGACTGCCACATTTCCCCAAAAGAGGCGAACATCAGAGAAAGTGAGCTATTATCGGGGCATGACCTTTGCCCATGAAGGCTACAACATCCACAATGGGTATGGGTCTACCATGGGCCAGGAATCCCTGGAAAAGATTGCGAGTTTGAATGCCAACAGCATTGCCATTGTTCCATATAGCGGCACCAGAGAAGTGTATAAGCCTGTGCCTTTTCGACTCAATCAATGGGCTGGTGGAGAAAATGATGCGGCCGTTGTGGCCAGTTTTCATATGGCCAGGGATCTGGGTATGCAGACCTTGCTCAAACCACAAATCTGGTTTCCTGGTGCCTGGCCTGGTGAGGTAGAGATGAAAAGCGAAGCTGATTGGAAGGCTTTTTTTCAGCATTACCGTAGATGGATTCGACACTATGCCTTGCTCGCTGAGATTCACGAAATGGATATGTTCTGTGTGGGAGTAGAGTTTGCCAAAGCCACGATACAGCATCCCGAGGCATGGCGACGCTTGATTCAGGACATGCGCCATCTCTATCAGGGCCCCATCACCTATGCAGCGAATTGGGGGGAAGAATTTGAAAAACTAGCTTTTGGGGACGAATTAGATGTGATCGGTGTTGACAACTATTATCCACTCAGCAAACGAGATAGCCCCAGCGACAAAGTGTTGGAAGATGGTTTCAATGAGGTGAAAAAGACCTTGAAGAAAGTGTATCAGCGATATAAAAAACCGATCATCTTTACAGAGGTTGGATTCCGAAGCATAGAAGCTCCCTGGAAACAACCCCATGAAGAAGC
Organism: Bacteroidota bacterium; assembly: GCA_039029315.1. GTDB lineage: Bacteria > Bacteroidota > Bacteroidia > J057 > J057 > JBCCCJ01. Next base: position 12,620 of record JBCCGK010000081.1, on the reverse strand, counting down.
CAATGGAGCCAAATTCTCCGCAGAAGATCAGGCCAGATGTTATCGCGTGATTCTGGAAGGCATACAGGGAGAGGAATGGTGCAAAGGGATGTTTTGGTGGAAATGGCCCAGCTATATGGACTATGGGAGTCGGAGGAGCCGAAGCTTTTCTCCTTGTGGGAAGGAGGCACAACACATTCTCAAGACAGCCTATGCGAAGTTGAAGTAGAGCGTGAGAATGAGCACTGGTCGATAGGGATCATATGGTTTCACATTCAGGCATTTCTGCCCTTCTTTCTCCTATCTTGCCGACATTCATAGGTCAGCTCCCTGAATGAGAAAGAAATCTTTGTACAGCAGTCAGTCCACGTAGCCATGATCGGCAGACCATGGCAAGCAGAAATCATATCAAGGAGGTCGATTTTTCTATTTTTAATAGATGATCATGTGTGATGGTCTGCCGATCATCACTACTTGGATGGTCTGCCGATCATCACTACTTGGATGGTCTGCCGATCATCACTATGGGTAATCATTAACCTCCATCATTCCATTCTCCTGAAAGTGACAAAAAAAACCAGCCCTACCCGTTCAGGGTGAGGGCTGCCTACCTAACGATGGAATGTACTTAAGCGCTTCTTTATATCAAGGGGATGATATGTCTATTTAGTTGGTCATGACGACCAGGTATCTTGACGCTTGCCAGAAGCGTTCAGGATCCGTGATTTCCAGCTTGTCATATTTCTTGTCTTCGTCTTCATCCAGGAAGACATAGGAGTCGCTGGGGTGAGTGGTCAACAACTGAGCCTTCTTCGTCTCGATGGGAATGCTGTTTACTTCGCGAATATCAATCTGCGTAAAGGCATTCTCATTCAAATCCTTATTCACTCGCTTTTTGACTATGATATCAGCTGCTTTGAGTTCTTTGGGAGAACCTGTAACAAAGTATGCTGTGTTCATTCTGGTTTCTTGGCTCTTCATGGTCTCTGCCTGCTCTTCTATCTGATCCTGCTGCTGCAACAGACGTTCACTTTGCTCTTCTGTCAGTCTTGCAAGCGTAGCGGATTGGACATTCAATGTATCAAGACGACCATTGAGGTTCTCTACTGTGAACTCCATATTGGTGAGTTGCTCCTTTAAAGTACCAATCTCCTGATCTCGTGATGCCAGTTGTTTTTTCATTCGGCTGACCATACGAGAGAGGTCTTTGGCTTTCAGTTCAGAACTTTCTGCCTGGGCAGTGAGTTCTTCAATCATCAATCTGTTCTGATCGAGCAGATCATTGATCATTTGAATATCTTCTATTACCTGATCTTTTGCTTCTTTGCGCATGTTTTCTTCGCCTGTCTGCATGCTGATCAGCTGCTCTTTTTCTTTAATCAGATCCAGATTCTCTTCGAACTCATTGAACGTTGCCATAAAGTCATTGAGCAATGAGTCTTGAAGATGTTTTTCAGCTTGTAGCGATGTGTTTTGTTGCTCCAATTGCTGAAGTTTTTCTTTGTTACATCCGACAAGTGCAATTCCTGCTGCCAGAATAACGATCCATGTTGTCTTTTTCATTGTTGAATTTCATTTAGAAGTTCATGACAGGTAGAACAATTCATATACCAAGGCAGATTGTATTGTTAAGTGGCTGACAATCAGTGGGGTGCTCTTGTGCCAAAACATATTTTTCTCTCGATATGAGAATATGTTTCTCAGATTGAGAACAGAATGCGTAATCGGTCTTATGGCCTTTTGCATCAAATGCCAAATGACCCTAAATGGATTTGTTCAAAACCGTAAAATCTCTCTTTATGTTGGCAATAGTTGGGAGATCCTCTTGGGGCAAACAAAAATTCTCCCAAATTGAGGAATTGGCTCAAACGCGAAAGAATCTGTTGCAAAATTCCGTTTTATCCTCGCCTTTAAGGAGAATATTTTTGAGCAACATTCATCTTTCATATTCACTTACAATCATGAACTTCTCTCCTCTACCTCTCTTACTTTTGGTCGTGGTCCTGGCGCTGAATCCTTTCAAGGGTTTGGCCCAGGAAATTATTGGAACTGCTGGAAGGTCCGATACAGTAGCCAATGTCATTGTTGACTTCACCATAGGAGAAATAATGACACAGACATTCAGCAATTCTACCAACATCCTCACGCAAGGAATTCACCAACCGGTTTTTCAGATTGTGGCAATCGATGAAGAGCTGTCGATTATTCCTTCTTTTACCATCTATCCCAATCCTACACCTGACAGACTCCACTTCTCATTTGCAGAAGGAGAATCCATCGAGTTTCGAGTGTTGCTGTTGAGCCTGCAAGGACAATTGCTGGCCTCACACAGCTTTCAGGGAAAAGGAAGCCTTTCTCTCGCTACTTGGTCAGAGGGCGTATACCTGATTCAGGTAGATATCCCTTCTTTACAACACCTTCTTTCTTACAAAATCATCAAATCTCACTAACATGAAACGCATTGTTTCTTTTTTGCTACTCCTATTAGGGGGACTGTCTCTCTATGCCCAACCCCCACAGGCTCTGAACTACCAAGCCATCGCTCGCGACAACAATGGTGCGCCATTGGCAAGCCAACAGATCAGTCTTCAGATCACTGTTTTGACAGGAACTATGACAGGTACGCCTGTTTATGCTGAGACCCATAGCACGACCACTAATGATGCTGGCTTATTTCACCTCCAGATTGGAAGAGGCAACGCAACGCTGAATCTATTTGAAGACATCGATTGGGGGGCAGGTGCACATTTTGTACAAATTGAACTCGATCCAGCTGGCGGAAGCAACTATCAACTTCTGGGAACCTCTGAGCTTTTATCCGTTCCATATGCCTTATATGCTGAGAATGTCAATGCCAATAATGGCATCGGAGAAGGAGGTGAAACCCCCATTAGTTCTCTGGACAATGGATTTGCCGATGTGATCGCTCTTCCAGTTCCTGGAACGATAGAGGGATTTCACAGTGCCATCGATTCGAGTGGCTTCATATTTATTGGTGGATCTTTTTCAGGAACTACCCAGATCGGAAGTACCACCATTACTGGAGAGGAAGGGTGGTCCGATATATTTGTGGCGAAGTATGATTGGCAAGGGAATTTGATCTGGGTCAAAACTGGCGGAAGTATGCATGGGCAGGATCAACTGTCTCAACTGCATGCCCAGAACGGGGAAGTACTCATCAGAGGATATTTCGGATACAATCTTGGGCAATCGACAACGGTTACTTTTGATGGAACGACATTTCCCAATAGCGTCAACAATGATTATCTGATGCGTCTGGATCAATCAGGGAATATCGTTTGGACCAAATTCGGTGGGACTCAGAATAGTAGCGGATTTGTCAGTTTTGGAGATCTGGATTGGGTTCCAGGACTTGGGATTGGTATAAGTGGGCAATTTCAGGGACAATTGACGATAGATTCCTTCAATCTCACGTCCAATCCCAATGGATCAGATGCCTATATCGGCCTGACAGATGAAAACACAGGAGTCTTTTCCTGGATAGATACCTATGGAGATGACAATTTTGACAATGGAGTGACTGGCATCGAATTTTCTGATCAGAACAAGCTCTATGCGCAGTATTCTTCCTTTAATTTACAGAATTTTTCTCCTGATTCTGCCCGTTGGCTTGTATTGTCCAGCACAGGAAATGTGATCACAGACAAATTTGTCCATTACCTCATGAGACCTTTGGTTGTGGCAGACAGTCTGTATTATAGTTTTATGGACACGGAAGATTCCCAAGATCAACTCTTCCTTGTCGATCCGGTGAGTCTGGATATCATAGACACAAATACAATCTATGGCGGGACAAGATTTTATCAGCAGGATGTTGCCCCCTCCAATAGTCTGCACTTGATCACAAACAGTATTTCTAATTATGTCGTGGGAGATCATATGTATCGACCAGCCGGAGGAGAAATCTTCATGTTGAGTTTTGGCCAGGATGCACAAGTCTCTGTTGGACAAAGAACCAAAGTATTCTCAACCAATACTGTGGACATATTCCCCATGGCATTGCACATGAATTCAGCTGGCGCGCATCTGGTGGGGAAGGTAAGCGGCTATTTTTTCAACAATGGTCAGATTTATTCTGATGGCTTTTATCTTCTAAGATGGTAGGCCATTGGCCTCAAGGTTCTGTTTTTCCCATAACGAATAGAACAATCCTTTTTGATCAAGAAGATCCTCAAAGCTCCCTGACTCAATGATTTTGCCTTTCTCCAATACAATGATATGATCCATGTGTTGGAGGGAGGCGAGTCGGTGAGCCACTACCAGGACAGTCATCTCTTTGGCAAATTCTTTGAGTCTGGCTTGAATATGGAACTCCAGTTCAGCATCCAGCTGTGAGGTTGCTTCATCCAGGAACAGCAATTGGGGATTGCGATACAAAGCTCTAGCGATGCCGAGGCGTTGTTTTTCTCCCCCAGACAATTTGACACCTTTTTCTCCGACAACTGTATGCCATCCTTTGGGGAGCTTGTCGATCCATGCTTTCAGCCCAGCGATGAACAAGACTTCTTCCAGCCACGCCTTGCCCGCTTCATCCAGATCTTGCCCAAGGGTCAGATTATCTTTGATAGAGAGGTTGAATAATTCTGTCTCCTGTAGGATGACTCCCATATGAGAGGTGTAGGTCTCCCGACGAATGTCTCTCAGATCATATGTGTCAAAAGCGATCTGGCCCTCATACTGCTGATACAATTTTTGAAGCAATTGGAAAAGGGTAGATTTCCCTGCCCCCGAAGCGCCGACGATCCCGATCTTTTGTCCCCGCTCAATACTCAGATCAATCCCATGCAGGACATCTCGGTTTGCGTAGGAGAATTTCAGCTTGTTAAGGGTCAATTGTTGCCAATCGGAGGGGAAGTCGAGCGTCCCTTCCTCCTCGATACTTGCTTTTTCGCGCAAGATACCAAAGGAACCTTCCAGATTGATTCGAATCAGCACCAATTTGTGATACATGTCCGAAAATCGCTTCGCCGAGGATTCTACCTTGCCAAAATAGAAGTAAACATGTGCGATGACACCAACCTCAAAATCCCCATCAATCACTTTCCATGCAGCAAATCCAATAATCAATAGCCTGAAAATCTGCTGATTCACCCCAAGAACCGCCATTCTGGTCCGAAAGAGAATAATCCTCTGTCGAATTTCGCTGACCAAAGACTGAGTTTTATTTCCCACCATATCAATGATCGGATGAAGCATGTCGAGGGTCTTGATGGTGCGGATATTGTTGAGCAATTCGAATTTCATCCCTTCGAACTCTTCTTCTTGTGTGTTGACTTTTCTGGCTTGTGATCGTGCCCTTCCAGTGAGGAATACCCCCAAGACATACTGAATTCCAAAAAACGCCAACAAAATCAGAATCAAGCGCCAATCCATAATGGAAAAGATGACCCCAATCCCGATCAGACTCACCACTGTATCAATAAAAAGATTGATGTACAACTGTAGCAATTCTCGGAGACTGTCTCCCCCTCGACTGATTTTTTTGAGTTTGTTTCCACTGTTCTCGGTTTCATGCCAGTTCAGATTCAGGCGAATCATGTGGCGAAGGGTTTGTTTTTGGAGGTCAACTGAAATTTTGTTCCCAACTAGATAGATGAGGAATCGCCCAACCTCCTGGGCACAATAGTAGAGCAAAGACACAATGGCGATCAATGCCAAATATTGCCAGACGGGTTCTGTCGAGACACCAGTTTCATATTCGGAAGAAAAGGTAATGATTTCCCCAAATGCCCAGGGGATGGCCAACCAAATCGCACTACTAAAGACAGCCAGGGCAGTGCCTATGCCAAAGTGAATTCGATGCGGGCTGAGATGACGCTTTAGGTCAATGAACAAATGGCTGAATGAGTAGGATTCCTTTGTGGAGAGCTGATTTGAAGCGTTGGAGGTATTCACAAACAATTATACGGAATGGGGAAGATATTTGTCAGCAATATGCCGAAATTTATCTCCATCAAATGGTTTGAGAATATAATCGTCAATCCCGGCATGTTTGAATTGTGCAAGTTTCTCAGGTAGGGAATGTGCTGTCAAGGCAATGATAGGGAGCTTGCGACCTTTCTCCGTTTTGCGGATGATAGGGGTGGCTTCCAGTCCATCCATGATCGGCATTTCGATATCCATCAACACCAGGTCAAAATCTTGCTCAGCAATAATATCAATGGCAGATTCACCATTGTCAACGGTCGTTACGTTGAAACCCGCTTTGTTCAGGATATATTTTGCAATGATCAAATTCACCTCATCATCCTCGACAACCAGTATTTTCCTCACAGAATCAGACATATTCATTAGGTAGTTGAAAATGATAATTTACAGTCTTTTGAAAGATTAAGCAAACCTCTATCAGAGGATCTCAAACAAATCGAGACGCGATTCCTGACTATTTCGTAAATAGCAAAATGCAAGATCACATAAATGGAAATTTCGATTCAACACTGTCGCAGATGTATGATAGTGTGACAGAAGAAAGCTACTATTCGATGTTTTTTCGATCTATCTTTTGTAATTTTTCTCCACAGGACTTGGAAGGGAAAGCTGTGTTGGATATTGGATGTGGAAATGGAAAGTTATGTCAGTTGTTTCAGGAAAAAGGGGCCAGATATACCATGGGTGTTGATATCAGTCCTGCTCAAATCCAACTTGCCAGAAATCTATATGATACACCTGCCTATCAGTTTCAGGTACAGGATGCCTATCGCCCTTTTTTTATAGGAAAATCATTTGATGTGGTCTCTTGTATCTATGCCTTACACTTTGTGCCAGATTATGAGACATTGAGAATCGCTTGCCAGAACATTGCAGATCATGTGGCTTTTGGAGGGATTGCAATTGTATTGGATATCACGCATGATTATGTCTATCGCAAAGCTCAAATGAATCGACTTCGCCAACTGTCGATGTATGAATATATTCCTGATGTCGAAGAGGGGCAGATTCCTCCTGCATGGTCTCATGTCAAAGGACGAGTCCATACGCCAACAGAAGTCCTTCACATTGATCACATTGCCATTCATGGAACCAACCTCAAACGCGCCTTGACAGAAGTTGGGTTTTCTTCTGTAGAAAGAAAAAACTTCATCCATCCCAATGAGTCCTATGTGAAACTTTGGGGTCCCAATGGCTTCAACCATCATTTGTTTGTATGTAAGAAGGAGTAGGCAGGGGATTGGGAGCTGCGAATAAAATCTAAAGCCCCGCAAGGAATGTCCTTGCAGGGCTTAGCACTATCGGTAAATATAGATGTATGCTACATGATCAGTTTATGTGATCAATGTATTTTCTCAAATCGAATCAATGCAGCTGGTCCTTGTTCATTGATGATTTTGACCATATACACACCCGCCGAGAGGTTCTGTACCTCTACTTTTTCGCGAGCTGCTCCTGCTTCGATCTGACCGTGTATCAGTGTCTGACCCAACATATTGGTGATCTCAAACTTCTGCGCTTGCTCCAGAACGGCTGAAGCTTGCAGGAAGAAGTAGGTGTCAGCCGGGTTGGGATAGAGTCTGAAATTGACAGACTTGCCATTGACCAATACAGTGTTGTTGGCCTTTCTCGGGCTCACAGAATTGACAATGATGTCAATGGTCTGTGTCGCTCCATTGCAATATCCATTTGGATTGTTGATCGGATCCTTGTCAGCTGCACGAGAATGCTTGGGATCAAATTTGGGCGTAAGCTCAACAGTTACTGTAACAGCTCCACCTGAAGTATTGGTCAGGCTGTTGAGTCCCAGATCGATGTCCTCAAAGTCATTGTCGTTATAGTTGTTTGCTGATAAGCCAACATTTGCCTGATCTACTCCTGCAGCCAGTTCAGTGATATCTGGATTGGGATCGATGTGCAGATCATAGATCAAGAGCCCATTGCTCTTTTCCTTGATGTTGGATGTCTGATCAATGCTGATGCTTCCAGTTGGATCATCTCCACTGTTGATCACAATAGCCGTTCCAGGCACGATAGCATTGTCCAAATCAGCTTGGGCACGCTTGTAAACGTAGACCTTCCAGGTATCTGGATTGGCAGGACAAACAGTACCTGCGCTGTTGACCATATAAGGCTGAACGGCCAATGAGATTCTTCTCATGGAATTGACATTGTCTTCCAATCCGAAGACCTTTCCATTGGCGTCAAAGGTGTGAATGCCATTGGTGGTAGTTGAGGCTGTTGACCCTCCAACTGACCCATCAGTAGCAGGTACAATGCCATCTACAGTTGGTCGATCTCCGGTGGCTTTGCCTTGGAAACCAGAGACTTCCCAATCGAGATAGAAGCTGTTTCCGCCTGAAAGTCCAGTAAGTTCGTATAGCAGGCTTGGACTCTGATCTTCGCACATGAATCGAGCATTCTTACCATCATTGCCGGGATGGGCAGTGAAGAAGTCATCGATCAGATCTGTGGGAGGACAGAATCCTGCACCAGAGACAAATGCAGGCAATCGGGTAGATTGACAGCCATTTCCATCTTCAACAAGCAGATCGTAGAATCCAACTGTCAAACCAGTGAAGATATGCGTATTGCCCACTCCGGGAACAAGGGTCGCCCCATTGTCATTGGAGAAAAGGAAGGAAGGCACCCCGCTGGTTACGACTACTGTAACCGCTCCATCATTGGCCCCAGGAGAAGATTCATGCGTAATGGACACATCGAATGCTGGTGGGTTGTTCGTGCCAGTGGTTACGATTTTGGGATCAGAGATACATCCATTGGCATCCTTGACCTGAATGGTATGATCATCGGCAGCCAGACCTGAGAAGGTATACATATTGCCGCTTCCGACGAATGCACCGCCATTGAGGGAGTACATGAATGGTCCGTTTCCGGCTGTAACATTGATATCGATAGAACCATCTTCACGATCCGCACAAGAGGCATCCACAGTAGATGTGGTGAAATCTGGTGCAGGTCCAGTCAGATCGACAAATCGAATGTCTGATCGGCAGTTGAGATCATTGGCATCCCGCACACGCAATTCGATCATGCCAGAGAGATTGTTGAAGGAATAAGAATTGCTTCCGGTTCCAGTAATCCATGTAGTGCCGCCATCCTCAGAGAAGTCATAGACCCCACTTCCGCCAGTGGCATTCATGGTGATTGATCCCCCGCCAGCGCCATTGCAGATCTCAGGTGAGTTCACAGTTGTGAAGTCAACAGTACAATCGACACAGTTGGTGAATGAGCAGTCAAGATCAGCATTCATATCACCCCAGTCAGAGACACTTACGCTACCGAGGGTTCCTGAATAGAAGAACCATCCTGCAATGCCTTTGTCATTGTCCTTCTCATTGGCAGCAAAGCCTACCTGGAAGCCCATGCTGTAATCAGCAGGCTTATGCGTCAGGTTGATGACATCGCCATCATAGGTAGAACCAGGACAAGCAGTGAGGGAACTGCTAGCACTCATTTCATAATAATCCCAGTTGACATGCTCGAGAGAGGCGACAGCCTGTGTTGCTGGTTTGTAGGCGTAGGTACGTCCAAGACCAGACCACATCGGCCAGTCCATTCTGTTTTCAAGCAGGATACTCACATCAAATGTGACATTGTTGTCTTGTTTGAGTTTGACCTTCCCAGTGATGGTCGCTGTGCCATCTCCATTGACAGTCAGCTGACCCGGGCTTCCGTCCCAGACAAAGCGGGCAGCGAGATAGGTGCCACCAGCAGCTTTGGGGAAATCAAAGAAGACAAAGACATGATCATCGGGATTGGCCGTATCATAGGTGTTGATGACACAGATTTCCTCAATGTTGGGTTCAACAGTTACGGTAATAACTGCGGTATCATTGGGGCAGCTATTTGTCGTTGGGACAATGTACCAGATATCATAGTCTCCTACAGGAAGCCCACTGGTATTGAAGTCTGAGCCGGACAAACCGCCGCTTGCACCCGGATCTTCAAAGCTTCCACCTGGGGCAGAAACGAGCGGAAGCAGATCAACTACTGTGCCTTCGCAAACGGTAGTCATATTGTCTGAACCAGCATCAGGTCCGGTTTCATTGCTTACTGTTACTTTTACAGGATCACTTTCGCAATTCTCAAGAACAGCTGTAACCCAGATCATATCGGTATTTCCTGCCGTGGTTCCTGGATCATAAGAACTAACCCCTCCTGCAAGCAGGTTGGCAGGTCCAGCAGTAGGATCAGCATCATAGAAATTGAAGGTAATCGGTGGAGGAGGCAGATTGACAACTCCGACAATGATGACATCATCCACATGGAATCTGCCAGCATTAGAGGTTGCATCATCAGCGGTGATTCTGAAACAGAAACTATTGGCATCATCGGCCAGAGGATTGAATGGAAGTCCAATTCGTAGACGCCCTTTCCAATCAGTCGCGATGATATCATTTGGGAAAGGAGGAAAAATACCCTGGAAAGGACCTGTTCCATTCTCCTGACTCAAAAAGGCCAGATCTTTTGGACCAGTATTGGACCTCCTGAATCGAGAGCCGACGGCAAAAATATCTACCGTACCTACATTTGGTGTGATACAGAAGTCGTAGAAGTTGCCAGGACCACCAGCCCAATTTGTAGTTGAAAGACCATTGCCAGAAAAGCCACTAAAGAATTGTGGACTGTTGACACCAGGGCCCAAAACAACATTGGCAGGTGAGATTAATGCTGGTCGATTGGTATTCGCACTGAGATTTGGAGGTTGGAAGTTCCAAATCACCTCAAAAGGAACTCTTCTGTTTGGCAGATTCAAGACAGGGATGATTTCGGTATCTCCATCTTCACAAACGGTAATGTCAGATACAGAAGGCGTCGGAGGCGTCCGATTAATCATGACACAAATCATCGCTACGCCATCGGGGCAGGAATTTGTGCTTGCTACTGTATACTCAATCACATATGCTTCGCCACCCAGACCTGTGGTATTAAAGATATTGCTGATCGCACTGTCTCCAATGCTAAAGCTTCCGCCCGGAGCAGTTACGACTGTATCCAGATCGATGATTTCACCTGAACATAAGTCTAGCGTTACATCATCTCCTGCATCAGGAGGTGTTTCAAAGGTGGTCGTGGTGATGACTACAGAATCACACCCAAACTGATTGGTGAAGGTCTGCTGCTCAACACCTACCAGATCTGGATCGCAAGTGGTTGCTGAGACATTGGTCGTATCACTGGGCAGGAGTGTGGTTGTCGTCAGCACGATGGAATCACATCCAAACTGATTGGTGAAAGTCTGCTGAACCACGCCCACCTGACCTGGATCACAAGTGGTTGAAGCCACATTGGTGGTATCGCTTGGCAGGAGTGTGGTTGTCGTCAGCACGATGGAATCACATCCAAACTGATTGGTGAGGGTCTGCTGAACCACGCCCACCTGACCTGGATCACAAGTGGTTTCTGCGACATTGGTGGTATCGCTTGGCAGGAGTGTGGTCGTAGTCAGCACAATGGAATCACATCCAAACTGATTGGTGAGGGTCTGCTGAACAACCCCTACCTGACCTGGATCACAAGTGGTTTCTGCCACATTGGTGGTATCGCTTGGCAACAAAGTGGTGGTTGTGAGCACGATGGAATCACATCCAAACTGATTGGTGAGGGTCTGCTGAACAACCCCTACCTGACCTGGATCGCAAGTGGTTGCTGAGACATTGGTCGTATCACTTGGGAGCAATGTTGTTGTAGTCAGGACAATGGAATCACAACCAAACTGATTGGTGAAAGTCTGCTGAACTACGCCCACCTGACCCGGATCACAAGTGGTTTCTGCCACATTGGTCGTATCGCTTGGGAGCAATGTGGTGGTAGTCAGGACAATGGAATCACAACCAAACTGATTGGTGAAAGTCTGCTGTACTACGCCCACCTGACCTGGATCGCAAGTGGTTTCTGCCACATTGGTGGTATCGCTTGGGAGCAATGTGGTTGTCGTCAGGACAATAGAATCACAACCAAATTGATTGGTGAAGGTCTGCTGAACAACGCCTACCTGACCGGGGTCGCAAGTGGTGGATGCGACATTTGTTGTATCGCTGGGCAGCAAAGTGGTCGTAGTCAGCACAATGGAATCACAGCCAAACTGATTGGTGAGGGTCTGCTGAACCACGCCTACCTGACCTGGATCACAAGTGGTTGAAGCCACATTGGTGGTATCACTTGGCAGCAGGGTAGTGGTAGTGATCACAATACTATCCGCCCCACAGAAATTGGTGAGGGTCTGCTGAACGATGCCTACCTGACCTGGATCGCAAGTCGTAGATGAGACATTGGTGGTATCATTGAGACAAGCCAGTGCCGTAGAGATGCAGATCTTGTCAAAGGCGACTTCTTCCGTTCCGTTTGAGAGAACGACAACCCGAAATTCAAGATTGGTTCCTGATCCCTGTACAGTCCAGGAAAAATTGGTGAAGACATCAGTCAAGGCAGTTCCAAATGGCCCGAAAGTCCCCGGATTTTGATCAGTATCTTCTAGCAATTCTCCCCCTACGCCTGCAGCTGGATTATTTCCAGTAAAGAGACCAGCAATCTGGAAGGGACCATTGTCGATGCTGTATTCAATTCGAACCTGATCATCATTTTCCCATCTTGCCTCTCCATCCCGGCTTTTGCCCAGGAGGACTTCAATGGTGATATCTGCCAGACCCGCAATGCCAATGATGTAG
>JBCCGK010000080.1:0-57237 GCA_039029315.1 Bacteroidota bacterium | reverse complement strand
TTCTCATAGCACCACTATGAGAACAAAAAAGAGCCTTGCCTGAGAAAAAAATACACGATAAAAATTCTCAGCACAGATTCCTAAATAGTCTCTAAGAGACTGTTTGAATATTATCCTATGGTTTTGTTATGCCCCTTTTTTCGCCCTTCTGCGTTGAAAAAATCCTCGTGTAGCTCTGCTACATTCCGGTTTTTCCGCCTTGAAGGTCAAAAAAATGACCTATAACAAATTCCATATACAAAACTCAAACAGTCTCTAAGATTTTGGCGATGAGTTTATAGACAAGTTGGGGCTTGGCAATTTGATTGATGGTTCCTGTGAGATATAAGCCCCGGGAAGGAATATAATAAGCAAATGATCCATTGGCACCAGCATGACCAATCATGTCTGGCATTCCGGGGAATTTGAATTTCATGATTCCATATCCGTATTGAAAAGGGGAATAAATCTTGTTCCATCCAGTTGTGATATCTGGCTTCTTTTCTGAAAATAATTCTCCATTCATGTGGGCTTTGAGAAACCTCAAATTCTCTTCCGAAGTAGACACAATTCCTCCATCTGACTGAAAAGCGGCCATCATCCGGGGAATGGCAAGGACCTCTTTTTTGTAGTACATAGTGGCTGGACGTGTATCGGAAGGATCATTGTACAGATAGCTTTGCTTCAATCTCAACGGCTTGAAAATATAGTCTTCATATACATCCGCCATTGATTTGCCTGTCAGCTGCTGGATGATTTTTCCCAATAGCTGGAAATTGCTGTCTGAGTAATAAGCCTTGCCTTTGCTTCCGGGAGGAAATTTGCAGGCTAGGCTTTTGGTCAGGTCAATGATCTGATCGAAGGTCAGGGACGTATCCCCTTTGCTAAGCAGGTAATCAAGGAGACTTTCTTTTTGTGTGTTTTTCTGCATGAAATAGTCCGGCAAGCCAGATGTGTTGGTCAGCAAATGACGGATCGTGATGTTGGCTGAATACTCTTCGCCATTGAAGAGATGAAGTCCATTCAAGGTGCGAGCAGGCAAGTAGTCTTGTATGGAATCGTCCAGGCTGAGCTTTCCTTGCTCTATCAATTGAAACAGCACAGCAGCAGTATACACTTTGGAAATACTTGCGATGAAATACTTGTCCCCAGGATTCATATTTCCAGATCCAAAATGATAGGTTTGTCCTTCTTTGCTCAAGGAGACCAGCGTGCCAAATATTCGTTTGCCATCGACCGATTTGTCCAATATTTTCTGAATCTGGTCTACAGGAATGGGTTGGGCGAGCATCGCTAAGGGAAGCCATAGGCTTAGCATTAGGCATATTTTCTTCATGTCTAGGAATTTGATTTGTTCTATACAAAGATCATATGCCCATTTGGGAAAAAAATTACCCTATGGTAATAAAACACAGCTTTTGTCTGGGGAACCCTTCTGTGTTCAGGACTTTCCCAAGGTTCAGTCAACTTGTGATCCCTGGAAATAAGGAGAGTTAGATCAAATTTGACCGTCATTCTCTTGTTTGGCTGGGATGGCAGCAGGCTGCCGAATCAAGTGTTCTGTAATTGATGCCTCCTTTGTTTAGTACCCTGTGTAAAACGGTTCTTGACCTCCCCTTTCGCCTTGGTGCCCCTCCTAAGAGGAGTGGCTGGCGAGAATGATTGCTTTTCTAAGAAAAGGTCCTGTGGGAAGCCCCTCTCAGGGGCGCGGATCGTGCAGTGGGGGTCAAAGGAGATCGACAAACGTACCCTGTGTAAAACGGTTCTTGACCTCCCCTTTCGCCTTGGTGCCCCTCCTAAGAGGAGTGGCTGGCGAGAATGATTGCTTTTCTAAGAAAAGGCCCTGTGTGAAGCTCCTCTCAGGGGCACGGGTCGTGCAGTGGGGGGCAAAGGAGATCGAAAACTTTTTGCACACTGTATTAGGAAAGGCCTGCTTCCTTATGTTATTTTTTTCCTGATCCGGCTAAGACTTTGTGTTGTGATGCCCAGGTAGGAAGCAATGTGCTTTTGCGGGGTGCGAAGGATCAGTTTAGGTTGCTTGGCCAGCAGATCTTTGTATCTTTCCTCTGCTGTTTTTAACAACAAATCGATTTGCTGCTTCTGTTTATTGATGAAGTCAACTTCGGCAGCATGCAAAAAAATAATTTTGCCGAATTCAGTTTGTTTCAGTTGTGTGATATTGTCCAGGGAGATTTTCAACATCTCGCAATTCTCCAACGCCATTGTTTCTATTGGGGTTGGTTCTCCTGAATACAGGGACATGGTATCTCCAAAGAAGTCTTCTTCAAACATTAAATCGAGACAAATGTAATTGGCATCTTTCCAAACAAACACGCCAGCCGATCCAGACAGGATGAAGTAGCCGTTTCTTTCTATTGTGCCCTCTTTTTTTATGATCTCATTTTTCTTAAATGTTGTCAAACTACATAAGTCAGCAAATTGTTGCCACACAATCAGAGGAGCCTCATAGGATTTGTCGAAGGTTTGCTTGAGCCGCTGGGCCAAGGAGGAATGGTCAGCTGATTTGTCATTCAACTCTTTCATATAGGTTCTTCTTGTGTTTGGAATAAACTTGTAGTCAACAAGAAAATGGTGAGCAAGAAGGAATTTGTTGTTTTCATAGATTTTGGGGTGTGAGTAAATATAGGAAAATGTCCGTTTGCCTCAGAAAGCTGCTGGACGGGTGGAGGAGATCCCTCAAAACCTGGACAGGCCTTGGGTTGCCTGAGTCAAAATTGCCCTACATCGCTGCTGACACACACATACCATTTCTGCTGCTATCCATTATCATTTTGTCTTCCTGAATGTGCGTTTCCCAAAAAGCATCATAGGGCTTGCATCCTGATCATGGGTGTCAAACCGCCATAAAGCCCCGAAAGCTGGGTTGACAAATTGATCGTCCCCAATAGGCACGAGGGTGAATGTATAGTATTTGTCTTCACACTTCAAAACGCCACTATCTACCTTGACGACAATCCTCCAACTCTCATCATGAGTGGAAAGATATTCTCCCTCCAAGCGTTTGAGATGCTCAAGCGGTACATGAACAAGCAAATTATCTGTGGATTCTCCTAATCCCTTGAGCACCTGAATACCGTTTTCATTTTCGGGGTTTAAGCTGACAGATTTTTTGTACTGTTCGATGGCTTCCTCCCTGGCTCCCTGCGCTAAAAGAGCTTCCCCATAACTATCATAGACATTAAATGCATAGGGAAAAGCCTTCACATTTATTTTGAATATTGCGATTGCTTTTTCGAACTCTTCCCGGCCCAGATAATAGTAGCCCAACTCATTTAATTGACTTTCGGAGAAATCAAACTCATCGGGTTGATTTTCTCTCAGTTCTTCGTAATTCGCATGCAGTTTATCTATGCCTCTGCTGTCAATAATTTGTTTCAACTTTTGGGCGATCGTAAGTTTTGCCTGACACCAATTTCCCAGTGATTCTCCGGTTTTCCAAGCTACCCAATCACACACCATTTGATTACAAATACTGTATCCCCCCCCTCCATTGGTCAATACAACGAACCCATCATTGGACGCAGGATCTACTGTGAAATTGGCTTGCCAGCCTGTATTGCTGCCTCCATGTCCACCAAAGACCCAGGAAGTTCCTATGTGCGTGGTCAGATATCCCAATCCGCGTCTATAACGTCCATTCGTCGCAAGTACGGGCACCATCATTTGCCGAATCATATCTGAAGGGAGGACAGGGTTGTATGTTGCCTTGTCTGGATGTCGATACAGATTGGCCATTGCAAAGCGTGTAAAGTCCTCGAGGCTTGTATGTAGACCTGCTCCTGCTTGAACCGTAAATAATTCAAAATCAGTTGCCTCGCCGTATTTGTCATATGGGGAGGCGGATGCAGACATGATCTTGTTGTCAATCTTATAGCTACTATTGGTCATCCCAAGCGGATCTAGGATGTTGGCTTGCATATACTCCTCAAATGTTTGCCCACTGACTTCCTCAATGATCAATTGAAGCACGCCATATCCTCCACCCGAATAGGTATATTGGCTTCCAGGCTCCAGGATGATTTCCACGCGCCCAAGCCCATTGTTTTCACCATTCAACCATTCTTCCAATGTCGGTAAATCGTCGTAGGGTGGCCCTGCAGATACGCTGTGAAGGGACAAGCCTGCCGTATGACTCAATAATCTTCTGGGGGTAACCTCATCTGAATCATACTTTGAGCTTGGGAATTGCCATCTGCTTACATAGGTTGAGGCAGGGGCGTCAAGCTCGATTTTTCCTTCATGAACCAATTTCATTACGCCCCAGGCAGCAACCGTTTTTGAGATTGAGCCTACATTAAATCCTGTATTTATATCGACTTTGATGCCTTTTTCCAGGTTTGAATATCCATAGCCCTTCTGTAACACAATTTCTCCATCTGCGATGAGCGCAATGGCTGCTCCTGGAATGGAAAACTCCTGGAGGAGTTGAGGTATTTTTTCGTTCATTTCGGCTACGAATTGCTCTGTACTCATTGATCTTTCCTGAGCAACTAGCCCAAATGGACGCCAAACAATCAATAGGAATAGGAGATGTCTCATCATTGTATGTTTTGATTTTGCTTGTTGGGTACCTGATTTTCCACAAAGGTATGAGCAGGTTTTTCCTGCAAACCCACCTAAGTGTAAAATGATGTAAAATGAATGTAAATCTTTAGCTGTTGATGTATTTTCTGAATGCTTGAAACGCAGACTTATTCTCCACATCACGCATAGGCAGGAGCTTCTATCTTAACCTGGACATCTTATACATATCGTTGAGGTCTTGGAACCCTAAGCGTGGAAGTTTTGACAAGGTGGTCAAAGAGATGGATGTACAAAATCTCCATAGATCCACATAGTCCCATAAGGAAAAATTACCATTCAGAACATTTTTCCAACCGTTCAGAACAATGAGCTACTGAATGTTGTTTTCTCTTGCTGAATTACCAACCTTCGTAGTGCATCATTAACGACAGCATGAGCCTACTCATCCCACGATCTGTTGTTTAACATCTCATCGAGATGGGGGTAAGACCATCGGGTGAATTCAGCTGACTAGAGAAGAAGAATTGTTTAATCCTTATAGGTGATAAAGGTGTTAGTAGTGCTTTTCCCTTCATCTAATACGTGTAAGGGAAAAGTACTTTTCTGTTTGAGACAATTGCCATCAGAGCCCCACATATGATTCCCTGCAATTCCAGCAGTCTGGAGATTGTTTAGGAGTTCTGGCAAAATTTGCAGCCAGAAAATAAATTAGCTCAATACCTACCAAGTCAATTGGTCCAGAAGCTACCGTCAGAACCACATCCAGGCTGGCTCAGCCATTAACCTCCTCATTTTCCCACCCAAATGGCTCCAATCTTCTTCTCCCATAGCTTCTGATTGAATGCCGGTATATCTTTTCCCAGTAGATCCATTGCACCTTGTTGAAGGGCTTTCCATTGGGCATCCAGATCCTTAAGTCGGTCCTGAGAAGCTTTGGTTACGCGTGGAATATCACTCTCAGTCTGATTGATCAAAAAGAGGTATTCCGCTGTGAATTTATTGGGAAAATTCTCTACATCATCATAGGCTTTGGATTTTCGCTGCACCATCTCTTCGTCCCAGGATTTGAGTTTGGCTGCAAGTGCCTTGCCTTCTTTGCGAAGAGAGGTATAAGCAGATTCCTTCGGAAGGGTCTTGAGAATCTTGCCAAGCTGTCCCTGCATCTTGTAGAGCTTATTGACTGTCTTATGCATGTCAGTCAGTGTTTTTTCCATCCCAGACATGCATTCATCATAGCTTACATAGCCTTCTGCTGTGGTCGGGTAGAGAGGATTGGCGAGGATGTTGACACTACTTTTTGCTTCAGATGAGCCTTGTTTGAGAACCATCGTATACCTCCCCGGAATCGCTTTGTGTCCCCGATAACTGCCTTCGATATAGGCTTTCGGAATACCAGGCATGGTGGAATGCCGCATGTCCCATACAAATCGATTCATGCCCCTTTTCCTGGAGAGGCTGGGCGTAGGGGGAGGACCTCCATCGTATTTCTGATAGGTCGAGTCTTTTTTGGAAGAGAAGCGGTTGATCAACTTGCCAGAGGAGTCTCGAATTTCGAGTTCGATACGAGAGGATTTTGCCAACTTGGGCAAGTGATAGTAGAGCACGATCCCATTGGCTGGATTGATGCCCCGAAGCGGATTGCTTCCTTTGAAGATAGGACTATTGCTATTGAGTTCACTCCTGTGATTGGAAAGATAGGCATCCTCCGGCTGAAATAGCACGAACTCCTTGCCTTGCTTGTCATGTTGACGAATCAGTCCCAGATCATCCAGAATCCAGAAAGATCTTCCTGATGTCGCCACAATCACATCGCCGTGACGGATGATCATATCGAGTATAGGGGTAACAGGGAGATTCAGTTGAAAAGGCTGCCATTGCTGCCCGCCATTCCAGGAGACAAACATACCCGTTTCTGTTCCAGCGAATAGGAGATTCTTCTTACCAGGATCTTCACGCACCACCCGAGTAAAGGAACCATCAGGAATGCCATCACTGATCTTTGTCCAGCTTTTGCCGTAGTTAGTGGTTTTGTAGATCGAGGGTCGTTTGTCGTTGAATTTGTAGCGTGTCGTAGCAATATAGGCGGTTGATTTGTCATGGGGAGACAGTTCGATGGCATTAATCAGGCATTCTTCCAGATCCTTGGGGGTAACATTGTTCCATTTTTCACCACCATTGCGTGTAACATGTACATAGCCATCATCACTTCCTGTCCAGATGACTCCTTTTTCATGGGGAGATTCTACCACATAGCTCAGCGTCCCATAGTTTTCTGCGCCCACAGCCTCAACGGTATATGGTCCACCTCCCTTTCCTTGTTTGTCATCCTGATTGCGGGTCAGGTCTGGAGACACTTCCTCCCATGTTTGCCCCATGTCACGGGTTCTGAGCAAATATTGAGCCCCATGATAATAGGTATTTGGTTCGTGTTGGGACCAGATGATGGGAGCATTCCAGTTGAAGAGATATTTCATGTCTCTGGCAGCCCTTCCCAGATATTGGATGGGTGCAGCCATGATTTTGGTTCCAGCTTCTGCTTTGGTATCCAGCACCTCGATGGTTCCGAGATAGCTGCCGCCCAATACATAGCGAGGGTTGTCTGGGTCGAATGCCAGGAAAGCACTTTCTCCACCAGCAGAATAAGTCCAGCTTCGTTCTGTAATGCCTGAGCTTTTGAGCTCTCGATTGGCGATGATGACAGAACTGTTGTCCTGTTGTCCGGCATAGATGCGATAGGGAAACTGATTGTCTACATTGACTCGATAAAACTGCGCTGTAGGCATATTGCTTTGGCGAGACCAAGTCTTGGCGTAGTTGAAACTGATGGCTGCCCCGCCATCGTTGGCGATGACCATATTTTTGGAATTGTTCGGGTTGATCCATAGATCGTGAAAGTCTCCATGGGTGCCAGACAGTCGGGACCAACTTTTGCCTCCATCAATAGATCGTAGCGCAGGAGCACTCAAGACATAGACGACCTGTTCATTGTTTGGGTCAATGAAGAGTTCAATATAGTACCAGGCTCTCTGGACCAGACGATGATCCTTGCTGATGCGTTTCCAGCTTTTTCCGGCATCGCCCGAGACAAATAAGCCACCTTTTTCCTTGTCTGAATCACTTTCAATCAATGCATAAACCTTATCCGAATTCGATCTGGCAACTGCAATGGCCATTTTCCCTTTTTCTTTTGGAAGCCCTTTGTGGATTTTGTTCCAGGTCTTGCCACCATCTGTGGTTTTGTATAAGCCACTGCCTTCTCCCCCGCTAATCACAATCCAGGGCTTGCGCTGATGTTCCCACATGGCGGCATACAGTACTTGGGGATTGTTCATATCCATCGACAATTCTGAACAGCCGGTGAGTTCATTCACAAAATGGATTCGGTTCCATGTTACGCCCCCATCCTTAGATTGGTAGATCCCGCGCTCCGGTGTAGGCGCATGCAAGGCTCCTTGCGCTGCTACATACAGAATGTCTGGATTCTTGGGATGAATCACAATCCTGGAAATGTGTTGAGTCGCTGCCAATCCCATATGTGTCCAGCTTTTGCCACCATTCGTGGATTTGTAGACACCATCTCCATGAGAAGTCATCACGCCTCTAGGTGCATGTTCTCCCATCCCAACATAGACGATGTTGGGATCGCTTTCAGACACAGCCACTGCGCCTACTGAGCCAGTTTTGAAATAGCCGTCAGAGATATTTTTCCAATGTTGTCCAGCATCTTCGGTCTTCCACATGCCTCCACCCGTTGTGCCCATATAGTAGGTCAGGGGATCACCCATGACGCCAGAAGCACAGACAGATCGCCCACCACGAAATGGACCGATATTTCGCCATTTGACGGCCTGATAGAGGCTATCCAGGGACTTTGGAGCAGGTTTTTTGGCAGATTGAGCAGATAGTTGCAGGATACAAGCCAAGAGAATAGCAGAAGTCAGGAAGTATTTCATAAGAGAAGGTTCATGTAAGTGAATCTTCGAATATACGACCATCTGTGTGGATTGGAAAATGAAGACTGACATCGAGGCGAGAATCCTCGATGTCATAGAAACTACCTAATATGAAGTCCTTTGCAGGAGGGGAGACTTTTGTGTGGGGGGCAGAAAGAGGCAAGAAGGAACTCACTCTTCCAATTCCTTCAGCCAAATATTGGCATAGCGGATCTTGCTCAGGTCTGCCTGAAGGCGGATTGGGCCTTTGTGGATGTTGGCTTGTTTGCTGGAATGAACAGCAGGCCAATCCAGTGCCAGTAAGCTTGGAGAAATCTTGTCTCCATTCATCAACTTGTCCAGCTCCTGTTGGCTCAAGGCTTGCTTGAAAAAACGAAACTGCTGAATCTCTCCATCAAATGTTTCTCCGCGAAATGGAATCGGCAAATCAGAGGCTCCTAACCGAAATCGCTTTGTCGCCTGTCCGATCCGAAGCACATGCCCCTCATATATCCGGGACCCTCCATTGCCCAGGGGCTTCGATGCCCTTCCATCTACATAAGGCTGTACTTCCCCCTCATTGGCGGATAGCACCACTGTATGCCACTGCCCATCATTGAGCGTGAGATTAGCAGGAAGCTCAATCTGCTCATAGGCTTCCCCAGCCCGGTAGATCAGCATGCCTTCATAGATCAGCAAGCCTTTGGAATCCTCACTCCAGGGTCGATTCTCTGGAGCATTGGTGAACAGATAGCCCCCTTCGAATGTTCTAAACCTGACCGACGTTGCCCAATCATTCTCATTCATGTTGTAGAGAAGAGAAGCGGATTTTTGATCCGACTTGAACAGAGCCACATCTTCCCGAATCGCGAAAGGAGAGCGATTGAGAATCGTGACATTGTCATGGATTTTGGTGCCATTGAGCAGAATCGTAACCTCGGGTCGCTGACCTTCATCATGCCGATATTCAATATCCAGAGACTGCCACTTGTTCACGGCTTTCGAAGGATTGCTTGAGGGGGCGATTCGGGGAAAAATGGACCCATTGCTGATGGGGGAGGGCTCTTGTCCATGCGAATCCAGAATCTTGATTTCATATCGGCCATCCAGAAAGACCCCGCCAGATCCCTTGAATTTGGGAGGAACATAATCCGGTTCCTCCGGGATCAAAAAATCGAGATGGAGGTGATAATTCCCATAAGAATCGTTGGTGAGCATACTCCCATATCCCGGTCTGGCCTCCAGGGTTCCGTCCACAATAGTCCATCTCGCTCCACCAAAATCAGGGGAAGGAGATACCGCGCGGGCATCTGGCAACATGGCTGGTGGATTGTCGCTCAGGTCCCAATGCCGCCACTGGGAAAGATCCGATCCATCGAACAAGACCGTAGCCCCTGTCGGAATATTGGCTGGAGGCGGAGAGGGAATCGTACCTGATGCTTGAAAGTCAGCATCCAGCACCATCGTGTTCTCAAATTCCAGTTCCTCTTCAGCTTTTTCAAATGGATTTTCCTCTATCAAGCCAAAGCCATACCTCTCAAATGGAGGTTCCTTTTCATAGGGAGAAAAATCTTTGATCCCCAATACCCCATGTTCCGGGACCTCCCGATCCAATGCCCAATACACAGCATTGTAGACCATATTGATAAAGCCAGGATCAACAAAACTTTCCAAGCCGCCGAGAGAGGTATAAAAGATTTTCTGCCCAGGCTGGTATTCATTGACCCAGCTTACAGGTTGTGCAGGACCAATCAAACCCGTTTTGCCCATCATCAGGGGAGTCGCTGTTTCATTCAAAGGCGCTGTGATGTAGATGCCCATGATGTCGTTCATCGCTTTCCGTTTGGGGACGCCCCGCAGAATGGGATGATCCAGCTGTTCGGCTGGCACAATGGTGGTGGTGCCTTCTGTATTGGGCATATGACCTTTGTAATGCCCTCCAAAGAAGGGGACGAACCAATCCTTTTTGTCAGCAGGCCAGAATCCATGACTGGTTGTGCGGAAGGCGATGGCAGGCTTGCCAGAATCAAAATATTCCTGAAGGATCTCATATTGCTCCGGTGGAGGGATGCGAAACCGAATGTGCATCACCAATAGATCGGCATCCTTGATGATCTCCAGATTCTCTATTTCTTCATATTCTGGAATCTCAATCTTTCCCGGCATATCGTAGTCATTGGCACCTGAGCGCCAGGAGTGAATGACTGTTGAGCGAATATTGAATCTTCTTTGCAAGTCATCCGCAATTTTGGGTAAAGTCCAATGAGCGGCGTATTCTTCTTCTCCCGCAAGGAATACGACATGGGGTCGATCATCTGTTTGCCCTTGAGCTGTGGGAAAAAAAGCCAGGCAGGAAATAAACAAACACAAGCGTAAGGAAATGGGTCGATGAAGGAGGTTCGAAAACATAAAGGAAACGGATTGATGGGTTCAAGTGATTGACGTACCCAACGATAAAAGGATAAATTGACTCTGACAAACCATTCTGCCCTTTGAAGGCAATCTGGAAGAGATTTACCCAATGAAAACGGTGTCGCATGCCCAATCTTTGATACTGTTAGAACATGTTCTGTGAAGAAGTCTCAAGAGGAGAGGAAATAATTATGCTTAATACATAGGAATTTTATGTATATTTGTCTTATGTATTGTGCTTGTTTCTATCTCAGGAAGCAACTTTTCAAAAATATAGTTGTTCCCAATATGTGGGACATACAAGAACTAACGCAATGAATGCACCTTTACAGAAAGATCTCAATAGACATAACCCGGCTGAAAGACGTAGTCCATCCAGGGCAACAGGCAGATCTCTGCCACTAAAAAGACGACTTCTATGTGGAGTCATTGTAGGATGTCTGATCTGTGGAATATCTGCTTGCTATCCATTTCCCCCTTCAGGAGGGTACGAGGCAAATATCTCTCCTATAGCCGACGAATACTTGAAGACCTACCTGGCTGAAGAATCTGGAAAGATTGCCTTGACCCATGCCACAATAATTGATGGGACAGGTAGCCCCCCTGCAACAGACCAGACAATTCTTATACATGGACAGCAAATTGTGGGAGTAGGAAAGAGTCCTGACCTTGAGCTGCCAGCAGGATTTCGAGAGATAGATGCAACAGGAAAAACAGTCATCCCAGGCATCGTCGGGACACATAATCATATGCGTCTGCCTCGAGCGGCCATGCTCTACAGTTCGCCTAAGCTTTATTTGGCTTGTGGCGTGACGACCATTCAAACTTGTGGTACTGGTAATCCCAATGAAGAGCTGGGAATTTCGCAAGCGATTCAGGATGGCCTGATTCCTGGCCCAGACATCATCAATTCTGGGCCCTATTTTACAGGACCAGCAGGCAAATCAAATTTCATCCGTTTCACAGATGAGCCAAGCATACGCGACAGCATCCGTTATTGGGCAAACAGAGGCGTGAAATGGTTCAAGGTCTATCGCCATACCCGCCCGCAAGACCTCGCTGTGATTGTGGATGAAGCCCATCAGCATGGCGCCAAAGTTACCGGACATCTCTGTGCGACTACCTATGAGGAAGCTGCTGAATTGGGAATAGATGCTATTGAGCATGGATTTATCCACAGTTTTGACCATGTCGCAGATAAACCAGAGGGGATATGTGGGGGAAGTCTGGATTTTCGTTCAGACCTGGACATCGACAGCGAAGAAGTCAAGGCAGTTCATCAAGTCTTGATCAAACATGGGGTGGGCTTGTCCACGACCCCTTCGATTTTTGATGCACAGGCCAGGGGAATGGCTGAAGAGCGGGCCTTGGAACTCATGGCACCTGTGCATCTGGAAGCCCATCATGCCCGTCAAATTCGCCGCAAGGAGCAGGGGGAGAATTGGTATTTCAAAGAAGAATGGCTGAGAAAGTCTTTGGCCTATGACCTAGCCTTTTTCAAAGCTGGAGGACTCTTGACAGCAGGCCCTGATCCGGGTTGGCACAATCTGCCCGGAATCGGTGATCAGAAGAATTATGAACTGTTCATCGAAGGTGAATTTCAACCAGAAGAAGCCATCCAGATCATGACGGCGAATGGTGCTCGCTTGCTAGATCTTGAAGACAGAGGCCGAATTGAAGCGGGTTTGCGGGCAGACCTGGTGGTCCTGGAAGGAGATCTGACTTTACGGCCTGAAGTCATCCGAGAGGTAGAGATGGTGGTCAAATCGGGAATCGTCTTTGATCCTGATCTGTTGATCAAAGGTCTCACAAGACATGTGGGATCAGAGAGAGACAATGATCTGCGCTATCTGGGACAACGGCCTCCGACATTGGAACCGGAACTGTTCGCGCCCGGACTCCTGTCCAAACCAGGTCGCTATGAGTTTGGCTCTGTGTTTTCCAAGGATGGGAAAGAGTGTTTTTTTGCAGTAGAGCTAGGGCATCGGGCACACATCCTCCATACAAAGCTCGTCAGTGGCGTGTGGAGCCAGCCTGAAATCATTCCACTGGATACCAATTATAGCTTCAACGATCCCATGCTCAACCCTGAAGAGGACCGATTGTATTTTATCTCTACCTTTTCGCCTGACGGAACCAGTCCTCCCAAAGACTATGATATCTGGTATGTAGAACGGCAAGGAGATAGCTGGTCCGATCCCATCAATGCAGGAGAATCCATCAATAGCAGCAGAGATGAATATTATATCTCCTTCAGCGAGGATGGCAGCATGTATTTCGGCTCGAATAAGCTGGCCCCTGAAGACAATAGGGGCAATTTTGACATCTTCCGGGCGCAAATGACCAATGGATCTTTTGAGAAAGCCATTCCTCAGGGCAAGGGAGTCAACAGTCCGGCCTATGAGGCCGATGTCTGCGTGGCTCCTGATGAAAGTTATATGATTTTTTGTGCGACCCGGAAGGAGGGATATGGTAGAGGAGATCTGTATATCAGTTTTCGTGATGATCAGGGAAATTGGACCCAGGCAAAAAACATGGGCCCCGAGGTCAATGATAAAGGCCATCAGTTGTGTCCCTTCATCTCTGTAGATGGTGCATATATCTTTTTTACCAGCAATCAGGATATTTATTGGGTAGATGCTGGGATGATTGAGGCGTATAAGTAA
The DNA here is from genome assembly GCA_039029315.1 of Bacteroidota bacterium. Classification (GTDB taxonomy): domain Bacteria; phylum Bacteroidota; class Bacteroidia; order J057; family J057; genus JBCCCJ01. The sequence goes on along the minus strand of JBCCGK010000080.1, from coordinate 43,703 downwards.
ATTGGACAAGACCTAATTGTCGAATGAGATGCCACCATTTCATCAGCCCAAAGTCATCATCATCACCGGTCCTTGTGGGGTCGGAAAAACAGAGATCACTGATCTATTTGATCAACAATTTGACATCAACCTGATTCGAGGAGATGACATCAAGGAGGAATTATTCCCAGAGATCTCTAACATTACTCTCTATCCAGACAAATTACAACAGGTCAAAAAAATCATCTTCGAACAAGCCAAAGACATCTATCACAAAGGCCAATCCGCCGTGATTGATTATGTCATATTGGGAGAGGCCTATATCCAGACTTTTCAACAAGCCTTTGGAAGGGATCTATATTTCTTTGTGCTGCTGCCTGATTTGGAGACGATCTACAAGCGTGATGAAGAGCGGGAATGCTGGACGGCAGGCAAAGCCGTGATCGATCATATTCATGAACGTTATACAACATTGAAAAAGCTTATCGGAGAGGAAACCTATATTGACAGCAGCCATCAAAGCCCGGAGGTAACCTTTCAACACATTAGCAAATATCTGAGCAGCCGGTAACAAATCCAGCTGGGGTTACTAATCCCTCATGCTCGCGGCAGTTTGAAACAGCGGTGTAAGGAGACTCCCTCTCCTCCCCCTGATCATAGATGCCGAAAGAAAGCAAGCCAAAGACGGGTGTACGACAAATGTTACATTTTCCTTAAGGCTTGTGGGGTTGTTTCTCTTTATAAGGAGAAACGGGGCAGTGTGGAAGAGGTTTATGAAATAAGTGAAATCCCCGGATTGTGAAAATTGTCGTACACCCGCCAAAAACCACAAATTAGCCAGATCCCCAAAAAAAGCTTAGATTCCCATATTATAAAGGAAAAAACTACTACTCGATGAACCAAACATTCGATTACATCATCATTGGTGCAGGCTCCGCAGGCTGTGTCATGGCCAGCCGCTTGAGCGAAAGCGGCCAATACACAGTTCTCGTTTTGGAAGCAGGCGGCAAGGACAAACATCAGAATGTGCAAACACCTGCAGCCTTTCCGAAACTGTTCAAGTCAAAACGAGATTATGCCTTCCACACCACTGCGCAGGAGACAATGAAGAACAGGAAGATGTATTTGCCGAGGGGAAAAATGTTGGGAGGAAGCAGTAGCATCAATGCGATGATCTACATTCGAGGAAACAAGCAAGACTACAATGAATGGGCAAAAATGGGCAATCCGGGATGGGCTTATGAGGAGGTCCTGCCCTATTTCAAAAAGTCTCAGCACCAGGAGGTGTTTGACAATATGTATCATGGCAAAGAAGGCCCACTTCATGTGAGCAATCGAAATTATACCAATCCGCTATCAGAAGTATTCATTCAGGCAGGAGAGGAATTGGGCTATCCCCGCAATGAGGATTTCAATGGAGAAAACCAGGAAGGCTTTGGGATGTATCAGGTAACCCATCGAAATGGAGCCAGATGCAGTGCTGCAGATGCTTTTTTGCATCCTGCTAGTTCCAGATCCAATGTGCAGGTGGAAATTCACGCCAGGGTCGAACGCATTGTATTTGAGAATGGACAAGCTACAGGCGTCATCTATCACCAGAAGGGCCAGCGAATAGAGGCCAATGTGAACAAAGAAGTGATCTTGAGTGCAGGTGCTTACAATAGTCCACAAATTCTGATGCTCTCAGGAATCGGAGATCGGGAAGAACTCAGCAAACATGGAATAGAAGTTATTCATCATTTGCCAGGAGTAGGTAAAAATCTGCAAGACCATTTGGTGTTCTTCGCTATTTTCAACAGTAATTACAAACAGACACTGGACTCGGCAGAGAACTTTCCTGTCGTGTTCAAAAACCTTTTCAACTATCTGGTCAGAAAGCAAGGACCATTTGCGAGCAATGTCGGCGAGGCAGGGGCTTTTGTCTACTCTTCGAAGAATCAACCTTCTCCAGACATTCAGTTCCATTTTGGCCCTGTCTATTTCATCTCCCATGGCTTTGGCAATCCTCCCAAAGGAAATGGTTATTCGATTGGTGGCAAGATTTTGAATCCAACAAGTAGAGGCTCCGTTACACTGGCTTCCGGGAACTTCCAGGAGGATCCCCTGATCGATCACAACTATATGTCCACAGAGGACGATGTACAAAGAGCCATCTGGGGGTATAAATTGGCAGCAAAACTTGGGCTCACGAAAGCTTTTGCGCCTTATCATACAGGCTTTCATCTGCCTGCTACCAACATCACAGACGATCAGGCGATCGTAGACTTTATTCGAGAAACTGGTGAAACCCTCTATCACCCGACTTCTACTTGCAAAATGGGAAATGATCCGATGGCCGTAGTCAATCACAAATTGAGTGTTCATGGTCTGCAAGGATTGCGCATTGTAGATGCCTCGATTATGCCCAATGTGACCCGTGGCAATACCAATGCGCCCACCATCATGATTGCGGAGAAGGCTGCTGATATGGTGCTGAATGCCCAGCAAACGGAAAGTTATCAGTTGCAGGAGGAGTCTTGATTGTTATTGCTCGCAGCAGTTTACATCTGTGTAACAAACGTTTTTTGATGCTTGTTGAACCCCTTCGCACTGGCCCGTCCCCTCGAGAGGGGACTTCCCGCACGGCCATTTCTGCTGAAAAGCAGATGGGTGTTTGCCAGCTCCCCATCTGGGGGGGAGCGATAGGCAGAAAGGGGGTTCAAGACGAATCAAAATACACTTTTAGCACCCTGTATTTACTCATTGCCATCCCAGTTTGCACCTGCCGTGGGTAAAAACTCCTAAGGTTTGTAACTTCTCCTCATTAAATCCTTGAACAAAGACCTAATCTAATCCAGATTCAAAACATGCTTTGAGTCCACAGACAGGCGAAAGCATCCTTGATGATAGAGGCGATATCAGAATGTAAACCAACCTTTTGCAAGCGTCTTTTGTAAAGCTTAGATTCGATCGATTTCTTCAACACAACAAATCAAACGAGAAAACCCAATGTTTCCAGAGTTTAGATCAGCCACTTTCCAGCATCAAGATATTAACATTCACTATGTCATCGGCGGAAGTGGACCACCTTTGCTATTGCTTCATGGCTATCCACAAAGCCATGTCATGTGGCACAAGATTGCGCCGGCTTTGGCTGAGAAGTATACCGTTGTGGCCAGCGACCTGAGAGGATATGGAGATAGCAGCACTCCCCCCACTACTGAAGATCATGCCCCCTATTCCAAACGAGAAACTGCCAAAGATCAGGTATTGTTGATGCAGGAATTGGGCTTTGATCGCTTCTCTGTAGCAGGACATGACAGAGGAGGGCGAGTCGCACACAGGATGGCTCTGGATCATCCTGCTGCTATTGAGAAAATAGCCGTTATGGACATTGCGCCCACCTACAGCATGTATGTGACGACAGACATGGAATTTGCCCGGGCCTATTATCATTGGTTTTTTCTCATCCAGCCATATGATCTGCCCGAAAAAATGATCGGGAATGATCCAGTGTGGTTTTTGTCCAGAAAATTCAAACAATGGGGTCGGGACAATGGTGCTTTCACTGAAGAAGCCTTGAAGGAATATCATCGCTGTTTCACTTCGGAGACCATTCATGCCAGCTGTGAAGATTATCGGGCTTCTGCTTCCATTGACTTGATGCATGATCAGGTGGACATCAAGGAAGGGAACATGATTGAGTGTCCGATGCTCTGTTTGTGGGGAGAAAAAGGCTTTGTCGGAAGAAAGTATAATGTGGTGGCAGAATGGAAATTGTGGGCAGAGGATGTAGAAGGATTTGGCCTTCCCTGTGGCCATTATTTGCCGGAGGAAGATCCAGAAGGGACTCTAAAAGCAATGCTGGATTTCTTTTAACAATAAGAAGAAGAATGCAATATGATATATGAAGATTTGCCTGTACGCTGGAAGCAAAAAATTGCAGACCATTTACAAAGTCTGGGAGAAAGCGAACGAAAAACCTTGAGTAGCTCGGATTTTATCCTTGGCCAAAAGGCCGTCCTTCACTTCGAAGATGGATCACATGCAGAATTTCGATATCCTCTGCTGATTCATGCCTCAGAGTTGCAGGAACTTGGTCTTTTTACCGAACATTGTGGCTATCATCTCTTTCGAACAGGAGGATTGTCTTGGGCCTTGGTAGAGGACTAGCACATGAATATTGCTATTCTTTCAAAGGCTATGGGCAAATTCAGGAATCACCGTAACTTCCTGTCAAAATTAAGCCCAAAGCCAACAAAAAAATGAAATACTTTATTGTTTTTTCCCTTACCCTCTTTGCTTTTTTGACCCCGATGACTGCACAAACAGAGCAGAATGAGGATCTGCCTTACGAACAAATCCCGGACTATCCAGAAGACTACACTTCTGGAAATATCCTGTCTCGATTTATCGATGGATTGGGCTATCGCTATTACTGGGCAACAGAAGGACTTCGCTCAGAAGATTTGGCCTATAAACCTTCTGAAGAAGCTCGAACCGCTCGACAGACGCTTGAGCATCTATATGGTTTGTGCGAAACCATTATGAACGCCCCACAGCGCAAAGCCAATGTCCGTCCTGTAGATTGGTCTAAGATGAGCTTTGAAGAACTGAGAAAGGGAACCTTGCTCAATCTTCAAACAGCCAGCGAATTATGTGCAGGCAAAACTGAACGAGAAGTATCTGAATTTGTCATGATCTTTCAAAGAGGAGAGAACGCCACTGAATTTCCCTATTGGAACATGATCAATGGTCCCATATCTGATGCGCTATGGCATGTTGGTCAGATTGTCTCCTTTCGTAGAGCATCAGGCAACCCCCTTCACCCCGGTGTGAGTGTCTTAAGAGGAAAAACGAGAAAATAGGCGCATTCTCTTCATCCTATGAAAATTGAAACCTTTCAGGATGTTCATGTGGATCTGCCGCCAGATTAATTGTAGAGATGATCGGCAGACCATCTCTATCATTGGTCTATCGCAGATAGGCAGGCACCCTCTTCGATGATATCCCGGTTAGCAATGGTCTACCGATCATTGCAACATGTCTGTGGCAGCCTTATCAAAAATACTTGTCAAATTTTCGGTTGCAGATCTGTATTGAGAAGTCATAATTTGCTGAAAAATCATTCTTATGCGGATCACAGACCCTAGCAAAATTCAGACCTACTACCAGGCTCTCCTGGATCGAAATGATGCCTACGTGGGCATTTTTTATGTTGGGGTCAAAACCACTTCCGTCTTTTGTATTGCTTCCTGTCGGGCCAGAAAGCCGAAATTGGAGAATGTCGAGTTTTATACGCAGGTAAAAGAAGCGCTGGACAGTGGCTATCGTCCCTGTAAAATATGCAAACCCACGCAACACGCTCATCAGGCACCTGAGCAGGTGGAAGCTGCTATTCGTCTGGTACAGAATCACCCCAAAGAGAAAATCTCAGATGATCGTTTACGGGCGGATGGAATCAGTCCAGAACTGGTCCGAAGATGGTTCAAGCAACACTATGGCATGACCTTTCAGGCCTATCAACGGATGTATCGAATCAATACAGCCTATCAGGAATTGAGGCAAGGCAAGTCTGCAACGGCTACTGCGTTCGATACAGGCTTTGATTCCCTAAGCGGTTTTGGCTATACCTATAAAAAGATCTTGGGCAAATCTCCCGCTCAAAGCCTGACCTCTTCTCCCATCCTCATCAACCGACTCACCACGCCATTGGGCCCCATGTTTGTAGCAGCATCAGAGGAAGGGATTTGTCTCCTGGAATTTGTAGACAGGAAGCGACTGGAATCAGAACTGACAGACATTCAGCGTCTGTTCAAGCAAAGAATTATTGCCGGAGAGAATGTCCATATCAAGCAACTGAAAAGGGAGTTGGCTGAATATTTTGCGGGAGAACAACAGCATTTTGAGGTGCCGATTCACAAGGCTGGAACCGATTTTCAACGGTCGGTCTGGGATGAATTGGAGCGAATTCCTTTCGGACAAACAGTAAGCTATCAACAATTGGCGCTAAACATTCACAATCCCAAAGCGGTCCGTGCAGTCGGTGCAGCCAATGGGGCCAACCGCATGTCTATCCTTTTGCCTTGCCATCGAGTCGTCGGCAGCAATGGGCAGTTGACAGGCTATGGGGGTGGTATAGAACGGAAAAGGTGGTTGCTGGATTTTGAAAAAAAACATAGGATCGAAAAAGATTTGTAACCTCCTCCATTAAGAGATATTTTTCTGATGGAATAACTATTAGACAGCCTTTCAGTCAGAATGTACTCTCATGGCCTACTCAGACAATATTTCCAGATTATCCAGACTGACAGCCATTTTGCTCAAATTACAGAGCAAGCCCTTTGTGAATGTGCAACAATTGGCTGAACAATTCGAAGTCAGTACACGCACCATCTATCGGGATCTTGGCTCATTGGAACAAGCTGGCGTGCCGCTCATTTCAGAAGAAGGAAGAGGCTATGGACTCATGGAAGGCTACCATATCCCTCCGGTTATGTTCACAGAATCAGAAGCCAACGCCCTCATCATCGCAGAAAAGTTTATTTCCCGTTCAGAAGATGCCTCTCTGATCGAAGAATTCAACAAGGCCATCGACAAAATTAAATCGGTCTTACGGCAGGAAGACAAGCAAAAAGTGGAACTGCTAGCAGAAAGAACCATCATCGGCAAAAACTGGGACAATCGAAGATCCAGTGCCTATCTCTCCGATATTCAGGGCGCATTAACCAATTATCACCCCATCAGAATTTCTTACAAAAAGAAAAACCAAACAACACCCACCCAGCGCGTGGTCGAGCCATATGCGATTTACCACAACACCTCAGAACATTGGGTACTGATTGCCTGGTGTCGCTTGAGGGAGGAATTCCGAACCTTCCGCATCGATCGCATTTCCCATCTTCTGATGTTGGATGAGACCTTTTCTCCACATCAAATTAGCCTACAGGAGTATGTGGAGATTCAGCGAAAAAAATTTTCTCAGAACCCTTTGACATAGGGCTGTCACAACTCCCACTTATCTTTGTGAAAAGAGCAAGAAATAAGGTCCCCTTGTGAGGGAGGCTCAACCCTTAAGCCTTTGAAGGTATCCGAATTGTCGAATCTAGTTCTTACACCCCAATAACCAATCACCCAATAACCACTATGCATTCTACCAATTATTTCAACACATTCATCGAAATTGCAGAAGACTGCCCCGTGATTGCGGGAGAGGTCCCACCTATAAGAGGAGAGAAAAAGTCCATCGCCAACCTCCAGTATGACATGCTGGCAGAGAATCCCTATCAGTTTAGCTCGGATGAGGTCATCTTTACCATCTATGCGATCCGAAAGGACATCACAGAAAGCGAAATGGAAGCAGAACGCGAAAAATTCTTCTCCAAAGGCCAGCCCTGTCTTCGGTCTTCTCCTCTGACCAAACGATATGGTTGGGGGGTCCATAGCAATGACGAAGGCAAAGTGGCCATCTATGGAGCTGAAACAGAAGCCTATGAGCGATTGGTGCAGGATCCGACAATTGACAAAACAAAGGCTATGCGTTCCAAAAGACTTAAAAAATAACAGATGACCCTCTCCTTGATCGACCTCAACTGGCTGTCCATTGTATGTGCTGCCCTTGCCTACAGCTTCTTCAGCGGCATGTGGCATCGCCCCTTTGCATTTGGCAAATTATGGGATAAGGCGATGGGATTTGAACGAGCCAAAGACTGGAAAGAAAGTCCTGTCTATTTCATTGTGCCTTTCATCGGATGTATCATCACGACCATCGCTTTGGCTGTATTGAGTCATGTATTGGACATAGATTCTTTACAAGAAGCGCTGCTCCTGGGCCTGACAGCAGGATTGGGCATTGCTACTGCTGTAACCTTTACCAATGCCATCATTCCCATCATGAAGCATCCCTTGATCTTCGGTGCCATCACAGGAAGTGCCCATCTGCTAGGCTGCATGTTGGCAGCTGTGGTGTTGTATCTGCTATAATTGTTGTCTTTATACAAATATGGCTGCTGAAGGATATCCACTTTGCTTGACAGCTATCAGGAGGAACCTCTGGAATATTTTTCTTGACTCCATAAAGCGGAGAGCTTGTGCCTGCAAGGCCCGAAAATATAGGAAGATTTATATTTGACAATCATCTTCCACCCTCTCGCTCTCCCGCCAGCGGGAGACCTCAACCCACAAGGCCAGAAATCAACGATTTTCCCTTTGGAGGGGGGGGGAGCAAGATTCTGCAATTTAATTGTGTCTCGCTAAGTGGGTGGACAAATTTAAATATAAAAAAATCTGATAACTCGCTGTCTGACAGTCCATTCAATATTCATAATTCTTCATTCAAAATTGTCTCCTTGCTAACTTATAGGAAGTCGATTATTTGATGGATGAAGTGGGGTCTATCTGCACCTCCTGGATCAGAGGAGTAGATTCAAATCCTTTGCAAATCGCTTTGGCCTCCCATTCAAACTGATGCCTGCTTCCATTGGTCGCTTTCAGATCCTTGATTTTGAACCCATAAGATGTGATTTCCAGAATCACCAACTGCTTAGGGTCGATGTCCCACACGCTGATTCCCAAGGAAATGCTGCTAGGGTTGGCCATCAGTTGAAAACGATTGGAAAAATATATTTCCGCCTCTCCATCGACGATGGAAGCCGTCCCACGGTCAAAGGCAAATTGCTCGGAATTGTCTGTGTCCGAATAGATGCCTTGAGGCGTATAATGTTTTTGAGAATCTGGCGAGGCACTGTCGCTTCGATAAGCATCTACCTGCTGGCACAATCCTGTCGGCATCTGAAACAACGCCCATAGGTAGAAAAGTAAGAACACACGGAATGGGTTCTCATGAATATTCATCATGATCAATATTAGAGGGTCAAAACCGAAAAGAGTTTGTAGGGAGGCCTTGGGCCAACATCAGGCATATATATCCCGACTCATGGATGAAGTGTCATGAGAAGAAAAAAGGTACCTGAATTCAAGAAAAAAACAAGCCGAATATTGTAAGGGATTGATAGATAGTGATGTATGATTTGTTTGTGTTGTTAAAAAAGCTGCAGGTCTACTTCTGCACAGATTGGGAGAAGGAAATACTACTTAGGAAGGCTAAGGGAAGAGCGTGACCAAATTTCCATAGAAATTGTTGGAAAAAGCGGGAAGCATTACCTCTCAGGAAGCCCTACCTCCCTGCTACAAGTTCGCTATAATCCCTAAATAGTGAAAGAACGAATGATTCATTGTCAGTGATTGGTAATTAGCCATTTTCATGGCAGGCTGAGATATTGTCTTCACACCTTAGCAAAAATTTCTGCTTGACTTGCTCCATGCATCGATCTGTTGGAGAGCAGGAGAGCTGTTTCGGATGGAGAGTAGAAGGTAGGTTGTTCATGTTTAACCAAGTTTTTTTATTGAGCACAACAGTCCCCTCAATAGATGGTGGCAAGCATCATCTTTTGTCTAGAGAAATGACTTCGGACTTATTGCTTTATGTATATGTGTGGAAAGAGAGAAAGAAAGTAACAGAATGGATCAAAAAATGTGATTTATTTTTTGAAGAAAATGAAACAAAAGAATAATAGGCTGATAGTCAGCGATATGAAAGCGATGGTCCAGGGGTTCCATCCAGCCTGATGCCTGGACACCTGGGAATAATCTCCAATCAGAATATAGTTTGCCCACATGGATGGCACCCCCTGAATGCTCTCAGATTGTCTTAAATAATCCAATTTGGCTTGACGCAAGGCCTTGTCTTTGGGGAATCCTTGGGCCAGATAGTGATAAAATCTACCCATGATGGACAAGCCGCTTTGGTAGTGGACATCATCCAGGGTCGCGATGAGACTTTTGCACCCTGCCAACCCAAATGCTCTTGCCAGACTATTGGTCCCCTCACCAGTCAGAATTTTGCCAACCAAAGATTGACAAGTCGGGAGTGCCACAAGATCAGCATCGAGATCCAGGTTTAGGATTTCGCCTAGTTTCAGGATCTGATCCACCGTATCATGTTCTTCGGCTTGAAAATAAATAGAAGACAAAGCAGGGAAGCTGTCATCAGCTTTGGCATGGGTGAACAAATGAATGATATTGTACATGGCAGCGATGGATTGGAAGCCTGATTTTGTCGCCTGAGGTCCAGCAAGCATTTCACCGTCCCATATCTCTACAATCGATTGATGATCCACCCCATTGTCTTTAAATGTGGCAAGCATCGGATCAGAAAATGATTCTGGCGTTACGGCAAGAAAAGAATGTTGGGCCGAGGTCTTGGGTCGATGGCGCATATCCAACCAGGTCGTAACAGAGGAAGCCAGGGAGACCTGATGCTGAAACAACAAATAAGGATATTCCTGAATTGGTGTCGCATTGTCTACAGAAGAAGTAAGAAGGACTTCAAAAGGAAGAAGATGCAAAGGACCATCAGGGATGATCAGGAGCCTTTCAGAAGCCATATTCGCTGGAATCCATGCAGCAGTGTAGATTTGTCTTGCTTTCTGGATAAACTGCTCGAGATCGCTGGGATTACCTTGTGCAAGCTTTCTGAGAAAGATTCTAAGCGAGTCGACCTCCCTTGACAAATCAAATGGCAACTCATTCCGATACAACTGTACTTGATCAGGACTGAGCAGGAGGACAAATATTTCTTGCTCACTCACAAAATAATGCATCAAACTGAGGGAATCCTGAATCAGGGTTCGCTCCAACTCTGGCAAGGGAGTCTGCTCCGCTAAGTGGGTCAAAGCATAATAGGTGGGATAAGTTTGTTGAATGTGTTGAACCCAACTGCTGTATTTGTCCATTGCATCCGCATATTCCAGGCGCATGGGAGCAAGTTCCTGTTCAGAAGCCTCCTCCGATATGGCTTCAAACATTCGAATCTCGGCTTGTTTTAGATCTTGAATGCGTTTTTTCTCTTGTTGTGATACAGAGTCTGGAACATGTGCCACCGTTTGAGCGTCTATCTCCTGAAAGATTTCTTTGAGGAAAGCTGCTTTGCTGTGTTCCATGAAATAATAAGCTTGCTGTGCATATTTCTGGTCCTGGCGTACCTGCAAAAGGCGATAGGCGATTCTGATGGCCATTTCGGCCCGCTTGTGACTGGCCTCCGCATGCAAGAACTTTGATGATTCTCCGAAATAGTCAGCATATAACAGATTCTCCACCTCTGTGATGAGACGATAACATAAGAGCGCACTGTCCAACCAATCCAAATTCTGTTCGCTTTCAGACAAGGCAACAAATGTCTTTGCTTTTCCTTCGAGGGCTAGATAGATGGTATTTTCTCCATAAAACAAACTTGAATCAGGCTGAATTCGATTATTATCTGGATGAAACAAAGGCAATACATATGTCAGGGCGGCCTGAAAATGATTCATTGCACTATCCAATTGCCCTTGTATGAGAAAATAATCCCCCAGACTGATGTGCAGCTTCCCTGCTTCTCTGGAAAAAGATCCCCACTGTGGGATTCCCCAGGATTTGGCCTGTAGATAAGCCTGATATGCTTGCGCATGCTTGCCTTGCCAGATAAACACATCTCCCTGAATATGGTAGCTCTCAGCAAGATAATGGGAATAAGCCTCTCCAAGTCCTTCCAACAATTTATTCGCCTGCTCCATATGATGTTCTGCCAATCTCCATTCCTGTCGCCATCCAAACATATGTCCCAGGTTTGAGTGAGCAATGCCCCGGTTTCTGTCGTTGATCCCTTGAACTTGCAGGGCTTGTTGATAAGAAGCAATGGCTTGGAGTGTGTCGTTTTGGCCCCGGTATGCAGTCCCCATTTCGATATATACTTCTTCAAGCAAACGCTTATCTTCGATGGACAATAGGTAGGCTTCATTGAGCCGATACAAACTCAAGGCTTGTTCATAATCTCCATTTCTGGTATAGATCTTCCCGAGACTTTGTTGAATCATCCAGCGCGTGTCCGGTTCATCCTGAAAATATGGACGGGCCTCTTCATACCACTTGCTAGCTTGCTGATACTCGCCCAATCCATAGTAGCAAAATCCATACAAAAGAGCCGTTTGGCCTCGAAGGCTGCTATCTGTCAGCTGAGAATAGGAGATCGCATCCAGCCATTTGATGGCAGACTGGAAACTGTATATCCTCATGGGGATGGCGAGTCGAAGGTACATCCTTGCGCTATCATTGGCATCCTCTGCATCTCGCAAGGCCATACTGAGGAAGTAGGCAGTCGAGTCTGGCTGGTCTCCCAAATAGTGTTCAGCTTTTGCCAAAAAATCGACCTCCTGAGCGCCAGCGCTCAGGAGGAAAAATTGACAAAGGAAGAGAAGAAAAATCCCTGTTATTCGAGGGCGGATAGATGCCGGAACCATCATAATTGCTGGATAGAGATGCTTATTCGATCAATAATTTTTGACTCATTTGTCCCATTTGTATCAAATATAATCCGCTACTCAGCTTGTCCAAAGAAATTTCTGTCAGCCCATTGGCTTGGACGGGGATTTGTTGGAGGAGCTGACCCTGCATGTTGAGCAATAGAATCTGCTGCCAGGCAAATCTTGGAACCTCAGAATGATCTACCAGAACACGATTGCTTGCCGGGTTGGGATAGACGCTGAACTGATAGGCTTGCTGTCTGCTGGGAAAAATAGCCGTCGGAGCCAGGCAGTCTTTGCCCGAAAAGCCCGTAGTCGTGTCGTCAAAGCTGGTGATGATGGGCAATAAACTCTCCTGTTCCATACACGAGTCATCCTTAGCTGTATTACAATTGCAGGGCGGAGAGCTAGTCCCCGGCGGGTTGCAGAAGGTCAGACACAAAATATCGGATCTCCCGTTTTTGAAAATCTGAATTTTTGTTCGATCAGGGACGGGAAGGACCAAATCGCTGAAATTTTCATACAGAATTTCATCATTTAGGGCGCTTACACTTACCATTCCACTGTCGGGCTGTTCCAAAACGAGAATAGAATCCGGCAAGATGGATGAAATGCCAGCGTTTTTTATTGGTGTGGTCAGGAAGGGCTTGAAAGCAAATACAGATACAGTTGTGATGGGTAATTGTGCGCGATATCCCAGGCATTTTTTGGCATAAAAAAAGCTGTCCTGACTTTGAGTAGACACGCCACATAGGGTATCAAAATACACAACTGCCTGTCTGTTGAGTTTGTCTCCAAACTTCAATCCACAGCTTGTATTGATGGTGTACTCGATCTCTCCATAGGCGAGTTCATAGTCAGGATTCAGGCCAAAATAATCTTCATTCATGCCTCTCAGGATACGAGGGGCCCGAATGGTCCACTCTACGATCCATCCACCAGAATAGGGTTCGTAGTAAAACAAGTGTTGGCTGGGATCAGTGAAATCCATCTTTGCCAGGGTAATCCGTTTAAGATCAAGCGTATGGATCAACAGCTGAGAAGGGATAGTGTCTCGGACCAGAATTTCATGTTGTACGGGTCCTCTGCCCACATTCTCAAAATGAATGGTATAGGTCAGGGTATCAATCTCATCATCACAGGTCTGATATCGAGGAACCACCCGCTTGAAGTTCGGGTCAGTGGATTTGTTGGTGGCTCCACTATAGGTTTCGGTGGTCGTCGGAAAAGGAATATTGCCTTCGTATGTGCCTGAGAGGTTTGCTTCTATTTCAAAAGGGACTGGGCATTGAAGGGTGTCGGTCTGGAAAGTGATAAATACGTTTCGATATTCTCCATGAGGAAGGAGTGGTGGATCTATCTCGATGAGTCCCGGCGACAAGTTTACAATTTCTCCCCCATACACCCTGATTAGGTCTGTCATCGGCGAGCTAGAAGTGTTGATCGTCATAATATCTGGATCGTAGGTAATGTTGATGAGCCCATCGAATGGGAGCTGGTTAGGATTGTCACTGATATTCGCATAATTGACAATCAAGGTGGCCTCAGATTCCACCACAAGTTCGGTAGGAAACTGCAAATGAATATTGTTGGCTTCCAGACTTGAATTGATCGCTCCATCATTCAATCCTGCCAGGGGACTGACTTGAGGCGTGGAGCCAGAAGTCATACAAGAACCAATAGAAGCGGTAGATCCTTTTAGTCTCAATACTTTATTAAAGGGGTCATTATTCTCTGTATAGATCCTGGTTGCTGTAACATTGGGGATATAAGGATTCATCGAAGGAGGGGCAGAAGCATATGAATGCGGGTTTTTGTCAAGAAAAAGCTCCTCCATGATGGGCGGATCTACTGTGCCTGAGGTACAATCAAAGGTTGTGTCATAAATGCTGTAGTTTCCATCTCCATATTCCCACAAAAAACGAATCCCCGGCCAACAGGAAGTAGGCACGGTCCCTTTGCTTTTGGTCCAGGTTGTGCAATCATAATCCAGCCAAACAGATGAGCTGGGAAAAGTGGTGATTTGGTAGGTGCAATTGGGGATGTCATACGCAACCATTTGGGCTGGTAGGGTGCTGAAATCAAAGAGGAGACAAATCAACATTCCCCAAAAAGGAAAAAGTAGTGTTCTGACTGGCATAAAACGTAAGGGTTAATGGTAAGAAAAAACGGGCACGCTTGGAGACCCGCTGATAACCGAATTTCTTTGCAGTTCGGCGATCTTCATGACTATGTGTGATCGTATGTGCATAAAGTAACAAATGCACAGGATTTTTTTGAAATTCATCTCTTTACATGCAGATTGGACCTCCATAGATATTTGAAAAATTCAGACCTTCTTATATTTTTGGTTCAGGGAAGCTTCAATATACTACCAACATCCCACAATCTGCATATTATGTCTAATGAAGAATTGATCCAGCAGATCATCAGTGAGAAGGCACAGGACCAAAGCGAGGGACTTAGATATATGTATCGAACCTATCATGCTTCCTTTTATGCAGTGCTTAGGAGGCGGGGCGTAGAAAAAGAAACATTTGAGGATTGTTTTCAGGAAGCCATCATTCAGATTATCCAAAAATTAAGAAAGTCCGAGAAGATTGACAACATAGGTGGATATCTGCGAACCATTGTGTTTACACAAAGTCTGAAAAAAACCGTAGGACTGGAGAAAGTTGATCCCATGGAAATCACTATTCCTGACCCCACACCTTCTCCCAATCTGAAGCTGGAGCAGGCACAATTAACGCAGTACATTCAACGCCTGATGAATCATGTAGATATGAAATGTTGGGAGATATTTGAGTTGAGACTTAACCGCATACCCTGGAAGGAGGTGAGTCAGATTCTGGGAATCTCAGAAGGGAAGGGCAAAATGACTCACCGCAGATGTATGGAAAAACTCATTGGCTGGCTGGAACAACGGCCCAGATTATTTCAGGACTTATTGGCTGATTTGGGCAAAACCATTAGCTAAACAAACTTTATCGGAGAATAGACAGAATTGTTTTTGAAAAAATAAAAATTACCCTTTTTTATACTGTGCGCTTACACGTTGAGGTAGCATTTGTAATCACACCAAGATGAAAGCTCAATGGTTGGAATTATTTGAAGATTTGTCGACTGGAGACCTCTCCGATGAGCAGGCCTATGATCTTCAGAAAACCATCCAGGAAGATCCTGAAGTTGGAGAACTGTACCAACAATACCAGGCAGCGAAACACTTGATCCGACTCAAAACACAGGTCGATCAGGAAGCGAAAATCGAAAAAATTCTGACCCTTGTCCGTAGCGACGATCCTTCCCCTGAGCAATCCACCAAGCCTTCCCCTCCTGCCCGAATAAGATGGGTCCGCTGGATAAGTATTGCGGCAGCTGTCGGACTACTCATCTTGATTGTCGTTGGAGTTCAGAAAAGAAAGCAGTTTGGAAATGAGGCAATTGCTCAAGCCTTTTTGCAGAAAGAAGTGGTGATGATGGACAAAACCCTTGGAACACAAGGAACCCTTGATCAGCTCATCTTGACCACCAGTGAGGCACTCGAAGCCCGACAATACCCAGAAGCCATTGACGGCTTGCAACAATTGGTAGGACGCTTTCCAGACCGACTCAGCTATCGCATGTTGCTCGGCAAAACCTATCTGAAAAACAACCAGCCTGCACAAGCGATTGAGATATTGGACAGTGAGTTATTGGACAACGTCCTGTTTGATCAGGAAAGAAACTGGCAATTGGCACTCGCTTATCTTCAACTGGATCAAGCGACAACCGCATTGGATCTCTGCGAGGAAATCTTACGAGAATCCAAAAGCAAAGCCCTCCAGACCAAAGCGAGGGAGCTTACCCAACACCTTCATTCATTCTGGCGAATAAGCATGGAGTGATTGCTTCTGTGTGAGTCCGGGCTTGTTTTTCATTCGGATAGTGACTGAGACCCCAAACAACCAGAGAGAACTTCCCAGCCTAGACTGATTGGGTTCGCGCTTGTCGAATCCGCCACGCACATACCGCCAAAAAGATAAACAAGAGACCAGTCAGAGAGATAAGCCACCAGTTCGTGGAGCGAAATTCTATGGGAGACATATCCCCAATCGGCACAAATCCAGCCCAGAAATATGGATGGGCTTCATCATGCGGATGACTGTCAATGAAATCCAGTTTGGCTTGTCGCAAAGCAGCATCTTTGGACATGCCCTGGCGAAGATGGGTATAAAATCTCCTCATCAATTCGGCTGTACTGCCATCACCTACGCGCCAGAGAGAGGTCAGGATACTTTTGGCACCAGCATAGCTGAAGCCACGAGCCAGGGAGATGATGCCCTCGCTGGATTGCAGCTCACCTATGCCTGTCTCACATGCTGACAGGACCACGAGATCTGCTGGAATCCGGAGATTGTACAATTCACTCACGTACATTTTTTGGTCGATCAGGCTGTCTTCAGATTCCGTGAATGCCAAATAGGAATACTCCCCCGCAGCATCATTGGCTTTTCCGTGAGTAGCCAAATGCAGAATTTGTGCCTCGCTGCACAGATCCATGAACTGATCTTTGGTGGCAGCAGTTCCTGTGATCACGGTTCCACCCAAGAGCTTTTGTATACCCTTTACTTCTGGGACATTGTGCAGCAAAGGACCCAAATCTGCTCTTTGTTCTGATAGACTGGAAAAAGAAAGGTTCTCCAACGTAAAGGCTGGGGCAATGGCAAGCAGTTGTTTTGCAAAATGTCCCTTCCCCTGGGACTTCATCTCCTCCAGGAGGGTCGCAGAATAACAATAGCTGATTTGGTGCTTCTGTAGCAAATAGGCATGAGACTTGAACCGCTTTGTCTGGCTAGCTGGCTCTGTCAACAAGGCTTCGAAGGGCAGATAACCCAGGACGCCAGAAGGAATAATGATCAGCTTCTCTGGAAGCCATTCCTGAAACGGAGCAATAAGATGCTGATACAATTCCAAAGATGTTGTGGCGAATGTATCATTATAGGCCGCATAGTCAGTAGTTTGAATGCTGGAAGACAAATGATAGCCAAACATCCCCTGCCTCATTTGCTCCACCCGCTCTGTGAGAGGGAATTCTGGCTCTAGTTGTTGGCAAATGAAGCTGTCTTTGAGGATGACAAGCACATAGTTTTTGAATTTGCCCATGAAGTATTCAATGAGAGCTTCATCTTCCTGAAGGGTCGATTGTACCTCCGCCACTGATTTGACCCCGGAATCATAGATCAATCGATAATAGGAGGGATAAGATTCTTCAAACAGATGGATTAGATCCGTATGTTCTTGCAAAAGATTGAATAATGTATTCCGGTAGAATGTGAGAAGGCTGTCATTTCGGGATTCTTCTTTCTGTTCCTCTTCAAATTGTTTTGTCTCATGATAAGCGATATCAATCCTGAGATCATATTCCTTCTGAAGCAAAGAATCTGGAATCCCTGCAAAACTCTGTGCTTTTGAGCTATTCAAGGCTTCTCTTAAGATCCTGCTTTTGGCTTGCTCAGAATAGGTGAAGGCTTTCCGTTTGTCAAAAGTTGCTGACTCCGCTTTTGAGGCTGCAAGGATATTTTGAATAGCATCTTCGTACACAAATATCAAATCTGAAAAATAGGCTTGTTTGGTCTCTTGAGATGGATAATTTTGTTGAATAGTACCCAAGGACCCAATAGCCTTTTCATAAGTTTCTTCTGCCAAATCGTATTGTTTGCGCGAATAATAGTAATAGCCTAAACGATCGTATCCATACACGATTCTGGCCTGATTTTTTTTAAGCGTTTTTTCCAATAAATTCAGGCCCTTATCAAACAATTCCAAGGCTTTTTGGTCCTCCCCCAATCTTGAATACATATTTGCGATGCTTACATACACTTCAGCTGTTTGAGAGTGTAATGGCCCAAAATGTGAAAGGACTAGGGGAAGGGCCTCTTGATAATATTCCAGTGCTGTTTGGAACTCATCCTGGACTTTGTGCCAATCGCCAATGTTGGACAACACTGCCGAAATGTTTGCCTGATATGCATCCCCAGAATTTCTCCAAATTCTGAGTGCCTGATGATAGGCTTCCAGAGCTTCTTCCATTCTATTGAGATATCTCAATGCTGAGCCAAGGCCTACATAGCTTAGGGCAATTTCAGGATGATCAGGAGGGAGGTTTGTTTGCTGAATTTCGAGGGCCTTCTTCAACAAGAAGAGTGCTTTTTCATGATTGGCAAGGAAGTTCTCAATATTTCCCAAAGCATAATAGTCTGAAGCAATGGCAGGATGTTGATCCGTTTTGTAGACGGCGATTCCAATATCCAGGGATTTTTGTTGGTAGGTTCTTGCTATTGTCAAATCCCCGGTGCGTCTCATGAGTCTGGCTAAGGTCCCATAACTATTCGCCACACTCAAATGCTTCTCGCCAAGCGTTTTTAATTTGATCTCCAGGCCTTTGTTGAGATAGTGTGTTGCACGCTCAAAATCATCTCTCATTTCATAGATTGCGCCCAAATTATTATAAGACATCCCCACTTGCTGGTGATTCGGACCAAGCTTCTCCAAGCGAATCTCCATTGCTTTTTGAAAATAAGGAAGAGCCTGATCATCGGCTCCCGAATTCAGATATAGGCCTCCCAATGTATTATAGGGAGCTGCTGTTTCCAGATGCCCTTCTCCCAGACTGTGGTTGAACACGGTCAGCGCTTGTTGACAATGCCTGATTCCCGCTTGATACTTCCCAATCAGGTAGTATGCTTTTGCGAGCGTGTGCAGATTCCGTCCAACCTCCACATGGTAGGGGCCAGCAATGTCACGCCAGATATCCATGGCCGTTTCCAGATAAGACATCGCTTTGCCGATTTGATGTTTGACCAGCAAGGCGAAAGCTACCTTTGAATACAGCAGGGCAATCAAGCTGTCTCCTTCCCCAATGACTTCGATCCCTGACCGGATGGCAGGCTCTCCATAGGCAATAACCTGATCATATTGCGAGGATTGAAGGAGGCGTTGAACACTGTCGACAGCATGTTGGACCAGTGCCCTGTCTCCTGATTGGGCAGATAAAGCTGACAGGCAGATTCCCCAGATCAGGCAAAAAATGAAGGAAAATTTCATGTGGAAGGGAACCAATGAACAAAGAAAGGGAGGGGAAAATATGCGTATCCATTGGAAATATACAAACTTATCTCTTTTTTGAGCGAAAGATCGAATAATTCTCTGCATGAAGTGCCCGAACATCAGCGTGTCACAACAGGAACTCCTGCCAACCTTGCAATTAGGTGGTGCGGCCATGAAGCCTGTGATCGATACAGTGGTAAGGGACCTATGCCAGTGTCATGAATTCCTGCGCACAGTCATTCAGCATGTTCGCAAGAATGGCGGAAGCAATCAGGATGCTGAAGATCTCCTACAAGAAGGATTGGCACAATTGGTCGCCAATCTGTATGAAAACAAATACAGGGGTGAATCCTCCCTTGAGAATTATGCCTTTGGGATCTGCAAATTCAAATGGGCCAATGTTCTTCGAAAAAAGAGCAGACATATGCAGCTTGTGGATTCTGACCGTTTGGTGAAATTGAATCCCGCAGATCCTTCTATCCCGCCATCTGAGGATGAAGAGTGGATTTGGACAATATTGGGACAGATGAATGAAGGCTGTAAGGATTTGTTCAAGCTTGTTTATCAGGGCTTTACGAGAAAAGAAATCGGAGGGCAATTGAACCTGGCAGAGCAAACCGTGAAAAACAAAATCTCCAGCTGTCGCCAACAATTTTCCAGGCTGGTCAAGGCAGACCCAGAGCTTCATCAGTATTTTTCCAAGAATTAGAACCCGAATGGATCTTGACCCTTATATAGTGCAAATTGATCTGTATCTGAGCGATAGACTCTCAGAGGGGGAACGTGAGTCTTTTGAACAAATGCTCACTCAATCCAAGGATCTTCAGACAGAGTTGCAGAATCGGAAGCTTGAACGTAAGGCGATTCAAGCATTAGTGAAGAACGAATACAAAGATCAAATCAAGGGATGGCTGCCTGATCTGAATACACTCAACAAGGAAATAGATCGACAAAAACAGGCCGAAACCCTGTACATGTGGATTGCTGCGGCATCTGTGATCATTCTGCTGATCAGTATCATTTTCGGGGCATGGAAGGAGGATGCCTCACCCAATCAAGACTTGATTGCCAACCACTATCAGGCACCGCTCAAGGAGTTGAACGATGTTGTGAGAGGAGAAACCGATCAGGCCAGGGAAGACGCTTTTTTTCAGGCCAGGAATGCCTTTTTGGCCCAGGAATATGGGATCGCGGCTGAATTATGGGCAGGGTTCCCAGCTACAGATGAAGCGGCCAATTATTTCCTGGCACATAGTTATTTCCTTAATGGAGACTACCGGCAGGCTCTGGAAGGGTTTGCATGGGTTGCAGATTTGGGAGGACGATATGAAGAAAAAGCAGAGTTCTACCAGTTGATTTGTTATTTGGCTCTGGAGGATACAGGAGAAGTTTTTCAGTCGATTCTCCAGGCCATTGCTTCGGATGCCGATCACTCCTTTCAGCTTGCAGCCAGAGAGATTGAGGAGAACATGAGTGCCGTAGATCCAGATGATGACTAACACACAGAGACAGGAAAGATGTTCCTGTCTCCATGACCTTAGCCGACGTATCTGGTTTACCTCAACAGACTAATCGATCCCCGCAACACATAGGCCTGCCCATTGAAGCCGACGCCCCTGGCTACATATACATACACGCCTTCTTTCACTGGCTGTCCTTGATAGGTGCCATCCCATCCCTCTTCGATATTGTTGGTTTCGAAAAGTAGCATGCCCCAACGGCTATAGATCTTCATATTGAAGGTCTGTACATGGAAACCACTGAGATAGAAGATGTCATTCTTGTCATCTCCATTGGGCGTAAAGGCATTGGGACCTTGTATGGTAGTCTCAACCCGGATACAATCTTCATTGGACAAACTCCAGGCTTCATTCCCGCCAAGTTCAATGGCCCGAATTCGATAGCAATTATACGGTTGATTGAGGTTGGTTATTTCGTCTTTGTAGGTAAGTAAATTGCCCTGGACGACATCAACCACCTCCCATTGACCCAGCGTATCATTCTTGACCTCAATTTGATAGCCCTGTACCCCAAAGCGCCACTCCTCGTATGGAGTCCAGCTAAGGACTGTGGTTCCTTGCTCTTTCGTAACCTTCAGCAGGATACTCTTGCCCACATTGCTCAGAGGTGTCGTATTCCCACAACTATCCTGTGCAGATACTTGATAGGTATAAGAGAAAAGATCCACATCGACATCCTCATCGCGGAAGGAAGTTTCTCCTGCCGGGAGGGTTGCTAGGGTTTGGAAGGTACCCACACCAGTAGCTTTTTCGACCCGAATCATTGCTTCCCCTCGCAGGTCGAAGGCTTTCCATTCTACCAGGACATCTTCATTGTTCTCGACCGTTGTTCGGACCAATTGATTCGCTCGGCCAACGGTGCCCGTCTCACTGATGATCATCGTCGTGTCGCTCCATGAGATCTCCAGTGGAGTCTCCCCAATCGCTCTGATTCGATAGCTAATATCTGTAAAGCAATCATCAAATGTCTCTACAAATCGAGTAGTATTTCCTGGAACTATCCCCACGAAGGAAGCATTGATGGTGCCATAATTATCTACTTTGTAGATCTCATACTGGTCCACTCGATTCCATCCGATATATGGATTCCACTCCAGGATAATCTGACCGGGAATGGCCGTCGCCCTGGCTTCTATTGTACAGTGATGATTGGTAAGCATGAGATCACTTTCTGTCCCACAGAAGTTCGTAGCTGTGATTTTGTAGCAATAGCTATTGCTGAGGGCATCTACAGATGGATCTATGAAAATGGTATCACTTTCATAGGTGGTCGTGTGAATAGGAACGAACCCATTTCCGCCTTCTTCCCGATAGATGGTATACTGCTGAAAGTATTCATTCTGATAGGGAGCGAAACGCACTTCTACCTGATTGTCAGACAAGACACTAACAGCATGTATCTCAATCGGATCAGGAACTTCATTTTTCAGAACTTCAATGATCTGTGCCTTCTGAATGGTATCAGAACATCCCAAAGAGTCCGTCCCAATCAGCACAACATCATACACCCCATCAGTAGAAAAATCATGAATCAATGTATCCGCTGTGGTAACTGTCCTTGACCCATCTCCAAAGTCCCATTCCCACTTCGCGATGCCAGAGAGTCCCATGCCTGATGCGATAAAGGTCGCTGAGATCGGAGGACAAGACAGCTCATAATCAATGCTGAAATCGATATCAGGATGCGCAAGTTGAATATG
Source organism: Bacteroidota bacterium (assembly GCA_039029315.1). Taxonomy (GTDB): domain Bacteria; phylum Bacteroidota; class Bacteroidia; order J057; family J057; genus JBCCCJ01. The sequence continues at coordinate 21,101 of JBCCGK010000080.1, read as the reverse complement.
ATTAATTTTTTCAACCTGATTGCTACATCCGAATTGATCGGTGATGTGGAGGCTGATGCTATAAATTCCATCTTCTGCATAGGTATGAATCGGATGTTGCTCGGATGATTGAGACCCATCTCCGAAATCCCAGGCCCAATTAACTGGAACCGGACTGGACAAATCGTTGAAATGAATCAGGATTGGCCCGCAACCTAGACTATCAGAGATAGAGAAATCAGCTTGTGGAGTAGCATGAACCCTGATTAGCTGCGTGGTGCTATCCATGCACCCATTTACATCCGTAACAGTCAAGCCGAACGTATGATCTCCTGCTGACTGGAAGAATCTCGACACACTGAGCGACTGACCAGCAGGAACTCCATCAAGGGTCCATTGCCAATTGAGCAAGCCATATAAGCTGCTGCTCTGGTTAGTCAACGTTACAGTCATAGGTTCGCACCCACTGGTATCAGTTGCAGAGATGAGGCTGTTGGGGCCTTCAAAAATCTGAATCAAATTGGGGTATGCAATGGTATCCCGACAGGCATGTGCATTGGTGACGATCAGTTCCACGCTATAGGTCCCTGGGGTAGAATAGACATGGGCCGGATGTTGCTCCGTAGAAATATTGCCATCACCAAAGTCCCAGTACCAACCAATCAGACTTGTGTCAGATGTACTTTCATCCGAGAACAGAACGACGGCTCCTTCACATCCTGTATTCGTATTCGGCGTAAAATCGGCCTGTGGATGAGACAGTTTGATATATTGAGGTCGAATCAATGTGTCCTGACAACCATTTGCATCCTCTGTGATCAGTTGAACGGTATAGATGCCATCTGCGAGATAGGTGTGAGCTGGATGTTGAAGGCTTGAAGTGGTTCCATCTCCGAAGTCCCATTCCCATCTGACTATTGGGCTGGAAGAATTGGTATAATCTGTAAACTGAACCAATTTCGGTGCACATCCGAGACTATCATTGGCAGCGAAGAGGGTAGAAGGTCCGGTATTGACAATGATTTGCTCTACAGAAGAGGAGGTGCAACCAAGTCCATCTGTCACCTCTAGCAAAACAGCATACGTGCCAGCTTGGGTGAAGGTGTAGACAGGCTCTTGCAAGGTGCTACTATCTCCTGTGGCAAATGACCAATTCCAGTCAACAATAGGAGAGGATACCACCTGCGTTAAGTCAGTGAAACTGACAGTCAAAGGGACACAGCCGATTGTCGCATCTGCGCCAATATCAGCAATTGGGAGGGTGGAAACCGAAACTGCATTTACCTTTGATGCAGTCTTGCTACAGCCCTTGACATTGGTGATGGTAAGTCCGACAGTATATTGACCTGGATTGAGATACACATGACTTGGATGCTGAACCGTTGAACTGTTTCCATCTCCAAAGTCCCAATTCCAACTGATGAGGGTCGTATCGGGGATAGAGATATCCGTAAAGTGGACCTCCATGCCTGGACATCCTAGCGGCATATCCAGATCGAAGTTTGCTTGAGGATTGCTGAGGCGAATATATTCGGGACGGCTTAGGGTGTCCTGACAGCCATTGATATCAGTGATTTCCAGCGAGACATCAAATAAACCATCATCTGGATAGACTGTTGTCGGAAACTGTGCGGAAGATGTTCCTCCATTCCCGAAGGTCCAATTCCAACTTGAGATAGGATAAGCACCTGTAGATAGATCACTAAACTGTGCCGTATGAGGTGCACAGCCCAGAGTATCCACAGACATAAAAGCAGCTGAAGGTAAGGGAAGTGATTCTACATCCAGGCTGCTGCTTGCCTGACATCCATTGTTGTCAGTTATGGTCAGGCTTACGGTATATGTGCCCGATTGACCATAGAGATGTACAGGATTTTGTGCTGTCGAAGAATCGCCATCACCAAAGGTCCATAGCCAGTCTACTATAGGAGAAGAGGTTCCAACTGAGTGGTCTGTAAATCCTGCATTGAATGGATGACAATCCCGAAGGACTGTTGGGGTAAAGGTGGCAACGGGAGCCGGGAGGATATCCACAACACTGGTCTTATTGACCGTATGTGAGCAGCCCAGGACATTGGTTATGGTCAGGCTGACTGTATAATTGCCGCCAGTGCTATACATATGCGTTGGGTGTTGGAGTGTCGAGCTTTGCCCGTCCCCAAAATCCCAGAGCCAGTTGGTAAGAGTCGTATCCGGAGTAGAAGTGTCCAGAAAACTAAGAAAAGTGCCTGGGCAAACCTGATTATTTGTCATGCTGAAATCTGCAACCGGATGAGAGAGCCTGATATACTGATTCTTATGGAGAGAATCCTGACATCCATTCGCATCTGTAACAGTCAGTTTTACATCATATACACCATCAGCGGCATAAGTATGATTGACAAATTGTTGGTTGGAACCACTGCCATCTCCGAACTCCCATGACCAGGAATTGATGGGTGCATCGCCTTGGGTGGATTGATCCAAAAACTGTAGCCCTATCGGTGCACAACTGATAGAGTCGCTGGCCATGAACTGTGCATCAGGAGAATGGTACACAGTGATGGTGTGTGAGATCGTATCCTGACAACCAAAATCATCTGTCGCAATAAGTTGGACCGCATATCCCCCAGGCGTGACAAATGTCTGAACGGCATTGGTAAAGCTTGAGCTTTGTCCATTGCCAAAGTCCCATGACCAACTACTCAATGGATAGCTGCCTGGAGTAGACGTATTGCTGAAATTCACAGTCAGAGGAGCACAGCCTGCAAGATCCGATGGACTGAACTGTGCAGAGGGGGAGCTGAGTACCTGAATCACATTGGTCTGTGTTCGGGTGTCCTGACACCCAAAAATGTTGGTGATGGTCAGGGATACTGTATAGGTCCCACTGCTTGTATAGACATGAGAGGGAGAGGCAAGGGTTGAATGTGTCCCATCTCCAAAATCCCACAACCAATTGCTGATGGTCGTATCCGGGATGGAAGTATCGATAAATTGCACAGCGATTCCCGGACAAGTTTCAGCCTGGCTCATGGCAAAGTCTGCCTGTGGGTGCTGCAATTGGATATACGATGGCTTGATTCTGGTATCACTGCATCCGTGGATATCTGTCAATGTCAGACTGACATCATAGCGTCCGTCGACAAGATAGGTATGAGATACAATGGCTGTGTTGTAGGACGTACCATCCCCCATTTCCCATAAATAACTGGCTATCGGCGCAGAACCACTTGTCTGATTCAGAAAGCTAATGCTCATGGGAGCGCATCCGAAACTATCACTGGCAGAAAAATCAGGAATGGGGTGTGGTCTAACCGTTATTGTATGTGTGGCAACATCAGAACAGCCATTGTCATCCAGGACTTGAAGTTGAACAGGAAAGACACCTGCAGTAGAAAAGATATGTCCTGGATTGGGTTGGCTGGAGCTTGAACCATCGCCAAAATCCCAGCTGTATGAAGCGATGTTTGCATTCCCAATCGTAATATTTTCCAAAAACTGAATATTGGCTGGAACACAGAAAGCTGTGTCTCCCGGACTGAAAGCTGCAATAGGCGGAACTCCTATGGTCAGGATACTCGATTTGGTCTCAGTCTCACTACATCCCAGAATATTCGTTACAGTGAGGCTTACCGTATAAGTTCCACTACTGGAATAAGCATGGACAGGATGTTGTTGTGTAGAGGTCATGCCATCCCCAAAATCCCACAACCAGGCAATCAATGTTGTATCTGGGACGGAGGTGTCAGTAAACTGCACATCAATTCCCGGACAAGAAATATTGGGTGTCCAACTAAAGTCGGTCTGTGGCCTGCTGAGTTGAACATATGCAGATTTCATCAAGGTATCGACACACCCATTGACATCAGAGACGACCAATTGGACATCATAGCTGCCATCTGACACATAGGTATGTGAGACAGAACTTCCCATGCTTGTGAATCCATCGCCAAAGTCCCAGAAATAATTTGCGATGGTATTCGGACTCAGACTTTGGGATTGGCTCACAAAGTCTAGCTGTTGAGGCGCGCATCCAATACGTGGGAGGGCTGTAAAAGCGGCAATTGGCTCTGGATGAACTGTAATGGTCATGGATGTGTCATGAAAACATCCATTCCCATCTTTGACTCTCAAAGTCGTGAGATAGGTGCCAGCATTCTGAAAGGTATAAGAAGGTTCTTGCAGAGTAGAGCTGGCCCCAGTCCCAAAGTTCCATTGCCAGGCAATGAGGGGGGAGGTGGATTCTTCAGAAAGCTCATCGTACTGCACCTCCAGGGGCGCACAGCCTTCAGAAGGTAAGGGCGCAAAGCGAGCAGTTGGCGGAAACAACACCTCAATAATGCCAATCTCAGAATCGGTACAACCGAAAGCATTGGTTACGGTAAGGGAAACGGTATAGGTTCCTGCAGTCAGATAGGTATGAATTGGATTTTGTAGGGTAGAAGTCGTCCCATCTCCAAAGTCCCATAACCAACCAACCAATGGATGATCAGGAATAGAAAAATCCAAAAACTGTACAGGCGTCTCCGGACATACGACATCCAGATCCTGGCCGAAGGCCGCAGTAGGTCGAGTGAGGTTGATATAGTTGACTTTGGTTAATGTATCGCTACACCCCCATTGGTCAAATGCGATCATACTGACAGTATAGACACCTGATCCTCCATAACTGTGAACGGGATTTTGTGCTGTACTTGTTGTGCCATCTCCAAAATCCCACAACCAGCCTGTGATGGTGTGTGGGCTGCTGGATAGATCAAAAAAGCGGACAAATTCCTCACAGCCAAGAGAATCTGTTGAGAAGAAGTTTGCAAGCGGGCGTTCGAAGACCTCAATAGATCGAGAACTCGAATCTACACAACCGTTGAGGTCAGTTGTGGTCAGTTGCACAGTATATGTGCCGGGATAAGAATAGAAAACAGAGGGATGTTGGACGGAAGAAATTCCCCCATTTCCCAGATCCCAGAGCCAGCTCACAATGGCAGATGAATGGCCAACTGAATTGTCGGAGAAGGTAATGGCCAGTGGAGCGCAACCCTGAGAGTCAGAAGGCGTGAACTGTGCACTTGGTGGTGCGAAAATTTCTATCAGATTGGGTTTGAGCATGGTGTCTGAGCAGCCAAAGACATCTGAGATAATCAGTCGGATATCAAAAGTGCCTGCTGTTGTATAGAGATGAGAAACCGTTGCGCCTGTCCCACTTGTCCCATCCCCAAAGTCCCAAAGCCAATCATTGATCGTGGTATCACCGGAAGAAACATCTGTGAAATTGACAATTGTTCCCGGACATGCCTGCGTTTGACTGACCACAAATTCTGCTGTTGGATGATTCAACTGAATATATTGAGGTTTTGATACAGTGTCAACACATCCATTGGCATCTTCCACAATCAGCTGGACATCAAATATTCCATCTGTAACATAAGTATGAGTAGCGAACTGCACAGTGGAACTATCGCCATCTCCGAAGAACCACCTATATGAAGTAACCGGAGCCATGCCACCAGAACTCTGTGGGATGAAATTCACTGATTGAGGAGCACATCCCATGCTATCAAGCGCAATGAAACTTACCTGGGGCAATGGATGGACAGTAACCACTGTGTCTGCGGTATCTGTACATCCATTTTGGTCAGTGGCAATCAATTGAACGGAATAGGTTCCCGCAATATCATAATCGACAGCTGGATTTTGCTGGTTCGATTGCTGTCCATTGCCAAAGTCCCAGCTATAGGTTGCAATTGGCCATGTTGAGGCAAGACTCGTATTGGTGAATTGTAGGGAAAGAGGAATACATCCACTCGCCTGAGAAACACTAAATTGAGTAGTGGGTCTTGTGGCTACGTCAATGAGGTTTGTCTGAATAAGGGTATCCGTACATCCCAGAACATTGGTAATGATCAGCCTGACAGTGAATTGTCCACTATTGGTGTAGATATGAGTTGGATTTTGTAAGGGGGATGTACTTCCATCCCCAAAATCCCATTGCCAGGTGCTAAGAGTTGTATCCGGTACGGAAGTATCTGTGAATTGTACCAAATCTCCGGGACACAGGGCAACCACATCACTACTGAATCCAGCTTGCGGAGTCGTAATCTCAATGTATTGGCTGCGTAACAAGCTGTCTCGGCATCCATTTGCATCTTCTATTACCAACTGAACATCATATTGTCCATTGCTTCCATATACATGAGCGGGTGCCTGTATGGCAGAGGTACTTCCATCTCCAAAGTCCCAATTCCAACTGGTGATAGGAGAAAGCCCCGTACTCTGTTCTACAAACTGAACCAGCTCATTGGGACAGAAAATGGTTTGGGTCGCAAAAAAATCTGTGATAGGAAGAGGATATACTTCTACTGTTTGTGTAGTGGTATCCTTGCAATTATTGGCATCCGTTACAATCAATCTGACTACATAGGTGCCAGAATCTGTGAAAGTATGAGCTACCGGATTTGCGCCAATATCTGAATGACCATCTCCATAGGACCATTCCCATGCAATCAAACCAGCATCTCCAGCCGTGGATACACTCTCAAAATCGATCACAAATGGGACGCAATCAGCGGTGTCTCCCGGAAGCATCTGGGCATTTCCAGCTTGTAGGACTGTGATCGTAGTCGTAGAAGTTTTGTTATCCGTACAGCCAAACATATTTGTAATGGTCAAATTGACTGAATATATGCCAGGGGTACTGTACAGATGAGTCGGATGTTGAGCAGTAGAGGTATTCCCATCTCCAAAGTCCCATAGCCAGGCAATCAACGGATGGTCAGGAATAGAGGCATCACTGAATTGAACACTTGTCCCTTCACATGCCAAAGAATTACTGAAAGTAAAATCTGCAGTTGGGTGAGTGAGGCGTACATAATTGTTCCTGCTCAAGGTATGAGAGCACCCGAATTGATCCGTTATGGTGAGAGAAACAGTATAACTTCCATCCGAAGCATAGACATGAGCGGGATTCGCCAGGGAGGAACTGTTCCCATCGCCAAAGTCCCAGCTCCAACCGACGATATTGTTAGGACTACTGGACTGGTCAATAAAGAATGCTGTATCTGGCGCGCATCCCACCGTGTCGGCCGTGAAAAAGGATGCAACTGGCAATTCATAAGCTTGTATGTTGGAACTCAGACTGGCCTGACATCCATTCAGGTCTGTTGTTGTCAGCGTAACGGTATAGCTTCCTGCTGTGGTCCAGGTATAGGCAGGATGTTGGAGAAGGGAAGAATCTCCATTCCCAAAATCCCAATGCCAGGAACCAATAGCAGCATCCCCAGGCGTTGACACATCCGTGAAAGTGATGTTCAGGGGAGTACAATTATTGGTATCTGATTGGGCAAAAAGAGGAGTTGGAGCAGTGCGTACCTGAATAGCTGTAGGTTTCAGAATTGTATCCCGACACCCCAACACATCTATCACTTCCAGGCTAATGGAGTAATTGCCAGGATTGATATAGGAATGATTGGGATTGGTTGAGGTGGAAGTGGTCCCATCTCCGAAATCCCATAGCCAGTTTTGCAGGGTAGTATCTCCGGTAGAGGCATCTGAAAAGCTCACACCGATAGGTTCATTGGGACAAACAATGGCCTGATCAAAGGTGAATTCTGCTACAGGATGACTAAGCCGAATATAGTTGGCCTTGGTCAATGAATCGACACAGCCGTTGACATCCGTAACACGCAAACTTACTGTATATGTGCCATCTGAAGTATAGGCATGCAAAGGATTGGGAAGACTGGAAGTTGTTCCATCTCCAAAGTCCCACAACCAGGCTACTTTGGTATTAGCACTTGTGCTGAGATCACTGAATTGAATATTTGCAACCGCACATCCTCGGGTCTGGTCTGCAATGAAATCAATGGTGGGAATCTCAAGCACATTTACTTGTTTTTGGATAGAATCCCGACAACCGTTTTGGTCAATGGCTTCAAGGGTAATGGTATAGGTGCCAGCTGCGGAATACACATAAGAAGGATTCGCAATCACTGAGCTTCCCCCATCTCCAAAATCCCAGGCGTATGCCACGATTGGCGCAGAACCATCCGTTGCAGTCTCACTAAAACTGACGTTCAATGGCGAGCACCCTTGCTGGGGAGCAAATGCGAAATCAGAGATGGGATCGGTATAGACCTCAACAAGCGTCGGTTGAATCAGGGTATCACTACAACCAAGGGCATCTGTAATGATCAATGTAACATCATAGGTTCCCGCTGCACTATAGGAATGCGACGGATTCTGTAAGGTACTAGCTGTGGTCCCATCCCCAAAAGTCCATTGCCATGAGACAGCAGAGAAGTTCCCACTGGATTGATCGGTAAAATTGACCACAGATCCAATGCAGGTATGGGATTGATTACTACTAAATGCTGCCGTAGGATGATCCAGGACAATATAATTTGTCCTGCTCAGAGAATCCTGACACCCATTCACATCGGTAACTAGGATGGAAACATCATATGTGCCATCAGCAAAATAGGTGTTGACCGGATTCTGTGCTCCACTTGAATTGCCATCTCCAAACGTCCATTGCCAGGATACGGGTGCATTGGTCCCACTACTGGCATCCCTGAACTGAATAGAAGCAATCGAGCAGCCAACTGTATCATCTGCAAAGAAATCAGCTACAGGATTCGGATGAATGGTGAGCGTTTTATAGGCGGTATCCAGACATCCATTGGCATCTCCTGCTACCAGACTAACTGTATAGCTGCCGGGAGTGGTATAGAGGAAACTAGCTGATGCCAAACTGCTCCCGCTTCCTAACCCAAAATCCCATAAATAGGTGGAGGCAGACCCTCCCCCTGCATCTGTGCTGGTCGAACCATCAAAAATAATATTGGCTGGGGCACAGACAGAGGAATCTGAAACAGTGAATCTTGCATTGGGGGGTTCATGCGTGATGACGTGCTGTGGCCTGTTTAAGGTATCTGCACACCCAAAAATATTGGTAACAATCAGTCTGACATCAAAGGTATCCGAAGAATAATAGGTATGAAGAGGATGTTGCTGGCCCGAAACAGGACTACCATCTCCAAAATCCCAGCTCCAACTCATCGTTGTATCCGGAATTGATAAATCGGTGAACTGAACCGTTTGTGGGGGACAACTGATTCCTGCGTTGCTGATGAAATTGGCTGCAGGATGAGACAATTGGATGAAGTCTGTCTTGGTGATTGTGTTGACACATCCATTGGCATCGGTGACGGTAAGACTTACTGTATAGGTTCCATCTGTAGAGAAAAAATGAATGGGATCTTCCTGAGTAGATGTTGTCCCATCTCCAAAATCCCATAACCAGCTGACATTGGGAGAGATACCCAAGGTCTCATCTGTGAAACTCACAGTAATCGGCGCACAGCCAAATTGAAAGGCATCGAAATCTACAGGAGGCAATGGATGAATTGTGATGTTTCGGGAAATACTCCCTGTACAGCCACGATTGTCCGTAACTGTCAGACTTGCAGCATATACGCCATCATTGGTGTAAATATGAGGGGGAATGGCTGATCCATTGTCAGAGGTGCCATCTCCAAAGTCCCAACTCCAATCCGTGATCGGAAAATCTCCACTCGAACCATCTGTAAAAGTTATCGGTGCAGGCATACAATCCTCTAGAGGAGTGATGCTAAATGCCGCAGAAGGTGGATTGGTAACGGTGATGACAATTGGAGTGGACGCAACATCTGTACAACCATCAAGTGTTTCTGCCAGAAGGGTGACCACATATGTTCCTGTATCAGGGTAAATATGTGTAGGATTGTTGCTGGACGAACTGCTCCCATCTCCAAAGTCCCAGGTATATTGAACCACAGGTCGTTCTGAAGTGGTAGTATTGGTGAAATTGGCAATCTGCCCCAAACATATTTCTGTATAGTCGACTGTGAAAGAGACATCCGGCAAAGGCTGAATGGTGATGTCATTGGGGGAGGAGATAGGGACCTTGCAGCCAAATTGATCTGTAACCAACATGATTGGAACAGCCGTGGTATCTACGGTATATGTATGGTTGACAGAGGTACCCAATCCTCCTACACCATCTCCAAAATCCCATTCGTAGATCCACAATGGGTCAGGACTGTTCGCCGTAAAAAATACTGTGAGAGGCTGACATCCCACCGTCGGACTAAAACTAAAGGAACCTGTAGGACCAGAGATATCGATAAGGTTGTCCATTCTCAAGGTATCTTGACACCCTACATAGTTGGTGACCACCAATTGAACATCATACACCCCAGCGACAGCATATATTTTTGAGGGGTTAGCAAGAGTGGAAGTGCTCCCATCTCCAAAATCCCACAACCAGGAGACGACATCCGGACTGGATTGATCTGTGAACCCTACTGCCAGTGGCGGACATGTAGCGGTAGTCGTGTCTGCCACAAAGCTGGCCGTCGGTTGGCCAATAGAGACAAAACTCAATTTGATTTCTGTATCCACACATCCGTTGAGATCTGTGGTAGTCAGGCTAATGGTATAGCTTCCATTGGCTGGAAACAAATGGGTAGGATTGATAGCTGAGGAAGTCGATCCATCCCCAAAATCCCACATATGACTCAATCCTGTTCCAACGGATTGATTCACAAACTGAACCAAAGATCCCGGGCAAGCCAGGGTGTCGGTTGTGGTGAAAGCGGCAGTAGGATAGGTAGGGGTGATGTAAGCAACCTTTGTCAAGGTATCTAGACACCCTTGAGAGTCCAGCACGATCAGGGAAACATCATAGGTGCCTGCCGTACTATAGGTATGCACAGGATTCGCCCCAAAGCCTGAGTTGCCATCTCCAAAATCCCAGATCCAGTTTGTCAGCGTAGTTCCTGAATAGGCAGTGGTACTGTCGCTGAACCTCACCGTCAAGGGAGCACATCCCGATGCCGTATCGGACCCAAAGTTGACCGCAGGGCCTGCTACACTTACCAATGGTGATTGGATGAGCGTGTCAGCGCAAATCCCATCCGAAGCAATGAACATTACATCATAGTCCCCAGGTTCCAGATACATATGTGTCGGATTAGCTGCGGTTGATGTATTTCCATCTCCAAAGTCCCAGAAGAAGGCAGTGCTGTTTTGAGCTTGATTCGTAAATGTTACATCCAGAGGCGCACAACCAAAACGGACATCTACGGAAAATGATGCCAAAGGATTGGTCACATCAACAGTGGAAGCCGCTTGACTGACACAACCCGTTACACTGTCGGTGAGGGTAAGCTCAACAGTATATGTGCCAACAGTTGTATAGGTGTGAAATGGATTTTGGATACTATCTGATGATCCGTCTCCAAAGTCCCAATACCAGGAGGTGCCAGAATGCGATTGATCAAAAAAGGCTACATCTACAGGTGGATTACATCCTGCTGCTGGTGATTGTGTAAATCCCGCAACGGGACCGACAACTTGAATGTAATCTGTTTTGGTAAGAGAATCTAGACAGCCCAAATAACTCACAACGAGTTCCACAGAGTACAGCCCCGTATCTGCATAGGTATGGCTAGGGTTTTGTTGAGAAGACCCCCCACCATCTCCAAAGGTCCATAACCAATTGGTGGCACCGCCAGTGGTGAGGTCGTTGAAGCTCAGGGGTTCATCCACACACACCACAAGCGGATTTGCCGAGAAATCCACTGTGGGGCGTGTGCCAGCCTCTACAAATTGATAAATCTCCGTATTCTGGCATCCTGATTGGGTGGTAACTGTTAAGGTGACGGTATATTGACCTGCCGCTGTGTAGGTATGAGAAGGATGCTGCTGGTTCGAGACATTGCCATCGCCAAAATTCCACACCCAACTGACGATTGGATCTGCCGCTGAACTACTGATATCAATAAAATTGGTGGTGAGAGGCACACATCCAGTGGCATTTCCTACAATGAATTCAGCATCTGGCGGCGCCAACAACACATAATTTGGAATGCTCTCCGTAGACTGACATCCGTCATTGGTGGTGACTGTCAAAGAGACTGCGTAGCTTCCCGGATTGGTATAGGTAGTGGTAGGATTGGGGGAAAATGAGATGTTTCCATTGCCAAAATCCCATTCCCAGGCTGTGATCGTGCCAATCGACTGATCTGTAAAGGAGACAAACAAAGGATTGTTACAGCCTATATTGGTGGTGGAGGTAAAGGCCGGAGCAGGTGCAACATATACCGTGATGTAGTTGGATTTTCCCTCAAAATCACTACATCCCGCAGAATTGGTCGCAGTCAGAGAGACAGTATAGGTTCCAGCTGAGGTATAGGCATGCGTTGGATTGGTTCCTGTAGAAGTGGTGCCATCTCCAAAATTCCAAAGGTAGGAGTCCGCGCCACTTGACAAATTCTCAAATTGAACCTGCTGATTCGTACAAGCCGTCAGATTCAGTGCCTGAAAATCAGCAACGGGTTGGTTGATCAATACATAATTGACCTTCTGGACCTGCTCTTGGCATCCATTGACATCCGAGACTGTCAGACTGACGGTATAGTCTCCATTATTGGCATATACATAGGTGGGATTGGGATCGGTAGAACTGCCTCCATCTCCAAAGTCCCAGAGATAGGTATAGCTCCCGGCCGGACTAACTGTGGAAGTGAAATTGATCGTCAAGGGGGCTGAGCAACCAGTGCGAGGACTGGCTGAAAAGTCAACAGTGGCTACATTGGTGACACTGATCAAGTCATTGTAAATACGGGTGTCTGAGCATCCATTATCATCTGTCAGTACGAGGGTTATGGTGAAATCTCCAGCACTGTTATAGGTATGATTCATGGGAGCTCCATTGCCCAGATTTCCATCTCCAAAATCCCAGAGCCAATCGCTTAGTGTCCCCGTTCCCGGCGTAGAAGCGTCTGTGAAATTGACGTTCAGGGGGGCACAGCCAGATGTCTGATCGACAGAAAAATCAGCGATTGGATCTGCAAATACGGTGATATAGGCTGTCTCAGTTTTGGTGCTGCTCAATCCATTGATCGTGTCCGTAACTGTCAGAGAGACTGTGTAGGTGCCAGGGGTGGTGTAAGTGGCAATGACATCGTCAAATTGCGACGTGTTTCCATTTCCAAAATCCCAAAACCAGCTATGCAAGGGACCTGTGGAAAGATCCGTAAACTGAACGGTTAGCGGACTACAGCCTGAGGTTACGTTGGCAACAAAATTGGAGTTTTGTCCCAATAAGCTAGGATTCTGGAAGCCCACCCAAAAGCCAATTGTAAGCAATAGTGGGAGCCAATATCGATGATGCGTTTTGCCACTCATGTAAGCTGTGTTGAATTGAACAAGGAAAAAGAAGTGTACAATCCTTTATTGGCCATGTATTTCGGTTAATGCAATTTGTGTAGAGTAAAATTACCAATCGCTATAGCAAATACCGCCAGTCATGTAAGTTTCGAATAGGCATTGTTCTACTCGCCTGGAAAGAGGATGTAATAGAAAAAAAGGAATGAAAGGCTTTTTGAAAGAGAGGGGACCTGAGAAGCCCAATAGATCTTCCTGATCCTGATGAGGTGAAAAAAAACGATGTAAGAGCTGGACAATCCAATACTACGAAAACTGGTAGAACAGAATCAGGAATAGAAGAATTCAATTGATAGGAATGTCAAGGTCTTAAATGATTTTGTGAATCTAAATCTGTACCTTTGCGCTGATTTTACGAAGAGGGGCCCTTTCTTTTCCTGGCAAATACACTACCTGAATATGGACCATAAAAATACCTATATCATCATCATGGCTGGCGGCATTGGCAGCCGCTTCTGGCCTATGAGCCGCACGACCTTTCCCAAGCAATTTCACGACATCCTCAACCGGGGAAAAAGCTTGATCCAGGAAACCATGGACAGGTATACCTCTTTTGTTCCGGTAGAGAATATCTATGTGGTGACCAATGCGCGCTATTTTGATCTGGTAAAGGAGCAGTTACCCGCTTTGAAAGATGATCAGATCTTGTTGGAACCTGTTGGACGAAATACGGCTCCCTGCATCGCCTATGCCAGTTACAAAATCAACAAAATCAATCCTGAAGCTGTCTTTGTGGTGGCTCCGGCTGATCATATGATTGAGCGAGAAGAGGTATTTCAGGAAAAAATCATCATGGGTCTCAAAGCCTGTTCTGAGCAAGAAATGATCATGACATTGGGGATTACGCCTACCCGGCCTGATACAGGATATGGCTATATCCAATATCTGGAAGATCAGGAGGAGAATGGGTATTATCGGGTCAAGACATTTACTGAAAAACCCAATCTCGAAGTGGCACAATCCTTTTTGGAAAGTGGGGATTATGTCTGGAATGGTGGTATATTTTTATTTTCAGCCACGACTATCTTATCTGCCTTTGCCTCGCATCTTCCCGATATGGCAGAATTATTCTCTGGGATGGCCGAGGCCTATTATTCCTCTGAAGAAGCCAGCGAAATCGCTCGTGTCTATGGGATTTGCAAAAACATCTCCATCGATTATGGCATCATGGAGAAAGCCAGCAATGTGCATGTCATTCCAGGCGATTTTGGGTGGAGTGATCTTGGAACCTGGGGATCTGTTCACACCAATTCTGAAAAGGACTACCTGGAAAATACAGCTCATGGCAAGGTGATCGTTTATGAGAGCTTCAACAATGTGATCCAGTCCACCAATCCAGAAAAATTGATTGTTCTGAAAGGATTGGAAGGCTTTATTGTGGTAGATACTGGAGACGCCTTGCTGATTTGCAAAAAAGAAGAAGAACAGTTTATCAAAGAAATTGTCGGGGACCTCAAGCTTACGCAGAGCGCCTATGTGTAAGGCCAGAGAAGGTCAGGAAGACCAGAATAGCGATAGCAACAACAGAAGAAGAAGTAAGAGAAACCCTGGAGTCAGCTTGTCAAGCAACCGTTCCCAAAGATATATGTTTCCGCGCATATCGGGTAAAGTTGGCCTTGATGGCCAAATGCTTGGGAAGTTGTAGCTGCGGATCTTCTTCCGTGAGAAAGAATGCAGCTTCCCTTGCCTGTTGGAGCAACTCCTGATCTTCGACAATATTGGCGAGTTGAAATTCTGGAAGTCCGCTTTGGCGTGTACCAAGAAAATCTCCCGGACCCCGTAACTCCAAATCTATTTCGGATATCTTGAACCCATCTGTGGTATCTTTCATTGCCTGTAAGCGTTTTTTCCCATCACTTGAGACTTTATAGCCAGACATCAGGATACAATAGGATTGGTGATCTCCTCGACCAACTCTTCCTCTCAATTGGTGAAGCTGAGACAAGCCGAATCTCTCTGCATTTTCGATCACCATGATGGTCGCATTTGGAACATCTACTCCCACCTCTATCACAGTGGTCGAAACCAGAATTTGCGCTTTTTTATTGACAAAACGCTCCATCTCTATGTCTTTGGCACCAGCTTTCATCTTGCCATGAACCAGACCAACTCGAAATTCGGCAAAATGTCTTTCCAATAGTTCTGCTCCTTTTTCAGCAGCCAAAAGGTCAAGTTTTTCGGATTCTTCTACCAATGGATAGACAACATATACCTGTCTTCCTTTCGCAATTTCCTTTCTGATAAACCCAAAGACTTCCAGTCGCTTGGATTCTTTGAATACCAGCGTCTGGATAGGTTTCCTGCCAGGGGGGAGTTCGTCAATCACAGAGACATCCACATCTCCATAGAGGGTCATGGCCAGCGTTCTGGGAATCGGAGTTGCTGTCATGATCAGATTGTGAGGAAAAGGATCGGCTTTGTGCCATAGCTTGGACCGCTGGACCACACCGAATTTATGCTGTTCATCCACGACTACCAGGCCGAGCCGATGAAACTTGACCGTATCTTCAATGATCGCATGGGTACCAATGACAATATCTGCTTCTCCGCTGGCAATGCTCTCCAGTATTTCCGTTCGTTGTTTTTTTCGCTGGCCACCAACGATCAACCTGGTGGTGATACCCACCTTTTCGGCCATTTTGGTGATTTTTTGATAATGTTGATCCGCCAGGATGGCCGTAGGAGCCATGATGGCTGACTGGAATCCATTGTCTTTTGCTATCAACATACTCATGAAGGCCACCATGGTTTTTCCACTGCCGACATCTCCCTGCACCAAGCGATTCATCTGAATGGCCCGTCCAAGATCTTTGCGAATTTCTTTCAGAACTCGTTTTTGGGCAGCTGTCAGCTCAAATGGCATATGATGGTTAAAAAAATCATGGAAATACGCACCAATTTTGGGAAAAGGCATACTTTGGTTGGTGTTCCGGCTATATTTCCTTTTGCGCGCCAACAGGAGTTGAAAAAAGAAAAACTCCTCAAACTTCAAGCGGCGCAATGCTCGGTTGAGCATGTCATAGTTCTCCGGAAAATGTACATTCATCAAAGCCTGACTTCTTCCGAGTAATTGATATTGATCACAAATCTCTTGATTGAGGGTTTCTTCGAAATGAATCTGCCCCAATTCAAGTAGATTATGCATGATGGTTCGAATCCCTCTTGAATCCAACCCTATGCGAGAGAGTTTTTCTGTTGATGGGTAAAATGGAACAATTTGACCTGTACTTCGTGCACCTGTTTCGGCTTTGAGGTGATCCATCTCCGGATGCGTGATCTGCCATTGTCCATTGTAGAGATTGGGTTTGCCAAAGACTGCAATTTCTTCCCCGATTTTGAGACTATTTTGAATCCACTTGATGCCTTGAAACCAGGTAAGTTCTAGATTGCCACTGCCATCTGAAAAGGTAGCTGTCAGGATTTTTCGACCTTTTTTGGTAGAAGACAAACTAAAATGGGTGATTCGACCAACAAGACTCACATGGGAGAGAGATTGTCTGAGGTCTCTGACTTTGCTTACCCGACTACGATCAACATACTTTCTTGGGTAATAGGCGAGAAGGTCAAGAAAGGTATGAATATTACATTCCTTCCCTAGCAGTTCCGCTCGCTTGGGACCAACACGCTTGAGATAGGTGATATCAGTTTGCCAAAATGGATGCATCACCCAAAATTAGAACCTCTGGCGGATAATCACAATCCGGGGTTAGCTAGATATTTCCCTGGCAGGAATTCCTACATATGTCTTCCCTGCTGCTAGCTCTTTGGTCACCACAGCTCCTGCACCGATCCGGCAATTGTTTCCAATCTTGATCCCTGGAAGGATTACGGCCCCTGTCCCAATCTCGCAACATTGACCGATATGTACACCCCCACTTATATGGACACCGGGAGATAGTGTGCAGAAATCTTCAATACGACTGTCATGTCCCACCGTACAATGCAAATTGATAATCACATGTTGGCCAATCTCGATATCGGTGGTGAGGGTACTCCCCGCACAAATGATGCTTCCCGTGCCAAGCTGGACCGAGTCAGACATATGTACGCTTGGATGGACCAGGCTTTTCGGGCTGAAATGCTGTGTCTGATACTTCTGTGCAAGGGTTTTGCGAGCCATAGAATTGCCAATGGCAATCACATAGTGAATATCAGGAGACAAGTGCGAAAAGACCCAGTCATCATTGCCCAGGACCGATGGGCGTCCCCGGAAATTGGTGGATGGATCGCCAACAAATCCCAATAAGTTGTAGGCATGCTCCTGTGTTTGCCTGTTGTAGTCTGAAATCAACCAGGCAACTTCTTTGGCAAATCCTCCTGCTCCAACGATGATCAAGCTTGACATATGAAAATGAAGAATAAGAATGGGATTTGTAATGATGAGTTGAATTCTATGCTTTCTGCCTTCTCCTTCACAGCAGCAACAGGATTGAGTCTCGTCCTTCCCGTCAAAAATCCGCTCCTGGGACTGTTCTTTTCCTATATTTCGGCAAATGACAAGTAGGTATTTGTTCTCTTCTCAACCAGAGATTCTTGCCCCGCAACATACTAATTCTCCCATAAGCACGTTCAAAAATTGACAATTATCTCTTCAAATCCCGGATTCACATCTAATTTTTCCAAGCATATCGATTGAACGATGGAAAAATCCTTTGAAAAAAAGGAGTAGAACACATAAATTGCATATCACTAGAGGATTAAATCTTATGCTTAAGACGTCTGTTTCTGTCTTCTGGAGAGTCTTCGCAACAGGAGTTGCGTTACTGCTGGTCACTGGAGGGTGGTATGCTTGTTCTGTGAACTCTCAGGCAGAAACGCCTAAGTTTGAACCTCTGACAGAACTACCTTCTCAAGAACCAGATGGCATTTCCAGAGATCAGGCTGCTACCTGTGTATGGCCATTTGCGGGTCTGCGACAGGAGCCAGGGATTCATGAAAAAACCAAAGATGGTGAAAACAACTATATCATTCCCATTGTTTATGGCGAGCGAGTAGAGCTGTTGGATGAAACGGTGGAGATCGAAAAAGAAAACAGAACCTATATGAAGGTTCGCCTCAAGGATGGAGAAATCGGCTGGGTTCATGAATACCTCTTTGAGAGATATGCCATCCTGGCGGCCATCACCAATGAAGTAGAGATCTATCGCCGACCTGATCTGATGACACTTCGGGAGGATAAGCTTGAGAAAGGAGAAATCATTGTTGTCATAGAAGATAGCATGAGCCTTACTTATAAGGACTGGTTGCATGTGTCCAATCGTGAAAAGAAAAAGAAAGGCTGGATTCGAAGAGCCAATGTGTTGAGTTTCTCTCAGGACGATGTGCAATTGGCCCTCAGATATCACATAGCCAAACAGGCCAAAGATCTGGATGTCAAAAAGACCCGACTAGAAGAAATATTGTCTGATGAATCCTTTAAGGAGTCCCAACTATTGGATATGGTACAAGAGGAGCTGAAGACTGTTGATGATCAACTTCTCCCCAAATCCTCTTCCAGGGAACAATCGGCTTCGCACGCCAGGCAAGCAATGCAGAATCACTTGCAAATCACAGAGGCTTCCGCCCCCGTATACCATAGTCCCGATTCAAACTCCGAAAGCAAAATCACGGAACTCAAAGCCGGAGATGTGTGTGTAGTCCTTGAAGTCGGCGACAAGGTTCAAGTTGGCAGGAACAATGACTACTGGTACAAAGTCCAGCACGAAGAGAACGAAGGCTGGATTCATGGTTCCTATACCTCCCGTAAGACCGTTGATTAGAACCTGCCTTGGTTTCGTTTCTATAAGCTTTCTTGAGAAAAAGGGAACTAAGTGACTGTTTGAACATTTGTCACTTATTTTTTGTATGCGTCTTTTTTCCTCATTCTGCGTCTTTTTTGTTCCCATAGCCTCACTATGAGAACAAAAAAGGGCCTTGTCTGAGAAAAAAATACACCCTAAACATTCTCAGCACAGATTCCAAAACAGTCTCAAGGACAGTTCTTCAATCCACTACAACCAATCGTTCTGTAATGGCTTGTTCATATTGAACAAATTGGAGAAGATATACCCCTTGACTGAGAGAAGAGTGTAGATTAAACTCCTCTGCAACATGAAGGGTAGCGGGAGTAAGTGTTTTTCGGTAGATTTCCTGACCGGAGTAGTTGAAAATCCTTACAGTTGCATCTCCTTTCTCCTTTAATTCTGCTTGCAGATTAAATCGTCCCTGATTAGGATTGGGATAGAGCTGAAATTCATTCAATGAGAGCAAGGGATACTGTGAAAATCCTTCCCCTGTGCTGGCAGTATTCACTGTAATAGGTGTGCTTTTCTTGATGGTAACCTGCATCCTGATTTGAGAGCCAACGACGATCTCATCATAATATACAATATTCGATCCCCCCAACACAGCTGTGGTTTTACGCTTTTTGCCACGGCGAAGGAAGGTAATTTTGACCACATCTCCAGGCGAGTGACTACGAACGAAATTCAGGAGGTCCGCTGAAGACTGAATTTCCGCAAGGTCAGCCTGAATGATGATATCATCTACTTTGAGGCGCGCTTCTTGTGCGGGTTGGTCAATGATTTGGAGAATACGGGAGCCGCCATGCGTACTGGTTTCAATTTCGACGCCGAGAAAGGCCTGTGCATGTTCGATTCGTTGGCGCAAGAGTTGTGGGCCTTCGGCATGTATATACTCTGATTCAATGATGATTTCTCCTCCTTGCTTGTCTCCAGCTTGAGGCACATTCATCTGTTCAAGAACGGTCTCAATCTCATTCTCAGATTGGATCCAGAAAGTAGTATCCTTGAGAAGGCTTGGTGCCTCATTGTCTGTTTGATCATAGAGAGACAAAGAGACAGTTGTCTGACCGATCAGGGAACACATGAAAAAGAAGGCGAGGCAAACCGAAACAAATCGTAGCGTTGAATTCATGGGAGAGGGAATTGGACGTGGAGGACTAAGGGCCGGTCAAGAAGATCAGTAGAATGTACTCATTTTTGACCGGAAACGCAACCAAGTCAGATGCCAAAGGAGGGAGAAAGACAGCATCATTTGACCATACGTACTCTACCAATGAAATGATCCACGGGAATTTCTGTTTGTGAGAAATAACAGAAATTCTCGTGGATCCAGGGCCAGATGTCCAGACTTATTTTCCTTCCCCTACCAACTCCAGAATCTGATCATACAGCTCTTCTTCATCTCCAGGTGCATAGGAAGTATGCTGCCAAACGACTTGCTTGTCTTTGTCCAACAGAAATACATGCGGAATGTTGACCACATTCATGGCGCGTTTCAGATCGCTATTTTCGTCAATGAACACATCGTATGGCCACGCTCTGCCATTGACAAATGGAGCGACCAGAGAAGCGTTTCTGGCATCGTCAATAGAAATGGCAATAATCTTTACGCCTGTATCATCTTGCCAGTCTTCATACATATCCTGTATGGTATTCAGTTCTTTAATGCAGGGCTTACACCAGGTAGCCCAAAAGCTGAGAACGATTGGGTACTCCCCGTTTTCAATGGTATTGACATTGATATTTTCACCCAAAAGATTCTTCACGATGACAGATGGCAATCCCTGTGCGGAAGCTGTCAGACTCAACATTAGAAAAGGGAGGAGGAACAAGAGCGTCTTTTTCATATAATTGAACATTGGTGTATACTTTTTTTCTTAATGTTTATCCGGCACTATACACCGGTTTCCAATACAGAGTAGCTGCAGCTATTAGCAGTCTATCAAATAATCGTTCATTGAAGTAGCGTCGGTTTTGTTTGTAGCAGAATTCATTGAGGTAATTCTGAAAATATTTCTGATTGACATGATGGAAAATGCCATCGATCCATCGTTTGGCATTTGAGATCATGATGTGTACCCATGGCAGGAG
>JBCCGK010000079.1:0-57435 GCA_039029315.1 Bacteroidota bacterium | reverse complement strand
TTTTTAGATTTCTTTGCAACTTTTTGGGAATGCGCTCAACTTCTTGGGGTAAATCAAGAAATGCTTCTCTCGAACAGTTCATTTCCGTATACATTAAGCCGTTTGGTTTGGGTTAAGCTGTTCGGTTCCCTCAACTTTTTGAGCGCATTCGCAAAAAGTTGCGTAAAAACCGCTGACCGGTTGGTCTGGTGCGCTGCCAATCGGATGGTCCGGTGCGCTGCCAATCGGATGGTCCGGTGCGCTGCCAATCGGATGGTCTGGTGCGCTGCCGAATTTTGGGGGCCAGCTCGCCTAAACTGGTAAAAGTGTACGGTAAAGAGATTTGAATTTCCATTTTGGACAAAGTCAAACTAAGAAACGCGTTCTTATTGCATCACAATTTTTCCCTGTCCGATAAGATGCCCTTCTCCCATCAGCCGATACGCATAGAGGCCAGAAGGAAGGTGATTTCGCTGAAGATACAATCCTTCTGCGGAAGTATGCAGCGTCTGCTGGACACATGTGCCATGTACATCTATCAGTTCCAGCTTATAAGAAGAAAAAGCCGGGAGTCCATCTAGCTGAATTCTGGCTTGGGTGTTCATTGGATTGGGAGAGACAGACATGATTCCTCTTCCCCCAAATGCGGGATCTATAGGAACAGGATGACCGAGGGCTGTGATATTATTCAGAGTAGTGGAGCCGGAGGCCGTGAAATTTCCACCTATATAGAGTGCCTGTGTCGTTGAAGACAAGGCGAATACTCCATCGTTCAGCCCATCTCCAATGGCAGACCAGGCATTGCCATCCCATTTGGCGATACGACTGGCAGGAGCAGAGGTCGCCCAGATCATTTGAAAAAATCCCCCCGCATAGAGCTCTCCATTGTATTCTGCCAGCGCAAATACAGAGTTATTCAGGCTGCTCCCTACCGCAGACCAATTATTTCCATCCCACTTTGCCACTCGCACAGCAGTATTCCCTCCAGCACTGTTGAACAGACCTCCAACATATAGGTCTCCCATAAATTCCTGTATGGCCCAGACAGCCGCATCTAGTCCGGTTCCCAATGGCTGCCAGGCTGCTCCATCCCATCGGGCAATATGATTGACAGTTTTGCCATCAGCCATCGTAAAATCTCCACCCACATAAAGTTCATTCTTGTACACACCCAATGCCCGCACGACCCCATCAGTTCCCCCACCCAGCGCGGACCAATTATTGCCATCCCATTTGGCGACATAGTTGGCATCCACTGATCCTGCGGCAGTGAAAGCCCCACCTACATAGAGATCATCTCCCAACAGCTGTAGGGCAAAAGAGGAACTATTGGTTCCTCCTCCTACGCCTGACCAGGAAGTGCCGTTCCATTTGGCGATATGATTTCCAGGACTGCTGAAGCTTCCAACGGCATACAACTCATCCTGGAACAAGGCCAGATCATTGACCACACTATTGGTTCCACTTCCCAATGCTGCCCAGCTATTGCCATCCCATTGGGCGATATTGTTGGCGGCAGTGCCAGCTGCAGAATTGAACATTCCCCCTGCATAGAGGCGGCCAGCCTGCTTGTCTTCCAGCAAGGCATCAATTTCACCATTCATTCCACTGCCAAAACTTCTCCAGTTTTGTGCGTATCCTGGACTGGATACACAAATAATAAGTACACAAATAGCAAACGCTTTCATAGGCTTTTTGGACAAATCTAGGAGAGGACCTTCCCAGAATCTATCCCGCATATGAGGGATTTTTTCTTAACAAAACAGGCGATTCCCATGGACATACGAGAAATTTCCCTTCCCTTCGATGCTGCGCAGATATCTGCTATTCAAGCTCTGAACATTCCCCGTTTGACCTTCTTGATCATTCGGCAGGATGGTGAGATATTACTATTTGATCCACAAACATCTGTCCTTTCTTCTCACATATCTCAATTGGATCAGGGCATAGACGTCAAACAGGTAGGCATCTACAGCTATCGGGATTATTGCTGTATTGTGGACAATCGTGGCACCAGAGGCGTTGTTCTTTCGCTGACTGATCCTACATTCCAGAAACACCTTATAAGAGGAGATTATCAGGTTGAACATTGTTCCTTTCCGATCGGGTTTTACAGTCGGGGGGATCAGACATTTTTGATCCATGGAACAGATTGGAATCGCCTGGACATCACCTGTCTGGAAACAGATGAGTTGCTGACGGAGCGAATTGTGGACTATGAAAGCGAAACAAACTATGTGGATTATTTTCACAGTTTGTTATCTGTCTCACCAGATGAAAACTCTTTTATAACCAATGGTTGGGTATGGAATCCCATTGATGTCATCAAATTGTACAAGATTGATACGTTTTTGGTCAGCTATGAATCTTCGGACTATCAATCGATCTTCCCTGAAGGACGGAATTCAGGCTATTTGTGGGATCGACCTGCTTGCTGGATGGACTCGGAGACAGTAGTAATTGGGTATAACAAACAGGAAGAATTTAACGAGCAGCAGTTTGCTTCAGAATTGCAATTCATGAAGATTGGTTCAGAGGAAATTGTCAAAAAAATCCCTTTTGATGGATTCGCTGTCAATGATGAGGGAGAAATCTCTGGTTCGCTTCATCATGATACCCTTGGCAAACAATTGTTGGTTTTTCACCCGGACAAGGGTTTGCTGGTAACAGATTATGTGGGGAAAGTGTTGTATCAGGACGTCACATTCCAGGCTGATCGCTATTCCGAGCAACATCGCATGTTTTATTCGGTAAGAGATTCGAAGCTCCTTCTCAATCACCTGTTCACCCCTCAATAGAGAGCTTCTTGTGCTGCTGAATCCGTGCGATAATGGATCTTCAATAAGGCGCATTTTCTCTTCCGCAAACGATATTTTCTGGCTTCTTGAAAAGATTTGTGTAGATTCAAGCTCTCACCTATAGATTCCATTGTTTTATTTCCAATGTTTTCCCCTCTATGAAATCTCTATTTCTCAGTAGTTTGATATGTGTGTTGAGTATCGGACTGTTTGCACAGGAGGCCGATGGCTTTGTTCCTCTTTTTGATGGAGAGTCGCTGACTGGCTGGACTTCCAGTACAGACAAGCCTGAATCCTTCTCCGTGGAAGATGGCATGTTGGCTGTCAAGGGCGGTCGGGCACATCTATTCTATACAGGAAAAGTCAATGAAGCAGATTTCACCAACTTCGAACTGAAACTGAAGGTCAGAACGTCTGGCGGCTCCAATTCAGGGGTATATTTTCATACTGAGTATCAGAAGGATGGGTGGCCGTCTGTTGGGTTCGAAGCCCAAGTCAATTCTACGCATGCTGATCCCAAGAAGACAGGAAGTTTGTATGGGATTGTCAATATTTGGGCACCCACGCAGGTGAAAGAACCCTTTCTTGCTCGGGTGAACAAGCAGGGCGAAGTCTTCATCTTACAAGCCAAAGCACCCTCAACAGATGGCGAATGGTTTGACTATCATATTACCGTCAAGGACAATCATATCATTGTGAAGGTGAATGGCCAGACAACTGTAGATTGGACACAAGCTGGAGACTGGAACAAAGAACGACGCATTGGGCACGGAACCTTTGCCTTGCAAGCACACGATCCCTCCTGTGTAGTTCATTATCGGGATATCAAAGTAAAAGTGCTAGAATAATCCTCCCTCAAACACACAATCCTATGCGAACCCTCTCTGTCTCACTTGCTCTTCTCTGTCTTCTCCTTTTGAGCAGATGCACCCTTCCCACCAAGCATCATCACAGTGGGGTGCTGGATTTGTTGCACAATGCTTCAGAACTTGCTTCAGCAGAATTTGTTTTGGAAAAAATTGTCATTGCCGACAAATCCAAAAAATTGCTGCACCTTGTTCCTCTCAAAGAAGCCAGTTTTGTCGCCAATACCGAAGCGACTGTCAAAACTGGAATTGACTTTGGAAAAATCCAGCAAGAAGATGTGCACATTTCCGGCAATTCCATCACCTTGACACTTCCCCCAATTGAAGTGGTAGATTTTTCCTATCCGGCCAATAAAGTGAGGCTAATAGAGGAATATTCTCATTTGCACACCTTAGGGAATAGTCTGAGTCTGCACGAAATCGATGGCATTCTACAGGATGCACAACTCCAAATCATGGAAAGTGTGAATCATCTCAAAATTCGTCCGATCTCTGAATCCAAAGTCAAAAGCGTGCTCAACAATCTCCTGAAACTGGAGGGATTTGAGCAAGTGGTGATTCACTTCAAACAAACAGATGATCCGCTCATGTGGAGTCCTTCCAATTCCTCCTCACAAACAGGCCTGGAGACAGCAATGGATCTAGAGAAACACCTGAACAAGAGCTGAAAAAAACCCAATATTGCCAATCTTACTCCAGGCTTCTTTCATCCAGAAAGAAGCCTGGAGTATTTCGAGAATTACCGGAGTTAGATTATTCTTCCGCGCTGAATGTATTGTGAGAATTCTATTTTTTGGAATAGAAAATTTGTTCCTTTTGCATTATTTCCTAATTTAGTGCTACCAAAGACCATTTTTTTTATGAGGCTCTCTAAACGGTAGCGACCAACTACCTTCGGCCAATTTTTTCCTACATCTTACGGGATGAGTAACAGATAAAAATGTTAACTCTTAAAATTGCCTATCGCCTCATTCGGCACTATTGGTATGTTCCTCTTATTCTTGTTTTTGGTCTCTTTCTGTTCCAAAGCGGTCTTATTTCCTACTTAAGCGGGACTCAATTACGGGTCCTCAACACACCTACGAAGATTTCGAAGGTGATGTCCATTGGTCAGTTGATCACCGCACAGTATTATGGCGAGAGTCTGGCATCCCTTCACGATGTCTATCAAGGCATGGATGAGAGTGAGTTATTTGCCAATTATGTGCGCTTACAGAAGACACTCGCCAAGAAATCTCACTCCAAAAAAGAACTCCGGAAGGACAAGTATTATGCCTTGTTCAAACATGTGAGTTCGATTCGGAAAAACCATCAGTTTGAGCGAATGCTTGAACAAAGCAGTTGGAAGGATTTTGAATTCCTTCATCAACAGCGTTTGGCAGAAGAAGTACAGAAATACCTTCGTCAACATGCCGGTTCTGAGGAACTGGTCTATATGGGGAGAGGAATCGTTCAGGCGGGATTTGATTTGACCAAACTCGATCCGCAACATATAGAGGAAATCGGTGATACCATCTGGCTCCATAAGTTCGAACCCATTGTATTTCCGGCTAAAATCAATCCCTGGATGGCAGCTGAGAAAAAAATTCCAGGCTTTCAGGTGGTCTCTGAGCACAAACAAGGGCAGATTCCCATGGAACAAATCGCCTTGGTGAAAGAAGCCTGTCAACACAGACTGAAGCATCAGGCGATCTCTCATGGATTGCTTAAAAAAGCCATCAGGAATGCTGAAACAGAGCTGAGTGCCTTTTTTAGCCAAATAGAGCAAGCACCCAAGATCGTGCGTATCGGCCATCCTCCTCATCTGAATCTCCAACATAAAATTCTGGTAGACAGCGTGGTCAACAAACATGAGGTCCAACAGATTGCCAAGCATATTGCCACGCATCCCAATGACTCTGCCAGCTACAAAGCCTTGGTCCACAAAGTCCATACCACCGCCAAGGAAGTACATGGGTCCTTCGATGAAGTCCAACATGCCATCTCCAAGGATGCTCCGGTGAAGTCGGTCAAGGAAATCGAACAAGGAACATCTGGTGGAGGCAGTGCGCATCAGCACCAGGCAAGTTATTTCGCTGCTCAGGGCCACAAGCATGAAACAAGTTGGGACAGTGTGTGGAAAATCAAAACTCCACCTCCGCCGGCTGTGATTCCCAAAAAGCGAAAACCCCATCACAAAACGTTTGGGTGGCATCCCGAATGGATGGGCTCTGCCTACAAGCATTATCGCTTCGATTTGCTGTGGGGGGTCTCCTATTTTGGCTGTAAACTTGACCCTCAAAGTGGGGATATACAGGATCTGGAAAAATGGCAGAAGACAGGCTTGGTGGAGAAAGCCAGGGCCGAAGGGACCAATGTGTTTATGACCATCTCCAATTTTGGGTTTTCCAAAAACAGAGCTTTCCTATCGGATTCTGCTGCACAAAACCACTTCATTGATCAGATACCGGGCATTTTGGCTTCTCGCCAGGCGCATGGACTCAACATCGACTTTGAGCAAGTTCCAGGCAAAATGAAGAAAGCCTTCAATGATTTTTTGCTCAGGCTATCTGACAATCTCAAGATTCATGGTTACACCTTGAGCTTGTGCTTGTATGCGGTAGACTTCAATCAGGTATTCGACATTCCACGCTTGAAAGATGCTATAGAGGTCTTCACCATGATGGGGTATGACTATTATTATGCTGGAAGTCACACGGCTGGTCCGGTTGCCCCCCTTGGCAAAGGAAAAAAGGTGGCCTCGAATTATTATCTGGAAAGGTCTATTGATTCCTATTTGGCACGTGGAGTCCCGCCAGAAAAATTCATTGTGGCCTTGCCTTACTATGGATCGGAATGGAAGACCGCTTCCCATACCATTCCCTCTCCCAATGATGGTCATGTCCGCTCACCCGCCTATCGGCAGATTGTCAAAATCATTGGGAGAAAGAAAGATAAGTGGATGAAGGACGTGGACACCAAAGTCCACCGACACAAGAAAGGCAAGCAACACTACCAACTCTGGTATGATGATGCGGAGAGCCTCAAAAACAAATACCAATGGATCAAGCAAAAAGGATTGGCAGGTCCAGGCATTTGGGCCCTCGGCTATGACAATGGACACAATGAACTTTGGGACTTATTACAAACCGAATTCGGAGAAGAGTAAACATGAACCCACCCGCAATCAAACCCACAAGATGGACCCGATGGCTGGCTAGAATTGGCTGCTCGACCCATGAACTCGTCGAACTCATGCACAGATGGGAGAAAAAGGAAGAATCTGAGATTCGGCACATTCTTCTTGGCATGGGTCATCGCCGGGAACACATAGAAGATGCGATCAAACAGATCCTTCCAAAGAATACTTCTTTTCACCCTAAATCTAAGAAACAAATTAACGACCAATCTACGATGGATGACAATGATCATAAAACCAACCAAGGACTCCTTTCTACACTGGAGCATCTGATCCAACGACTCACTACCAAGGGCCAAACAGATCTTGGACAACTTGCTCATCAACTCAAACAGGCTGGTTTCAAGGCCAGTGAGATCTCTCAAGGTCTTGCCAATGGCTACCACGCTGGAGTCGGAGACATCGTGAAGGCCCTTCACAAAGCAGAATTCACTCTGCACGAAATCAGTAGCAGCCTGCAAAAAGACTGGAAAATGGGTTCAGAGGGGATTGTGAAAGCACTCAAAACTGTAGAGGGAGATGCCCATAAAGTCATGGCTATCGTGAAGAAAGATTTTGATTTGGGGAAAGATGAAGTCCATCAGATCCTGGAAGAGATCTACCAATTCCCCAATCATGAAATCCATCGAATTCAGCATCAGTTAGGTCTCTTGGAGCACAAGATTGAGAATAAGATCGATCATGCCAAACACAGCATCGAGCATGTTGCCCACCATGTGCTCAATCCCCTCAACTGGTTTCACAAGGAGCCTATGGTCGACGCCAATCCCACCAATGTGCATGCTTTTGTTCAGGCAATCGGCCAGAATGATGAGTTGCAGCTGAAACTGTCTCATCTCAAAGAAGGCTTCGTCAATTCGGTTGTAGGCCTGGCCTATGAAGCTGGTTTTCATCTCAACAAGGCAGAACTGGCAGCAGCACTCCCCGGTGCCGGGGCTACGAAACATTTGGACATTCCCCATACACATAGGCAGCAGGATCACACCCAACAGACACAACAAGATCACAAGCAACAGAAGGCACATCATGATCCAAACAAAACACTGGGCGGTATGATCATAGGAACTTATCAAAAGAAAACGCTTATCACTTCAGCTCGACAAGCCAAGCTGCATGCTTTAATTCTCGAAGCTTGCAAGAATACAGAAATGGAGCTCAAGGATGGCAAGATTGAACCTAATGCTGTCTATCTGCACCTGGCATATCCCAAAGATCTGGATCTGGGATCGCTGACAGAAGAACTTTGTTCAGAGACCTCTGATGGCATGATAAAAGCCTATCCGGATCTGAAAGCTGAACTGGACGATTATGGATTCTGGGCGGATAATCTTCAGGTATTATCTGATCTCAGTAGTACCAATATTGAGACCAAAATGGCTACTCTGACATCATTGAAGCCAGCTTCCTTCCTATAAAAGGCACCTATTTATTACCTGCGATTTTTCTTGTCCCGCTTCGGGATCAAGTCTGCTCGGTTTCAATTTTCTCTTAAGCTTCTTAACCAAAAATAAACATGTCTACATTTACCTACGATAACTTCATTCAAACTTTTGACGTGCCTGATGGGGCAAGCAAATGGATACATACCGCGATGATTGAGCACCAGGGCAAGTTGATCGCTTTTGCAATGGATGATCTGCGATATATCTATTATGCAGTACTGGATCAAAGTGGACCACATGCGGATCCGATAGATGCGAGGAATTGGAGTACACGAGCACAATTACTCAACTTCCCGCGTGAACTGGCTCAGGTTGGCTATGGAGTTACAGGTCAACTGAGCCTCCCCCTCATTGACATGACAGGGAAAGAAACACTTCCCGGCGAGCCAGTTCCAGAGGAAGATATTGACGATTTCCTTTCTTCTACTGCTCGTTTGACCGATTCTGTCCCTTTTCAGGTCTTGTCTGATCAGCGGCATATCTACCTCTTTAGACAGTCTATTCAGAAACTTACAGACGAAAATATGTTGTTCTACAACAAGAACATACAAATCGTTTCTTCCAATCAGATTTTGGCAAGTTTAGAAAAGGGAAAAAATGTATTGAAAGCCCAAATTCGGGATTATGATTCAACAATTCTGGGAATGGTAGATGATTTTGAACCAGCTTCCAGAAGCGACAGAAGGCTGCCAAAAATCTATCTCAATTTTGCGGGATCAAATGTGGCTATGAGAAACAGACGGAAGCAAAAATTAACACCAAATGCAAAA
The DNA here is from genome assembly GCA_039029315.1 of Bacteroidota bacterium. Taxonomy (GTDB): domain Bacteria; phylum Bacteroidota; class Bacteroidia; order J057; family J057; genus JBCCCJ01. The sequence goes on along the minus strand of JBCCGK010000079.1, from coordinate 48,402 downwards.
ATTCAAATCCAAAGTGCCTCGGGAGAATTTGTAGAAGTTACGATTTCAGCATACGTTGAGACCGGGATATTTTCAACTACCCACAATCATATTTATTTGACTCCGGACACCCCCCCGGAGTTTTTTCCAATGGAAAATGGCCGGATCTTTTCTGACGAAGATGTTGATAAATTAAGTACTGCTTTCAGTCTGGACTACACGATCGACCTTAGCAAAACCCTAAGGGCCAAACCCCTTGTCAACGCAAGTTTATTGGTAGATCGTTTTGTCCTTGTCCAGAAAGGGTTGGCTCAGGCTGAAGAGGATGCTGAAAAAGAAATAGAAGAAGACAAGGAAAACAGCAGAACCCCTTCTGGCAAAGCAGCAGCGATCTTTTATGCCCTGCAAGCCAATCGGGAAGTTCGATATCGACGAAGCCGTAACAAATATCGCCCTCAGAGCCCCAAAGACAGTTTGGGGCCCAAAGACATGAATGGGAATGACTTTGTAGAAGCTACCCTGGAACTTCGATTCATCCAAAATCTACACAATGGATCCTTCTCTGTTGCTTTGCTTCCTACTGCAATCGGCGATGTAGAACGTTGGCAGATTTTTGCCTTTAATGCAGTCAGCAATCGGGTAGATGGATTCAATATTGGCCGATCACGAGAGGGGTTATTTGATACCAAAGGGGTTCAATTGTATACCAGTCCTGACCCGCAATATCAATCCTCTGTCCTCGAAAGAGAGGCAGGCAAGGATCCTTTTACAGGGCTGGAGTTAATTCCTCTTCTCAGGCAGAAAAATTATGGAGGATCAGCTTGTGTTTTTTCCAAGTCAAGCTATATCTCCCTTGAGAATATCGTCTCGAGTGAACAAGGCTGCACGGTTGAATGTTGGATCAAACCTATGGCTACTATTCCCGCTTTTCCACCAGGTTCTCCCCTCATCAAAATGAGCAGCGATCAGCTTTGCCTTCGTCTGTATCTGGGAAAAAGTACGCAGTCTACTGAACTCACCCTGAGCATCGAGAAAAAACCGAATGATATCAGCACAAAAACCTATGCTACGCATATCTCGAGTAATCATTGGAGTCATCTCACCTTCAGTTACGATCAGATCTCTCAGGGTTTTTATATCTATGAAAATGGAAGCCAAACAGCATCAATCAATATCGGTAGTGGTCATACAGAATGGTCTATCCAATTAGGTCCAGGGTATCATACATCTCTCGGCATCCAAACAGCCTTCGACGAACTGAGAATTTGGTCTTATGCCAGACAAGCGCAAGATATTTTGGATGATCATGCTATTCGACTGATAGGAAATGAATCCGATCTGGCATTTTACTCACGGATGGATGCAGGAATTGGCAATGCCATTTATAATCTGACACAAGATATACAAGCGAAAATTATTTCAAGTATTTCTGTTACTGGATCGGTCTCCTGGTCTCAGGACGATCCAGCCCCCATTGGTCCACACCCTGGGATAGAACGAAGCAGTTTTCAATTGACCTATGGAAATTCTGTGCTTGAAGCACCTGGATTGGCAAGCTTGCTCTATTATCAACAAGAAGACGTAGCGGTTGGTCATGGACCAGAAAAGCAAGCCCTCAAGCGCTCCGCTCGTCTCATGTTAGCCATAAGTGGAACTCTGGCTTCAGGAAGCCTCAAAAGTGGGGTGCCATTGATGTTGGACTTTGGAGTGGCGAACTCGGGCAGAATTGCCCAGGCACCAAGCTTTTTTACCAGCAATCAACTGAAAGCCCTCAATCCAACGAATGGCTATGCCCGGATGCCACTGGTTCATACAGATGCGAGAGGCCTGAGTATTCATGGTTGCCAATTGACCGATGGGAGCAAAGGGGTCCACAGCCATGATCCGGTTACTTTGTTTGAGACTGCATTGGGAAATATCGCCTTGTACTACCAAGATGCGATGAAAACGGCCAAACAGCAATTGTCAGTTATTTATTTTCATACCAAAACCGGCCGTGCTCAATACGGTCTCCCTGTCAGCTATGAACTAATGGTTGCTGAGGTGGAAAGAGTAACTGTCAATGATGCAGCTCAAAAAACAGTAACTGTCTATCTCAAACATGCCATAGATTTTGACTATGGAAAGGTCCAGACTACATTCCGAATCGGTGAGTTGGCATTTACAAGTGCTGCAAGTGCATCCAAAAAGGCCAGTGATAAACAATTGAGTCTGACTTTTCAGGGAAATGTCATTCCAAGCCCATTTCCAAATCTGGATCACCTTCCTATTTATTTGATGGACGCGGCCAGCCTCAAGGAAGACAATTTTCCTGAGAAAGTAAGTCTGTTACAAGCGAGATCTGCTGGACCGGATTTTAACAATTGTACTATCAATACTTCGGCCATCAGCGGAGATCCCAGACATTTTGATCTGACCATCACCCTGCCTAAAGTAAACAATCTCCAATTGGAAGAAAGATGGACACGATTGCCGATGGATATGGATCAGGTGTCAGATATTCTGAATGGGCTTAGTCAGGAACCTATAGAGATCGGCAAGGTGAAGGCTGTGGACTTTTTTCAGTCTGACTCACCAAGCTCTTTTGAAACCAGCGAGCAGCTGTATCCTGGAGATCGTCTGCAGGTGGCACAAAGCATGCTAAGTGTGGGACCAAATGGTGAACTCAGTTGGGATGAAAAAGCCACATTGCCCATTTATAAAGGAGATCCCGTTCAGGTGATGGCGAAAGTGACCCCGGAGAAGCAAATTGCACTTGTCTCCGCGATTGATCCTACAGGAAAAATCACGATTTCTCCTGCATATGCAAACTCCACAAATCCTTTGGAGGAAGTAGCGATCAAACTATACTATCTGGATTGGGCCTATGAACAAACAGTCCATGTCTATGTGAAGGAGGATATCAAACAGAAAACCAGCTTGCAGATTTTCCCGACGAGATCTGAAACCAAGGCAGTCAAAGTAGGGGATATTCTCTATACGCTCCATAAAGATCCAAAAAATCCAAACAAAGTAATCAAGGTCCAGTTTGGAAAAATGTCCAAATCTCTTTCAGTCGATGAACTCATCGCAGCTTCATTGTTCGAGCAGAAAATTGATATTCAACTGGAATATGTATTTGAGTTAAATCCTTCTGACCCCATAATATCAGAATTCACTTCCATATTTTTTGTGAATGGGATGACCTTTTACCATTCCGGATCCTATCCGCAAGCAGCTGCCTCTATCAAAGTGAATCGACTCCCATTTCCATGTTTGTTGGGAGCGGGAAAAGTGCCTTTGTCCGATAACCCGGAATTTTATCTTCTGCCCAAAAGACAAGAGGCATACACGCTGGGAAAAGTAGCTAGTCATGTATCTGGGACACAAGCAGCAAGTCTTTCTGTGAAACCGACTATATCTGGAAAAACACTTAAAAAGGGTGATGCCTTAAGCATAGGCGTCTGGGAATATATTGTAAATGGAACAGTAGCTCTGGAAACAGGCAAATTGACGGATATTCCCATCTCTTCTATCCAATTCGCTGAAGGAAAATCTATCCCTATTTTCAAAACACACTATGACTATCGACAACATGCTGGTCTCTTTGATAAGGACGTAGATACCCTGATGGAACCCCTGGAGAGATCCTTATATTTTGAGCTACAGAATTCACAAGCTCACGCCCACCCAAAGCTAGGGAAAGCAGTACCACTTGTTACAAAGGCTCCAACAGAAGGCGGTTGGAAGCTTCATTCTGAAGATCTCAGCGGAACAGCGGCGACTTCTACTGTGATGCTTCCCACGAGCCTGAAGGTGGAACAGGAATTCACCCTGGAAAGTTGGCTGAAATTTGATGGAATTGACAAAAAAACTTTGACAAAGGATGCCTACTACCTGATGGTCACAAGTGATGATGGTCTAATAGATGGGAAAACCTTTCAGTTGTCTATCAGAGCACTTTCATATGCCAGGTTGCAGATAAAGCAATCAAAGCTTGACATGGCTCCCATCCGCAAGGGTTCTCAAATTGCAGTATTTGTTCAGGGCAAAAAGAGGCTGGTCAGCTGGGGGCAAGAGGCCAGTCAAATGCCCACCCTTACAGTGGGTGAAATTTCTTCAAAAGGATCTAAGGTTACGAACTTTATCTACCCGGAAAATTATCGAGATTTCCCATACTATATACGCTTCTCTCTGGTTGCAGGAACGCCAGATGGTGAAAGAATCCTGGCAGGCGGAAACTCTCGCATCCAGAACAATAATGCTGCTCTCCCATTTTTAGGTGAGCAAAAATCAGCAGGATACGGCCGAAGAGAAATAATCTCGCATGTTGAATTACCAGATCCAGGTAGTGAGACATTTAAGCCTGCTTTCCATGCCTTAGATGGAACCCTTGATATCTCCAAAAATAAGCTGAATAAGCTATTGAGTTTATTCGTGGATGCTCAGGCAAATGCCTATTGTTTGTTCAAAGTCAAACTGGCAGGTAAATCGAAATTTTGTTATTGGGTCTGCCAATACACACCAACAAAACAATGGATATCCGTGGCTGTCCATGCTCAACCCCTGGAACATCTGTGGGCATACACAGATCCAACAAGCAAGACAAGCACAGTGCTCAGTGCAGGAACTCATAACACAGATGGTATCGTTTTATTTTCTCAAAAGAAAACAGGTGAAACGACCTTTATCACCCTTCCTGACACCATTCCCGATATGCAGATCAGTGGGATTTTTGGCAGGAATGAAACAGATATCCACCTCGTTGGATGGAATCGGGCAAATCATGGCGTCATTCAGTACCTGAAGGAGAAAGCATGGGCAGTATTCGTGCAGGGGAAAACACAATCCAAAATGTTGTGCATCAGCGGCAACAAAGACACCTTAATTATTGGCTGTGAAAAAGGGCAATACCTCCATATCATTGGGAATGAGGCCAATCTCTATGATTTAACGACAACTCCAGGCAATGATAAAGCCGGAGATATAGTCCAGGCTTGGTGTAGTACAGATGCAGATGTGTTTCTTTTTAGGGATGAACAGTGGGATTGGGGAAATCTGTATATGGAACAGCCTCAAGGGATCAAAGGAAATAAGACAGAAGAATTTGCATTATGCACGCAAATCGGCGAGCAGTATCTCCAGTGTCCCATAAAAGGTTGGCCAGATAGCAAACACTGGCAGCACATTGCCTTGAATTACCAACAGGCCTATGTGGTTTCATTAGCAAAAGACTATTCTCAAAAAGCTTCAGGGGATTCGCGCTCCTCTTATCTGGATGCTGGCAAAGAGGAAGATCTCAATCTGATGACCGGCATGAGCATAGAAATGTTCATTCATCTGGCAGACATTCCCAAATCTGTTCCGCGAAACCCCAGGTATCATTTTCTCCAAACAGGATATGAAGGCTTGATCAAAAAGGGAGATACAAGAGATGGCATGCCTTATCAACTGTATTTGCGGGATGGGCGCCTGTATTTTGCCTTCGAAACAGAGGGGGAAGAAGGAAAAGATCCCGTTCTGCATACCTTTCAGGGTACCGGGCCACTGTACGACTTGCTTGATCCTGCCAGTCCTTATACAATGGAGGATCGTGATAAAAGATTAAGAAGGAATCTTTGGGAAAATTCTTCTCATAGGATCGTCCATATAGCTGTAAGCAGGAAAATCATATATGGACTGAAAAACCGACTGGATCCAGCTTCCTTCAGTCAGGGAGTAATCGTCAATTTTTATATCAATGGACAAGAAGTCTCAGCATTTTTCGGTGGGGACAACACCATTTATAAGGATAGGGATGATCAGGAAGGAACTGCCTGTACACTGTTTGACGGATTGATCGAAAGTAATAACAAGCCCCTGGAGATGGGAAGAATGAAATCATCCAACGCAGGTGATCCAGTGAAATGGGGACAATTTGGAGGAGCGATAGCCGAGGTACGGATATGGGATCGGGTTTTGGATCAGGGAGAGATAAACAAGAGCCTCAGCCTGCGTGAGAAAGGATTGCTTAGCTATTGGCCGATGAATGAGGGCAAAGGATTTGAAGCTGATGATATCAAAGGCGGCAGACTGGCAAAGATCTATCATGCTGAATGGAATGATCACCCCGATCCTTATGCCTCTCCTTTGGATCTTTTTCTCAACGGAGAACCAGTAGAAACAGAATTAAGCCCTGTGGCAACAGGTTCAGACAAAGGAGCTACGTTCTGGCTGGATGAGTTGCGTGTGTGGGAGGCCCTGCGAACAAAAGATCAGATTTCAGATAATCTGTTTGCACATCTGGAAGGTCCGCAAGAAGGATTGACTGCTGTGTATAGCTTCAACGATACAAATCATGCGGGGGCCGATTCCTCCAGAAGAAACCATCATTTGGCTGGAAATACGAATCTGGCTAGCCCCGCTACCCCTTCTCCCATTTGTCTGGAAATGCCTCAGGTCGCCTACCTGGAAGGAAAAGCGACAGAACCAACGGCCATTGTCTCTCGTCCGGGAATGGCTGAGTATGCAGATATACAGTTTGATCTGGAAGGTACATTTGAAGGGGTGCTGAAGCGAGCATATAGCTATCTTGAATCAGATGGCACATGGACGCTCTTAACTGGCTCAGTTGTCGGGAGCCTCAAACGCGAATGGATCTCCCAAGTTCAAGGAAATCCCGAAGTGATCGGATTCATAGAAGGAGCACCACCAGTCCCAAGTGAAAATCTGACAAGTACCCATTTGGTTCATGGCGAGGTGGTAGATTATGGAGGTGCCAGCAGTGTGGAGTTGTCAGAGACGGACAATGTGCAATATCACTTCGGAACCACTAAGGCGGAAGCTGTGGATTCTGCTGCTTCTGTGGGGGTGAAATCGGGATTCACACATGAAGATAAAGCGGGCTTTGGCTACGCCAAACAATTGACGAAGGTAGAAATCAAAGAAGGCGTAGAATTCTCAAGGGCAAAGGGAAAAAAAGAACAATGGGGGGTGAGTCGAACCTTTGGCAAAAACAACAGCAAGTCCAGCAAATTGGCATTGGGAGGGGCATGGGAAATCAACAAACCGGAGATGTGGATCAATCGTGCAGTTGGGAGAAGATTTCTGCCTTCCAATGTAGGCTATGCCTTGGTCAAATCAGACACATTTGATGTCTATGCCATTCGTCTGGAACAAACCCATGCCTTGTTGATGTATATGAACATGCCCAATCCGGACATTCCCAAAGATATCAACATCATCATCTTTGAGATGAATCCTTTCTACACCAAGCAGGGAACGTTGGATGGAAAAGTAGGCCTAAAGAAAGATGGGACGGTACAGCCTGATCCTTCCTATCCAGGCGCAGCTTCTTATGGAGAGTATAGTTACTACAAACCCAAAGAAGCATATCGGCTGAAAAAACGCATTGAACGAGAAAGAGAATTACTGAAGGCCTATCATGCTTCCTACAGTACTTCCCCTACCCTGGAAGACAACCTGGAGGATCTCCGCAATAAAACCTTCAATACGAGCATCGTCAACACCTATGTTTGGACAGCAAAGGGAGGCTTTCATGCAGAATCTACAGAAAATCTTCATGGAATTACTGAATCTACCTCTGGTTCTCATCATTTAGATTACAAATTTAAAGTATCCCTCTCCCTGGATCTCTCGCTGTTTGGGCCAAGTTTTGGGCTCGCTCTGGATGCTTCTTGGGGCACGAGTTCAGAAGTTGTCAAAACTGCGGACTCCAATGAATCTGAAGCTTTCCATCTCTCTGTAGATTGTAAGCCAGATGGCGACCTCCAACTCTATGTGCAGACAGACGAAGAGCGAGCCAAATACGCCCCTTATATCAATGAAGGCGGTGGTGCCTACACGCCGGAAGGCAAACCGATTCTCCGTCCTGGTAAGGTAGATGCTTATCGTTTCATGTCCTTCTTCCTGGAATCAGAAAAAGAGAACCTGGAAGACTTCTTTCGCAAGGTGGTCGATCCCATCTGGCTCGCCCAAAGCAATGACCCCAATGCACACGCCCTTCGACAGGCGAATAAAGGAGGCAAATGCTGGCGGATCATGCACCGCGTGACCTTCGTCAGTCGGGTTCTGCCACCCTTCGAATCTGCCCCTGCCATCGCTAAGACGGCCAAAGAGCTCAACATCAATAGCAATTGGGAGCTGATTTCCAAGTTGGAGCCCTTCGTTCGTGAGCATACACATGACTATCTCGCCTTTATCGATGCAGTTCACAAATCTGTAAAGAAGTATCTGCCGACCATGGTGCCTTATCTGGTTGAGATCACCCGATTCATGTGCGATTACTATGGAGTCTTCAATGACTGATTTGATCACATTCTACTGACATAAACATCCAAAAAAACATATTTCCTTTCTCATGAGCACTCATATTTCTCCTTTACATGATGGACTGCTTGCAACCATCGAGCAACTGATTCAACGGCTCAAGGCCGATGGTCAGGATGACCTGACTCAAATTACAACTGTCCTCAAAGATGCAGGCTTTCAAGCAAGGGAAATTTCCCAGGGACTTTCCAATAGTTTTCAGATTGAGATAGAAGACATTGTCAAAGCCTTGCATCAGGCAGAATTTTCTCTCCTTGACATCAGCCGGACCCTTAAACATGATTGGCATATGGAGGTGGCTGCCATCGTACGAATCCTCAAAACAGTGGAAGAGGATGCACATACCGTCCTCAGCACCGTTCAGAAAGATTTCCAACTAGAAAAACAGAAAGTGCATGATATTCTGGAAGAGATTTTTGACGTTCCTAAACGCAGAATTCGGGGAATCCTCAAGAAATTGGGGCTATTGGATCAAGTTGTTAGCAAGATTGAGAATGTTGCGCATCGCGTGCTGAATCCCTTACACTGGTTCAGTCCATCAGATACAGATGGCGGGGATATGGACAAGGCACATGCCTTTATCCACGATATAGAACAGGATGCTCATTTAAGATTGAAGCTCAGTCGCGTGAAAGAAAGCTACCTCAACACCGTGATAAGTGTTGCGCATCATGCTGGACATAGCATCAGCAAAGCCGATTTGGCAACGGCAGCCCAACAAATCCCTCAGCCTTAGAGACTGTTTGAAAATCTGTCACTTATTTTTTGTATGTGTCTTTTTTCCTCATCCTACAGCTTTTTTTGTTCTCATAGCCCCACTATGAGAACAAAAAAGAGCCTTGTCTGAGAAAAAAATACATCATAAAAATTCTCAGCACAAATTTCAAAACAGTCTCTTTGGACCCTCATTCCCCATTTGTGTCATTCTTCCATCCCAATTTCCTCACGCATGTTGTTAGCAAAAGAACAGATCCTCCATATCAATAGCATCACACATGATGGCAAGGTCGTCCTGCTCGCTACCGATACCTCGGGCAAACTCTGGTACACCATCAAGCAAGACGGCTTCGAAGACAGCTATCTTTCTAAGCCTCCGGGAGAGCGCAAGGGCTGGGAAGACTGGCAAGCTCTACAATTACCGGATGAGTCGCCAGATTCTTCTGTTGTTGCCAAAGAAGCTCAGGAAAACAAAACCCAGGATGCCGGTTCCAGTTTGTCATCTGGTCAATTCATGATGCAGTCAATGTATGAGAAAAGTGCATCATTGACGCAGCCTACGCCTGTCCAACTCGTCTCTGGTCTGGGGCATCTATACATCTTTCGCCAATCCAAAAGTCATACTCTGCTGGTTGATCGATTTGTCCTCGATGGCATTGGCAATCGCCTGATCCCCAAACTGGAGGTTCGTTTTCGTGAAAGTCGACAAAAATACAAGGCTCAAAACGAAGCAGGTAGAAATGGACTCAAACAAGCCGATGTGATGGATTTCAGAGATCCGGATGGGAAGTCTTTTTTTGAGCCGACCACGGAATTGAGCATGGTCAACCATTTGACAAATGGCTGGTTTTCTGTTGTCCTGCTACCAACGGAGGAGCAGGATCGTTTCTATTGGCATATTTTTGCCTATAACTCCCTGACCAAAATGGTGGAACTCAGCTCCATTCGCTCCACCCTTCATGGCCTCTTTGATCTCAAGGATCTGGACAATCGTCCGGGGATTTTGCGATATGCGATGCAGCTAAAACAAGCTGGAGGAACAGACTTGATCGTGAATGAAGGACTTGCAGCCAGCAAATACGACCTTCAGCAAGAAGTATCGACAAGGGTGGGGGATCGATTGCTGCGCAAAGAGACGCGTGTCATGCTTGCCGTACCTACGGACCAGGGAACGGCAGCACTGAGTTTCGCCGCCAAAAAAGACGGAAGCTTGAGTCAGGTGAAAATTTCCACCAAACATGATGTGAGCAAGGTTTCGCATCTGTACAACCAGCCAAAGGAAATCATGTTGCCTGATAATACGCTGGACGAAATCAAAGGCATCCTCTATGATCCTGAGATGCCCAAAGGCGAGATCAAAGCTTTGGAGTGGATCAATACAGAACGATTTCGCCTCAGGACAGACAAAACGGAAGGAGTCAAATATGGATTTGAAGTCAATGTGTTTGCCGATCAGGATGGGATCAATGGAGAGTATAGTGAGGTGAAAACCCTTACATTGGGGTCGGTCAGTGCGCTCAATAAGAATAGTCTGAGCTTTACAACTTCCTCCTCTGGACTAGCAGTAGCTTTGGCAAAGGGAGACAAACTTCGATTGCAGAAGTCAGATAAGATGATGGTCGTCTATATAGAGGAAGCCATTGCTTCCCAACGTACAGGAACGATTACTGTCGAAATAAAACCCATCGAAGGCGAAGATCAGGCATCATTGAATAGCTATGTATCGGCTACAGTTGTTCACGGAAATATGTTTGATATCACGACTCCTCAAAAACTGGGGTCCTGGAAACTGAAAAAGCAGATGCCCTTGGTCTTTGAGGGGAAGATCACAGCTGTTGAAGACCTGAACGGTGGGAAACTACGCATCCACACCCCCTACCATGAACTCGCAACAGGTGCTTATATCCAAATCGCGAATGCTTCTGCCTATATGGGCGCGTCTCGTATCATCGAGCAAGGCGACAATAGCCTCACCTTGCAGCGATTCTGGCAACCGGGAGAAATCATCAATCTGGAGGATCTGAATAAAAATCGTAGAGGTATTATCCTGGACGGAGGAGATGATTATATCGAAATCAAGGACCTGAAAATCGCAAAACCCTTAGAAGATCAGGATTTTGAAAGAAGCTTCTCCATCTGGGTATTTGCTCCACAAAAGCGGCCAGGCAGGCAAAGTATCATCAAAGGAGATGTCCTGGAACTATATCTGGATGAAGGAGGCAAATTGGTCCTGGAAGCCAATATGATGGATGTGCCTGCGGGCAATCCTGCCACGCTCACAAGGCACAGCAGGAAAGATGAACAAGCATTCCCTACGAATCAATGGGTGCATTGTGCCGGGAGCATCAGATATGAGGGCACGACCCACACAAGTCATTTGCAATTGGTGGTCAATGGGGAAGAGGTTGGCCCGAACGCCCAAAGTCTGAATGCTATGGGCTTTGAAGGAATTCCCACAGATAAAAGCGAGGATTTCTATCCCTGGGATGGGACAGGGGACATTGCCTATCACAAACATCAGGATACAGGGATGGAGTCCTTGGCAGTAAGTAATCTGCTGGGGGCTACGACAAAAAGCGAAATTGCATTTTACCAAAGACATCACACAGAGCAATGGCAGGCAATGAATTCTGCTGTGATAACAGCTCCCACTGTTGGTGTCGATTTTGGTAAATCTCTGGCATTTAATGAGGATGGTAGCCATTTGATCATTGGCGTGCCAGGAGCCAATAACGGGGACGGTGAGGTACACATTTATAGTAAACACCACATCCAAAGTGGGAATGATACCTATTGGAATTGGGAGCTGTATGATTCCTTTCAGGGGCCTGACAACTATCAATCAAAAACATCCTATCCAAGGAACTTCGGTGCTTCCTTATGCTTTTTTGAAGATGAGCTTTCCAGAAAAGAGTTGTTTATAGGGGCTCCCGGAGAAGCGCCAAATAACGACACTGGTCAGGGGATCATGTTCACAGGAGTAGTGCATATCTATGTGCCCAATAAAGCCTATACAGAAGACGATATTCATACTTCTCTGGATTCCTGGCTTCCTAAAGACCCACATCCGATTCCCAAAATTGATCCTGATTATGCGATATCGGATTTTGCTACAATAAAAAATCCAGGGAGTGGAGGGTATATGAACTTTGGTCGCAAAATTTCGCTGGGCAGATCAACAAATACAGATACCTTCCAACAAGATATCTACCTGTCAATTGCTTGCGAAGAGCAGGGGAGAGTGTTTATCTATACCAAACAACTGGATGCAGGCCAAAATACCGGTTATTATAAAAAAGGCTACGTTCATCTAACTGTATTTGACAACAATCATATTACAACGGTGCGCATGCAAGGAAAAAATATGCTTGTTGGCACCTCAACATCCGATGGAAAGGGAAAAGTATGGGTATTTGAGAAAAAATCAGATCAGGATTCCTGGTACGAAGATAATGACAAAAGCCTCACGCTTCCACCAGCTTCCACAGATACACATTATGGAAGGGCCCTGGTCCTGGGGGCAGAGGAGGAGTTGATCATCGCTTCGGAGCAGCATATCTACGAATTTGGGATTCAAACAACAGGAAAGACCAAACCTCTCCCATCTGTCCTCAACAATCTGCGACCCATCTCAAACCTCGATCCCATCTTATTGAAAGCAGGAGAGGAGGAACAATTGCCTCTTTTTGAAATAGGAAAAAGCTTCCAGGGCAAGCTATCAGAAGCACAAGTCTGGGAAAGAGCGTTTGATCAGGGAGACATCTATAATCACATGTTTCTGAGGCTCACAGGAAGAGAGCAGGGGCTTTGGGGATATTGGCGACTCAATGCCATCGGACATGAAGGAGATCTGCGATATGTGTACGACTTCTCCATCCATGGAAATCGAGGCATCGTACATGGAGATCCTTTTATCAGTGAAAAAAGCCTGGATCGTCTGATGGGAGGGAAACCTGTCCAGGAGTATCTGAACCAGGAACTATTTGCTGGCACCCAGGCCGCCAATTATACAGAATCCTTTGAATTCAAAGTCACACATCAGGGGCAGCCCGTCCCCAACTTTGACGTTCAGAACGTGGGAGGTTTCCCGCTTTTTCGATTTAGCTACTGGGGAAAGAAGGACAGACATACGATCGAAAAAATCCCGACTGGTTTCAAGGAAAAGCAGGCCAATTTTGAAGCCATCCCCAATGGAGATGGTTGGTATCGGGCGAGCTGCACCTTTGAGATTCCCCCGGGCTGCGGTCTCATTCGCCTGTTCAATCTCAAGTTGATACGTGGCGATAATTGGGATCAACTCCATATTCGCAGGCACAAAATCACGCTCAATAGCAATAGTGTCACCGAGCAGTATATCCAGGATGAAGTGCTGCTCAATCCACTCGGAGGAGATGACCAGCATTTGCAACAAATGTTGGCAGACTTGATGGAAAAGGAGCAGGAAGAAAGGGAGATCCTGCGCAAAATCGAATCTCTGAAAGATAGACTGGGCAGGACAAACGCCCTGGAAGTTGCCCAAAAGATGTTGGCATGGGTCAATGGAGGAGAATTGCTTCGCTTAAGGCAAGCCTATCGCAAAGAGCTTGTGGACCTGAGCAATTTTCAGTGTTTTTTGATGGCAAAAGGAGAGAACAGTATTGCAGAAGGAATCGTTAGAACATGGGGCATCTCGGATTCAGAATCTTATTGGCCACTCACTTGGGAGAATGATGATAAGTGGCGATACCTAAGCCCTTTTTTAGAATATCCTTATTTTTCTTTTCAGAAGGATTATAGTCTGGATACTTACTTTCCCAGTCAATACTTACAAGAATTTTTGGACATTCCTGACATTGAGGATATAGACTTTGATGAAAAATGGCCCGTAATTGAAGCTGCAAAAGCTGCCATCTCAAAAAATGCCAAAGCATATCAAGCATCTTCCGATGAAGATAATTCTTCGAGACCGACTTGGCCAACTTGTGAATTTGAACGGGTCAGTCCGGACACATATGCCTTGATTGTAGATGGCAAAAAAATTACACTTGCGGAATCTTCTCCTTATGGAAAAGGAGGGATTAAAATCCTTCAATACAACTCCTTTCTCAACGATGGAGGGGAAAAAGAATTGATGGAAACTTTTATTTCATATAAAGCATTCCATATTCAAATACAGAAAATCCAAGGCAATGCGGATCAAGGAATCAATGACTTCTATCGCTTATGGGGACCAGAACAAGACATGTTTCTGGAATCACGTTTCGGTGACCTAAACCTTTATGATGATGTAAATGATCCATCTCATAACAAATTCTGGTTGATTGTCCCTACAAATATTCCTTCTCAGCAAGGAAAAAGAAAACTGGAAAGTACCAGAAACAAATACGAGGGAATCAAAAGGCTGAAAAGAGATCTGGAGGACTTTATTCGAAAGGAAAAACAGGATGCAGGCATTACGAGTAGGACTATCAAGCAAAGAATCAAGACCCTAGATTCAGCTCTCCCAGCTATCAGAACAAGGCTCAGCAGCAACAACCAAAGCTTTGTCACCTCAGTAAGCAACACCAGAAATACGGCCTTGAGCATGCACACCTATTTGCCCAAGGAAAAGGAGCTGAATACGCAAGGGGCCCTCCTGTCATTTGCCAAGGCACATAGCAGCATCTCTATGCTGGAAAGTGTAGATGGAAATATCCACCTCAATTATTTTGACCAGAGTGGTCGCATGCGTCAAAGCCAATATGATGCCGTGGCAGATTATCGGGATGCGAATGCTGAATCCTGGACAATGGATGGCATGCGCCTGTGTAAAAATCTAAACCTGGATGATAGCATCATCAGCTTCGAAACAGGCAAAGAACCTGAACTGACCAATAATTGGACTGTAGAAAGCTGGTTGGAGTTTCCGCTGGCACCCAATAGCTCGACCTGGGATGCAAGACGATGGAATACCATCCTGAGTAACCAACAGGGCCGACAAATAGCCATCAAACATGGCAGATGGATCGGAATCGAAAGTAGAGGCTTTTTCAAAGCTGCTGCATATGATCTGCTAGAAGAAGTGACACCCGGCTGGCATCATCTGGCCATCGTATCTCAAGAGTTGTCCCCGGAAGAAAAAATCGAAGTGAACAATGCTGGGAAGGTGGAGATTGCTTCACATCGAATTCGTTTTTATCTGGATGGAAAAATCATCGGACAGATCGAAGAGATGCCCAGATCTATCTCCCTGGATGGACATGGATGTGTCATGAGCAAAACGGTCCATCATTTCTGGAAAAAAGACCAAACGCCTCAGATCAAGGAACTTTCCGCCTCCGCCTGGATAAGAATTGTGGGGGCAGGCACTGAGCAAACGATGTTGAAAGTCCAGAATGAAAGTGGACAAGTGGCACTAAAAATAGGGATAGATCGGTCTAAAAAACTTACTGTTCAACTGGGCGATTCGAAGCGAATTGAATCTCAGGACAGGATTCCAGAACATGATTGGACACATGTCGCGCTTTCTCTTTTTTATGTGGAAGATAAGTATATCGTCTTTGCCTATCTCAATGGGCAGATGATCAATATTAAAGACAGTCAAACTTCTTCGACCTTTGCGAATGCCTTGATCCTTTCCTTAAGTCTGCCAGCAGGACCGTATCATGTTCATATCGGAGGAGAGTGGAATAACAATCAGCTTGAACATGGCTGGAAAGGCGATCTGACGCAGGTTTGCCTATGGGATATCTTCAAATTCCAGCAAGAAGTGGAATCAGACATGTTCCGGAGCTTCAGTGGAAATGAGGGAGGATTGCTTAGCTGTTGGGAATTCAAAGATGATGAGGTGATCGATATTTCCTCTTCCGCTGCCCATGCCAGCTACCATGGAAGCTTTGCCGGAAAATCCCTCCCACAAGTTCATGTGCATCCAATCGGTATACAGGGCTCCATAGCTGCTATCGGGAATCATGTCACAACTAAGCATGAACCCATCGGAAAAATAGCAGAAGTCCGAATATGGGAGGAGGCTTTGAATCCTCATGAAATCGAGATCAACAGCAAAACCGCCCTGACTGGCAATGAACCTGGTCTGCTGGCTTACTATCCTCTGAATACCCACACCAGAGATGCCAGCGGGAATGGACAGAATGGAACGGATAGCCAGACGAGCGATTGGGCATGTGCAGCCCCAATCGGCCGACTAGGCCAATCGGTCATGCAGTTTGATGGGCAATCTGACTTCCTTCACATAGAAGATCCAGACTTTTTGCCAACAGATGTTCTGACTGTATCTGTCTGGATAAAAGCGACAAAGGCTCCCAAAAATCGATCAAGTATCATCAAAAACTGGCGTGACCAAGGCCCTGGTCGCTTTCATTTGGGCACAAATGATAAGGCAACTGATGGAAGTCTGGAACTCCTGATTCATACTGATCAAAATGACCTTGTCCAACTCATAGACCCTGAGCCTCTGGTCCTGAATCAATGGGTGCATGTTACCTTTGTGATCGACTATGGAAGCGTGAAATTGTACAGGAATGCGAAAGAAGTTGTGAGGAAAGAGAGGAACAGTCAGCATCCATTAACGGATAAAATTAACGATACATCTGTCCCACTGACGATAGGTGGAATGTTTGATGCGGTCGAACAAAACGCGCATTGGCCATGGGAAGGCGAACTGGCGCAAGTGCGTATCTGGGATCGCCCCTTATCCGAGATTGAAATTGTTCAGGATATGGATCATCCCATTCATCCTGATAGCTATGGGCTGATTGCTCATTGGCCATTGGATGTGATCCATCATGGGATCTCCCTAGCTGCTGACAACACACAAGTCTTGTACCACAAGCAAGCCCCCAATCTGATGTATGCCAATTATCCTGCAGTTGTCAAGGGCAATCCCGGCATCACCGCTATGCAGCGCAGCGCGGCCGTCGTTGCGAGTGAATACAGCAATATGCGCTTGGGGCAAAAAGAGGACGGTAGCCAGGAATTGGTCGCCATGATGCGGCGCTTTTTCGCGATGCCGATGTTAGGGGGGGTTGAGTTGTTATTTGATCAACGGATAGAGGAGTTGGAAAAAAGCTGGATTGGCAATGCCCAATTGAATCCGACATTGTTGGGCTATATAGAAGGAGCGCCTCCTGTACCCAGTGAAAACCTGACCCTGAAGGATGATTATAGTGGGGCTACCTCCGTCACGCTGTCCCAAGCCAATGATGTGCAATACAGCTGGAAACGCTCCCAGGATGGTTCATTGGGTATCTCTCTTGATACTGCATTGGGATTGTATAAAGAAATAAAAGCGAGAAGCGGTTTCCTCGTTGCCATATCACAGAGCCTGTTTGAAACCAAACTGGATTTTAAAGCTAAATTGGACTTTGCTTATAAGTTCCTGAATAGCAGCACAGTTTCGGCAAATACTACCAAGCTATTCAACGATTCTCTGACCTTGAGAGGGAGCAAGGAAGCATTTGTCAGGATACCACAACTAGGCGAGCGCTTTATTCCAAAGAATGTAGGCTATGCCCTGGTTATTTCAAGTTTAGCTGATGTCTATGTGCTGAGACTCAAACGCAGCAAGCGAATGGTGTCTTATCAAGTCACCCCGGTTCCGAATATGCCTCCTGACATCAACACCATCACTTTCATGATGAATCCTGCCTATACCAAGAATGGAACACTGGATGGATTAAATGGAAGCTGGGCGGCAGATGATAGATTGTATGCACATGTGCCGAACATGCGCGCAGAATACGGATCACTGTATCCTGCAAGTTATTTCCGACCTGCAGAAGCCTACCAGCTCAAAAATCAGATCGATCAAATAGATAAAGAGCGAGAAAGCTATTTCATCAACTTTGACAGCAGATTGATTGACGAAATCTCCCTCGACAGAGAAATCGACGCCGATACAGATGACTATGACAGCTTACAAGGGATCAATATGCCGGGAGAAGGGATCACCTCCCCGAATAGCAAAATAGCGGATCGAAAGGAATCCAGTGCCAGTGATACGAAAGCAGATGTGAGTGATATGGAGGAAGAATTAGAACAGGAGCAGGAAGAAAAAGAGAAAGAAATCAAGGCCAAGATTAGTGATGCCGAAAAACGGGTTCATGCTTCAGCTGCTTTTGCGGGCTGGCAGAAGAAAATGGAAAATCTGCTGATTCGAGCCGGAAAGCGAAACATCGTCAATACCTATGTTTGGGATGCAGATGGAGGGCTCAGAAGTGAGGTCCAGCAGTTTGCCAATACGATAGAACATGCCATCGGAGGAAGCGTCAATCTGACTGGGGCCCTTGGAGCAGAACTCGAGTTTGAAGCTTTTCTCCCCAAATCAAAATTGACCCCCTTATTCAATATGTCCCTGACGCAGACCATGAACAAAAGCAATGCGTTCAGCAAGGGCTTTTCCTTGAATGTAAAGATGGGAGGCGTAGAATTTAGAGGCATCACTGACCAAAACGATTATCCAATTCTTCCTGGAGAAAAAGTGGATCGCTATCGCTTTATGAGCTTCTATCTGGATGGTGCGACCCAACACTTTAAGGATTTTTTTAGCAAAGTTGTAGATCCGGAATGGCTGATGAGCAATGATGAAGAGGCTCGTGCCTTACGTCAAATTTCACAGGATAGGCCCAATAAAACCTGGCGCGTCCTTCATCGGGTCACCTATGTAGAACGTCCGGCATTGATGGGCTTTGGCTCAGATACACGCAAAGTCGTGGGAACTGAAGTGGAAACAGAAGCCCTGCAAATACTAGAACAAATCAAGCAGCTTGAAGGAGATCAGGTCTTGTTGAGGAGGCTATTGGACACCATCAAAAAGAAGCTACAGACATGATCTTAGAGACTGTTTGGAAATCTGTCACTTATTTTTTGTATGCGTCTTTTTTCCTCATCCGGCGGCTTTTTTTGTTCCCATAGCACCACTATGTGAACAAAAAAGAGCCTTGTCTGAGAAAAAAATACCTCCTAAAAATTCTCAGCACAGATTCCAAAACAGTCTCTTAGAGGTGATGGCGATTTCTCTTTTTCTCACAGTTCAAATTTTCAAAACATGTTATTAGCAAAACAACATATTCAATATATCAATAGCATCACCCATGATGGCAAGCTCATCCTGTTGGCGACAGACAAAGCTGGCAAACTGTGGTATACCATCAAGCAGGATGGATTTGAAGACAGTTATTTGGAGCAAGCTCCGGGTGATCGCATAGGTTGGGAAGATTGGCAGGCTTTGATCCTGCCTGATGAAGCAGCAGATCCCTCTGTCGAGGTCCAGGAGGGGCAAGAATATAGGTCTCAGCAGGAAGATTGGTATGGCGTAAAGGAGGGCGATTACCTGATGCGCTCCAGATATGAAAAAAGCGCAGCCTTGACCCATCCAACTGCCGTTCAATTGGTCTCTGGAATAGGCCACCTCTATATTTTCCGTCAATCCAACAGCCAGACCCTCCTTATGGATCGCTTTGTATTCGATGGATTAACCAACAAGCTGAATCCCAAATTGGAAGTCCGCTTCCGGGCCAGCGGTCAGAAATATAAGGCACAACATCTAACAGGCACAACAGGACTGAAACAAGCAGATGTGATGGACTTTAGAGATCCCGAGGGTCAGCCTTTTTTCGAACCCACGACAGAGTTAGGATTGATTCGAGACTTGGTGGATGGGAGATTTTCTGTTGTACTCCTGCCTACAGAGGAAAAAGACCGCTATTATTGGCATGTTTTTGCATATAACGGGAAGGAAAGCAGAGTAGAAATCACCTCTATTCGCTCAGATCTTCATGGTCGCTTCGACCTCAAGGATTTGGACAATCGTCCGGGCGTCATTCGCTATGCCATCCAACTGCAAGACAGC
Organism: Bacteroidota bacterium; assembly: GCA_039029315.1. Lineage (GTDB taxonomy): Bacteria > Bacteroidota > Bacteroidia > J057 > J057 > JBCCCJ01. The sequence continues at coordinate 28,571 of JBCCGK010000079.1, read as the reverse complement.
GATGGGAATGCCTTAAAGGTGACGAATGGATTGGTCGCTAGCAAGTACGATCTTCAACGAGAAGAATCACGACGTCATGACACGCATCTACTCAAAGTTGCCACTCGGGTCCTATTGGTCGTGCCTACCAATCAAGGGGCGGCAACCCTGGACTTTGCAGTCAAAAAAGATGGCACACTCAGTCAGGTCAAACTCAAAGGCTTTCATCAACAAGCTGAAGCGACTCAATTATTCAATGTTCCCAAGGAACTGATGTTGCCCGACAATACCCTCGACGAAGTGAAAGGCGCAATCTCCGCTCCCACATTGCCCCAGGGCAAAATCGAAGGCATGGAGTGGATCAATACCGAACGCTTCCGTATCCATACTGACAACACCGAAGGTGCGAAATTTGGCTATGAAGTGGATATTTTTGCTGATCCTGAAGGGATCAATGGCGCCTATAGTCAGGTATCCACCATTATGTTGGGTACCGTAAAGACCCTGAGTTCAGATGCCTTGACACTCACGCCCCCAACAGAAGGTCTGCCCATATCGATCGCCAAAGGAGACAGGCTTCGGCTCGAAAAACAAGGCAAGCAGCCCTTACTGTTGATCGTAAACAGCCCTGTAGAAGCAAAAACTTCCGGCGACATCCAACTAAGCCTGGAAACAATTGAGGGAGAATCCTCCCAAAGCCTGAATGCTTATCAGACAGCCTCAGTCATCCACGCTGGAATATTTGATTTGACCACCCCCAAAGACTTGGGCAGCTGGAGGTTGAAAAAACGCATCCCTCCAGTATTTGATGGAAAAATCACGGCAGTTGAAACACAAGGAGATGATGGCTTACGTGTGCATACACACTTCCATACGCTTCAGACAGGGAACCATATCCGCATTGCCAATGGTTCGGCCTATCTGGGCGCTTCCCGCGTCCTTGGAGAAGATAACAAGCATATCACATTGCAGCGCTTTTGGCAGCCTGGAGAAGTCATCAATTTGGACGACTTGAATAAAAATCGCAGAGGACTCACGCTGGATGGCAATGGAGACTATGTTCAAGTGGACGGAATTGAGGTAGATCTCCCCAGGCAGGATGAGCGATTTGCGCAGACAGTCATGGGATGGATCAAATGGACAAAACCAGCATTACAGACTGATCCGCAAAGCATCCTGGATACAGGGAGCATGAAGGTTTCCATTTTGAATGGGGGCAAACTCAGCATAACTAGCCAATTACTTGAGTTGACAGAGAGCAAGGACTTTCATACCTATAAGTTGAGTATCGCTGGCTTTTCTTCCCTTGTAGAAAAGCTCAGGAGCCAGTCCAATTCCAGCATACAGGATATAGTCCTCTCAGATGAGATATTGTTAATCAGCTATAAAGCGGGGTCTACTCATGGAAGTAGCATCTTGCAGTATCAAAAAGATGCAGAGGGAGTCTGGCAAGCACTTCCTGATCTAAACCTAAGGATTGATGGATTCTCTACGATTGAAACAAACTGCATTTCTTTGAATGAAAGTGGAACTGAACTAGCTGTGGTTTCTATATTTGATACCCCCTCAAATAAGAACAAACATGCAACACTCCGATTGTTTTCTATCAATAGAGATGGTTCCATAGCCGATCAAACATTTTTACACACATGGGAAGTTGATCGATCGAAGGTAAACTCTGGATTTCCTCAAGGATATAAACAAATATGCTTTTATAAAGACTTTGTTTTTGTGCCTGTTGCCAAAAACAGCATAAGTTTTTTCCACAGAAAGAATGGCAGCTGGAGCTTAGAGGAGACAATCCCCAATCATCCAAATATAGGTGGAATTGCAGCTGATGATGATTATCTATATGTTGGTGATCCATATAATTACCAAGCAGAATCGAATTCTCATTATTCAGCATCTCATACAGACCCAACGTCCTATCATGAAGCTGGTGGTGTTGTCAGATATAAATTCAATCCTCAGGGAACTCCCATGTGGCAACGCGAGGATACACCCTTGATCCTGACAAATCCTATTCCAGACATACATTTTGGTCATACCCTCGCATTACATAAAAATAAGCTTGCTGTAGGAGCTCCTGGGCATGATCCTTTGAAGGAAAATTCAAGGGTATATCTATACCTAAAAGACGAACAGGCTCCCAGCGGATGGAAGTTTGTGCAAGAATTGCAAGCCCCCGACAAATACTATACTGAAAATAAGTATGGGTTTGGCAGCAGCTTATGTTTCAGGCCTGATGGAACATTGTATATACGAAGAAGCATACGTGAAGTACATGCTTTTGCAGAAGATCATAGCAAAAGCTTCAGCTATACAGATGAGGAAACTCTCCCCGCAAACCAATGGGTACATATCACTGCCAGCATGGTGTATGATCCCACCACAAAGAGTACCACTGCCGAACTCCTGAAAGATGGACAAGTCGTAGAGATAGCTGGAAATAAATTGCTGACTGGGAAAAATGAGATTAGCCTTTTCTCCTTACCTTCTGATGATTTCCAAGGGAAGAATCTTCACATTCCTACCATAGAAGGCCTCACACCTTCCATCGCGTTCTGGCAAGACAGCCATATGGTTATCGGGCTTCCTTCCGGGAATCTTAGCACGCATGAAGCTTCCCTCTTGATTTATCAAAGAAATTCTCTGAGTGATTCATGGACAGGAGATCCTACCAGCAATCCCAATAATCGCGCATTCCAGAAAATCGGAGGTTCCTCGACGGGATATTATGGCTCTGCTGTCGTTTGGGGGCCCAAGCAGGAAGTATTGGTGGGAGATCCGAAAGCAAGTACCACTGAAGGGGGAAAAGGGAAAGTTTTTATTCATAAACTACAGTCAGATGGGAATTGGGAGGTAGAGCCTCAGTCCTTTATTTCGCCACCCTATGGAGCATCAAATAGTTCAGCATTTGGGGCAGCCCTACAGCAAGCTGACAATCGATTATTCATCGGCGACCCAGGCGATAACAAGGTCTATATTTACCAATTAGGCAATGACCATTGGCAACATCACAGGACCATCTCAGCTCCCAGAGGACACAAAAGATTTGGGGCTAGTCTGGCTTATGCACGGGGTCTATTGGTCATAGGAGATCCAGGATATAAAGATCCTCAGGAGGACGCAGGAGCTGTGTTTATATATAAAGAACAAACAGAGGGATGGACTCAAGTCGGTGCCCCACTCCTTTCTGCTGATCACTATTCTTCATCCAATTTTGGCAAATCTCTATTATTAAGGGCCAATTTATTGGCGATTGGCGTCAATAGCCCTCTCGGTCACATCCATTTCTACCAACTATCCACAGATGGCTCAAAAAGAAGAAAGATTGAAGGGGGATTTGAATCTTTGCAAAATAATCAATCTGGCTTTGGGAAAATGCTGGGATATGATCCACAAGGCCTCCTGTTTACAGCAGATGATTCTGGCATTCAACTTTGTGCGCACTTCATCAGTAATCACACGGGCAGCCAAGATGTAGCGAATGTACTTCAGGCCACACCTCCCAATGTGTATCCTCATGCCATACCCAAGCTCAACCTTCAGTCCTCGCATGACAACGATTTGACTTCCTCTTTGACGATTGGCAAAGGATATGGAGGTAAAATATCAGAGGTTCAGCTTTGGAGCAAAAAAATAGACGCTTCAGAAATCGCCAAGCGGAAATACCTCAGACTGACAGGTAGAGAAATAGACCTGATGGGGTATTGGCGTCTCAGTGGGATTGCCCATGAAGGTCTGGAAAAAAGTGTTTTCGATTTTTCTATTTATGGGAATCATGGCATCGTTCATGGCGACCCCTTCATCAGTGAAAAAAGCCTGGCACGCATGGTAGGCGCTGAAGATGCCACAGAATACCTTAATGCTGAACTATTTGCGGTCACAGAAGCCAATCTCTATACAGAGTCTTTCGAATTTAAGATTACGATGGGTGGCAAGCATCTGCCTAATATTGACCCGAATAATTATGACCATGCCCAGTCTGATCATACTGACCCACACTTATTCAAATTCTACTATTGGGGCAAAAAAGACAGGGTCACGCATGACAAAATCACAGAAGGATTCAATCCTGTCCAGGCATCATTTGCAGAAATTCCAGGCGAGCCTGATTGGTATCGGGCCACTTGTACCTTTGAAGTACCCCAGGGCTGTAAATTAATTCGCCTGTTTCACATCAGATATGTCAAGGGAGATGCCTGGGATCAATTGCATGTGCGAAAACACAAAATCACACGCAATAGCAATAGCATTACAGGCAACTTTGCGCTGGATCAGGTGAAATTGCATTCCCTGGGAGCGGAGGTAGATGATACAGAATTTCAAACCTTAATCATGCAAGAGCAGCAAGAGATGAGTTTGCTGCGCAAAATAGAAGAACTCAATGGCTTGACAAACAGGATCGCATCTTTGGCTACCCTCAAGGCGATTATTAGCAATCTTGATGGTTCCAATGGCGAAATACAACAGGCTCGAATCGCTCTGAACAAGGAACTCATCAATCCATCCAACTATGAAGTAATGATTCTTCGTCGAAATGACGATTCATCTTTTGATGCCTTGACATTGCATGCAAGCTCTGAATACTCGCATATAGCCCTGGAAAAAACATTAGGAGGACCAGGATATTCTGCACAGCTCTCAGACTATATCAGTCTCGATCGCTTAAAAAAGATCCTAAAACCAATAGATGCTACTTCTGCTACTTTTGAATACGACTTTCTAAGTCGGCAACAGGCAAAAGAGGAATTAAAAAATGCTGCATTTTCTTCTTCTACAAGTTGGACAAAAGAAGGCCAAACAGATAATTATAAATATCAAGCGTATTCCACTATCTGGGAAATTGAGCTTGACAACCTTGGAAGCGATCAGGATATCAAAACTACCCAGATATCTGCTTCTGGCAAAACTTTGGATATTCTGGTTTACAATTCTCATTTCGGTTTTGAGGCAGGACCTCGTGGTGATTGGCCTTATGGTTATTATAAAGTATATATGGATAAGGTCAATTATATGCTTGCATTCCATGATCCTGGCAAAAACTTAGGCATGTTTCAGAGCCATCTGTGGTTAATCGTGCCTACAAAAATACAAACGCCAGCAGGGTCCAGGAGAATAGATACTGCCAGAGAACGATTTGAAGAGAAGAAGCGAATCAGAAGAAAAGTGGCAAATATGATTGCCAAAATTGAGGCAGACACAAACAAAACAGGTGCCCTGGATATCACAGGTCAGATTGCAGCCCTCAAAACAAGATTACAATCTGCCCGGACGAGCTTGGCAACTACCAGTAATTCTGTCCTCACAGCGATCAAGCAACAGGATCATGCTACCGAAAAAATGCATGTATACAAGCCGGCAGAGAAAGACCTGCTCACAAGTGGTGCTTTGCTGAACTTTGTGCAGACTCAAAGCGGCTTTTCTGCTCTGGAAAGCGGAGAAGGCAATATTCACCTTAGCTATCTGGACGATAAAGGGCGGATGCGCAAGACACAGTATGATACGGTTTCTGATCATCAAAATGCCTATGTGCAGCAATGGTTGATAGATGGGGCGCGCCGCTGCCAGAACCTGAATACCAGGAACAGCGTCATCACATTCGATCAGGATAAGGAAAAATCTCCCTTCCTTGGCAAGGAGTGGACAGTTGAGACCTGGTTTGAATTTCCTCTTGCAGTTGATACCAAAAGCTGGAAGAGCAGAACTTGGAATACCCTCTTGAGCAGCGATGAAGGTCGATTGATCGCGATCAGAAATGGGAAATGGTTAGGCGTAGAAATCGATGGTTATTTTCATAGCATTGAGTTTGATCTACTCAAAAAACTGACACCCGGTTGGCATCATTTGGCGATCAGTTCTCAAGCGATCGTAGGGATTAAGAAGGAAGAACAAAAGGTGGAACGCAAAGGCTTGAGTGCACAAGAATTGACATGTTATCTAGATGGCAAGCCTATCGGAAAAATCAATAATAGTCCAGAGGCTCTTTTGTTAGATGGTCAGGGCAGGGCGGAAACTGATCAAGCCTATCATTTCTTTCAAGAAGACAATAGCGTATCAAAGGAGTTTACCGTTTCTGCCTGGGTCAAATGGTCCTCGATACAGGGATCAGCTCCTATTTTGACACTGAAACATGATGAGGCGATCTATTGTAGCCTTGGTGCAAAAGCAGAGAATGGACAAGCATATTTGACCTTAAATCTGGGGACAAATACAGAGATCACAAGTTTTGTCCCATTTGCTACAACAGCCAATGAGTGGCATTATGTGAGCTATTCTGTGCTCTATTCGGCCAACACATATTTTGTCTTTGCTTACCTGGATGGTCAGATTTTACCATTGAAAGATCTCCTCAGTAGCAGAGAAAAGCCAATGTTAGAATTTGGTGAAGCCGCTTTATCCTTTCCAAATGCACCTTTGAAAGCTGTTTTGGGGGGCGATGGTACAGGGAGTTCAGGATGGAAGGGGGAAATGGCGCAAGTGGTCTTGTGGAAAAAATATCGTCACCAAAGTCTGGTAGAAACTGACATGTTCCGGGCATTTACAGGAGAAGAATTTGATTTGGTAGGCCATTGGACTTTTGGAGGAGAACTCGTGCTGGATAGGTCTCCCAGCAAGGCGAATGCTCAATATCACGGAACATTCGCTGGTCGCGACAAGGCAAACCTTAAGAGTTATTCTCTCCATCTACAACATCCAATCCATGCCATCGGGAATAACATCAGCCAGACCAACAATGTCAGAAATGAAGCCTTCGGTAAGCTGGCTGAGCTAAGGATCTGGAACACTGCATTGAACAAAGAAGAAATCGAAGTCAATAGCAAAACTACCTTGACAGGCAATGAGCCGGGCTTGCTGGCCTATTATTCCTTTGATGGTAACATTAAAGATGTGACAGGAAGAGGGAGAAATGGCACGTCAAGTAGTGGCGTTGACTGGGTTTGTTCCGCTCCAATAGGGCGACTTGGACATCATGCGATGAAATTTGATGGCCATAGTACATACTTGAAGGCAGAACATATACAATTTATTCCCAAGGATGTCCTCAGTTTCTCTCTTTGGGTAAAAGCAGACCTATTTTCTCCTTATACATCCATTATTAGAAAGTGGGGAGAGCAAGCAGGTCTTTTTGATGTATATCTGAACGCTGACAACCACCTAGAATTAAAGGTTTTCATTTATAACCAACCTTCCATAAAGATTACTGATCCTGAGATCCTTCAAAGAACTGAGTGGATTCATCTGGCAGTAGTTATTGATAGCACGATGTGTAGTTTTTTCAAAAATGGAAAACTACTGGAGAGTACAAAGGCGAAACAGCCTTATGATGTGTCAACTTTTCACGACAACATGCCCTTCTCCATCGGAGCCAAACTTAAAGATCGAGGAGAGTTAGCACACGATCCCAATTATTGGCAGGGGCAAATCTGCCAGGTCCGTATGTGGGATCGTCCCTTGAGTAAGGACGATATTTTGGAGGATATGGCTCAAACAATATCCCCCAATGAATTGGGTTTGGTGGCTCATTGGCCCCTGGACAACTTTCAAGGAGGTGTCTCTTTGGATAAAGACAATCAAAGCTGGCAGGTCTCAAGCCACCAGGAATGTTCCAATCTTGTCGACCCGGATTATCCACTTGTGATTGGGGGCACGCCCAAAATCGCCGCAGCAAATCCTGCCAATGCCGTGGTCATCAATGAATACAGCACAATGAGGATGACTACCTTCGCAGATGGGCAGGAGCGCTTGGTTCCTATGCTGCGCCGAAGTTTTGCCATTCCTAGCCTGGGTGGGGTAGAATTACTGTCTGACCAGCGCATAGAGGAGTTGGAAAAGGTGTGGATAGGCAATGCACAATTCAATCCTACCCTTCTGGGCTATATTGAGGGAGCACCACCTGTTCCGAGTGAGAATTTGACCTTTGCAGCTGATTACAATGGTGCTTCCTCTATCAAACTTAGCCAATCAGAGAAAACGAAGTACAGTTGGAATCGATCCCAGGATGGTTCTTTGGGCTTTACCTTAGATGCTTCTATTGGATTGCATCAAGAAAATAGAGTTGGAATAGGTGTAGGAGTAAGCATTGAACAAAATCTGCTTGGTATTCTTGCCAAAGCAAAAGCGAATGTTGGCTTTTCCTATCACTGGCTCAATAGCAGCACCGTTTCCACCACTTCAATAGAGGCCTTCAACGACTCCCTGGCATTAAGAGGAGGCAAAGAAAGTTTTGCCAGGATTCCCCAGCTCGGAAAACGATTTATCCCCAAAAATGTGGGCTATGCGCTGGTCATCTCCAGCATGGCGGATGTATACATCCTGAGACTCAAACGCAGCAAGCGAATGATCTCTTATCAGGTCACCCCTGTGCCCAATATGCCCCCGGACATCAATACCATCACCTTCATGATGAATCCCGCCTATACCAAAAATGGCACATTAGATGGCTTAAATGGAACTTCGGCAGCCGATGACCACTTCTACAAGCATGTGCCAGGGATGCGGGCCGAATATGGTTCCCTCTATCCGGCCAGTTATTTTCGATTGGCAGAAGCCTATAAGCTCAAAACCCAAATTGATCGAATCGACAAAGAGCGGGAAAGTTATTTTGTCAATTTCAACAGCCTTTTAGTGGATGAGACCTCTCTCAATAGCGAGATTGGCGCTGAGCAAGGAGGTTATGGTGATTTTCAGGGCATAGATGTATCTGATGATACCACCGACAATGGTTCTATAACTCCATTAACACCAGAAGAAAAGTTAGCCCAACAAGAGGAACAGGAGAAAAAATCCAAGGAAAAAGGTGATCAATTGACAGATGATGTGGAGAGTCTGGAAGAAGACATGGAAAAACAACAAGAAGAAAAGGAGGAGGAGATCAACAACAAAATCGAGGATCTGGATAAACGGGTACATGCAGCGGAAGCCTTTGCTGGTTGGCAGAAAAAAATGGAAAATCTGTTGATACGAGCAGGCAAACGAAATATCGTCAACACCTATGTGTGGGATGCCGATGGGGGCCTAAGAAGCGAGCAACAGCAATTTGCCAATACAGTTGAGCATTCGATTGGTGGCAGCATCAACCTCTCAGGATCCATAGGGGTAGGGTTTCAAATGAGGATAGGACCCCTTGCTTTGGCTATGACCCCTTTGGCAACCTTTGGCTTGGTGCAAACCATGAATAAAAGCAATGCGGTAAGCGAAGGCTTTTCTCTATCGGTCGATTTGGGAGGAGTAGAACATCGCGGCGTAACCGACCACAATGACTATCCCATCCTTCCTGGCGAAAAGGTAGATCGCTACCGATTCATGAGTTTCTACCTGGACGGCGACACCCAGCACTTCAAGGACTTCTTCAGCAAAGTAGTAGATCCTGAATGGCTGGCGAGCAATGATGAAGAAGCACTCGCTTTACGACAGATATCCCAGGACAAACCCAACAAAACCTGGCGTGTCTTGCACCGGGTCACCTATGTCGAGCGGCCATCCTTGATGGGCTTCAGTAGTGATACCCGCAAGTTGGTAGAAACGGAGCTACAAACAGATAGCCAACAGATCATTGAACGGCTGGAAAAACTAAACAGCGATCAGGTGTGGCTAAGGCGTTTGGCGGACGAGATCAAAAAACAAATCAAGTAATAAGATTAATTCTTACCCTACATTGTCAACCAAGGGCGGAGAGGGCAGTGAGCCATTGTGCTCCTGCACCTCTTTCTATTTTAGGGAATAGCGTCAGGTAAATGCACAATCTCCATCTCCATCCTGGAGGGTTCGAGCATGCGTGCGCAGGCCCGCTTCGAAGCGAGTAGAGATCAGATAATGCCGGGAAAAGGGGCGTGTCAAATAAAAGGGAGTAGAATATTGACGAATGGCCTGGGTCAAAACAGGATGGTAGACTGTGAGCATGTCCAGCCGCATCTGGAGCATATGATGGAGAATGACTTTCAGGACCAATTCACTGTCTGCCTCCGAAAAATAGGCATAAGGCAGCTTGAGATGTGTATCCCGAATGGCGAAAATCAGAACGGCAGCAAGTCGATTCTCAGGCCCATACACACGCATGGCGAGAAAATCAAATCGATTGGCGACAGAAGTGAAATAATATCTTTGGGCCGGCTCGTCTTTGGCGGGAGCGGACAAGACCCAGGGATGGTGCAGCATCCAGTTAAGCTCGGATGCGCCTCGCCGAAACAATTCTTCTTTCTGAAAAGAGCGGATAAACGCTTCTGTAGGCCCATCAATCTCTGAAAGATATTCGTATGTGGGCTGATGTTTTCTATAGTTGATCTGGTAGATACGCAATCGAAAGTCATGAAACAGATTGAGCACCCCATCGATTAGGCGGAGTAGTGGTTTGAGCTTGTGTAGGGAAGGCCGTTTGGCCGGAAGGAGGTAGGCAAGATTGGCGCGCATATAGGCGCGAATGCCATTGGAGATGGTAAGATCCATGAAATCCCCATATCGTTCATAGATGTTTTTGGCAATCTCTGTAAACTCTGTTACGATGACCCGATTCTCCCATTCTTCGAATCCCCGCTTCAACATCGCCTTCGCAATGCCTTTCCCTCTGGCATCAGGACTGACCCAAATGCAACTCATCCATCCCAAATTGATCCCCGCTTCCTCCAAATAGATGGTGTCGGGAACAAAGCCCAGATAGCCCATCAACTGAGTATCTATATAGACAAGAACCAGCGCAGCTTCTTCTGGTTTAGCTCTCGGATTGTAGGCATGAGACAATCCCCGATGACGCGAAATCGGAATTTCGGGCATGTTGCGGTATTCTTCAGAATTCAGAAAATCCGGCAACTCTTTGATACGGATGATGCGAATCTCCATAATACTTGCTTCAAGCAGTGACTGTACAAATGGTCAAAAACTTTCCTGACATACCATCCATCTTTTTTGACACCAGCCAAGCTGTGATCTCAGCCTCTCTTGTTTTTCCTCTGTAGGGTGTTTTTGCCAAATGGTGCTTTGAGCAGGTAATATACATATTCGGCCGGGATGATGGTATGAGCTGGTCGAGTGGTTTTTTCCATGGGAAAACGCTGAAGCTGTCTGGGAGAAACATCCTGCTTGAGTCCCGCACCACCAAAACTCACATCTATCGGTCCATGTGGTCCCAATATTGCCTCAAAAAATTCCTCCGTCACCCCATAATCTGTAAAAGGAAAGGCAAAGGCCCGAAGAGAGGGGGAGAGATGCTGTTGAACCCAGGCCATACTGTCTTGAGTTTGTCTGAGTTGTTCTGATAGGGGCCAGTCTCCATACCTTCGATGGTCGAGACTGTGAGCACCGAATACAAATCCTTCTTGCTGCATGTGCTGAATTTGTCTGAGACTGAGGTAGGGCCGCTGGTCTTGTAAGAATGTCTGCCAGTCCAGTTGCCATTCATGGGCAATCTGATCCAATACTTGTCTCTGGGAAAATCTTATCCCAAGCAAAGAGGTTCGGAGATCTCTGCGAAACCTCTGATGGCTCACCAACAGCTCTTTCGTCCTTTGGATTACGGCACTGGAAGGAGGGGCCTTATCCCACTGCTCGATAAGCAAAGAAGCTTTGTAGCGGAACATCAATGCCTGATTGTCTACAAACTCAGGATTCAGGAAGACAACTGCCGGAATGCCTTTTTGCAAAAGAATCGGTCTGACAATGTCGTAGACCTCCCGCAATCCATCATCAAAACTGAGCAGAAAAGCGGGTTTTTTTAGTGGGGTCTCGTTCTTGATGAGGACCCACAATTGCTCCAGGTCGATGGGCTCATAATGGGCGAGCAAATAGTCCAGATCTGCCCGAAACTGCTGTTCGGATCGGGGAGGATATAGATGGTGAATATGAGGAAGATGAGTCCCCACAGCATGGTAGAAAGGCAAAAAAAGAGATTGACCAGTCCATGAAATCAGGCGCGAGAGAGGAACAAAGCGAGAAAAAGTATGGAGACAAGCAAAGAGAGAAGCTTTGAGCATGAGTACTGGATCAATTTATTCTCCTGTTTCTGTCCCAAAATAGCTAAAATCCGCCTTGGAGAAAGGTTTTTTTGTAGATTGGCACAAAATCACCAGACCAATATGGCACTCAAAGAGACATTCAGTAGCCGATGGGGCTTGATTCTGGCATCCCTGGGGATGGCCATAGGCGCAGGAAATTTATGGCGCTTCCCTCGACTGGCAGGCCAATATGGAGGATCTTTTTTGCTTCTTTGGATCATTTTTCTGATGATCTGGTCCATTCCGATTCTCCTGGCAGAATTTTCGATCGGCAAGCGCTATCAAAGAGGTGTCATTGGGTCCTTTGCAAGTCTCGTCGGGCCAAAATATGCCTGGATGGGCTTTTTTATCACCTTCTGTACCTTGGCGATTACCTTTTATTATTCTGTCGTCACTGCCTGGGGGCTAAGGTATCTCGGGCTGGCGTTGGGGGATGTTGCGGCTTATTGGAGCGGAGACATTACACTTGGCGAAGCCCTGGCAAGTGATCCCGCCTACCTGGATAATTTTTGGGAACGCCTCTCATCAGGCAATGCCCTGACGATTGGGCTACACATCGCCTCGGTTATTTTGGGCTGTGTATTCTTGATTCGTGGGATTCAACGAGGCCTGGAATTGGCCAACAAAATTCTGATTCCCAGTTTATTTGTCTTGTTGATTTTGATCGGTGTGATTGCGCTGAATATGGGCAATGGCATTGCTGGCCTGGAGTATATGTTCGCCATCAAGGCGCATCACTTCAGCAACCCGAAAGTATGGCTGGAGGCGCTCTCTCAATCGGCCTGGTCAACTGGTGCGGGCTGGGGGCTGATTATGACCATTTCTTCCTATTCGCGTGCGCGGGAAGATGTGAGTCTCAATATTTTCATCAGCGGATTTGGCAACAACACTGCTTCAATTGTTGCAGGATTGGCGATTCTGCCATCAGTATTTGCTCTTGCAAGCTCTGAAGCGGAGGCGATTGGCTATCTACAAGCAGGCAATCAGGCCTTGACCTTTAGCATCATTCCCAAACTGTTTGCCCAGATTCCCGGAGGAAGTTATCTGTCAGTGGTATTTTTTCTGGCCTTCTTTTTGGCAGCTTTCAGTTCATTGTTGGCCATGGTAGAATTGTTCATCCGTAATTTGGGCGATTTGGGGTGGACCAGACAACGATCTGCCATGAGTGCGGCCGCTTTTTGTATCATTTTCGGCTTGCCATCAGCCTGGTCTCTGGATTTCTTCAATAATCAGGATTGGGTCTGGGGTATTGGATTGATCATCTCAGGACTTTTTATCATGTTTGCGGTTCTGCGCCATGGGCCCAAGCGCTTCAAGGCGGATTTTATCGATACGGATTCTGATTTTCAGGTTCATACCGGTTATTTCTCCAGCTGTATCATGCTCAATGTCGGGCTGGCCATCGTGCTGATCGTGTGGTGGATGTCCCAAGGCTATGCTGAATATCCCTGGTTTGATGCAGAGGGAAGGTGGAATGTGATCGATGTATACAGCAATGCTAGCATCATAACCCAATGGATTGGTCTGATGGTGCTAGGACTGGTGTTGAATAGATGGTTATATAAGACCTTTGCAGTGAAGTCCTGAATCTTACTTTTGCCTCAATCAATGTCTCACCTAATCTAATAACGAACGCCCATGTCAATCAGCGGAATTCTCAGCATGATCCTGATTCTCGGTATCGTCGTAGGCGGATTTGCCTACTTTCTTCGTTTGGCGATCAAAAAAGAAAGCGGCAAAGAATAGGACGCCTGATTTTTGTTGGTGGTGAGAGAAGCGAATCTCTATCTATCCGATTCCTTTAATCTTCCCAATAATTTAGATCTTTGTTTTTCCGTCTTCTGGCACGTTGCGCAACATACTGCAGAAGGCGAGTAGCTGCAATGGGGTCAAAGCCAATGGTCGGAAGTAGATTTTTGGTTTGATAGGAATCGAAATACATATTTCTGGCCACAGCAAGACGCTCACTTCCATCTACTGGCAAGGTAGCCATCAGGGTATGAAGGGTCTTGGGGTCGAGATTTTCTCTGGCAAAATCTTCGAGGGTATTGGTAGGGATCTCCATATTCACAACAGCAGTTCGAAGCTCTTCCGGTGTGTCATATGGAAAAATGAAAACAGTATCAATGGCGAATGAATCTTCCAGCATATAGTTGATGGCATAGATATACTGAGACATGTCTCCCTGATATTCTCTGAGATATTCACTGACAACCAACTTGCTGCCATGATATCCCAAATGTGAAAAATGCAGGGTATCCAGGTAGCCAACCGGAATGCTATAAAAGCCTTCAGAATTGGTTACTGCCCCTCTTCGAGTCTTGTTGACCTGGATGCGTACAAATGGAATGGCGCGATCGTTTGATCGACTGATCACCAATCCTGAAAACTGATACACTTTATTTGTTTGTTCTTGTCCCAGGAGAGAGAACGGAAGCATCAAAGACAATAAAACAATATGCAGAGACCAACGAAAATTCCATTTCATACATTAAAGATAGCAAATTGATGGCTTTTTGAAAGGATCGCCAACTCCTTCTATTAAGTCAGTAGGAATATAGACAACAAAAGTTGCACAGAGATTCCATAAATGGGGGCTATTTTGGTATTTAGACTTGCTGCAACTGATTTCTTAGAAAAAACCCTTGGACAATCGAAAAAGCAATGCGCGCCACATCAGGGAGTTAGCAAGGCAAAATCACTGTTTTCCTTCTGGCCGAGAAGATTCTCCAAAAAGGGTGTATACTCTTCCAGAAAACGAACATAGTGATTGCCAGTCCCGGGCCCATAGAATCCGGTATGGATTTTTTGGATATTTCCTTCCCGATCAATATAGATTGAGGTAGGATAGGACAAAATATGATTGAGCATGGGAAGGGTTTCTGCTGCTTTGACTTTGTCATTGTCGATGGAAGCGATGAGTATAGGGTAGCGTGCTTTGAGCTGAGACTTCATCCGGGCGACATTGTGGCGGGCCTGCTCCATACTGCTGGCCCGCTCGTAGGCAAGCCCGACAATTTCCAGCCCTCGGTCCTGGTAGGTGTCATACCATTTGGCGTACAGTTTGGTCTCATCCATACAATTGGGACACCAGGAACCAAGGATCTGTACCAGGACGACTTTGTTGCGAAATCTTGGATCTTCCAGAGAGACCATTTTGCCTTCCAGATCAGGAAAGCTGAACTGTAACTTGTCATAGCCTTCTTTCAAAAATGTCAGAGACTCTGGTGGTCTGAGGCTTGCATTTGGATCGACATACGCAGTCCAGGGCTCTTCCCAATGGTTGCCCGAGAGGAAGGTCCCATTCAATTCTCCTTGCGCATTGAGTTGGGCTGTGAACAAAAAGGCATGTGCCCCATCAAAACAGGACAATTTGACCTGATCTCCATCGACGATGCCTTCCAGGAATCGATAGTCGCCTGTTTCGGTCAAAAACGTTCCCCGCAAGTGAGAGGCATTTTGATCGAATTCTCCGATGGCTCTGACACTATCTGGAGTTCCTTTGCTAAAAGTTGCTTGCCAAATTGAGGCGATTTCGCTTGCCCCGGATTGTGAGTCCACAAAGCGAGTCAAGGTCTCCCCTTTTGTTGCCGAAAAAGGGATCTGATAATCAGCGCCACGGGAGTAATTGCGCCATACACCCTCGATGGAGCTGGAAGAGGTGATTTTCCCCTGAAATTCTGAATCAAAAACGGGCATTCGAATAAAAATCGAATCTCCCCATCGAGTAATTTCCTGGACTCGAATGTCTTCCGTATCATTATGGATGGTCAGAATATAGGCATCGCCAATCTGGTCCAGGGTGGACATGAATGGTAGCTCTACTCCTTCCTGCAACATCAATCCGAACCGCCATGCGCCCGCTTCCAGGCTTGCTGTCTTCTGTGTACAAGCGGTTAGAATGAGTCCCCCTCCAAGAATTAACCAAATCAAATATCGCATACCAATCAATTTATGTTCTGTGAATAATTGATGATCCAAATCCATTTCCTTCCACCCGATCCCGCGCGCCGAAACGACAACAATGTTCTCTTTTTTGACTGTTCCTTATCCTTATCTCTTTTATCCCATCAAATCCTTCCCTATATCCCGCCGATAGTTCT
Source organism: Bacteroidota bacterium (assembly GCA_039029315.1). Classification (GTDB taxonomy): domain Bacteria; phylum Bacteroidota; class Bacteroidia; order J057; family J057; genus JBCCCJ01. The sequence continues at coordinate 12,499 of JBCCGK010000079.1, read as the reverse complement.
TGCCATCAAATTGTATCATATCCGCTCCTTGCAAAGATTGTTGGACTGCCGCTTCGATACTGTCGCCCAGGGAACTAATCGCCAAAACCCGTCCACCATTGGTGAAAATCTGCTCTCCCTCGGCCTTGGTGCCAGCATGAAACAAAATAGACTCACTGACCCCCTCGAACCCTTTCATGACTTTGCCTTTGGCATAGGCTTGCGGATAGCCACCACTTACCATCATGACTGTTACGCAGGTTTGTGGGTGAATCGCCATGGGTACATCCCTAAGTTGCCCGGTGGCAGCAGCCATGCATAGACTCGCAAAATCTGCATCAAGGCGTGGCAGAACCACTTCTGTCTCTGGATCTCCCATACGTACATTGTATTCAAGGACGAATGGCTGCCCATCTATTACCATCAGGCCGATGAACAGGAAGCCCTTGAAAGGAATTCCTTCTTGTTGGAGGCCAGTCAGACTAGGGTGCACGATGCTTTCTTCTACAGTAGCCAAAAAAGCCTCATCCGCAAAGGGGACAGGAGAGACAGCCCCCATGCCGCCTGTATTGAGGCCCGTATCTCCTTCTCCTATTCGTTTATAATCTTTGGCTGAAGGAAGAATCTTGTAATCTGATCCATCACTCAAGACGAATATGGAGATCTCTATCCCATCCAGATATTCTTCAATGACAACCGTCTCTCCCGCTTCCCCAAAACTCTGTCCAGACAACATATCCTTCAGTGCTGCTTCTGCTTCTGCATGCGTCTGACAGATCAGAACGCCTTTGCCAGCAGCCAAGCCACTGGCTTTGACCACTATCGGGAGAGGATGGGAAGACACATATGCCTGGGCTTCTTTCATCTGTGCTGCTGTGAAGCTTGCATATTGAGCAGTGGGAATCCCATGTCGCAGCATGAATTGTTTGGAAAAGTCCTTGCTCCCTTCCAATTGAGCTGCTTGCTTGGATGGCCCCAGAATGGGAATTCCTTTTTCTTCAAAAAAATCAACCACCCCATCGACCAATGGCTGTTCTGGTCCGACGATCACGAGATGTATGCCTTGCGCTTTCACAAGCTGATACTGCGCCTCAAATTCTCCAACTCCTATGGGAACATTGGTGCCTAGCTGAGCGGTCCCGGCATTTCCGGGAGCGATAAATAACTGCTCACATTTCGAAGACTGGGCCAATTTCCAGGCCATGGCATGTTCTCGGCCACCTGAACCTAAAATCAATATTTTCATGGCCGCAAAGATAGGAAGAGAATCAGCCCAAATCCACTCCTGCATAAAAGCCCATATCCATGTCCTTCCAGGCTTTGACTGCCCAGACCATTTGGCCGACATGATAGGAAAAATGCTCTACGACATGGATTAGAATACCTATCCCACTTTCCTCGAATCCCTGGGCGATATGCATTGAGACCAGGTCCTCTTCAGTCAAGCGATCCAGCACAGGGGCAATGTCTCTTTCAAGCTGCTGAAGGATGTCGATCAATGTCTCTTTGGGAATGGGGCCCCGTTCATCGAATTCGGATTGCCGCTGCCGAATATCGACTTGTTTGGCCAGACCACTCAGGACCCACTGCCTGACATTGCCGTTGAGGTGAAGGATGAGATTGCCCACGCTATTGCTGTTGTCATTGGGCCGCTGCCAAATCTGCTGATCATCCAGCTCGTTCAGGCAGCGGCTGGCACGACGGATGCCTTCATCGAATAAGCGACGACGGATTTCTTTGAGAAATAGAGAGGTAAATGTGGACATAAACTGGAAACAGCTAGAAGAAAAAAATAATGATCATTTGGAAAGGAAAATCAAACCTTTGGGAAAAAAAGAAAACATTTTTTTCCTCTTTTCACAAAAAAATGCGAAATTTCGAGAAATAAAGGAAGGGTATTTTTTTCAATTGGCCTTCTATTATTGACTAGAAAGGGCAGGGTGAACTGTTTCTTTCTCCTCAAAAGAATCTCCGAAATTTTTTTTGTCTGCCTGGCAGATCAAGATGGCATTCGTGCCTCTTTATTTGTGCACACAAATGACACTATGAACCTACAAAAACGAGTTGTTGTTTGGAGTCTGATGCTATTCGGCATGTGTCTGATACTTCATGCACAGGACCCAAGCTTTACGCAGTATTTCTCTGCTCCCATGTATCTGAATCCTGCTTTGACAGGATTTGAAGGAGGAACCAGTATTCACCTGAACCATCGGGATCAATGGTTCTGGGTGGGAGAACGCCCCACGAAATTTTATACCGAAGCTTTTGGCGCAGATGTAGAATTGGGGTGTATCAATTCAGCCATCGGCATCACCTATATGCACAATGTCGAGGGAGCGGGAAGATATCGCTGGCAAAGTGGCGGACTCTCTTTTGCCCGAAAGTTTGGTGGCCGAAATGCCTATGGAGATTGGGAACTCAGTTTGGGTCTTCGGATGACCTATAATCGGCGAACCCTCCATTGGGATCGATTTATTTTTAGTGATCAGCTGGACCCTGTGCATGGGGTAGTGAGGGCCACAGATCTGGCCTTTCCGACAGACAATATCACCGAAAGTCAATTCACGGACCTTGACTTTGGAGCAACTGTATATCAGGAGAGCAAACGACATAATTCCCTGGTGGCGGGCTTTGCCGTCAATCATATTGCCCAAATCAACAATTCCATCCAGAATATCAATGATACCCTTCCCCTTCGAGGAACGATTCATGTGGCGTATGCCTATCGGTTTAGTCAGAACAGATCTTACTATTTTATTCCTACCCTAAAACTGGAAACCCAGCGATCTGCCTCAGCCCAGTCTTTCGGAGAGTTTTTTTCGCAGGGATTCTTCTATCGTTCCATTCTGATTGGTTCTGGCTTTGACTTCCAATACAAGAGCAGCATTTGGGGAGGGGTATGGTTTCATCGCCGTGGACTAAAGAAGACCAACACCAATTCTCTCATCGTGATGATTGGTGGAGAATTGGGAGAATTTGTTCGACAAGCCAAGGTCGCCAATCGCTACCGGATTGGATTGAGTTATGATATGCCGATCTCGGGGATTCGGTCAGACGGGGGAGGTAGCTGGGAGGTGTCCCTTTCTGCGAATTTTAGCGAATTGTCCCTGTTCAATTGCAGATGCCTCATCAATCCATTTTCCCGGCCCAAATTCCGCTAACCCACTACACAAACAAACATGAGCAGCTTTTTCTCTATTCTATTTGCTTATCTCACCCTCTTGGGCGGCGAGGTGCATTCCTCACCAGAGATCATGATGTGTGATGCGACCTTCAGTTGGTCCCAGTCTGGAGCTACTCCCTGTACGACTGATCCGGTGGATTTTACGTCTTTGGGAGACCCCAATACGATTGTGTCTTATAATTGGAATTTTGCGGGATTTGGCAATAGCACGCAACCGAATCCAAGCTTTTCTTTTCCCTTTTCGGCAGTACCGATTACACATACGGTGTTCTTGACTGTGGTCGACACAGCTGGATTGAGTTGTAGCAGTAGTCAGCAGATCTCCCTGAATGGGGGACCAGCCATCATTGTAACAGCGGATTCTCTTGGAAAATGTATTCAGAATTCCCCCGACACATTGTTTAGTCCGACCTTTACGATAGATACTACGCAGACCTCCCTAAGCCTGGGACCCTTTACCTGGGATTTTGGAGATGGGACAATCCTTACGAGTAGCAATCCGGTTCAGACGCATGTCTATGATTGTTATGGAACATTTTTGTTGACAGTACGTGCAAATGGATCCAATTGTCCCGGTTATGAACAAGAAGTCCTGTTCTATACCGATCCGGTTTCTGATTTGGTGTTATGTGGCCAGCCTGTTTTTTGTGAAAAGGATACCATTTGTGCCATCAACAAGACTGATCCACAATGCAACAATGTAGATTACTATATTTGGGATTGGGGGATTTATGGAACAAGCTATACCGTAAGCCAGGAGGATACACAATCCTATGTATTCGATCTGACCAATGTCAACAAATGTATAGCACCGATTGCCGGATATGTGGATGCTGTGCGCCTGACAGCCGTCAACGGATGCTTTACCCACTTTTCTACTACCCAAATCACCATTCGACCTGCTCCAGAAGCCCATTTTACAGCTCCGGATACCGTCTGTCTCCCGGATGGTTTGGCTACTTTTGTCAACAGTACTTGTCCTACTTCTACCTTTATCTCAGATCCTTCCGCCTACCTGTGGGATTTTGGAGATGGGAGTGTCCCTGTATCCACTGTCAGCCCGATTCATGACTATACTTTGGCAGGGCCGGGAATCTATACAGTTTCGTTGGATGCAAGTAACAACTGTGGTGCCGACACCTTCGAGCGGGATATTGTAGTGGTACAAGAGCCAGTCGCTGCGATGTTGCCGGATACCAATCAAGGGTGTGCACCCTTCTGCATGAATTTTCAAAACCTGAGCACCCCTGACTCCAACCAGCTTCCCATGTATTTTGAGTGGCATGTATTTTCTGACTCTGCATGGAGTTTTGGGAGTGGCAGTGGCCCGAATTCCTTTGAACCAGAAATTTGTTTCCAGGCGCCAGATACTTTCTTGGTTCAGTTGATTGCCTGGAATCGATGCGACTCAGACACCACTGATACCCTGATCTATGTCAATATTTCTCCTCGAATTGTGCTGGATACTGTCGCCGATACCTGTGATGTATTTATGCTTGATAGTCTGAATTACACGCTGGATGATTTTGGTTCGCCCATTAGCTCCTATACCTGGACGACCACAGGGACGCCTGCTATTGTGAATGGGCCGGTTTTGACCCCAATCAGCTTTCAACCTGGCTCCCATAGCATCACCTTGACTGTGATCAATGAGTGTGGTCCTACCGCTCGATCCATCAGTTTTGATGTAGATCCCTTGCCTGTGGTCAATGCGGGACCTGATCAAACAATCTGTATCAATGATTCCCTGGATTTGGATGGAAACCCAGACCCTGGATTCTGGACTGGGGCAGGAGTTGTGAATGACAGTTTGTTTGTTCCCGATACTCTTGGAACCTATGAGCTGATCTATACACATATAGCTCCACGCTGCCTGGCCTATGATACCCTGTACATCACGGTGATCGATACCCCTATGGTGCAAGCCATGGCTGATACAGCTCTTTGCGAAGATAGCAGTGTGGTGATATCCTTGAATGCTTCTCCGATAGGAGGAAACTGGACCGGACCGAACCTTGTCAATGGCAACGAATTTGTCGCAGATACTTCAGGTACATTTGTGTTCACTTATACCCTGATTGACACTGTGGGATGTCCTGGACGGGATGAGGTCGTGATCACAATTCATCCCAATCCAGAGGTGGATATCATGGGAGACACCGCTTTGTATTGTCTGGTCAGTATTCCCCAAGCCTTGCCTGTTGCCAGCCCTCCTGCGGGCCAGTGGGCAGGCCCAGGCGTGTCGGGCAATCAGTTCCTTCCCTCAATCCTCGGTGGTCCAGACACAGTTACCCTCAGCTATACGTTTACAACTGCATTTGGCTGTGTAGACTCTGATACAGTGGTGGTGGTGGTGGTGGTCGCTGATAGCATCAGTGCCGGACCAGGAGATACCCTTTGTTTCAATCATGGTCTGGACACTATTCAAGGAGCTGTTCCCGGCAATGGGTTATGGAGTGGAGGGGCTTACATACTCGATCCAATGATTGGCTCCTTCAATACAGAATTGATGAGTCCCGGTCTGAATCAACTTATTTATACTTTCGCTCCCGGCACCAGTTGTGAGACACAAGATACCACCCATATCCTTATTCTGGATACGCTTGCAGTTGATGTTGGACCGGATGAGATTCTGTGTGAAAGCAGTCCGGCTTTCTTGCTTGCCTCATTTAGCCCGATAGGAGGAATCTGGACAGGACCTGGAATTACCAATGGGACCAGTGGTGCTTTTGATCCTGGTCTTGTCCCAGCGGGGACCAGTGTATCGCTCACCTATGAAGTCATTCATCCAAACGGTTGCATAAGTCGTGACCAAAAATCAATACTGGTGGATGTCCTACCGCTTCCAGCCTTCTCTGTCGATCCCTCTGCCTGTACAGGGGATGCAGTCTTATTCAGCAATCAGAGCATTGGCGGGAACAGTTATTTGTGGGATTTTGGGGATGTTAATAACAGTAACGCTATTTCTCCTACGCATGTCTATGCCGATACGGGTTTGTTTACCTATACCCTGATCGTAACCAATGGCAGCGGGTGTCAGGATTCTTTGAGTGGCAATATTCTGATTCTCGAAACGCCAGTGCCCGACTTTGATTTGCTCCCTGATTCAGGCTGCGCACCACTTACCGTCACCTTTGTCGATCAGAGCATCCCGTCACGTGGGACTTATTTCTGGGACTTTGGCAATGGAGATACCAGCAGCTCGCCCACTCCTCCACCGGTGAGTTACCTGGAGGGAACCGATGATACCACCTATTATGTTAGCCTTTGTATCACCAATGCCTGTTCTACGGTTTGCAAAACAGACAGTGTGCATGTCTTTCCAAGGCCACAGGTTCGTTTTGGTCCGGCTGTCAACAGTGGTTGTTCAGTATTTCCGGTTGATTTTGGAAATGCAACGCTTGGGAATCCCGATAATTTCTTCTGGTATTTGGACAGCATCAGTTCTGCAAGTTTGTTTTCAACAGACAGCATTCCTCCAACAATTTTTCTATCTCATACACCAGATACTGGCTTCACAGTCTATACGGTATATCTGATTGCTACCAATAGCTGTGGGGCGGATACAGGAAGTGTGGACATTACGGTATTCCCGAATACCATCGATGCCTTCTTCAATACAAGCCCGATCTCAGGCTGTGAACCTTTGACCGTTCAGTTTCAGGGCTTGTCAGGAGCACCTTTTTTTGGCTGGGAAATAGAAGGGACGCAACCGACAGTGATTGATCCGGTTCATACTTTTTCACAAGCGGGAAGCTATACCGTCTATCATTATGTCAACAATGGATGTTCTTTTGATACCAATAGCATTCAAATCATTGTCCAGCCATCTCCACAGGTAAGTTTTGCCCCGGACATGGATGTCGTCTGTATCGGGACCCCCATTTTGTTTAGCAATACCTCTATTGGCACAACGGGTTACACCTGGGATTTTGGAGATAATATTGGGACGAACCTGGAGAATCCTACGCATACCTATTTCAGTGCAGGGGTGTATGTTGTCAGCCTTACCGCCTTGTCCGATACCAACAATTGTCCCAATATGGTTACTGATACCATTACCGTATTGCCATTGCCAGATCCCGGCTTCACGCTTTCTGATACTGCTGCTTGTCCGCCACTGCTCGTCGCCACAGACAGCACGACAAATGGGCTGAATTACTTCTGGGACTTTGGGGATAGTACTGCCAGTATTCTCCAGCATCCTGTTCATCAATACGATAGTACAGGTGTCTATACGATAAGTCTTCAGGTTACAGACAATCAGGGATGCCAAAACAGCGCTACTGCAAGCATTCAGATATTTGAGGTGCCCCAGCCTGATTTTGCAATTCTGGAGGATACAGTCTGTGGAGAAAATGCATTGGTAGAATTTCAAAATCAATCTTCTGCGACAACGCCTCTGGCTTCTCTCTGGACCTTTGGGGATGGAGACAGTAGCCAATTACATGATCCGACCCATGTCTATGGCATGAGTGGGAACTTTGATGTACAATTGACGGTCAGCAATCCATTTGGCTGTGTCGACTCGATCCACTATCCTGTGTGGGTGCTCCCACAGCCTCAAGCACAAATAGGGGCAGATTCCTTGCAGGGTTGTGCGCCTTTGCTGGTGAATCTCCAGGATTTGTCAAGTGGAAATTCTCATGCGCACTGGTCACTGGATGGAACTGGTATCAGTGGAGGTGCGCTGTCCTATGTCTTTTCGGTGCCGGATACGATCTATCAGATCATCCTGGAGGTGGATACTGCTGACTTTTGTTTTGATTCTGATACAATCACCATAGAGACATCCAGCGAACCTGTCAGCGCTTTTACTGTGGATGAAGATCAGCATTGTGATGCGCCTGCAACTGTTCAATTTTCGGATGTGTCACAATCCAGCCGACCCATTACCTATATCTGGGATTTCGGAGATGGGGATAGTTCGACCCTGGCGAACCCTGTACATACCTATACCTCTGTCGGAGTATTTGTAGTGAGTTTGATCGTCAGCAATGACTTTGGGTGTCAGGCTGTGAGTTCAGACACGATCTATGTCCATCCACAGCCGTTGGCCCAGGCAACAGCAGATACTACAGCTGGCTGTGTGCCGCTCGATGTGGTGTTTGTGGATTCTTCTACCAACAATAGCCAACTTGTCTGGAACATTAACAATCAATCATTCTCCAGCAATAGTGTCTCCTATACCTTTGCCATTCCTGACACAAGCTATGAAGTGATTCTCAGCGTGGATACAGCCGGATTCTGCTTTGATGCAGATACGATTCTGATTCAGACAAGTAGCTGGCCAGAGGCAGGGTTCTTTGTGGATGCCGATCGGCATTGTGATGCACCTGCCATGGTGCAATTTACAGATACTTCCTCGTCTACCCGCCCATTGAGTTATGCTTGGGCATTTGGAGATGGGACCACCAGTAATCTGGAGCATCCTGGGCATACCTATTTCCAAATAGGCGAATGGATCGTCAGCCAAATAATTTCCAATGATTTTGGATGTGCTGATACAAGTGGGGATACCATCTTTGTTTATCCGCAACCCCAAGCCATCATTGGCGCAGATACTATAGAGGGTTGTGTGCCGCTGTCTGTGCAATTCACCAACCTGTCCACAGGCGCAAGTGATTGGGAATGGATCATCGATGGAGGACCGATTGGTACGCAAAATCCAGCTTATACCTATACTGTGGCTGATACTGATGTGGTGGTTCTGATGGTGGATACTGCTGATTTTTGTTTTGATACTACCAGCATTGACATTCAAATCGCCAATCCTCCCCAGAGTGCTTTTTCTGTCTCAGAATCACAGTTCTGTGAGGGGCCAGCTACAGTTCAATTCACAGATCAGAGTCAGTCTGAGGTTCCTGTGAGTTATTTGTGGACTTTTGGTGATGGCAATAGCTCGACGGCCCAACATCCTTCTCATGGCTATCTGCAAGTGGGCCAATATGTGGTAACTCAAATGATCAGCTCGGCTTATGGATGTGTGGATAGCAGCAAGGATACCATTTTTGTGTATCCCATTCCACAAGCAATGTTTGTTGCAGACAGTTTGCAGGGCTGTGTCCCATTTGATGTCAATCTTCAGGATCAGTCCACTCACGCCACGGGCTGGCAATGGGTGGTGGCTGGCGACACCCTGTTTGACCAAGATCTGGCTATCACCTTTGTCCAGCCAGATACAACTTATGTGGTCGAATTGATTGTAGATACGGCCGGATTTTGCTTTGATACCACCAGCATTCAAATAGAGGTTGCGAGTCCACCCTTGTCGAATTTTGCCAAAGACTGGGATCAAATCTGTGACATTCCAGCACTGAATACTTTTACAGACCTCAGTCAGTCGAGTAGGCCTTTGCTGTATCGATGGACATTTGGTGATGGCGAAAGCTCCGTTCTTGCCAATCCCAATCACATTTATCAAAGTACTGGGACATTTGCAGTAGGGCTGGAGGTGATCAATGATTTCAATTGCCGAGACACCTTGACTGATACAGTTCATGTGTATCCCCAACCCGTCGCAGACATTCTTGCCACTCCCGAAAGAGGCTGTGCACCTTTGCTGGTTCAGTTTGCCAATCAAAGTCAACAGTATAGCAACTCCCTCTGGGATTTTGGAGACAATTCCGGGAACTCACGAGAGACAGATCCCAGTCATCTATATACCTTGATTGACCAATCCTTTATTGTAGAGTTGATTGTGGATACAGCTGGATTTTGTTTTGACACAAGCAGGGTTCAGATTGATGTCGCCAGTGAGCCCATTGCAGCATTTACTCCCTCTTTGACCGAAGCATGTGGGTCTGCTTCAGTAGATTTTGTCAATGAATCTTTCAGTGCAGCTTTGCCCTTGAGTTATTTGTGGGATTTTGGAAATGGAGAAACCTCCAGCCTGGAACATCCATCGGTCATCTTTGGTAGTCCTGGGGAATATGACGTTCGCTTGATCGTCCTGAATACCTACGGATGCGCCGATACTGTGGTTCACACCATTCGAATCATTCCGCAGGCTCAAGCGATGTTCAGTGCTGAACCTACGGACGGGTGCCAACCCTTATCCGTTGAGTTTACAGATCTTTCGACCAATGCCACAGAATGGCGATGGGAACAGGGAGATGGGAGTCATAGTCTGGACTCGGTATTTACGCATGTATATCAGGCTGTTGGCACCTATGATGTCAGACTTATTGTGTCTTATGAGGGGAAATGTGCGGATGAAATCACTTTCCAGAATTTTATTTCGGTTGCAGAGACTCCTGTTGCAGGCTTCTTTGCGAATGATTCCATGATCATGGATCGGTTTGATGGAACAGTCATTTTCACCAATACTTCCTTCAATGCAGACAGATACGAATGGGATTTTGATGATGGAAGTGCTGTGAATACGAGTACCAATCCCATCCACAGATTTTCAGGAAACCAAGCCTATGATGTTCGGTTGATTGCATATTTGGGGGCATGCGCCGATACAGTTGTACAAACGGTTCAGCCCAATGGCTTTGGTGGCTTGTATATTCCCAATGCCTTTGCCCCTTTGCATGGACCGGGAGAATATTCTCTCTTTTTCCCAAAAGGCACAGGTCTGACCGAGTACCATATTGGCGTCTATACCATTTGGGGAGATTTGGTCTGGGAGTCAACGGTTTTGGATGATCATGGACAGCCAGCTGAATGGTGGGATGGGCGCATCAATGGTCAATTGGCAAATTCTGATGTATTTGTCTGGAGAGTGCATACGGCCGTCTTCGAAGGGAATGTCGATTGGCCTGGACCAACAGTTGGTTCGCTTACCTTGATTCGTTGAGGTGCTTGTTTGAATGTCTATTCTTCAAGCAAGCACAAACAGGGGCAGACTGGGAATTCGATCCTCGGCCTGCTTCTGTTTTTACATCAAAAAGTAGAATTATTTTCCCGTAACCAACAATCGACCAGCTCCTCTGAGTCCACATTTTTGATATTTGTGATAGGCAGCAGCAGCGAGTTGTTGTACCTCAGCATCTGTTTTTCCTTCGATCCATCCCTGAATGGCCGCTTCTAAGGTATAGGCTTCGGGAGCCATCAGTCCAGTGGTCCACAAGAGGGGGTTGGCGCCAGTTTTTGTCAACAGTGGAGAGAAATATCCTTTGCTGATACAAGCGAGCATAATGGCATCTTTCTTCTTTGAAGTCAGCGGAGGGGGTGGGGAAGGAATATCAAATTCCATCAACCCATTATGGCCAACATAGGCGACAAGGTCAGCGGCTCCTCCCGCCTGATATTCTTTTGTGTCCAGAGAGACAGAGGTGGAGTGGTGACCAGCGCTGGCAGCTGTGAAATGAATGATTGCTTCCCGAATTTTGGCCCCGTCATAGGCATCAGCTACTAAAAGGACATTCTGATTGGTATGTTTGAATATGCAGCGTTCCAGAATGTGGGGGGCTGGTTTGTTGATTTTTTCTATCAATTTCCATCTGGAACTTCTGCTGAAATAGGTTCGAACTCCATACCCTGCTCCCCAGTATAGGTTGGAATGCGGGTCTTGTCCATTGCCAATAGAAGCTGGAACAGGAACGATTCCCTGGTTGGCATTGTCACATAAGGCAACAAATACATGAATCACACTGGGCTTGTCAGAATTTGCAATCGATTGACTACAGAGGTCCGACGGCATGAAGAGGAGGCCACACAATAACACAAGGAAGGCAGGTATGAGTTGATTCATGGAGAGTAGAAAAAGGATGAGAAATAGGAAACATGTAGCGTTGATGTTCTGTTTATGAAGGAGAGCCAGCTCTCCTTCATATTCCATAACGATCGTGAGGCAATTTGTTACGTTTTTAGCCAGAACATTGTGCTATTTGTTCGGACAAGAGCCTCTGGCCAATCTATTTCTTCTCTGGAAAAGGGCTATTCGACAAGCTGGCGTTCATCTTTGGAGGCAATCCCATCTGGTCTTTGGCTTTTTTGAAGGCCTACCACATCCCTAAGTCCGAAACCAATCAAGTTGTCCTGCCATCAAATCGTGTTCACATGGCAGAAGGGAGTGTGTCTGCCACAGATCGTAAACAGATGAAGCGTATGCATTTGGTGGCAGAGATTAAGTTTGACTTTGGCCAAAATGGAAATTCAAATCTCTTTACCGTACACTTTTACCAGTTTATGCGAGCTGGCCCCCAAAATTCGGTAAACTGGGGTGGATTTGTGAGTTGGGCTTAGAATTTTGGCGGTTTTTACGCAACTTTTTGCGAATGCGCTCAAAAAGTTGGGGGAACCGAACAGCTTAACCCAACTCACAAATCCACCCCAGTTTACCGAATTTTGGGGGCCAGCTCGCATAAACTGGTAAAAGTGTACGGT
>JBCCGK010000078.1:0-57731 GCA_039029315.1 Bacteroidota bacterium | reverse complement strand
TTCTGACCCAGAATGATCTTAGAGACTGTTTTGAAATTTGTGCTGAGAATTTTTAGGCTGTATTTTTTTCTCAGACAAGGCTCTTTTTTGTTCTCATAGTGGTGCTATGAGGACAAAAAAAGCTGTAGGATGAGGAAAAAACACACATACAAAAAATAAGTAACAGATGTTCAAACAGTCTCTTAGCCAAATTGCCATATCAGGCATGATAGTATCGCTCTCTGTAAATTTTCCCGTCCTTCCATTGCGTAGACACCACTTGCTCTGACAACATGGTGCTACCGTCTTTCATTTTGAGTTCCATGACAGCATTGTAAAAGGAACGATCTCCGTTGACCGCATACTCACCAACATCGTATCGCACAAATTCTGCCAATTGGTTGTCGATGAAATCTTGCTCGAATTTGGTACAAAACGCCTTGCCATGCTTGGGTTCATCATTGGCTTCTTGCAGGATGACTTCATCATGCAAATAGGTGTCCATTGCCTCGATGAATTGCCCTTCTTTTAAGAGAGAAAAGATGTGCTGCAGGTTTTGTTCAATTGTATGTTCCATAATTAACCTAGTTTAATGATTTGATTGAGGAACAAACATCGGAGAATTCAGAGATTCTTTCCGAGCAGATATTTCCCGATAAGATGTAAATATTTCCCTCGGGATCAGGGAATAAACATCTGAGTAATTTTGCTTGATCTTTTGAGTCGGTTATGTAGCAGAAAAAGACGTAACTGGCCAGAGCTAGCAAACTCGGTTTTCCTCAATCAGACATCTCCTCTTATTTGCTGTTCATTAACCGCTATTGGCCAGCGGATTCTGCGAAATATTTGGGAGAAATGCCTGTTTTGCTCTTGAAATAGTTGGAAAAGGAAGGTGCATCCTCAAATCCCAAATTGTAGGCAATTTCTTTAACCGAAAGAGAAGAATAGAGGATGTATCTTTTGGCTTCAGCAATGATTCGGTCTTGGATCATCGCACTTGGGCTTTTTTGGCCGAGAATCTTGAATTGGTTGGCAATTGTCTTGGGAGATTTGTTCAGGAGGCTGGCATACTCTTTTACTTTGTGGTATTGCTTGTAGTTTTTCTCCAGAAGAATTTTGAATTGGCGCAACAATTCCACTTTGGGCTCATGCTCTCCCAAAAACTGCTTTTGCCTTTTCAGAATACGGGTGGATTTGATGAGCCACTTTTTGAGGATGGTTCGCAGCATCTCTTCCTGAATCGCATCAATGATCTCAAATTCTTCTTCAAGGACGCCAAGCAAGCGTTCGAAACTGTCTATTTCTTTAGAAGACAGATCGATCACTGGAACACCTTGCGTCCCGAAATATAAAATGCCATCGCAGGATACTTCATGGTCATTTTCACGAATACAGTAGAATTCCCGGTTAAACTGAATGAGTTGTACTTTCCCGTGATTCTCCACAAGGCGCACATATTGGACTGGTGTGATGAAGGTCATCTGATGAGAATTCAAGGACACCAACAGTTCATCTACAGATAAGTCAATCATTCCTTCGGTTACCCAAATGAGCGAATAGAGATTGGATTTCACGCTTTTGGTGGGAAAAAAAATCTCTTCAATTTTTGTACAAAGTCTGAGATTAGCAAAACTGTTGTTGAAGGTATGTGTCAATCCGAATGTCTTTTATGGGTGAATGCTGACCAAGTATTTGTATCAAAAACTACCAATGGGTCTTGTCCGGCCTGAAAGATAGCGACTAGCACTGATTTTTTTCAAGGAATCAAAGGTAATTCTTTGCTCCTCTCCCGAAGAGAGTGAAAGAAATGAGCAGGAAGAGGATACACCGATTTTGATGTCAATGAATTTACCCATTACCAAGGATTTCGCAGGCAGGTCAGCGTCCCTGTCCTTGCCTCCTCCAGATTATTTCCTACCTTATTCCAAGAGCACATTGATTTGCATACACATGACTACTTCTATTTTTTTTCGTATTTCAGGCATTTATGTACTTGGGGTACTGCTATTGTTCGGTTGTCAACCAGACCCGGGTCCAAATCAGGAAAATTCCGAACCGACATCGGCGAGCAGAGATTATCCGATACAGCCTGTCGCCTTTACAGAGGTGGACATTAACGATCAATTCTGGGCACCTCGTTTGGAAGTCAATCGACAGGTGACCATTCCCTACAATTTCAAAAAATGTAAAGAAACAGGCCGAATCAGCAATTTTGCCAAGGCAGGCGGTCTGGAAGAAGGAGAATTCGAAGGCATATTCTTCAATGATTCCGATGTATTCAAAGTCATTGAGGGAGCCAGCTATTCCCTGCAAGTTCACAATGATCCGGAGCTTGATCAGTATCTGGATGAGTTGATTGCCAAGATTGCTGCGGCTCAGGAAGATGACGGCTATCTGTATACCAATCGGACAATCAATCCAGAGAAAGCCGCCGATAAAGCTGGCAAGAAACGCTGGACCAGTCTCGGGATTCATCATGAATTGTACAATGTTGGACATATGTATGAAGCGGCTGTGGCGCATTTTCAGGCTACTGGCAAAAGGACCCTGCTCGATGTCGCCCTAAAAAATGCGAATCTGGTAGATCAGGTATTTGGCCCAGAGAAAAATCCAGGTGTACCTGGCCACCAGGAAATCGAAATCGGCCTGGTTAAGCTATACCGAGTCACGGGAGAACAACGCTATCTGGATCTGGCCAAGCATTTTGTAGATCAAAGAGGGAATCATGAGGGGCGAGAGGAAAAAGAAGACTGGCATAGCGGAAAGTATCAACAAGATCACAAACCCCTCGAAGAGCAAGAAGAAGCGGTCGGACATTCTGTGAGAGCGGGGTACTTTTACTCAGGTGCGACGGATGTGGCGGCACTAACAGGAGAGACTGCCTATGATCAGGCATTGGGAAACATCTGGAATGATATCGTTCATCAGAAAATATATCTTACTGGTGGAATCGGTGCAGAACCTAAGCACGAAGGATTCGGTCCAGATTATGAACTCCCAAATGCAACCGCTTATACAGAAACTTGTGCTGCCATCGCCCTGATGTTCTGGAACCATCGCATGTTCCTCAGAAGTGGAGATGTGAAATACATGGATGTCTTTGAAAGAACACTCTACAATGGGTTCCTGGCCGGGGTCTCCTTTGAGGGCAATACCTTCTTTTATCCTAATCCACTGGAAACAGATGGGGTGCATACCTTCAATCAGGGCGTATGTGGCAGATCTCCCTGGTTCGATTGCTCTTGCTGCCCGGTAAATGTTGTTCGAGTGCTTCCTTCCTTGCCTGGCTATATTTATGCCACTGATGGACAGGATGTTTATGTCAATTTGTACATCGGCAATTCGGCAGAAATCGATCTGGGTGCTCACACACTCCAATTCTCCCAACAAACGAATTATCCATGGGATGGCAAAGTAGTCCTGCGTATTGAAAATGAAGATGAGGTTGAGGCTAATTTCAAGCTACGAGTACCAGCTTGGGCCAGAAATGAAGTCATGGATGGGGATCTCTATCGATATATCAATCCTCAGAACACTCCCTATAACATCAGCATCAATGGCGAAGCAATCAAACTGGCTCAGGATAAAGGATATTATACGCTTGGAAATCGAAGCTGGAAAAAAGGCGATCAGATTGACCTAAGCCTGGGCATGCAAGTACGGATCGTACAAAGCCGAGAGGAAGTAGCTGCCAATTCGGGGAAAATCGCTTTGGAAAGAGGCCCCCTAGTCTACTGTGCTGAGCAAGCTGATAATCCAGGAGGCGTGTTGGCCTTGGCCATCTCAGAAGATGAAGCTTTTGCCTACCAGTACGATCCTGAACTCTTGAATGGATTGGGAAAAATATCCGGGACAGCTTCTCTTGAATCAGCAAAGGTAGCATTTTCAGCCATTCCATACTATGCATGGGCGCACCGAAAGATGGGGGAAATGGCTGTTTGGTTAGCGGCAAAATAAGCAGGCTGATTTTTCTACCACTCCTGACCTGTTTTTCATACAATCGATCAACAGAATTTACGAAATTCAATCTCTATTCCACGGCTATGGCTGACTGCAACAAATACCTGCCTTTACGAAGTAGAAGAGACTTTCTACACAAATCAGCCCTTGGTCTAGGAGCCATGGGATTGGCTTCCCTCCTGGGTCCTTCTCAGATGCTGGGCAACACCGTTTTTCCATCCGGGAATGGTGGTCTTCCTTCATTGCCTCATTTTGCCCCCAAAGCCAAGCGAGTTATCTATCTCTTGCAAAGCGGAGCACCCTCACAAATTGATCTCTTCGATCCCAAACCCTTGTTAAGAAAGATGAATGGAGAGGAGCTGCCTGAATCCGTTCGCAAAGGACAAAGACTCACTGGCATGACCGCTGGCCAAACGTCTTTTCCACTTGCCGGATCTCAATTCAACTTCCGACAATATGGGCAGTCAGGAATCTGGATGAGTGAGCTGTTTCCTTATCAATCCAAAATTGCTGATGAAATTACGGTCATCCGATCTATGCATACCGATGCCATCAATCATGATCCGGCCGTAACCTTTATCCAGACTGGCTCCCAATTTCCAGGTCGTCCAGCCATTGGCTCCTGGATCAACTATGGCCTTGGCAGTGATAATGAAAATCTTCCTGCTTTCATTGTACTTATCACCAAGGATAAAGGCGGACAACCCTTGTATTCACGACTGTGGGGCAATGGATTTTTGCCATCACAGCATCAAGGGATTCAATTTCGGGCGGGCAAAGATCCGGTACTCTACCTTAGCAATCCTCCTGGGGTGAAGCATGCGGATCGCAAATCTCAACTGGATCTACTCAAGCAGATGCAGGAGCTTCAATTCGAGAGCTTCCAGGACCCTGAGATTGAAGCCAGAATTGCTCAATATGAAATGGCCTTCCGCATGCAGACCTCGGTTCCGGAAGTAACAGATATTTCTGGGGAGCCCGATCATATCTATGAATTATATGGAGAAGATTCCAGAACTCCAGGCACTTATGCAGCAAATTGTCTACTGGCCAGACGGTTGGCAGAAAGAGGAGTAAAATTCATTCAACTGTATCACAGGGGTTGGGATCACCACGATGATTTACCGGTGAATATCAAACGCAAAGCCAAGGAAACAGATCAGGCGTCAGCAGCACTGATCATTGATTTGAAGCAAAGAGGCATGCTAGAGGATACATTGGTGATCTGGGGAGGGGAATTTGGCAGGACAAATTATTCCCAGGGAGCCTTGAGTAAAACCAATTACGGGAGAGACCATCACTCCAAGTGCTATAGCATCTGGATGGCTGGTGCCGGAGTCAAACAAGGTCTGACTTATGGCGAGACTGATGATTTCAGTTACAATATCGTCAAGGACCCTGTACATATTCATGATTTTCAGGCAAGCATGATGCACCTGTTAGGAATCGATCACGAACGATTCACCTACAAATTCCAAGGGCGGAGATATAGACTCACCGACGTGCACGGAACAGTCGTGAAGGGGATCTTGAGTTGATCGCAATAGCATTGGCAACTTATTCATGCAAAACAATATGCCTTGAGGCGCAGGAAAATCCAGAATCAACGCATTTATAAGCGATGCCATTCACAGGCGGATTGGGGCCAACAATTCGGCAAACTGAAGAGAAAATGAGGGCTAGGGGTAGAATTTTGGCATTGCACCGGACCATCCGATTGGCATTGCACCGGACCATCCGATCAGTAGTTTTTGGCTAATTTTGGCGGTGCTGTACGACATAAGGTTATCCATGTAACAACGACAAAAAGAAAAGATTTTCATTCAACGACCCAGAACCAAGCTGAAATCCAAGTTTTATATCACTTTAACCCCTCTATTACTATGGCTACTAACCGAGGTCTTGCGTACATCAAACCCGGCGTTGTGGAAGTGCAAAACATAGCGTTTCCGGAATTAGCCCTGGGAGATCGAAAATGCCATCATGGCGTAATCCTGAAAATCGTCTCTACCAATATTTGTGGGAGCGATCAACACATGGTTCGAGGCAGAACCACGGCACCGGAGGGGCTGATTTTAGGGCATGAAATCACCGGACAGGTTCTGGAAAAAGGACGGGATGTAGAATTCCTGGAAGTTGGAGACATTGTATCAGTGCCGTTCAATATCGCCTGCGGTCGATGCCGAAACTGTAAAGAACAACAAACTGGTATCTGTTTGAGTGTGAATGGAGATCGCCCAGGCGCTGCTTACGGCTATGTGGATATGGGTGGATGGATAGGAGGTCAGGCAGAATATGTCATGGTCCCCTATGCTGATTTTAATCTACTAAAATTTCCAGATGCTGCACAAGCTATGGAAAAAATCAGAGACCTGACCCTCCTGTCAGATATTCTGCCAACCGGCTATCACGGTGCTGTCACGGCAGGCGTAAAACCAGGTGCAGTAGTCTATGTTGCTGGCGCAGGGCCAGTCGGTCTCGCATGTGCAGCTTCTTGTCACCTATTGGGAGCTGCTGTGGTGATCGTTGGAGATATGATTCCTGAAAGATTGGCACAAGCAAGAAGTTTTGGCTGTGAAACCATAGATCTGCGCAAGGATGCGACGCTTGGCGAACAAATAGCCGAAATTGTGGGCGTTCCAGAAGTAGATTGTACAGTCGATTGTGTGGGATTTGAGGCGCGAGGACATGGCCACGGCCACAGTGTAGAGCAACCAGCCACTGTACTCAATGCTGCCATGGAGGTAACCAGAGCAGGCGGAGGTATTGGAATTCCAGGATTGTATGTAACAGGTGATCCCGGTGGCGTGGATGACAATGCCAAAATCGGAAATCTCAGCATCAGAATTGGGTTGGGCTGGGCAAAATCCCATCACTTTACGACTGGGCAATGTCCTGTCATGAAGTACAACCGCAATCTGATGATGGCCATTCTCTATGACAAAATCAAGATATCTGATGCAGTCAATGTTCAGGTAATCAGCCTGGATGATGGACCCGCAGGCTATATGGATTTTGATGGCGGGGCTGCGAAGAAATATGTCATCGATCCTCACGGATTGGTGCCTGCATAATTGTCATGTGTTCCGAGTGGAGTGGGAAGAGCGGGACTGCTGAGATTCCTGCACCCTGTTCATCTCCCTCCTCGGAACACCCCATTCCATATTCGTTCAATCATTCCGACATGAGATTTTTTCTATCCATACTCCTCCTCATTCTATGCCTCGCTTGTCAGCCACCGATACCGGAGGAGGTAGAGCTTGCCTACCAACATCTTCCGGATCAGGTAGATTTCAATTTTCACATTCGGCCAATTCTGGCCGATCGATGCTATAAGTGCCATGGACCAGATGACAACACCCGGGAAGCAGATTTGCGACTGGATCTGGAAGAAGAAGCATTCCAAAGATTGAAGGAATCTGGCAACAAGGCTTTCAGCAAAGGAAGTCTTGGCAAGAGTGAAGCCTGGCATAGAATCACCTCCAATGATCCCGACTACTTAATGCCGCCTCCTGAATCCAATTTATCCTTGACTGATACAGAAAAGGCTTTGATCACAAGATGGATTGAGCAAGGGGCAGAATGGAAGGATCACTGGGCATTTCAGCCAGCAAAACGGCCTTCTATTCCCGATGTAGCTGGAAGAGTCATCAATCCAATAGACCAGTTTGTCCTGGCAAAGCTCGAAGAGAAAGGATTGGAAGCTTCAACAGAAGCAGATAGAGAGCGTCTCATTCGTCGGCTGAGTTTCGATCTGACAGGGCTTCCACCAACACTGGAAGAGATCGACCAATTTGTTCGAGATTCTTCCCCAACTGCGTATGAAGACCTGGTGGATCGCATGCTGAACAGCGATACTCATGCCGAGCGCATGGCCATGGAGTGGCTGGATGTTGCCCGCTTTGGCGACACACAGGGTATGCATCTGGATGCCGAAAGATACAATTGGCCCTGGAGAGATTGGGTCATTCAGGCATTCAGAGAGAACATTCCCTATGATCAGTTTATTACCTGGCAACTTGCAGGCGATTTGCTTCCCGATGCAAGCAGAGAACAAAAACTCGCAACAGCCTTTCATCGGAATCATCCTGCCAGTGCAGAGGGGGGCATCCCCGATGAAGAATTTCGGCTTCAATATGTGCAGGAACGAACCAATACCACAGCGACAGCCTTCCTGGGTCTGACCCTTGAGTGTGCTACCTGTCATGATCATAAATTTGACCCTCTTTCGCAGAAGGAATATTATCAAATGGCTGCCTTCTTCAACAATCTCAAAGAAGTAGGGATGGTCGGAGAATTTCGTATTGGAGATGAAGGCAAAGGGCCGGTACATGCCTCTGGTCCGGTTATGTTATTACCTTCGAAGGAAGCTGAACGAGACATTGAAGTCTTAACCAAAAAAATAAATCAGGCCCTGGCGCAGAAAGACCTAACAGCAAAGGAGGTAGAGGCCTCCCAGGTATTCCTGGAGTCATTGTCCAATCAGAATCGAAAGAAACCCAGAGCAGACGCACACTTTGCCTTCGAATCCATTTCCCCTCATACCGTCAAAAAGGGGGTGATCCACAGAAGCCAAAACAATCTTCCGATTGACAAGAAGGTGGATCATTCCACTCGATCGCTGGCTTGCGGAAACCCTGAAGTCGTTGACGGAGTAATCGGACATGCGCTTCGATCTCCCAATGAATTAGACGTTGTTTTTCTCAAGGATATTGGCACATTTGAAGTCAATGAACCCTATTCAGCTGGCGCATGGGTCAAGACGGAGCAAAGTGGAGAGTTGCAAACCATTCTTGGTACCTCCGGGGAATTGGGTAATGCCTGGCGAGGCTGGGATTTGTTCCTGGACAGTAGCAACCATCCTTGTGTGAATTTGGTGAGCATCCGTCCTCAGAATTATGTCCAAATCCGCTCCACAGCATCCATTCAACCCAATGAATGGCATCATGTCCTCTTTACCTATGATGGATCTGGAAGAGCAGCAGGGCTTGCCTTATACATCGATGGCAAAAAGGTACCTTCAACAACAGACTATGATAGGCTCTACAAAACCATTGTCCGAAAGTGGAACCCTTCAGAAGAATGGAAAGAACGACCTATTATGGTCTTCAGGAGCGGCAGGTTTCATCGAGGGGAAAATGGCGTGTTCAAAGGATCGATTGATGAAATCAACATTTTTCACAAAAGTCTCACACCAGTAGAAGTATGGGGCCTCTATCAATCTGAAGCAGGGGAGGAAATTGCCGAAGTGAGTCTGAATCGACAAGACTATCTCAGCCATTACTTGAATCGCCATCATCGTCCTTTTCAACAGTTGACTCAGGAAATAAGAAAGTTGGTAGGTCAACGCCTGGCTATTACTGATACCATTCAGGAGATTATGGTCATGGAGGATATGGAAGAAAAACGAAAAACCTTCATTCTCAATCGCGGACAATACAATCAACCCCTGGATGAGGTTCAGGCTTCTACTCCGGAGAATATTCTCTCCTATTCAGATGAGTTTCCCAAGAATCGACTGGGTCTGGCTCAATGGTTATTGGATGCCCAAAACCCTCTCACGGCAAGAGTAGCCGTCAACCGCTATTGGCAAATGGTTTTTGGTACTGGTATTGTGGCCACTCCGCACGATTTCGGGACCCAGGGAGCTTTACCGACACATCCGGAATTGCTGGATTGGCTTGCCACGACATTCAGGGACAATCAATGGAATGTCAGGGAACTCCTCAAAAGCATGGTGATGTCAGCAACCTACCGACAATCATCCAATGCTACTTTGGCACATCAGGAAATAGATCCCAGCAATACCTATCTTGCCAGAGGTCCCAGTCGTCGATTGCAGGCAGAAATGATTCGGGACAATGCCCTTGCTGCAAGTGGACTACTGAGAAATAAAATAGGAGGGCCGAGTGTAAAACCCTATCAACCAGAAAAATTGTGGGATTTTGGCGCCTATGTATCAGGAAGATATGAGATCAGCAAAGGAGAGGATCTGTATCGGCGAAGCATGTACACCTATATTCGAAGGACGGTTCCCCATCCTGCTATGGTAGCTTTTGATGCACCGAATCGCCTGGTTTGTACCACCAAGCGAGAAAATACCAACACGCCCCAACAAGCGCTTGTTCTGCTCAATGATCCTCAGTTTATGGAAGCGTCAAGAGTATTGGCAGAAAGAATGCAAAAAGAAGGAGGAGATTCCCTGGAAGAGCAATGCCAGTATGCGTTTCGGCTTTTATGTGGGAGGAAACCAAATCCCAATGAAATGGATCTGATCAGGAAACAATACCAGAATGCGTTGTCCAACTATCAAAAAGACCCACAGGCTGCTGAGGATCTGCTTTCGGTCGGTGAGGCCCCGGTCGATCCCGAACTTGACCGCACCCAAACAGCTGCCCTGGCGATGCTTGCCAATACGTTGATGAACTTTGATGAAGCCTATATGAAACGATAAAGACGGAGGACGACATACAACGAATAGAGGGTAAAAAACCCTAATCGACCAGATACTATCGACCATCGATTACCCTACAAACAAGCTTTGCACAGATAAATTGGGGAATTATTGATTTCGTCCATTGACTTCCAATCATAAAATCCAAAAATTGCACCCAATACCGTCAGTCCTTTGCCATAAACCGTCTACCGTAAACCGTACTACTCATGATATACCAAGACAAAATTGCCGTTGTTACAGGAAGTACCAGTGGCCTCGGAGAAGCCGTAGCAAAAAAACTCGCAGCTGAAGGTGCAGGAGGAATCATTGTCACCGGAAGAAATCCGGAACGTGGGGAGCGGGTAAGTGCTGAACTGACAGAGATGGGATGCAAAAACGTATTTGTACAAGCAGATCTTGCCCTGGCAGATTCGCCACAAAAAATCTTTGCGGCTGTCGATCAGCATTTCGGAGGACACATTCACGGATTGGTCAATTCAGCAGCATATACAGACCGTGGTTCCATCGAAGCAACCCCTCTTGAGGAATTCAACAAACACATGCATGTCAACGTACGTGCTCCTTTTTTTCTCATTCAGGAAGCGGTAAAAAGGATGCAACAACACAAGATAGCAGGCTCTATTGTGAACATTGGCTCTGTTTCAGCTCATGTCGGCCAGGAATTCCTGACGGCCTACTCTACGAGTAAGGGGGCATTGACTACCCTCACCAAAAATGTAGCCCACTCCCAAAAACATCACCGAATCCGCTGCAATGGCATTCTTCCCGGATGGATGGACACCCCTGCCGAACATGATATCCAGAAACGCTTTCACGATCCTTCTCCCGATTGGCTGGAGAAAGCGGAAGCCACCCGTCCCTTTGGTCAACTCATCAAACCCTGGGAACTGGCAGAACTCGTCGCTTTTCTTCTCAGCGAAAAAGCTGGAATCATGAATGGAGCAGTCATGAATTATGATCAATTGGTGATTGGAACCTATGATTGATGGCAAACAGACTTTGAGACTTGGGGTAGTAGGTGGGGGCAAAGGGTCCTTCATCGGTCCGGTTCATAGAATCGCGGCAAGGATGAGCGATTGTTATGAACTGGTCGCAGGAGTCCTGTCCTCTTCTCCACACCGATCAAAAGATTTTGCCAAAGAATTGGGGATACAGGAAGAAAGAGCCTATTCGGATTGGCAAAAGATGATCAAAGATGAATCAGAAAGAGCAGATGGAATGGAGGTGATTGCCATCATGACACCCAATGACACCCATTATCCAATTGCCCTCGCAGCTTTGGAGGCAGGCATCCACATCATCTGCGACAAGCCCCTTTGCAATAACATTGAGCACGCCCACCGACTCCTTCAAACAAGCAGAAAAAAGGATTTGGTTTTTTGTGTGACCTACAATTATAGCGCCTATCCGATGGTCCGTCAGGCCCGACAGATGATTCAGCAAGGCGAAATCGGTGAGATCAGACAAATTCACCTCCAATACATTCAGGGATATTTGGCGAATGAAGAGGCAGATACAGGCTGGCGTGGAAAGCCTGAACAAGGGGGGCCCTCACTCGTCGTGGGAGACATAGCAACCCATGCCTACCATTTGGGTTGCTATGTAACAGGATTGGAGGTGGAGGAATTGATGGCCGATCTAGGGACGAATGTCCCCGGAAGATCTGTCGATGATACCCTTCATTGCCTCCTACGCCTGGAAAATGGCGCAAAAGGTTCCATGTGGATCACCAATGCAGCAGCAGGAGCGGAACATGGACTCCACTTCAAGGTCTTTGGCTCAACAGGTGGACTCGAATGGCATCAGGAACATCCCAATGAACTTCTTCATCGGCAATTGAACGGTTTTGAGAGAAGGATGACTCGAAGAAAAGACGGCCTTCTGTACCGGGAAGCAGAGCAGTCTATGCGGCTGGTCATCGGACATCCTGAAGGCTATCATGATGCTTTTGCCAACTTGTATCGAGAAGTGGCTGCGGCTATTTTTTCCCAACAGGATCAACAAGGAAATGACTTTACCCCTCTATTCCCTACGATTTTGGATGGAGCGAAAGGAGTTCAATTCATTTACAGTGTGATGGAAAGCAATCAAGCACGTAGCTGGACATCCTGTCGTCTATAGCCCACAACTCTATGCCTGCTGAATAGGGATTGCTATTCTGAGGTCGTGCGTCGATAAGGTCCAACATCCCTTATGAGATCCGGCAGAGCGAATCACTACTGTTTCTTCTATCATTGGAGATGAGAAAGGAAAAGTCTATTTTTTCAACGTCACAACTACAACCCCATTCGAACCACGAGCCCCATACAGTGCAGCATCTGGTCCTTTGACAACCCGAATGGACTTCACATCAGAAGGTGTCGTTGCACGAGCAAGACTGGAAAAGTCATGGCCCAGCGGAATTCCTTCCAGAACATACAAAGGCTCTGTAGTCATATGGATAGAATTGGCACCGCGAATTCGAAGGGACAAGTTTGGGTAACTTCCCTGAACTTCTACACTGGCAACCTTTCGAAAAAGATTTTCCCAGGAGTTGACAGAAGCCTGCGTATTATCAGGAATGATTACATTGGGATCATGAGAGCGTGTCTGTTGGGAGTTCCGCGCTACCTGATTTGAGGAGTGACAATGACAGAGTAACAGGAAACAGCTAAGGAGAAGCAGACTAACTGAAATATGAGAGAAGTTTTTCATAAGCCATACATTTACGATATGAAATCTACGATTACTCACTACATCCTCTTGACCATTGCAGGATGCGTTCTATCTTCTTGTTCTACCCAAAATAACAAAAAGGGATCACTATTCCTTGCCCAGGGAATCATGGCAGGAGAAGTTACCGATCAAAGCGCCATCCTTCAAACAAGAATTACCTCTGTCCCAAATTTTGAAGAGGGAGATGTTCCTGGCGCTATTGGTGTCGTACGATTTCATTATGGGACCCGTTCTGAAATGGATGATAGTTGGCAAGAAACTGTTTGGATAGAAACAAAAGCGGAAACAGACTGGATTGCCAAAGTACCAATTATAAGTCTCGATCCTGGTACTCGCTATCATTATCTCGCAGAATATGGACCAGACATAGGTGCGACCACTATCAGTGAGCCTGCACACTTCAAGACACATCCTGGGAGTGATTCTTCTTCTCCTATTTCCTTTGCAGTAGTTACCGGGATGAACTATTATCATTTCCATTACGGGAAATATGATTCTGCCACTCAATATATGGGAGAGGACAAACATTTGGGCTATCCTGCCCTTCAGGCGATTCAGGAACTGTCCCCAGATTATTTCATTGGAACAGGTGACAATGTATACTTTGATCATCCCGCAGAGCGCGGCTATCAACAAGCGCTTAAGAAAGGAAAGAATCCTCTTCCCGGTCTATTTGGTGGAAAAGAAGTGATAGATGAGACGGGCATGCGCCGAAAATATCATGTGCAATTCATTCAAGCCAGATTTGTAGAGTTGTTTGCCAATCTGGGAACCTACTGGATGAAAGATGATCACGATTACAGGGTCAATGATAGTGATCCCTATACTGAATTTCCCATTTCGCATGAATTGGGCATCAGAAACTTCCGGGAGCAGCTGCCCGTTATTTTTCCGATTCAATCCAGGCTGCCAACCTATCGCACTTATCAACTGAGCAAAGATGTACAAATCTGGCTGATTGAAGGACGTGACTATCGCTCTGCCAATTCTGATCCAGATGGACCTGACAAAAGCATTTGGGGAGAAAAACAAAAAGCCTGGATCAAAAAAACCCTGCTAAAGAGTAGAGCTACTTTCAAATTCTTCCTCTCCCCTACCCCAATGGTCGGGCCGGATGATGCCTATAAGACAGACAATCATGTGAATCACGATGGATTTCGGCATGAAGGGGATGAATTTTTTGCATGGTTGGGAGAGAATGGCTTTCTGGACAAGCATTTCTATTTCCTCTGTGGAGATCGACACTGGCAATACCATGCGATTCACCCGTCCGGCTTTGAAGAATTTTCTTGTGGCGCCCTTGTAGATGCCAATTCACGCGCTGGTCGTCTGGCAGGAGATCCAAAATCTACTGATCCTGACAGCTTGATTTCGCAGCCATATATACAGGGGAAGGCCTCAGAAGCCAGTGGGGGATTTCTACATGTCAGTGTCAATCGAACCGCTCAGGATGAGCCTCGTGCGACATTCTCTTTTTATGATGAGCAAGGACATGTGTTGTACCAACATGAAAAAGGAGGCGAATAGGCCTTAAGTAAGGGGATGGACAATATTAGGGTTGATTTTGGGTATAAGGGATATAATGGCTTGATTGATAAGATTTCTCCCGTATTTCCCCTATGCCCACTATTTCCCTCACAGATAATTGTGTCCCCTCTCTTACTCGACTTTGGATAACAGCGATTGAGATTTTTCATGCCTGAACATTTATCAGTATTTTTCACAAAACAATCGTCCTTCAAGCGAAGCATGGCTTGATTCTTTCAGGAGACTGTTTTTGTCAGAAACAGGAAAATCATTCATGGCAGAAGAGAAACCAAGGCTGGCAAGATTGACGGCAATCCTCACGCAGCTACAATCCAAACGTAACCTTACAGCAAGATTTCTTGCCGACAAACACAATGTAAGCATTCGAACCATCTATCGAGATATCAGAACCCTGGAGCGATCCGGGATTCCCATTGTTACGAATGAAGGAAGAGGCTATTCAATCATGGAAGGATACAAACTCCCTCCCATCATGTTCACCGAGGAAGAAGCCAATGCCCTCATCACGGCAGAGCAGTTGATTTTAACCAACAAAGACCAATCCCTGACAGAGCATTATGAGCGCGCGCTTACCAAAATCAAATCTGTCTTGCGTTTTCATCAGATCGGAAAAACTGAATTTCTCTCCGACAGAATTCAGATCAGACATAATCAGAAGAAGGAGAAAACGAGCAACTTTTTGATCCAACTTCAGTCATCCATTGCAAATTTTCGGCTGGTTCACATGGCATATATCTCTGTGAGTCAGGAGTATAGCGAGAGGCATCTGGAACCTTTTGCCTTATATACAACCAAGGACAATTGGGTTCTGATTGCCTATTGCCGAATGAGGGAAGACTTTAGAGCATTCCGGTTGGACCGTATTCAATCCTTACGAATACTCAATGAAGAGTTCACACCACATAGTATCACTTTGGAACAATACCTTGAGCAATGTCGAAAAAAATGGGAAGATACCCCTGACATACCGCTGTCATAAGCCCAATCTACCTTTGCATATATTCTAACAAATAACAATATGCAAAAAGTAACGATTGACTCTTTTTCCCTCATTGGGATCTCCATCAGAACCAGTAATGCGCATGGACAGGCAGGCAGGGACATCCCAGGACTTTGGACAAGATTTATGGCTGAAGATCTCCTCAATGCCATTCCGAACAAAGTTGACACTACCATCTATTCACTCTATACTGATTATGAAGGAGATCATACAAAGCCATATACAGCCATTCTGGGATGCAAGGTTCAGCATCTGAATCAGATTCCAGAAGGGATGGTTGGGCAGGTCTTTGATGGCGGGAATTATATCAAGATGAGCGCAAGAGGAGACCTCATGTCAGGATTGGTTCTAAATAAATGGATGGAAATTTGGGACATGGACCTGGACAGAATATTCACAGCAGATTTTGAAGTATTTGGAGAAAAGGCACAGAATCCCGCAGATGCCGAAGTCGATTTTATGATTGCCGTAACTTGAGCTAGCACATGAATCAGATTCACATAGATCAACAAACAGGCGTTCAGGAAAAGTTCAACGCTTACCCTTCTGAGATTCGGGAAAAACTGAATCGCCTAAGAGAGCTAATCATTGAAACGGCTTCTGACATTGACACCATACAAGAAATAGAAGAAAGGCTGAAATGGGGAGAGCCAAGCTACTCGGTCAAAAAGGGAAGCCCTATTCGGATCGATTGGAAGGCCAAATCCCCAGATCGCTATGCCATGTATTTCAATTGTAATACGAGTCTGGTCTCCACCTTCAGACATCTGTTTGGGGATATATTTAGCTTTGAAAAAAACAGAGCGATTTTGTTTAACATCCATGAACCCATTCCAGAGGCAGAGCTCAAGGAATGCATTGAGATGGCCCTGAAATATCATGCGATCAAAGACCTACCGCTGCTGGGAAAATAGCGCTATCAAGCAATTTTTTTTAGACAGAGGATCAAGCTCGGAGGATTTGCGGGACTGTGTCCTGGCGAATCCTTCGACTCAGGCTGTTGAAGGATCTCCTTCAGAAGTCATCTCCTCCTCGATTGCCATTGGGATTAGAAAAGCCCGCCACCGTGAAAGGGATATTGAATCCAATGAATGAATATGGCGCATCCGCACCAAAATTCCATCCCCATCCCGCGCTGACCCAATCCCGAAGTGCGGTTACAACTGCTCCAGCGCCAAACTCAGGTGTTCCATCCAGATTGAAATCAGGAGAAGTAAAACTCATTCCTATGCCCACATTCACAAAATCATTGAAAAAACGACTTTTTCGACTTCCCCATTTCATGAACACTCCATAAGAAGGCGCGAACTGATAGGTATTCTGAAGGGCAATGGCAGGATTGGATGCTCGATTGTAGGGATTGGCCAAAATGATCGAAGCCCCCATCTTGACATGCGGGGATATGCGTGTCAGAGACAAATACTGTCGGAACACCTCTTTTCGCTCAAAATTTGGATTCTTGGGATCTGTCCCCCGTTCCAGCGTCGCCTTGATAAGGACCTGATCCCCTGCTCGTCGTTCACTGATATATCGAAGTTCGATGAACCCTTCAGACGGAATATTTCCGGGACGGAAGCGCTTGACCTTATCTGTAAACTTTTCGCTTTTGAGGTAGGATTTTTTAAAGATCTGAAACATGCCGTCTATTTCACTGAACAGCTCCTGCAATTTCGTTGCATCGTGATTCACTGCGCTTCCCAGTTCAACAAATTGGGTTTTCAATGTATCCAATTGTGCCAATCTGAGTGAAGACATTCCTTCCTTCTCAGTGGTGGAAGAAAGGGTTTCAAACTGATTTCTGGCATTGTGGAAAGCCATACTCAAATCAGCAGTAATATTTGGCGGAATGCTGCCAAAAGAACCGGGATTAAAGGGTTGATTGAAGATATTCGCAATCTTTCCATATACATTTGCTACCTGATCCAGACTCACTTCACTGAGATCAAGCATGCTTTTCAACCGTTCTTTTGCAGACTTCGAGGAGCTCGACCCACCACTGCCTTCCTCCTTTTTCAAAGAGGCTTTGATTCGCTTGCTCGTAGCCAACAATTGCTCAACCGCTTTTTTGGAGAGGAATAAATCATCCACTTTCCCCTTGAGTTGTTGTCCAAATCCCTTCACCATCTCCTGGTTTTCTGACTGAAGTTGTTGGGCAAGATTGACAGTGGTCTGAAGTTCTTTTTTTTCTTCAGGGCCTATAGGCGTCCCAAATCGTTTGATTTCACTGAATCTTCCCGGATCATAAGAATCAAAATTCTCCACATGAATGGGCCTCCCTCCCTCACGATTTTTCAAAAAAGCTCCTAACCGAAAATAGACAAGAAGAGAGCTGTCTCCATTCTCCTGATTGAATCCAAATTCTTCTGTCAGTTCATTTCGAAGGGTATCTGCCTTTCCCTGTACCACATAGATGATAAATTCAGACAGCGTTCCAAATCCTTTGTCAGCGTCTTCCCCTGCGAAGGCTCGTTGATTGATTTCATCAGAAAGAGGCTTGTCAATCTCCTCCAAAGCAGCGAACAAGTCATTTTCTAACTCAGCCCATAAGCCATAGGTGTCCAGGCTGATGGGTTTGCCTGATCGAAGCTCCCTGAGCATCCGCACAATGTCGGTCTCATAAGCAAGGAGACGATTCATCTGTTTGAGTTTTCCCAATCGATCGGAAGAACGAGAAATTCCCGCCATTTCGAACAATTTCTCTTCTATCTCAGTGCGATCGAGTCGAATGCGGATCATGCTGTTCAGATCGACGATTCCAGAAGACTGTACCTGCCCTTTGTATTTGCCAGTTGTGCTTTCCTCAAATAGGTGCACCAAACTTGTATCCTCTTGCGCAAACAAGAAACTACACATACTGAACACTGCAATGAGCCAGCCTTTGTAAGCGATATGTGTCATGAGATTAAGCAGTCGAAGAGTTATTATTCGTATGGAGCTTGGCATACGCACTGATAGCCGTATTAAAGGCCCCATTTATTTTGGTGGGAAGCACCATCTCATTTTTTGATAAGGTAGCAGCCACAGTCTCTGTTCCCTTGATGGTTGTAAAAGCTGCAACCTCTCCATAAGTGGCTCCTTTGGTCTTCAGCAATGTCTCGATATCAGTCTTCACAGCTTCCAGAACTGCCGCATCCTCGATCAGGAGAACTCTTTTTTCTGGAAGACCTTCCTGGTTTGTGGCTACTGTATTGGCTGCCCTGTTAAAAGCCCTTGCGTGATTGGTAGAGAAAGCGGGATAATTGTAGACTACCATCAACAGATAATTCTCGCGAAAATTCGCAAACTCAACTGCCGCTTTTTCTTTGTTATCGAGAATAAAGATATTCGGATAGGTGTCTTTATTATAATGTGTCATAAATAAAATGAATGGATGAGAAATAAAGGAACCTAAGGCTGAAGATAAGTCAATTTTCCATTTTTGTCCTCAAGGATTATTTTCCAGGCAAATAATCAGCTTACACAGTATTCCAGCCTGTGCAATAGAAAAATGAAAAAAGGTTTCGGATATATATTTACTTACGAAGATAGACGAAATCATAAGGATAAATATCATTGACAGACGCATTTTTTTCATATCAATATCTCTACCGTCCACTTTTAGCAGTCTAAGCGGGTTGGGGTCCAAAATTCGGCAGCGCACCAGACCGACCGATTAGCAGCGCACCAGACCGACCGATTAGCAGCGCACCAGACCGACCGATTGGCAGCGCACCAGACCATCCGATTGGCAGCGCACCAGACCACTGGGGGGGTTGGTGACTATTTGCCGCCAAAAAGTCGCAAAGAATTCTACAAACAAAGGATGAAAAAAAGTGTACAGGAGAAAGATATCAATCGAGATTTTGAGGCTACTCCAAGCAAGAATCGTCTTTTCAGCAAAAAGGCCTATATTGATCTATCACTATGTCTGACTTTCTACTCCTACTCGCATGAAACGAAGAAGCTTCCTTCAACAAAGTACTTTAGCCGGAGCAGGCCTCCTGTTCTTGCCTCCTGCTGCCAGATCCTCCACTTCAGATTCTCGAATTGACATTCTGATCGATGAGCCCATTGCTGTGATTCAGCCAGATATATATGGTCACTTCGCCGAACATATTGGCGGCGTGGTCTATGATGGAATTTGGGTGGGAAAAAATTCGAAGATCCCGCATATCAACGGATTCCGAAAAGATCTTGTTGAGCACCTTCGGCGCATTCAACCCGGGAACCTTAGATGGCCAGGCGGATGCTTTGCCGATAGCTACAATTGGAAAGATGGCATTGGCCCGAGAGAAAGCCGCCCCAGACGTGCCAATTTCTGGATCAATACACCATTCATGCAGAAAGCTCCTGATGGCCCGTCCAAATATGAGCCCAATCATTTTGGTACAGATGAGTTCCTGCAATTCTGTGAGTTGATCGATACCAATCCTTATTTGGCTGCCAATGCCCGGACTCTTGGGGCGCAGGATTTTGTCGATTGGGTGGAATATTGCAATGCTCCTGCTGGCACCACGACCTTTGGGGACATGCGCGTAACCAATGGACATAAGGCGCCCTACAATGTCGAATATTGGGGGCTGGGAAATGAATCCTGGGGATGTGGGGGGGATATGATCCCGGAGGATTATGCAGAAGTGTTTCGGCGCTTCAGCAGCTTTGTTCCACGTTTTGGGGCAGATCTGAAATTTGTTGCCGTTGGTCCCAGTGATTCCTGGGATAATCGTGACCTACAATGGACCCAACGCCTGTTTACCCGCCTAGCAGACAAAAGTAATAGCTGGACCTATATCCCGGACAGAATTGCCGGCTATTCTCTCCACTTTTATTGCAGCACCACCGGAAAGACTTCCCTTGATTTTACCGACGAGGACTATTATGAACATTTGTGGCGGGCAGATCAGATGGAGACAATCATCACAGAGCATTGGAATGTGCTGGGAGCCTTTGATCAGGAACACAAAATCAAATTGTATGTAGACGAATGGGGGGCATGGCATCCACAAAAGACAGAGGTTCATTCTACGCATTTATTTGGCCAAACCTCTACGATGCGAGATGCCATGATCGCGGCACTTACCCTGGATACGTTCAATCGCCATGCAGATAAGGTGGCTGTTGCCAATATTGCCCAATTGATCAATAATCTTCATTCCCTTTTTCTTGCTCATGAAGACAGATTCGTTGTCACACCCAACTTCTATGTTTTTGAGATGTACAAACATCATCAAAACGGACAGGCATTACGAACCGAATGTTCTGCACCCAGCATCTCCACCGAACGAGGTTTGTGGGGACTTCAGGGATCGGCTTCTTTGAAAGGGAAAAATCTCTTTCTGACGGTGGTCAATCCGGATGTGAGTCAAGCAAGAGAAACAGAAATCTCCATTCCAAGCGCAAAGGTTCAATCAGCTACCCTTACTTCTTTTGCTCAGTCAGATATTCGAGCATACAATGACCTGAATCAAGCCAATGGGGTAAAACCACCTCAATCTCAAGAACTCACACCCAGAAAAGGCGCTTTGACCTGCACCTTTGAACCTGCATCGATCTCGAGTGTGATGATGGAGTTGGCATAGGGTTCATGAACAAAAGCCCTTGTACACTGAAACCAAAGATATTTGTCATTCCCTTTTACCTCCTTCCTAACAAGAAGTTGGCCAATTGATATCTGTGGCATCTTTTCCGTCAAAAGCACAAACTACTAGCTATGAAACCAATCATCCTTATTCTGCTTTGTTTATTCCCAGGCCTCAATCTTTGGGGCCAGTCATTGAACGGGAAAATCATGAATGGACTGGGCGAAGAGGGTCTTCCCAATGTCCGGGTCCAGGTTGGAGGATTCAGTACGGTATTCTCAGATCAGGAATTAGGAACCTTTATGCTCAGCTTGCCTGGAGTCCGACCAGGCGATAAGGTATATCTGGATATCTACAAAGAAAATTATGCTGTCATCAATCGGGAAGCAACACAACCTCTTCTTCCATCCAGTCCTTTGGACCAGGTAAAAATCCATATGGCTCCCCTGGACAAAAGGGATGAAATGGCACTTGCCTTCTATAAAATCAGTGTAGAACGGAACATTGATCTCACTTTTGAAAAAGCGGCCAAACAATTTGCAGAAGAAGCTAATTTTTCGGCCATTGCTCAACTCCATGCCGATAAGGAGCAGGCCTTGAAAATGGTTGATTCCCTCTCTATGCGATTAACTCGATTTGATCCCCATTTTGCCTCTGAAGAACTCACCATGGCTATGCAATACTATCAGGAAGGAAATATAGAGGAAGCGTTGAAGCTCCTGGATATAAGAAGAATCCTGGCCAGAATAGAGGCAAGAAATGGGGTAATATCAGACTTAGAGGAAGCCAATCAGCAAGATGTCTTTAGCCTGATGAAGGCTGCGGATATGGCCTTGACTGAGTTGCAATTTGACAAAGCATTAGCGTATTATGAGGCAGCCGTTGAAGCGGACTCGACCAATGTGCATCACATAGATATCCTGTGCAATTTTTTATACATCCAGGGCCAATCGAAACAATTGATTGCCTATGGCCAGATGATGAAACGTGCATCAGGAGAGGATGAATTCAATCGTGGACAAGGACTCGTTTATATTGGTTTGGGGTATCATTGGCAAAATCAGGCCTTATCTGCTATACCCTATTTTGAAGAATCGCTAGCCATTTTCAGAAAACTTTCGCAAAAACATCCAGAACATGTTGACCCCTCACTTGTCAGAACCTTGAATCATCTCGGTTCTTCCTTCAAGAGGCTTGATCAGTATCAAGAATCCATTTCTGCTTTTGAAGAGGCCCTGACAATTGTCAGGCGATTAGCCAAGAAAAATCCGAATCGATTTGAACCTCTTCTTGCCTCCATTCTTAATAACCAGGGTGGGAATTTTTTTGACCTCAAGCGATATGATGACTTAGAAAAATCTATAAATGAGGCCTTAGCCATCAGACGAAAACTTGCCAAGGAAAATCCTGCAGCATATGAGCCTTTACTGGCAGAAACCCTTCTCAATATGGCCAGTATTCATGAACATTTTATCTCCTTTTCTGAGTCTCTCATTATTTATGAAGAAGTCGCAAAGATCTTTGAGAGACTTTCAGATCAGAATCCTCAGCGCTTTAGGCCGAAACTAGCAAGTACCTTGGGGCAAATGGTATATACCTATGGGATCCTTCATCGCATGGAGGAGGCGATTTCAACCAGTGAGCAAGCCCTGGAACTATACCAGCAACTGGCAACAGAAAATCCTGATCAACACCTCCCGAATCTCGCAAATATTTACGCAGGTCTAGGTAAAATTCACGGAGCCAATAATCAATATGAGGAAGCTATTTCTTCTTACAAAAAAGCCTTTGATATTGCAAATAATCTCTCTGAAAGCAATCCGCAACAGCTTATGTTTCAGGCAAACAAGTTGAATTATCTTCACTACATAGGCATTATCCATCATAAACTGTTTCAGTTCGAGAAAGCTCTTAGTGCATTCAACAAAGTATTGGACGGCAGAAGAGAATTATCCAACATATCCCCACAGAAATATGAACCAAGTGTCGCCCTTATTCTCAATGACTTGGGAAGTCTATTGGGAGATATGCACCGGTTTTCCAAGTCCTTTGAGGTCTTTCATGAAGCCATGGATATTTACGAAAAATTTTCTCAAAAAAATCCACAACGATTCCAAATAGGCTTAGCCATGGTTTCAGTTAGAAAGGGAGCTATCCATCTGACACATTTGTTATATCAGCCAAGTTCAGAGGTATACAATCAGGCGATGACAGGCATTTCCGCAATTGATGGGTTCATCAGTCAATGTCCGGATATTCCATACGTTCAATCCTTAATGGAAGATGCTAATGAATTAAAGGAAATCCTCCAAGCAGTCGACCTAAAAGAATTGGGGCTTATCATTCCTTCTCATGCCCTGAGGGATACAATTTCTCGGACAGACTCTCTCAAACAAAAAATCAGCTTACAACAAGAGTTGATCAATATCTATACTACGGCTCTAAAACAGTATCCAGAAGGTCCTGGTCTAAGGGACTCCATCTGTAAGTCATTAGACTCTTTGGCACACTGGCAGTTATTAGCAGGGGATTTTG
Source organism: Bacteroidota bacterium (assembly GCA_039029315.1). Classification (GTDB taxonomy): domain Bacteria; phylum Bacteroidota; class Bacteroidia; order J057; family J057; genus JBCCCJ01. Next base: position 33,979 of record JBCCGK010000078.1, on the reverse strand, counting down.
AGGGAGTAGAAGCCTCAGCTGAACAATGTCTATCGGTTTCAAGCGACTATGCCCCGATTTACCGTTACCTGGCTCCAGCATTCCTACGCCAGTCCAAATTTGGCCAGGCAAAAAAAGTCTATAAAACCTGGGCGAAAGAACCCTGGCCAGAAAAACAGTATTCAAGCTTTCAAGATGTTTTTTTGAGGGATTTTGAAAGGTTAAAATCTTTGGGGGCTACAACGAAACAGATAGAGAAATTTCAGGAATGGGTCCAAGAATAAAGGCCAACACATCCCCTACCCTCAGCTCTCAGGTCGAATCACCATCATCGGAATGTCAAGATTGATGGAGACAAGTTTTTCTGTTACGCTTCCGATCATAATCGAGGTGAACAGGTTATGTCCTTTTGCGCCCATCACAATTAGATCCATGTCATTCTTTTTTGCATAGGTGTAAATATGTCTGGCTACGCCTGTGCTTCGACTTGGAATCACCTCTCCACGAATCTGGATGTTTCGTGTATCTATTCTACGGATGTATTGATTAAAATAGGTTCTTGCTCCCTCTTCGATCTCTGTCTGGAAACCTTTTGTGTTTTGAAGCAGGTCGAAATGTACTTGAGCCGGGAAAGTATAGACAAATAGCAAAACAAGTTCGACTGGTTCATCCATACCTCTGGCTATTTGGAGGACATATCTCAGAGCTGTCGTTGAGGTTTGGCTATAATCTGTTGGCACAAGGATTCTCCGAACAGGCTTCAAGGGTTTGGGAGGCACCAAAAAGAAGGAGGATTTGCCTTGCCTCATACACTTTTTGATGGATAGACAGGTCCCAAACTCCAGATCTTTCCTCCCCACAATCATCATATCCGCTTGTTTGATATTGGCCCAATGAAGGAGTTGCCTGGTAACATTTCCTTCACGGACCACCAATTCAACTGGAAAATCAGGTTCAGTGAACGCATGGGCAATCACTGGCTGCAAGGCTTGCTTGATTTGCTCATCAAATGGGATGGTTTTTGCTCCCAGATAGAGGTCCTCTGCAAATTCAGGAATCTCCATTTACATGCAGAACATACAGTTTCTCTGGTTGCCCCAGGTCGGAGAGCCATTTTGCAGCTTCCATCAGTCTGAAATCCATATCTGACAGGTCTGCGGCAATCATGATGGTTTGGGATAATTTCATGTTTTTTGAATCAAATCGGATTGAAGCATCTATTCCTGTCAAAGGTGCAGGTATCGGCTTCAGGTCTCAATGATTCTGATTATGGGGCAAGGATGACTTTTGTCACCAGGACAGCTTTCCAATCGGCCCCAAAGAAGGGTTGATTTCTCATCTGAATGGGCTGTTAAGGAAGGGGTCAAAAGTTTTTTGGTAAAACTTTTTGCTTCAAGTTGTCATCCTGAGGTTATCAATGCGTTGCTGGAATGTTGTGTTGTCGATGACAAGGATTCCTCGGAGGTTTGAGAGGCTGAATGGGCGATGGATCAACCTCCGAGGTATGTGTAGAGGCCCAGCCAACGCCACAAACCTCGGAGGAATCGCCTTCACACATGCCAACAAATCCTCCGAGGTCGACCCGCTGTCATAGACAGGTTCGGTACAGCGTGGGATTGAAGAGCCGAAGGATCTTTTGCGTAGTGGTTTTCTGACTGCTAAAGATTCTTCGGCGCACAATCCAAGCCGCAAGCCAGCCTCAGAAGGACACCTATGGTGTATGTTTTTGAAAATATTCTACCGAATTACTGTTGTCAACCTCCTTAACACCGTCTGGAAGACAGTCTTGCATCAAAATACGATCTCAAATACTGTCTCCCCTTCTTCATTCGAAGAAAGGGAAAACTCAAAGCCATGATTCATCAACACTTCCCGGACCAGCGTGAGTCCTACTCCCTGACCTTGAGGTTTGGTTGTAAAAAATGGCGCAAAAACCTGAGCTGCCTCTGTTTCTGCAATCCCCTTTCCACTGTCAATGACCTGGAGGCTTCTCTTGCCTTCGTTCAGATGAATGCGAATGCTCCCCTCGCCTTCGATGGCTTCAATACCGTTTTTGATGATATTGATCAAGACCTGTTCCATTTGCCTGGGGTCTATTTGCAACAGAAAAGGTCGTTCAGGCAAATCCCAATGAAAGTCTATCTGACTCGCTTGTGGTTCATAAACCATGAAACTTGTGATGTCCTGAATCAATTCTCGCAGATCAGTAGAGACCAATGAAGGGGAAGGCAATCGGACCACATTGGCAAAATTCTCCATAAAATCCCTGAGCTTCAGATTCCGATCTATGGCAACCTTGAGCACATACTGGAATTCCTGTTGTTCCTCTTTCGGCAAATACACGCGATGATGGTCCAGAGATGAGAGGATAGAATTAATGGGGCCAATGGAGTTATTCACCTCATGCGCCATCATGCGGATCACCTTGCCATAGGCCTGTTTTTCGATGGCGAGTTTTTCAGCAGTCAACTCCTCGATCAGGAGAAAATGATTGGCAAATCCCTGGTCGATAAAGTGTGCCTTGTGACATTTATAGGTCTCAATCCCATTGAGTTGTATGGTTTGTGTGCTGTCCGGGGGCAAATCTCCCAGGGATTGAAGCAATGGATGATCGAATTCCTGTAGAGCTTTGCCAAGCAATTCTTCTTCTTTCAGTTGAAGCAGGGTGGCTGCCTTGGGATTACAATTCGAGACATGCCCATTGAGATCCAAAAGCAACATGCCGGTTGGAGAAGTCTTGATGAGTTTTTCCAGGAGAAAATGTTTTTGCGCATTGGCTCTCCGCTCTTTTCGCAATTCGTCTATCATAGAGTTGTATACCGTAATCAATTGATCCATTTCTTTTCCCCCTACTTTCTGAAATTTTACATGAAAATCGCGTTCACGAATGGCATTGGTGCCCTTGGCAATCAATTGCACCGGACCAACAAGGGATTGGTACAGCTGGTAAGAGAAATACAATGACAGCAAGATGATCAATTCCGAAGCGACAAAGACCAGTTTGTTTTCCCGAAAGATGAAAAAAGACATCACCAGGGTTGTCAGGTGCAGAAGGACGATGAACAGGATGTATTTGGTGCGGATTTTCATGAGTGAAGAGCTATGAACGCAAAGGCAGGGAGGCGCAAAGGAATAGTTATCCTCCGTTCTGTCTTTGCACCTCTCCGTTCATTCCTAAGAGACTGTTTGGGAATGTGTACTGAGAATTTTTAGGGTGTGTTTTTTTCTCAGACAAGACTCTTTTTTGTTCTAATAGTGGTGCTATGGGAACAAAAAAAACCACTGAATGAGGAAAAAAGACGCATACAAAAAATAAGTGACAGATTTCAAAACAGTCTCTAAGATGAATTTATTCCTGAGGAATCCCAAATTTCTCCAATCGCCGATACAGGGCCGAGCGTGTGATTCCAAGCGCCTGAGCCACTTTGCCGATTCGATTGTTGTGATGCTTCATCGTTCGAATGATCATCTCCTTTTCAATTTCTTCCAAAGACATGGACCCAATTTCTGGCAGCCCATCAGTCTTTTTCTTTCGGACGGGTGCATTAAGTTGGCTGCGAAAATCCTCAGCTTCAAGTAGATCCTTGGCACTAATGAGGACGGTACGCTCGACAAGGTTTTTGAGCTGTCGAATGTTGCCGGGGAATGGATATTGCTGCAGCCAGGACATGGCAGCCTCACTGATCTGAACGCCTGGACGTTGGTAGAGGCGTTTCACATTTTCCAGATAAAAGGAAACCAGCAAGGGAATGTCAGTGGGCCGCTCACGCAAAGCAGGAAGATGAACTGTGATCAAATTGATCCGATAGAACAAATCCTCCCGAAAATTGCCCAAGCTGACTTCTTCTGTCAAATTGCGGTTGGTCGCACTGACCACACGGACGTCTACAGTCTGGCTATGGCTGCTTCCCAAAATTTCAAAACTTTTGTCCTGAAGCACACGCAATAACTTCACCTGGCTGGCCATGCCCAACTCTCCGATTTCATCCAAAAAAATGGTTCCACTATCCGCCACTTCAAACCGTCCTTTCCGATCGTGACGCGCATCGGTATAGGCCCCTTTTTTGTGCCCAAACATTTCACTTTCGAATAGAGAGGACGTGATTCCCCCCAGATTGACCTTCACAAATGGCTTGTCCTTTCGCTGACTGTTTTGATGAACAGCTTCTGCAATCAATTCTTTCCCTGTTCCACTTTCTCCCAGGACCAGTACTGAGGCATCCGTCGCAGCCACACGTCCGATTGTATGTAACACTTGCAGGAAGGCAGGATCTTGCCCGATGATATGTCCGAAATCGAATTGTTCATCCAGCCGCTGACGATCGCTGGAAGCAGATCGATTCCCGGAGAGATCCAAAATACTCTGAATAGATTGAATCAATTGCTCGTCTTCCCAGGGCTTGGGAATAAAGTCTCTTGCCCCTGCTTTCATGCCTTCAATGGCCAGTTCAACTGTGGCCCAGCCTGTGATCAGGATCACAGGAATACTCGGATCATGCTTGAGAATCTTTCGCAGCAAACTCAAGCCCTCTCTGCCGGAGGTATCCGGGGTGAAATTCATATCCAGCAAGATCAGGTCTGGCCGTTGCTGCTGAATGAACTCCATGGCCGTATGCGGCGTCTTGACTCTGGCGCTTTCCCAACCCTGATGGCGAAAAAGAAGCCTCAGAGAAGCCAAAACTGCCTGCTCGTCATCGATAATGAGAATCATACTATGGAGATTTTTTTTGAGGGTAAGACAGCAGGCACAAGTGCCTTCCAGGCAGTCACAGATTGCAATCTGTGGCTACGAAAAGACCACAATCCCGATAAAATTTGTTTCACACTCCTTGCTTGCTTATTCATCTCGTAAGGCGACTGCGGGATGTAATTTTGCTGCTTGGGCACTGGGAAAATAGGCACACAAAAATACGAGCAAATAGATGGCAACAATCGCAGCCAGAATCCCCCAGAGATACACCTCAGCAGCAATATAGAAAATATTTAACAAGGGAAACTGAACAGCAAAAAAGACCCCGAACAGCACACTAAAACTGGACAGAACGAGGATTTCACCAATGAACTGAAAGGTGATTCCTCTTTTGGTTGCCCCCATGGATCTTCTGATCCCAATTTCTTCACGCCGCTTGCTGATATTTTGCCACAAAACCCCGAATAAGCCCAGCGATACATTGAAAATCAGAAATGCGGAAATGATGCCGAAAATGAGGACTGGCAGCAAAGACAACAGAAAATTATTTTCCTGCATATCTGTGAAATAGTCAATGTCCACACTCCAGTTTGGGGCCAAAGAAGACAGATCTTTCAACATCTTTGCTTCAAAACGGGCATCGGCTTTATGATTGGTTTTGACCAATAGTTGATTCATCCATCGATCCTTGGTCGTGCGAATAAAAAAGCCATGCCTTACTTCTCCAAATGAACCTTTGTAGCGAAAATTAGCGACAACGCCAACCACTTTGAAATTTGGTTCTCCGCCTCTTCCTTGCACAGTCTTTCCGATCGCAGATTCTTCCCCAAACAATTTTTCGCGCGTGATCTCAGTGATGAGAATTGGTTGAGTCTCTGTCCCATCATCCTCTGGTCCGAAATTTCTTCCCGCAAGAATCGGCATTTCAAAGGTAGGGACATAGCCGTCTGTAATCCGAAACACATCGGCCTCGGTATCTACACCATTCCGTTCCAAGCCCCAGGTATTGGTCCCAAAACCAAAAGGGATATTGGTATGACTGAAGGCATAATTTTCTATCTCAGGATAGCTTTCCATCAATTGGGAGATCTGCTCTCGCATTGCATTGACCTCTGCTTCTGGCGCATTCTTGGTATCCAAAGAAACGTTCCAGACTTTCTCGTAGGCAAATCCCAAGGGTTGAAAAAACCACTGAAAATTGTAGTACATCAAACTAAATACACCGAAGAGGACCATGAAAGAAAAGAAAATTTCAAAGGACAGTCCGAGGTGCTTGCGCTTTTGGTTCCAGATGAGGGTAGTGATATGTCGAATCATAGATTTTGACCTTTTAAAGCGTGAACAATATGAATTTTGGACATACGGAGAGCGGGCAGTACCCCTGACAGAACTCCGAAAAAGACACACAGAGCAACGGCCACAAAGAACACCTTGTAGTCAAAGTACAAGTGGGCATGAGGAATGAGTTCCAGGGATTCTACCCAATTCAGGATAAGCACGGAGAAAATGAACCCAAAGATTCCTCCCAACAATGTCAGAATAACATTCTCGATGATGAATTGAGTAGCCAGTGTTTTGGAGCTGGCACCAAACGCCTTGCGAACGCCTATCTCAGAGGCACGCTCCAGTATCCGACTCGAATTGAGATTGATCAGATTCATCGCAGGAAGCAACATGAACAGGAACATGGCCACAAAAAGCCCTATGGTCAAGGCGGTAACGGGGGGCTCATCATCATATCGGGAGAAGGCAGTGCTGATGGTCTCCATCAAGGTCATCGGTCTTGCATTGAGCTTGGTGTATTGCCAATCCGCAGGGATTTGTATGCGAGAAACCAAGTGGTCCATTTCCTCTCTGATTTTGTCAAAATCAGCGCCTTTTGCTGCTTGAAGCGCCACAATAAAATCTCCGGTAAATGAGACCTCAGTGATGTCCAGATTCTTGATGGTATAGGGCACGTACATGTCCCCATAGGAATACACAAAATTGCCTGGAACATCTTTGACAACCCCAATAACAGTGTAGGTTTTGTTACCAGTTTCCAGGCGTTTACCAATGACTTCTGATTCCTCGCCAAAATAGTCTTTCCTGGTCGTCTCGGTAATGATCGCCACTTGCTGACTTTGTTCCACTTGCAGTTCATTATAAGGCAGTCCTTCTGTAAACTCAAACTGGTTGGTTTTCCAGAAATTGGCATCGGTATGTTTGAGGTAGAGAGACAGTTTCTTATCTCCGACGAAAGTGGTGGTTTCTTCCCCAATAGAGGCGAAGGAGATCACCTCAGGCGACTGAAGATGTTTGATATATTTTTCGATAAAATGAAGCCCTACCGGATTCATCTTATTGGAAGAATAATCCTCAGTGTGCAAAGAAACCATGTTCAAAAGCAGAGTCCTTGAACGGTTCACTTCAGGGTATCCAGGCCCCAACATATTGTCATAGAAAGTCGTCAGAACCAGCAGAATCCCAATAGTAAAGGTGATTCCAAACAGGCTGACAAAGGTGAAGAATTTGTTTCTTCCCAGGACCTTCCAGGTGATTTTAAAATAATTTTCGAGCATATGTTTACGGATTGCGGTGAATGGTGGATATTTTTGGAGGTATAGCGGCGGATAAAAGATGGCATGCGCTGCTGAGTATCCTGATCTCTACAATTGACTTACGCCACCTGACTTCCATCAAAAAGTCGAATCAATCGCTGGGTACGTGCGGCCATACTCTCATCATGGGTAACCATGACGATAGTCGTCCCTTCTTCATTGAGTTGGAGGAGAATATCGAGGATTTCATTGCCCATGACACTGTCCAGGTTCCCAGTGGGCTCATCTGCAAGGATGATGGAGGGATTGCCGACGATGGCACGTGCAATGGCGACCCGTTGCCGCTGTCCACCGGACAATTCGCTTGGGAAATGATCCATTCGGTTCTGAAGGCCTACTTTATGGAGGGCTTCGACTGCCAGATCACGTCGCTCCTTACGTCCCACCTTGCGGTAGAGCAAGGGGATTTCGACATTGTCGATTACTTGAAGATCGTTGATCAGATGATAGCTCTGGAAAATGAATCCCAAATGCAGATTGCGGAATTGAGCCAATTCTTTATCAGAATATCCCTTGACATTGGTGTCATTGATCATCACTGTCCCCTCCGAAGGCTCATCGATCAAGCCCATGACATTCAGCAAGGTACTTTTGCCACAGCCCGATGGGCCCATGACCGCCAGAAAGGACCCTTTCTCCACTTCCAGATTGATCTCGTTTAGGGCCAGTGTTTCGACAGATTTGGTCTGATAGACTTTGTTGATGTGTTGTAATGAAATCATGATAGATATATTTGATATTTTTTGCGGTGCTTTGTCTTTTTTTATTTACCTGCGCTTTCTCATTCATTAATTGGATTCAAATTGCAATTTCTGGTTTCGCTCAAAATCATAGAGGGTCAATTCTCTGATTCGATGATAGCTTCTCCAGTATTCCCATAAGGATCGAATATAGTCTCTTTTGGCGCGGTCTTTTTCCTGAAAGGCAATGATGAGGTCTGTGATGTTCAGATTGCCTGTCAGAAACCGATCCTGGGCAATTTGATAGCGAATTTGGGAGAACTCATCCACTTCTTTGTTGAGGCTGACTTGCTTTTCATATTGCTGGAAGAGGCTCAATTCTGTTAAGATGATTTGTTCAAAGTCTCTCTGATCCTGCTCGATATCATCCATAATCAATTGCTGATTGGCTTTGGCTGTCTCTACCTGTGATTTTGCCCGTCCCCAGTCCAAAATCGGCAAATTGAATTCCAGGGAAACGGTTTGTTGGGCAATCGGAGATTGATAGACTTTGTTCAAGGCTTCATGGCTATTGGTAAATCCGATGGCTCCTACCAGATTGGCAGAGAATCCTGTTGAGCCTCTTGCTCTTGCAACCGCTTGTCTGGCTTCGATTTCTCTTCGTACAAATGCTGTGGCATCTGGCCGATTGGCATTGGCTTCAGACAAGGCCATGGCTGGATTGATCGCAAGAGAGGGAATCGCCTCAGGCAGACTCAAGGCCCAGTTGGCTTGCTGCCCATAGCCGATATAGGACCGAAGAGTCAATTCGGCAATTTCCACTTCTGGTTCGGCCGCAGCAAGGGCCTTGGCAGATTTGAGTTTTTCGAGCTGAATCTGCAAGAGATCATTACGAGAGATTTTGCCCATCTCATATTTCTCCTCAGTAATCTGAAAAATGGTGTCAGTGTTGGCAGCATTTGTCCGGGCAATGGACAGATCCGTCTGAGCCAACAGCACATCGAAATACAGATCCACAGCCTGGACCGCGATGGCTGCCATGTTCATAACAAAGTTTTGTTGGGACTCCTTGTAGCGAAGCGGCTCGATTTTCTTGGCCCATTTGAGTTCATTGAATCGAAAGAGCGGTTGCTCAAAGCCAAATTGAACTGGCGTAGCATTGTATAGACGCTTGAATGGCGGATTGGGACTTAAATCATCGAAGCGTTGCAGATTTGTTCCCATGAAAATGGTGCCTCCTGTCGGTGAAATCGGCTGACTCAAAAAGACTTCTCCAAACACATTGCTTTGAAAGATGGACTGGAACTTGATGCTCCCATTGTCCTGACGAACTTCTTCAAAGGTCCTACTAAAACCAGGCACCCGGCCACCAAGTGTCACTTGTGGACGATAGTTCGCCTTGAAAGAACGCCACTCCCAATATTGGGTGATTTGCAGCGTATTGGCCCTCCGGGCTGCAATGGAACGACTTTGGGCTGCATGAATGACAGAGGCCAGGTCAATGTTCGTTGATTGGGCCTGACTTGTTGTCCACTCTCCCAATATCAGTAAAAGGAAGATCATGATTGCCTGGAACCACAGCTTTCTGCTCTCCCCAGGAACCAAAAGTGTCCAGGAGTGGGGATATATCCTTCTCAGGCAACAAGACGGAAGTTTGTACTGAAATCCAATGCTTGTCTTTTGATATATATTCTGATTCATGGCTATCTGATTTTGATTTCACTTACATGCTCATATCGTTCCATATCGCTGATGATGACGGTTTCTCCTGCCTGAATCCCTTTCTCAATTTCTACATAATCAAAATTGACCATGCCAACTTCTACTTTCCGCCTGATCGCGATCCCATTCTCAACCACAAAGAGATCCTGACTCGCTTTTCCATTAAAGGCTGGACCATTCGCGACCCTGACCGCTTCTCCTTTAGAAGCAGTGATGATGTGAATATCCACTTTCAAATTCGGGCGGAGCAAGGCATGGTTGCGCTCTGATAGCTGAATGTCAAATGTCATGGTATTGTTCTCTGCTGTGGGCCGAATGTTGACGATTTTTCCCTGAATGCGTTCTTCTTGATTCAATGGAATGCTGGCTTCCATCCCCAGCCGGATTCTGTCAGCATATATATTGGAGCAGGTAGCGATGATTTTAAAACTACTTAAATCCGCTATTCGAGCCAGAATGTCTCCTTCATTGACTGTAGTCCCGATATTTTCATTCACCCAAGTAATCACTCCGGCTCGTTTGGCGACCACATTGGCACGTTTGAGTTTTTCTTCCATGGCCTTGAGGGCGCTTGCCTGAATCTGAGATTGAAGTTCCAGTTCTCGCACTTTCGTTTGTGTTTGTTGTTGTTCTATGCTGAGGTTAAATTCCAGTTTGCGCTTTTCGAGTCTGGCTTTTTGCAGTTTGGTTTCTATCAGACTGATGGACTCCTGCGTTCCCCCTCCTATGTTTTTGAGTCGTTTGGCATCCTCCAGTTGCGTCTCCAATTGCAGAATGTCCAACTGTTGTGTGGAGTCGGCAATCAATAATTGGAAGGATTGCTTTTTGAGTTCCAAACGCAGTTTTTTGATCCCGTTCTCTTTCAATTCCCATTCCTGACGTAATTTCTGATAATCGAGTAGTGCAAATGCCTTGTCCAGAGAGAGGACCTGCATATTTGGCTCTACGACAGAACCGATTCCCAAAATGACCTCCTGAATATCTGCTCGAATCGCACTGGTGATCACTTGTTCAAATTCGGGGCTAACCTCCCCACTGGCTGTGAGGGTACTTTCCATTGGGCCATTCTCGGCGATAGCTGTGAGGATTCGACTCTCGTCTACGGAATTGGCGAGCAAAGACCGGAGCATCCACATCAGGGCAAGTACAGCAGCCACTGAGGCGATGGCGATCCACCATTTTTTGCGTTGACGTTGTTGCTGGATGGTATTTGGGAGGGCTCTGTCCATGATTTTTCTTGTTTGTTTTTGGAAAAACAAGGGACGTGCCACAAATTAACTGACTAAAAATCAGTGTATTGAAACCGGACAATATGTGTTCGAATGTTCGATATCGGATAAAATGTTCGGAAATGGGGGATAGAGAGAATAACTTGAAAGTGCAATACATGTAAGGCTGTCATCGGCACGTAGCAATGATCGGCAGACCATTGCTAGTTCATTGCTAGTTCATTGCTAGGTGGGATGTTATCGAAGCGGATGCCTTCCTATCTCCGATAGGCAAAGCGAGAGATGGTCTGCCGATCATCTCTACAAATATTCTGTCGGAAGATTCGCATTACAGTTGAACCACTACCAATAACTTTTCTGCCCAACTGCTTCACTCGACTATAGTCATTAGTCGAGTTGAATAAGTAAGTGAACGAATGTTTATTTGGCAATCATCTTCCACCCTCTCGCTCTCCCGCCAGCGGGAGACAGCAGCCCACAAGGCCAGGAATCAACGATTTTCCCCTATGGAGAGGGAGGGGGTTTCAGAGAAAATCATTACAAATTTCGGTTTCAGATTGCTTTGTCCTTGGATGGATATAAAGAGTATGATGTTAGTCCTTCTTCAGGGTATCCAGCAATGATAAAATCTTCTCCTTTAATTTATTTTCGCTTAATTCATTTTCGGTTCTACTTATCAATCCTTTGATTTGATCATTCCTTAGGCTGGTCCATTGGGATCTAAGCAGGATGATTTTGGATGAGTTTCCAAAAGAGGTTTTCATGGCATTGAGAGCTCTGTCGATTTCATTGTTTGCCACCATCTCTCTGATTTCTTTCTTGCTATATTCCTTGTGATCAAGTACAGTTTTGTCAATTGAGAGCGTGATTCCCTCCAACAATTCAGATACATATACATTCTGATAACTTCTTTCGCATTCAATCGTCAATTTCTCTTTCATTTTTCTCTGGTGGAGTCTGTCAAACTCATACAAATATGGAGTATCTGCCTTCTTACATTCAGAGCAATTACATGGAATAAATTTTTGAACCTCCAGATGATCAAATGTATCGTGAATCCTGTCAAAAGCATCTATGATCAGACTCATAAAATACCGCCCTTCCTGACCTCGAATTCGAACTTGAATTTCCCGATTCAGATATACCTCAATTACCTCTGCCTGAATCTCCTGGTGAGAAAGAATCACTCCATTCCTCCAAATCAACTGTTTTTGGTCGATGTAGCGATTCATTCTAACGATGAACCGACTCATCAATCCTTTTGGCATGAACTTATATGAAAACCGAAGAATGAGGTTCATTTTTGGATTCCACTCATATTCTGGCTGCTCCAATGGCAATAAACTTGGAACGATATACTCTTCGGTATCCTCTATTTGGTAGCAAAGCTCAAATTTCCTCATGAGCTTGAGTAATCCCTCTCGCATCGAGTCGTAATGTTCACCTTTCCAAATGGTTTGTAGATCCTTTCGATGAAACTGCCCTTTCAACTGTATTTGCAAGACAGGGTGGTCAAGGAGGGTATATACTGCTTTCGTCACGTAGGTATTGTTAAGGATAATGACACGCTTTAGTAACACATCCTCCTGAAAGTGAAGAAAGACCCCCAAATCATGCAAATATCTGCTGAATGATTCCATCCGACTTTTGTCAGTCATCTGAAATGTCTTGCACAAGGCCTCAAACTCTTCAATCCTTATGTAGTCTCTTTCTTGGGCAATGATTTCCAACTCTTCCCTCAGTAGGAGCCAGTTTTTGGGAAGGTCATCTCCAATGTGTGGAAGGGACAGGAGATGACTACGGATAGCTTCTTCGACTTCCTGTAAGCCTTCAAGTGTCAGGAGATTCGTTTCAAACACTCCTTGCAAATTTCCAAAGTGGCTTTTCAACCCTTTGTGATTGATGTCTTTCTTTCTCCCACCCTTTTGGTTCTGGATGATAATCAGAGGACTATTCGCCCCTCGCATTTCCTGCACCTGCAACCAATAGTAGAAATCTGTATCCTCTCTTCGGTTATCAGCAAGCAAAACGTATAACGATCGACGGGTCAGAAAAAACTGATGAGTTGAATGGTAGATTTCCTGTCCACCAAAATCCCAGATATTTACACGAAAATCAATCTTGTCCTTTGTTTTGAAGTACATCTGGTCAATTTCTATTCCATGCGTAGACTCAGATTCCAAAGGCAAAGGCAATTGTGGATTAAGCAATCTTCGTTTCAGAGAGGTTTTACCAGCACCTGGTTCTCCAACGATCAACAATTTGGCTTCGTAGAACTGATCAACTCCCTGGTCAGCCTGTGCCTCCACATAATTACGGATGGAATCGATTCCCTGCAAAGCGATTTCCATTGGCGGGTATTTCAGTGGATTGTCCTTGAGATCTAGGACGAGAAGGGTGGTCAGGTCAATGAGTTCGGTCGGAAGGAAACTTAATTGATTTCTACTCAAAGACAGTTCGGAGAGCTTGGGCAAGGTACAGATTGATGGAGGCAAATTCTCTAGTAAATTGTCAAACAGCAGCAATTCAGTCAGGTTTTTCAATTCTGAAATCCTTTCCGGCAAACGTTGCAAGCGATTCCTGTTAACTGAGAGAACCTTTAAGTTTTTCAGTTCCAGAATACAATTGGGCAACTGCTTAAAGTGATTGTTGCTGAGGTATAATCTACTCAAATTCTGAAGGCGTCCAAACTCAACAGGAAGGGAGCTCAATTGATTGGCACTCAGGTCGAGGGTGTGTAGCTCAGTTAGACTAAGGATCGCACTTGGGAGGCTTGTAAACTTGTTTCCGCTGAGAGAGAGAACTCTTAAATTGGTTAATTGAGAAATGCTTCCTGGTAGATTATGTAGGCCGTAGCCGTCAAGATTCAGTGTTGTTGATTTTGACCTGCGAGCACGTTCTATTTGATTCAGAACTTCAGGTAGAAAGTTATTTTGTTTTGACACAACAAGCGCATTTATTGTCAAATTACATTATTTTTCACAATTATTTTATCCTGACAATCGATCAAAAGTTGTAATTTTGAAAGGCTTGATAAATTTCAATTTACCTAATTGGCAATTTTTAGTTTTTTAGGAACCCGAAAAAGTTTGATTTTTCGAAACAGATGAATATCTTGTAATTCGCTTGTTTCCCCTAGAATTCAGGCATAGACAGAATCTTTGCTTCCTTTTTATGGCATTCAATAATATTGAGTCCTATGCGCTTATTTATTCGCCCTCTTTCCTTCCATTCTACGAGCCAAATTTGGCGGTTTATCAAAGAAAGAGGCTTATTCCTTTTTGTTTCTCTTTTCTTGGTCACAGGCATCTATATTTATGTCGTGTTGTTTTATGAACAATCATTTGGGTTCTTTTATCATCAAAAACCTCCCCTAGTTCCAACACTTATCAAGGAAGATTATACCATTTACACGGGTGGAACCAAAGGAATCTACTATCAAGTCGGAGATATCGTGAAATCCAATAACCAGGCAGGAGGGGTGAAAGAACTGTTGTTTACGCCTTTAAGGTTTGAAGTAAAAGAAACTTCCGGGGGATATGAAAATGTATTAAGGGTGCTAGGAGATTCGAGTGGGCGGGCTTTTGGCTTGATTCACCAGGAAGCCTATCAAGGGCAAACACTCATTCTGGATGAACTCAATTTTATCACGCCATTGTACCTGGAACGAATGCACATTTTGTATGAAAAAGATCCTGCCGACACGAACAAATATTTAATATCCAGCAATACAGATCAAAAGACCTTGACATTTTTGAGGGATCATATCATAGAGTTAGGCTCCCCATCCAGTGGTACTCATATCATCAGCAGATACCTCATAGATGAATTAAATGCTCAAATTGTAAAGGAAGGACTGGATTCTGTCACAACAATTAATCGATTTCATAATTATGGCAGTTCAACTGCTATAAATGATGTGTTCGTTTCTGATTATTTAAGCTTGAGCCCGAAGGATCGTCTGTTGAGTTATCAAGATTCAGTCCAAATGAATTCTCTCATCCTCTCATCTTTCACAAAAGAAGAATTGGAAAACCAGATTCTTGCCTCTAATACAGATGCCAGAGACACGCTTCAATCTCTTCTTCAGGAAAATGGAATGATCAAGGAAGAAGTTTTTCAACAAAACTACTACCAAGCCGGGATCTCTATCTTTGAAGAATTGGCAACTGATTCTTCAGCCATAGATTCTGTCAACAAGCGACAAGCAGATATCATCTGTTTTATCACTGGTGCGCCCTCAGCAGCCATTGATGATTTGTTGCAATCAGGCAAATATGGATTGATCAGCATAGAACCCGACTTCACTGCCAATCTCAAAAACAAATATGGCATCGATTTGAATTTCACCACCTTTAAGAATAAGTATCAAGGATTTGAAAATGTCACCACCTTTGGGACATTTGCCTATCTCATTACCAACAAAAGGACCCCCCCTGCCCATATCCGAGAATTTTTGAACATTCTAGATACGCATAAAGATTCCTTGAAAAACTTCCTGCGGATTGGACAGGGAGTCCACAAATCTAAAAATGATACTACTCATTCCGTCAACCAGTCTTCTAAAGGGAAAACAACAACTTCCTCTGCATTTGAAACAGAATCTCCCTTGAATGAATTTGACTTTCGGGATCATTACAACAACAAAAATAGTGGATATAAAGAATTAATTTGGCGGAATATCCTGCTCTACATCATCACTTTGATTCCATGCACCATTTTGGTGTACTACATTGTCAGACTCATTATTTCTATCTCAATCACGGATTATTTTCATGATAAACTGGTCAAAATCATTGATGAAAATATTCCAAAAAATCGTTTACCTTCCTACTTTGGTTTTGCAAAACTCGACCCAACATTCGACTTTGATGAGCTGACAGGAGAAGAATACCTCAAGCTGAAGCAAAAGGCCATCATTAACCTAGTGGCTGAGTATAGCAGGGATAGAAGGACCGATTATTATGGTCGTAAACAACTACTGAGTGAGTTGCGAAAATTCGATGAACAGAAATTGGCCAGATTGGCTGCTATTTTGATATCGATCAGTCAGGGGATTCTACCAGAGCTCACCAAAAAGAACCCATTACTTGAACAACTTATCAAAGAATTTAGGTTTTCGGAGGAATTTGAGACGTATTTTGGGCAAGATGAGGCATTAAAAAGTAAAATTCTTGATTTAGCCCATTCAAACCGTGGATCTCTATTCTCCCCTCCTCAAGTGAGAGTCCTCCGCTTGCTCATATCCTTATTGGATTCAACGCCTATCACTTCACGCATCCGAAACACCAAATGGTATCAGGAGGATGAATTGAACAATCCTCGCAAAATGTTCGTCAGACCATTTATCAAATCCAATCAGATCGCCATTGTCAATCGCATTATTCAGGGCATCAGCAATCTCCTGGATATGCGGACCAAAGTCAGTGAGAATTACACGCATGGTAGATTGACAGAAAAACACCACAACTTTCTATTTGATAAGATAGATGCAATCGTTGGCAAACTTCGAAAAAACCTCACCCATAGGATAGGAGAGCTGATTGTAAAACAAAAATCATCTGGGACCATAGACCATGAGCTTTTGCGCCACTACTTTACGGCGGATTACCTGACAAGAAGGGATTATGAGTATTTGATTGGCTTGTTGACTTCGGGGGGCTCAAATAACGGCTAAGCTATTCCAGACCCAAGACCTAACAGATTTGCAAACCTGCTAGGTCTTTAGGCTCACAAATTCCACATCACATTCACAGTTCCTCGCCACTCCGAGAAGCTGGGAATGCCACTGATCCCTGTATATTGATTGCGGAGATAGTAGGTATTGAACATCAGGCTCTGCTTATCAGTGATCCGCCAGGAAAGGGTGCCTCTGAGATTGAGGGTTGTGCCATTGGACTGGGTTTGTTCAGTGGTGATCCAGGTTGTCGTCAAGCTGCTGCTGAGACGATTTTTTGCAAAGCGTTTTTGCAGCATGAGAGAATAGCGAAACTGCTCCGTGGTATTGAGGAAGTTCTCGAACTGCATCCAGGTCAGAACTGGTTGAAGGGCGAAACCTGATCTTCGCCAACTGATTTTGTAGCGAAAATGCGCATTGTAGGTCCGGGTTTCATTACGGGCCACACCAGCAAACCCGCTGACATCTGAAATGTCTCGAAAGCCTACTCTCCCGCTGATTCGGTGGATGTTGTTGGCGGTACGAAGGGTCCGAATGGCTCCCACATAGGCATTCTGAGATACCTGCACGATCAGGGAAGTATCTGATCTGAGACGAAAGTTCTCTATCTGTCTATTCTGAAAATTGGAATAATGGGCATTGAAGTTCCACTTGCCTGATGGAATATAATGGAGCATCAGGAAACCCAAGGCTCGCCGCGTGGTCTTGGCAAGTCCTGATCGAAGATTATTTCTTTCTACCCCAATGCGACTGACAATTCTGAGTTTACGTTTGGCCAATGGCAGCCGCCCCATGAGATAAAAAGATTCCACATCATTGCGAAAAAAATAGCTACCCATACTTAGATAATCCGGGTCAATCCTGTCATAGTTCAGAGAAAAGCTTGTGGCTTTGTTTCGATAGGTCAGAGAGGATTTGAGGGCAGTGGTGAAGTAAATGGAAGCATTGGGCTGCAGAAAACGATCCAGGAGTTGGACATAAGCTGGTGCCTCTGATGGCAGATCAAAACTGAAGGCTTTGAGATCTCGCACGAAAGCATTGGCCCCCACATCTCCCTTAAACTCCAAAAATTTCCCCACCTGAAAGCGACTCGACAGGCCCACAATCGTATTGGCACCGGGAAGCACATTTCCTAAACTGTCATAGTTCAGGGAAAGGGGTTCATCCTCCATTTGCATCAGAATCAGGTCTACATGGTTTTTCTTCGATCCTACTCCCACTTTTGCTGCATAGCCTTTTCGTTGAAAAGAAGGAAATTGCACGAGGGCATTTCGCAGACTGTCAAAGGGTAAGGAACGTTGAAAAGTACCGTACAAAGCCCCAATGCGCAAAGGACCAGGGGTCAGATCGATTCCAGCACCCAGAAAGGTATGGCCATTCAAGGTTACAGGAGAATAGGTCAGATTTCGATAGCCCAGATGTACCGTGATCCACTTATAGGAAGGACTCAGGCCAAAACGGTTATAAGGCTGATTGAAAAAACTGGTATAATTCCCTAACACAAATCCCATCGGAATCCTGAAATCTCCATAACTCACAACTGGATTCCCCGCCAAACGGAAGTTAAATGGATCTCTTCTGGCCTGAATGCCATTGACCCAATAGGCATCTACTGTAGCTCTCAAGCTGCCTGACACTTCCCATTTGGTGCTGTCTTGCCCTGAGACAAATCCTGGAATCAAAAACAAGATGGAACAGATATATATAAGGTGCTTCATGTACAAATTGCTTAAGTAGCGGCCTAGGTGGGTTTTTGGGGGTATAAGGGTATAAGCTATTTTGAACTTGAATTTGAACTTGAATATTAATCAACCGCCATTATTCCCCTATTCCCCTCTCTCCTCTACCCCTATTCAGGCTGATATGTGATGATCAATGCTTCACTTAGATTCCATGCAGCGTCATAAGCCTGAATGGAATAGGTAGTTGCTTCTTTACTTGAGGAAAATTCATCCAGATAGCTCTTCTCTTCGGGAGCCAATTGCGCAATATCGGTTCGCTCTTCCAATTCCTGACTGCTTCTTCCGATCAGGTAGCCTCGGACACTTACATCCGGGGAAGCATCCCATGTCAGAAGGAGCATTCCATCCTCCACCCTTGCTTGTCCATTGCTTGGCGGTGGAATCACTTTGACTGGTTCAAAATCGATGGTCATCCATTCAGTCAGTTCACTCACATTCCCAGCCTGATCAATGGCTGACATTGCATAACTATAAGAGGTCTTGCGACTTGGTTGATCTACAAAAGATAAAGCTGAAGTTTCTCCAACAGGACCTCTTCTTTCACCGCTCGCTCGACGATAAATCCTGTAACTCCCCATGTCTTCTTCAAGATTGGCTTTCCAGCTCAATCGGACGCTGTTGCCTTCCTGAATCAGTTCTGTAACATCCGGAGATTGGGGTGGAACCACATCAGGAAGACGCGCCTGCACCATCTCAGAAGGCGGCGAGACATTGTAACTGGCATCAATTGCATACACGACATAGCCATAGGTGGTTTCTGATTCTCGATCCAATACATCGACAAATACAGTTTTATCCAACATCTCATCATTGAGCATTTCTCTGTTGCTAAAGGATCGATTTGAGGCGCGCTCAATTTCATAACCGATGACATCCTCTTCTGGATTTGCTTGCCAGTTGAGGATGATTCTGCCCTCTTCTGACTCAGCAGTCAGCCCTTGAGGAGCAGAAGGTGCTTCTTCATCTGTCAGGTAAAAATGAATGGTGTCTGATGGCAAACTGCTCAGTCCGGAAGCATTGACTTGTTCAACAAAGTAATAGTAGTGCTTGCCAGCTTGTGCTGCCACATCCAGCCAGCTTCCTTTCCCGGCTGATACAGGGAGATAGGTCATCTCAAAGCCCCCGCGTTCTCCTTCTCGTTTGTATACCTGAGCTGCTTCCACGCTGGGGTCCGTCGTCTCCCAGCTCAATCTAAGTCCCTCCCCATAGGCTTCAGCTTCTAATGACAAGGCAGAAGCCGGCCGCACATCCTCGCCAGCACGAATCGCCACAGTGATAGACGGTGCACTCTCAATCCCAAAGGCATTGACTGCCTGAACATAATAGTGGTAGCTTGTACCAGAGATCAGGTATTTGTCCATGAATTGATCCTGTTGATCGCTTGAGGAATTGTCTCCAAAACTGATCTGGATCGGAAGCATATTGTAAGCATTGATTCGCTCAAAGGGGCCCAAAGCTCCTTGCTCAGACCGGTAGACATGATAACTGATCACTTCACCTGCTTTTTGCAATTCTTCCCGGCGGGGCCACATCAGCCGAATATGTTCATCCTTGCTTTCTCCCTGAAATCCATCTACAACAGGCACCTCGTCAATTTGTCCAGCTCGAAGGGTTCCGGTACTGAGAAGATCCTGCTCTTGACCATTCGCCAATACAGTAATTCGATAGCGATAGCGCTGTCCATCCTGCACCGTATTATCCAGAAAGATTTCACCCAACAACTCTCCAAATGCGGGTTGAAGGGTGGTCATGAGCTGAAACCACTCGAAAGCATCCGGATCATTGCGCAAGTCCCGATACATGGTTTCAGTGATATCCTGTGGTTTTTCCAGGCCAAATAAGGCAAAAAATAATTCTGCCTGATAGCCCAACTGTTGTTCGATTTGCCTGCGTTTGAGGTGTCTGGTCAATGGTTCATCTGTAAGTTTTTCCCAATTTTTCCCAGGACTCCGTCGATAAACATGATAACCATCCAGCGGGAGAATATCACTGCCATTCCAGCGAAGATGAATGCCCTCTTCACTGACAAAGCTGAGGTAATCTGCTTGCTGAGCTTCAACAGATGGAATCGCCATCAGATAGAAAGCCAGGAGTAAACCAGAGAGTGGCAAGAATGAATGAGTTATTGACATTGAGGCTTGTTCTTGCATCAGATTCCGCTTTTGTATTCTACTTCCATTGATTTAGAGCCCGAGTGCACCCAGGTACTCCAGGAGACTTTGGCAGTCCCATGAACACGCACCAGGGAGGGGCTAGCTTTGAGATGAAGACTCAGGTCAGTACTTCCAGAGACAATGTCAAAGTTTTTGACAGGCGTCAGCAGGTCCACATCCCAATCCCCTTCAAAGGTATTGGTTGAGCTAAAGGTCTGGGTCGCATTGATATAATCCGCTTTGACCGCTGCACCGACATTCAGGTAGAGCTTGAGACCGAAGCTGCTGACCGCATATTTCTTGTCAAATACAAAGCCTGTTGAAGCATCCAATGCAATTTTTTTGCTACTGATGTCAACATTACCTCTCGCTGTGAGGGCATCCAGCAAGGCACCATCCAGTCGTTCTGATCGAATGCGTTTTTGGCTACTGGAAAAGACATATCTGATTTTGCCATTGAATCGGAAGACCTTGCCGCTGGCATTGGGTGTGCCCACCACGGCCTTGAGATAGCCATCTATTTTGGTTGGGGACCAATAGTAGTTCAACTGCCCTTCCCCATACATGCTATTGCGCTTTTGCAAGACCCAGGCCCTTCCGTTGAGTGCAAACTTGCCTGGTTCATACACCATGGTGAATCGACTGTTGAACAATTTGCCACCAGTAGCATCCCCGATCTGTGTATAGGCCCTGAAAGAAAGGGATTCATTGAAGGTTGGGCTGCCTGCTTGAGAACCAATGGGAGGACTGTAGTTCCAACCGACGCCTCCACCCAGTTTATTGATGGACAAACCGGTTTGCCCCATAGGAATACTGGCGGGAATTCCCAGAACCACATACCAGTAACTGTATGTCTTTTTGGTTCCTGCTTCTCGATTACCCAGAACAATTTGACCCTCCATCGGACTGGCCATGCCCCTGGATTGGACCTCAAAGGCCCCTTTGAATTCCCGACCTTTGTAGGCAAATAAGCCATCGAAGGTGAATGGCCCCCGCTTAAAGTGGATTTTTGCTGCCTTTATGCTTACCGACAGTTCAGGTCCCGGTGTCAGGCTGGCCGTTCCAATGACCTTTTTGACGCCGATTTTATTGAAACTGAAGTGCCCATTCAGATCGAGCTTGTATTCGGCTTTGACTTTAGAGAATGAAACGGTCTTGCAATAGAGATCAAATCCCGTCCCAAAAGACACGCCTTTATTTACTTTCAGATCTTGTGCATCAATCGTTCCTTCTGAGTCTATGTAAAACCGCTTGATGCTGATCGGCTTGTAGTACTTGGACTGAATATCGGCATGCTTCATTTCAAATGAGCCTAGATCTTTCGCTTCATCATAAGTAATCTGTGCTCTTTTGATGTCAAATTGCGTATCCAATCGTGGAATGAATACCGGTTTTTTGGTTTCTCCAGTCGCTTGCCATTTTTTGCCCGATCGACCGATTTCCACGACCACTTTGCCATCCATGGGTTTGGGCATGCTCAACATTCCCTTGAAACTTCCACCTGTGAGTTTGTTTCGTTCAAACTCCAGATGAATCCTGTCCGCCTCAAACACATAACCAGCATAGCCGAGTTCAAAGACTGTCCCCTCATAAGTCAAAGATCCCCCAAAGCCTTTGTTCCCGATTTCAAAGTCTTTGATCTGAATGAAAGAAGGTTCTTTGGTGTTGGCCTTTTGGAAGGAAGGAGGTAATTCCAAAGAGGCCTGATGAATCACAATCCCAACAAACCCCCCTTCCATCCCTGCGGGACTGATGCCTTTGTGCATATCCAATGAAAAAGCTGTCCCCTTTTTCAGTTTGAAATCTGAGATGGTCAAGGTAGGCAAATTCTGCACTTTGCCCAGGAAATCCCCTTTGCTGGTCATATCCGCCACAAAAGCAACTGGATCTGGCAAAGCCGTTGGATGGCTCATGTTGCCACCAAGTCCTGCTCCACCTGCTGGTCGGATCATCAAGGAATCCAGATAGAGGGTAAAATTGTACAACTCTGTCTTCAGTGGACTCGAAGGAATCCAACTAACCAGCCCATCTACAGCCAGCTTTCCTTCCTCATCCAATTGCACTTCCGATAGATTCAAGGAGAGTTTCATCAGTTTTTTGAAGAAGACATTCACTCCACCTGTTCCAACACCTAATCTTCCCGTTCCATTGATGACTTCTCCCTTGCTGACAGGCTCGTCTAACACAATGGTAAACAGATTCTTTTTGTTGCCGATCTTGAATTCCTTGATTTGTTCGCCGCTATAAGAAGTCTTGACTTCTTCGGGTCGGCCCAATTCCTTGAATGGTGGATTGATATGAACAGCGATTTCCAGATCTGTTTTTCGGGGATATTTGGTGAGGGTGGATCTTGCAATTCCAATCACTGATGTGGCCTTTTTCTGCGGATCAAGTCCAATGCCTGCTGTGATTTTTTTGAAGAACAGATCTTTTTCATTGACCCAATCTCTTTCATTGTCCACGATACCAGCAACTACAGCCAATTGATTTTCATACGGATCTTTCTTGGCCTTGGGATCAATTTTGGGGAATCCTGCTACTGCTGCTTCAAGACTGGCATCAGTCAGCGCACTTCCAGCGTCGTACAACTCCAGGGCTTTTTCCCATGCAAAAACCGGCGCTGAAGAAGCAAAACGGGTGATTTGCAAATACAGGGGCGTCTCGGCCAAGCATTCCACTTTCTTCTTTTCCCTGTCCCACTCAGCTGTGATAGTAAAGCGAGCATAGTCCTCTCCAAAGGTAAATGGCACCTTGGCATAGCCGTCTGCATCCGTCGTTTGTGTGATCTTCTTTTGTCCTCCCTTGAAGCCGTAAGTCTTGGATTTGCCTTTGTCCAGCTTGACGGTGAAGGTAATGCTTTCACCCTCCATCGGTTTGTGATCTCCGCTGACAATCCTTGCCCGAACGGTATCCACTTCCGTGGGAAGATTGAGCAAGGAATCTGTGACTTCAATCATGACTCCAGCTTTATAGGTCAGTTTCCCTTCTCCATCAATAACGGGATCTCCTGAGATTTCATTTGCAGTGTAGAATTCTTTCGGCTTCACCTCCTGCAGAAGCTTAATTGGCGGAATCAAGAGGGGTTCCCACAAGGCCCAGTTGGAGAAGGAATAGGGTACTCGCTCAATTCCGGGCAGGGTCCAGCTATAGGTACCGATATCCTTGATTCCATCAGCTATTGGTGGCGGAAGGGCACATTGCTTGTCTGTGGTGCAGCCATATTTCACCACATCGCTGTCCATGTTGAACTCACCTGCAAGGGGAATGACATCTTTGGCCAACAATTCTGAGGTTTCGATTACCGGCCATTCTTTCCAGAGAATTTTTCCCTGCTCATACAACAAGGCAAGTGTTCTTGGCTCCGATTTGATCACCTTTGGTTTTTCTTTGAGGCTAGGCGGACCTGGGGGCTCAAATCCCACTGCTGGCAGGCAGACAGAATTGACATTGGCAGCCACTGGTGGTCCCGGCAAGAGTTTGAAGGGCAAAACAGGAATTCGGCTCCCTTCGTATTTCATGGTTTTGGTAACAATTTTGGTCCCATCCTTGACCCGCCATTTGTCTACTCCTGCATCTTCAACAGTCAGTTTCAGTTTTACTTCAAAACTGACAGTCTCAAACTCTTTGAGGAGCCAATCATAAAGCACTTTCTCCTTCGCTTCCAGTTTGAGTCGGGCCTTTTCCAACTTTTCCTTGGCATCCTCGATCTGCTCAGATTTCCGTTTCAGGCTGTCATTGATGGTATGAAGAATGTCTTTGAGCTTCTTATCGATTCCAGATAGTTGTACATCGACTTCTTTTTGGCGAGTCTTGATTTGCTTCAGGTCTTCATCATCCGTTAAGGCCTTGTCCACATCCAAAGATTTAGCCGTTTTCTTTTTCGTTTCTTTCGCCTCTTCTTTCCGTTTTTTCATCTCCTCTTCTCCTGTCAATTTTTCTTCATAATTCTGGTTGGCTTTGATGAGACTGTCGCGAATCTTCTCCCAGGCTTTGGAAGCGATCTCATGCTTTTTTCTTGTTTCCTGAAGCAAACTATCTGCATTTCGCACTGCTGTTTCATTGCTCTTATGGCTGCTCTGGATAGAAGTCAATTTGCTTTCTGCACTTGTCAGAGCTGTTTCTGCCAGGGCAACTTTCGGTTTCACAGTCAAGACTTCTGCCTTTGCTGCGTTTATAGCAGTCGGATCGCCTTGAGCAGTTGCGCGGGTCAACTCGTTCTGGGCACGCTCCAGATTGGCAGAAGCAGCTTCCAGATTTTTTCTAGCTTCTTTGAGCGTATTGCTGCGTTTTTCCTGCTCCTTATCGCTATTATTCAGGAGTTTTTTGTGATAATTCAGCTGGGATTCCTTGTCTTTCAGATCATCAGAAAGCGTTTTCAATGCTGCTTGTTGGGGGTGGATTTTCCGTTTTAATTCTTCTACCTCATCTTCAGCATCTTTCTTTTCTGATTCGAACTCTTTTTCAGCTTTCTCGCTGTCTTTTTCACTTTTGTCGGCCTTTGCATTGGCCTTGTCCATCTTGTCTTTTTGGGCCTGGTATTCTTTGCGTTTGGTCGCCTCAGTGCTTAATAATTCATCATCTAACTCCTTCTTTTCCTCCTCCAGTGCGCGTTTTTGTTCTTTGGTGAGTTTGTATTTGACTAGTTCTTTGGAAATTTTGTCAATGTCGCGAGTCAGCTTTTTTTGCAAGCTCTGTTTGTCATCCAGAGCAAATTGGACCGTGTCCCTGGCCTTTTCGACCGCATTCTTCAAGGTGTCGAACTCTGGCAGTCTTCCCTGGGCCTCAAAAATCTCTTCCAATGGAGGCGGCACATAATACACCAGGTCTCCTTCGGCAATGCTGCTGGGTTGGACCAATTTCCGCAACTCTTCCTCCAGATCTTCTACTTTTTTCTGACAATCAGCCAATTCTTTGGCTTTGTCTTTTTTCTGTTTCTCTTTTTCGGCCTTGGGGTCTTTTTTGAGAAAGTCCTGCAACTGCTTTACCAAATCCTTGAGGTTCCCAATATTTTCTTCCCGATCCACCGAATCCTTCATCAGCACATCCAAGGCACTATTGAGACGCAATCCCTGAGCAAAAGAAGTGGCTTTTCGTCCCTCAGCATGCTCAATTTCTCCGACCAAACCATCCTTCATTTGGTTCAAGCCCAGGAGATTTTTCAAATGAACAGGCATCATGTTGTCCAGACTATCTTTTCGTTTCTGAACAAGCGCCTGATAGGCAAATTCCAGGGTACTGAGATCATCGGCAGCTTTCTTATGACTGGCCAAGAGGCCCTGTTTCTGCGCTTCCAGGCCATCCATGACATCCGTAAACGCTTTTACTGCGGCTAGATAGATCTTGGTTTTACCATTGAGACTTGATGTTGATACCACCATGGCGGGTTTGCTTCCTCCAAGAAGGGTTTTGAGAGAATCTATGCTTATAAGGATCTCTGGGTCCAACACATAGTCTGTGTCCAGCAATTCTGTAAGTTTCTCTGTCATTTCAGCACCAGAAGCATGCAGCATGGCGGCAGCTCCCAGACAGGAGGAAGAACTCCCGCATTCACTAAAAATGGAGGTCTCATAGGCAGTCAGTAAGGCTGTAAACTCTACCAGTTTGCTACTTCTTTCAGAAGAGATGGAGGTGCTCAAGGCTTCTATGGCCTTGTCATCTGTGGTTTCAAGTTTGTCCAACAAGGATGCACTGCCAGAGGCATATGCAGAGATGAAACTTGTGGATTTGTTTTGCCAATCCAGTCTTCGCTCAAAGAAAGGCCCTGCGATGGGATCTTTGTACAAAACTTCTTCCAAGTCATCAAGGGTTTTGGCCAAAGACACTGCGGCATTTCTGGACGAATTGTAAGAGGCAGCAGCGCTTCGCATATCATCCTCTGCATCCAGGATGGCCTGGTTCAAGCGTTGAGATTCGGATTTGATTTTTTCCTGGAGGCTTTTCAGGTCTTTCACAAGATCTTCCTTCGTGCTTCGGGCCTGCCCCACTTCTTCCAACTTCGAGGCTTCGGAAGGCCAGGGTTTGCCTGCAATCACAGCTTCCAATGTATCAATTTCTGCACGGGTGCTGTCCAGCGTTTTGTTCCGTTTGGTGAGTTTCAGGCTAATAGAGTCTACTCTGGATTTGATCTTCACCAGAGAATCTCTTCTGGGTTTCATCTGTTCAGCAATCAGTTTGTCAAGCTCCTTCTGCTCCTCTTCAATTTGGGATTCCAACTCTGCGATTTGTTTCTTGATTTTCTTTTCTTCTTCCGGCCAATTTGCCAATTCTTTTTCTAATGTTTCCAGCTCTTTTCTGAGTTTTTCACATGCTTTCTTTTCCTCCTCTATTTCGGCTTGTTTGGCCTTAATGGCTGCCAAAGATGGTCCGGCATCCAGAGACCCCAAGGGACTTTCCAGGCTCCATTTGTAAGAGAGGATGTCATCGCGAACGACTTTCTTCAATTCACTCATACTGCCCTGACATCCATCGCAGCGCCACACAGCGATATCGTAGTCAACCCCCATTCCCCGGAGCGGAACAGCTCTTGGATAGGGATAAACATCAGGATCTTGCAGCACAATTTCGGCGGCAATCGGTGAGGCTGCCTCCGTCTTTGGTGGCACCAATAAGCAGTCATCATAGGTCGTTATGGGGAGAGAATCCAGACCAGGCACTGGTAGGCTATCATTGGTTTCTCGATCCCAGGGCAGATAGACAAAGGGCCACACCTCACTCGGAGGGGAGATCGGATTCCCGAATTGATCGCAAGGCTGCACAAACCAGCAATACAATCCCTCCTCCAGGGGTACGGCCCATTCCGGGTAATAAAAGGCAAATTCATCTTCATAGATTCCTTCATAAACAGCCGGATTATTGGCTACGGCTTCCTGGCACACCTGATCCTCAAAACGCTGTACAATTACCACTTTATAAAAAACAGAGCTTCCCGTAAAATCTGCAGCGGACCACTGGAAAAAAGGAATGGGATCATTGACTTCCTGGTTGAAAAAGGGCTGAATCAACAACAGATTAGGTTGATGGAAGATTTCAAGATCTGCGCAGTTCTCACCCAACATCTCATTGTTGTCTGCACAGAACACCCAAAAGCAGACCGTATAACTCCCATCAGGCAGACGCCCGGTTTGCAGGATGGTTTGCTCCAGATCCGGGGCAATTTGGTAACTGACATACTGGGTCCATTGGGTATTGTCAATGGTGAGTTGGAACGGGCCCGGAGGTAAATTGATGACTTCACTCTCAGCAGAAGCGACCAATCCACGATTGATCTCAGTTAGTTCAACCAGGATTATCAGATTTTTGGGTTGGTCAAATTGAGAGAAAATATTGACGACTGTGATATTCGGATCTGCTTGCCAGTTGGCTACGAATGGTGGGGCAGAGCCAGAAGTAGAGATGCTGATATCCACATCTTGTCCTTTGAGGGAAAAAGGACAAAAGGTGATCACAACAAGCAGGACGAAAGAAAGAATGGTTGGCCAAGAAGTTGTTAGGGGAACATCTTTGTTCATACACTAGCGAGGGTTAAGATTGGCGTTCAGGAATGTGTGGGAATAAATCACTGCGGCGTAACCACTTGAAGTAAAAAATCTTTTTTGCTCCTTCGAGAAAGGCTAGGCTGGCGAGCTAGTATTCCTTCAGGCATGGAAGCAGCAACAGGCTTTGCGATGTCTTCTTTTCCCAGCGATACGTTTTCCCATGACAATTTCACACTGGACAGCTTTCGACATTTGGAAACGCAAGGCAGAATTGCTAACATTCGCTACAGCCAATCAATGGCTAACAGACTTTATTCCTATACAATGAAATGGATTTCCTTTCTTTCTGGCTTTATCTTTTTGACCGGATGCTTGTTGGTATCATGTCAATCCGGTTCCTCCAATTCCTCTGATGTCAGGGATCGACCACCCAATGTTGTGCTCATCTTCATGGATGATATGGGATGGGGGGACCTTAGTTCGTTTGGGCATCCGACCATCCAAACGCCAAATCTGGATCGAATTGCCAGAGAGGGACAAAAATGGACCAATTTCTATACTGCTTGCAGTGTCTGCTCCCCAAGTCGCGGGGCTTTGATGACTGGACGATATCCTATCCGAATCGGGTTGGGACCTACAGAAGAACCAAAACGAGTATTTTTTCCCAACTCAACGGGAGGACTCCCCAATTCAGAGATCACCATAGCAGAAATGCTCAAAGAAGAAGGCTATGAGACAGGTATCATTGGCAAATGGCATCTGGGACATCTACCCCAGTATTTGCCTACCCAGCAGGGCTTTGATTATTATTACGGCATTCCATACAGCAATGACATGAATGCCGTAGGAGGCTGGAAAGTGGAGACCTTCTTCAAGGAACCGAATATCAACTATTGGGATGTGCCTTTGATGGAAAATGAAACAGAGATCGAGCGGCCTGCCAATCAGCACACCATCACCAAACGCTATACTGAAAAGGCGGTAGAGTTCATCACCCAAAACAAGGACAATCCATTCTTTCTATACTTTCCTCAAACCATGGTACATACTCCGCTTTTTGCTTCTGAATCCTTTCTGAATACAAGCAAAAGAGGGTTTTACGGAGATGTGATGGCTGAAGTTGACTGGAGTGTGGGGCAAGTCATTTCTACATTGGAATCATTGAATCTGGATAAAAATACGTTGGTCATTTTCACCTCTGACAATGGCCCCTGGTTGATGATGCTGGATCATGGTGGTTCTGCCGGACTCCTGACAGATGGTAAAGGCACCACCTGGGAAGGAGGAATGCGGGTTCCCGGTATCTTCTACATGCCAGGAACCGTTCAGGCAGGCACCATCACAGATCTGGGATCAACACTCGATATTCTCCCAACTGTCGCAGGACTCACGGGCGCTACCCCTCCCTCAGACCGGCCTATGGATGGCTACAATCTGATGCCTGTACTGACAGAGAAAGCGGCAAGTCCCAGAGATCATTTCGTCTATTATCGCCTTCAGAACATTCATGCGATCCGAAAAGGAGATTACAAAGCACACTTCACCACTGAAACCTGCTATGTAGCTGACACCAGAAAAACGCAACATACTCCACCACTTCTCTTCAATGTAAATGAAGATCCGAGTGAAAAATACGATCGGGCTGAAAGCAAACCTGAAGTCCTGGCAGAGTTGGTAAGGCTGGCCGAAGAACATAAAAAAGGAGTAACAGCAGCTGAATGCGAACTCAACAAATATCCGCCTACTGGAGAGGAAGAACCTGACAGACCATTTGATGAAGAAGCAAAATGAAACACTCATCACCTCACCCCCTCCTTCTGCTCATGAGCTTGATGCTGATGGCTAGCTGCAGACCATCGCAAAACATCTCACAAGCCGAAACCCTGGCTCAACAAGCGCGCTATCTGTTGTTGGACAATCGGATCATCCACCATCTTGACAATGCTGAGTTGGTTGTGGGGCAGGTCCAAAAGCATCCTGCCAATCCTCTCTTTGTTGAAGACAAAAATTGGGAAGTCCGATTTGACAATCTGTATGGTAACATTGTCTATGATGAGGACAATCAGGAATACAGATGTTGGTACAGTCCATTTATTGTAGATCACTCGGCCAAAGGCATGAGCAAAGCCGACAGAGACAAAGCCTATCATCCTCCAAAAGATCGGGAAATGGGCATCTGTTATGCGACTTCCAAAGATGGAATTCTATGGGAGAAACCTGAATTGGGCCTGGTGGAGTTTGAGGGAAACAAACAAAACAATCTTGTCTGGCGCGGGCCTCATGGTGCAGGGGTGTTCGAGGATGAGCAGGAACAAGATCCAGCCAAACGCTTCAAAACAATCTTCCAGGGTATGTCTGTCAGCAGTTCAGCAGATGGAATTCATTGGGCAGAGGCTGAGGATTGTGAGGGGGTAGACGTTGCAGGAGACACCCACAACAATGCGTTTTGGTCTCCGACCCTCGGGAAATATGTCGGCATCACACGGACCTGGGGCAAAACGGATCAAGGTCGCGTAAGACAGGTCGCCCGAATTGAAAGTGAGGATTTCAAAACCTGGACCAAAGCAGAGGTCATCCTTCAGGGGAAAGGCCCGAATGACCAGATCTATGCCATGCCTGTCTTCTTTTACGGCAATGTCTATCTGGGATTGGTCGCTCTGTATCACAAGGATTCAGACCGGGTCTGGACTGAGTTGGCATGGAGTGCGGATACCAAAGCCTGGAATCGAATTTCTCCTGGCACGCCTCTGATTCCAGCTTCTGAAGAAGAACTGGCCTATGATTATGGCTGTGTCTATGCCTGTGCCACGCCTGTCTTCCTGGAGGATGAAATCCGCCTTTATTATGGTGGAAGCGATTGGTTGCATTTTGGCTGGAGAAATGGTTCGCTCTGTTTGGCAACTTTGCGTCCAGATGGATTTGCAGGGTACGAACCCAAAACATCAAACGCTCCCGCAAGCATTACCACCAAGCTTCTCCCCTACTCTGGCAAGGAAATCCAACTCACAGCCGATGTGGAAACGGGTGGTTCGATCAAGCTAAGCGTTCTGAATGAAAATGGGCAGGAAATTGCCTCGGCAGACCCTGTTTCACACAGCATGACCGAAGGAATATTGACTTTGAATCGTTCAATCCAGGAACAGGCGATTCAGTTACGATTTGAATTGACCAAGGCCCGCGTGTATTCTTTTCGTTTGGGGTGGTGAGTGATATTCAGCTGTGGACGCAAGGAGCAATGGGGTTAGCTACAATTTTGCCATAAAAGATAGGACTTTCATTCCTATCTGTTTTTGGCAAGGAATCATTCTTCTCCATTGATTTTGGCTTGCCCATTGTCTATTTTCGAATTATCTACTTGGTTATACTATTTTTCATATTGTAGTATTTCAATCATCATTTCAACCTTATGAACACGCTATTACGACTTTCACTGTTCTTCACTTTGCTTGGTCTATGTGCAATGCTTAATCAGGTAACAGCTCAAGCAAATTGCACCTCGCATACTGACCATGCCATTTCAGGTGCCGGAGCGGTAGAACCAACCATTTGTTGGGAATTTGCCCGCGCTTTTCTGATCAAAAACACCAATGGAGATGGGACAGATAAGGGCACTAATACCATCCCATCTTCATGGGAGCTGGGCCAGCAGGACGAAACAGAAGCGAGGTATTGTCTGGATTCGGACTTTGCCTTGACGACCGATGCCTCAGAAGCGGATGTCATTATTTTTGACAATGGCAATAGCCTGATCACCAGTGATCCCGGGCATGTTGCAGTAGCTCTTGGCGGTGGATCATTTATCTCCAAACAAACAGATGACCCAGAATGTCAGATCCATGGTATTTGTTCTCCCGTTTCGGGTGGTGGTGGAAATGTGAAAGCCATGTTCACCTATAGAGAGCGGAAAAGAGGATTAGGAGATGTCTCCTCTTGCTCCTGTTTTGTTCAAAATCAGCTAGCCACTTCCTGTTCCCAGGTTCAGCCTCCCCAATCCTGTATCAATACCACTACTGGTACGGTCAATTTTTCCACAACTTTACAGACCTATCACAACTTAAGCAGTTACTACAACACTGTTTCTCTCTCCTCTAGTTGTTCAGAACTGGATTGGAGCAAATTGTTTGGCAATGGGTCCTGGTCTGCCAGTTCCAGTGGAAAAACCTTGTGGATCTACCTGGATGCGGGAGAATATCTATTCATGGAAATGTCTACTCCTGATGAAGCCAATATCAATACCTTCTTCTTTGAGCGACCCTCTGGCGGAGGATGGTTGAGAGTCGGCCAAAGCGCTTCCGGACTCATTCATCCCAACCCTTTTGAATCCTATGTGTTTGTACCAGACACCTATCTGGGAAGCAAACTGACCATTTTTGATGTACAGGGAAAATTGGTCAAGCAAATGGAGATCCGTCAACAGAAAGTAGACCTATCAGATCTGGGTGCTGGCATGTATATGTTGCAGGGACGCACCATCGATGGAGATTTCTTCACTGAAAAAATTGTGAAGCAGTAGAGGAATTGATAGCAGATTCCATCATCCAACAAGGAATACAAATCAAAGATTAGCAATCGCCTGGAAAACGTCCTTCTCGTCAAAGGAGGAGAGCGACTGACGGAGAGAGGCTGTCTGCTGTGCTACGACCACCTGCAAGCCAGTCTCTCATCCCTTCGGCACTGATCTCATGCGTTGGCCAGAAAAGATTCGGGCAAGGCATGAGATCTTACAATCTTCAAGCTCTGAGCATGAGATGAGTGCCTATCTGATAGTCATCCAGCCTTTTACCCCTGATCGCACCATCAATTATTGGCAAGTGAGTCTTGCCGAATTGCAAAAAAAATCAAACTCAAAATTGGTATTCATCCATATTGATTTTCCATTTGGCATTGTCTATATTCGAAATATCTACCTGGTGATACTATTATCTTCTTTGTAGTTTATTTAAGCAATTCCAATTCATGAACACTCTATTACGACTCACCTTATCAGCAACTCTGATTTTGATGCTTGCTGCCACCGCTTCTATGCAGGCTCAAACCTGTGCATCTTACACCACACATAACATTTCAGGAGGGGATGCTTCCTCTAGTATTTGTTATGAATTTGTCAGGGCTTTTCTGATCAAGAATACCAATGGCAGTGGAAATGACCTGAATACCAATACAGTCCCTTCTGCCTGGGAAATCAATCAACAAGACAATACAAATGAAAAATACTGTGAAGACTCCCATTTTACTTTGACAACTGATCCCAATGAAGCGGATGTTGTCTTATGGTTCAATGGTTCCAGTGTGAACAAAAAGCCACTTCATGCAGCCGTAGCATTTGGCGATGGTACCTTCATCTCCAAACAGACAGGAACCAATACCTATGAATTGCATGACCTCTGTGCTGCAGTCAATGGTGGAGCAGGCAATGTTAGATCCATGTACACTTATCGAAATAGAAAAAGAGGCCTGGGCATTAGCAGCAGTGATCAGTGTAATTGCTTTGACGTATGTAATTTGTTTGAAAGTTGTTCCAACAACAATACGGTCAATTGTGGCGGTGGTGGAAGCAGTTGTATTGCAGGAACCAGCGGCACCCTCAACTATTCCCAAACACTTCAGGGCTACAATGCTGTCAGTTCCTATTACAACATTGTCTCTCTCACTACTCCCTGCTCTGAACTGGATTGGACCAAATTGTATGGCAATGGCTCCTGGTCTGCCAGTTCCAGTGGCAAAACCTTATGGATCTACCTGGATGCAGGAGAATATCTGTTCATGGAAATGTCTACCCCAGATGAGTCAAATATCAATACCTTCTTCTTTGAGCGACCTTCAGGCGGAGGATGGTACCGAGTGGGCCAAAGCGCTTCCAGCCTCATTCATCCCAACCCCTTTGAGTCTTATGTGTTTGTGCCAGACACCTATCTGGGAAGCAAACTGACCATTTTTGATGTACAGGGAAAATTGGTTAAGCAAATGGAGATCCGTCAACAGAAAGTAGACCTATCAGATCTGGGTGCTGGCATGTATATGTTGCAGGGACG
>JBCCGK010000077.1:0-61850 GCA_039029315.1 Bacteroidota bacterium | reverse complement strand
CTCAACCAATGAGTGCAAGGGGAGACAACTCCTGCCAGGAGAGACGACTCCTGATTTCCCGCACAATCAACTGCTTGATATCTAGTGGGCGTTCAATCCGCTTGGTCTATTTCTACGGGGTGGTAGTGCTTCCGTTAGATAGTTACCATTAGCCTGAAGTGGTAATACTTCCCAACTTATCCTGTTTATAGCCAAAATACCATTTTCGCCAATAAACGCTACGCCTGGCTCACCCGATTCTTCCAAATATGGTGATGTGCCCATGCCCATAAATTGTTCCCAAATAAGGCTAAAATTTCCAAAATCATAAACCGTTGTCAGCGTATCCGGAGTTTCTGAAGCATCATTGGGAAAAGCAATTTTCCCACCAATAGCTACAACAGATTTAGGTGCCGTTGCTTTCATGCCAAGTAAAACCATATCGAGCATATGTACGCCCCAGTCGGTCATGAGCCCTCCCGCGTAATCCCAGAAATACCGAAAATTACCATGAAAACGATTTTGGTTAAAAGGCCTTTTGGGTGCCGGCCCCAACCATCTATTGTAATCCACTCCCTCGGGAGCTTCAGAATCTGCTACCATATCAAAATCACGACCGTAATTCACATTTGCCCAGGCTTTCACTTGCCGTATGTTGCCAAGTTTACCAGTATCTAAATATTCGAAGGCCGAATGCCAATGTGGGTCACTTCTCTGCCATTGACCTACCTGAACTACACAATTGTATTTACGTGCTGCTTTCACCATCAAATTAGCCTCGAAAATACTATTGGCTACTGGTTTTTCTATATATACGTCTTTTCCAGCGGCACAGGCATCAATCATTTGAATACAATGCCAATGATCTGGCGTACCAATAATTACAGCATCCAATTCTTCTAATGTTAACAGTTCACGATGATCATGAAAAGTTGTAGGGCGAATCTCTGTTTCAGCTTCGAGTTCTTCTGCACGCTTTCCAAGCAATACACTGTCTACATCACAAAGCGCGATACAGCTAGTTCCTTCGTTTTTGAGAAAAGAACGAAGGTTTGCCCATCCCATCCCATTCACACCAATAAGTCCAACTTTTACAGTTTCTCTAGGTTTAACGGGGTTTTTAGCTGAAACCTGGCTTATAGGAACAGCTGTAACAAGGGAGGCTGCGCCTACATTTTTTATGAATTCTCTTCTTGTGGCCATGTATGATGGGTTTGATTTTTTAAAGTCCGATTTTTCAAACAAATAGCATGGATTTATGCTAAAAACCAATTGTCTACTAGCAGCATTGTATAGTCCTCTTGAAAATCAGGAAAAGTATCCCAAACTTTATTTTTTGAAATCTGTCCGCTGAACTATTTTTTGCCAGCAAACTCGACTTTGAAAGCTACACTTTTCAACTCGACCACTACATAACATTTTAGTTTGATGTGGTAGAATAATAAGTCCAGATAGAAATCCTGTCCATCTATTTTTATCGGGACTTGCCTCCCCACAAAAGCAAATCCCGCCCCCAATTCAAGCAGAAATGAAGTGATATGTTTGATAAGTTTTTCTTCAATATCCTTTTCTAAGGCCTTTTCTTGTAGTGTCAAAAAATCCAATTTATAGGGATCTTTTAGGGTCACTTAGATGTTCTCTCTCGTTTTTTCATTTCTTCCAGGATATCCAACTGCGATTCTTTTTAGAGACTGTTTGGGAATGTGTGCTGAGAATTTTTAGGGGGTATTTTTTTCGTAGACAAGGCTCTTTTTTGTTCTCATAGTGGTGCTATGGGAACAGAAAAGAGCCGCAGAATGAGGAAAAAAGACGCATACAAAAAATAAGTGACAGATGTTCAAACAGTCTCTGAAGCTATTTGATACAAGATTCACAAAAATCTCCACCACCAAAGTCTTTTAGCTTTCGATACAAACTTTTCGTTTTGAGGTATTGCAGAATATTTCAACTCTCATGACCTCACAAAACACATTCCTCCCTGCAATCCGCTACGAACGAGTGTTAGGGAATTGTCTGAATCCAGATAGATCGAGATTGGTTTCATGAGGCTGACATTCAATACATCAATATCCAAAAAATCCAAAGGACTTCAAAGTTTTGCTTGGGCTGCCGGGATAATATGCTGAGAGGAAATTGTATCGAGGGTTTGCAAATCAGACGAGTATCTCCCATATTCCCCTTGTACCCGCAAACTCTATTCTATGATGAATCGTTTTTTTTGCGTTCTTTTCTTCTTCTCCCTGTCTCTCCCGGCTTGGTCTGATTCCCTGACAGAAGCAGAATGGTTGGATCTCTATCGGCAAACCCAAGATTCAACCCTCTTACTGAGCTATATCGATTCCATTTTTTTTCTCCATGCCTATTCTCTCCCCCCGGATATCTACTTCGAATTGGCAAAGAAAAAATATGAGCTTGTCAAAGGAACCACTGATACCACCATCCTGGGGCAATCCTACCACACATTGGGCAAGGCTTATATTAAGTCCCAGGCATTTGATACCGCGATGACCTATTTTTTAGCTGGACTGGACTTGTTTGAGGCGATTGATGATTCCAGCGGAATGGCCAAGATGTACAATGGCATTGCGCATTGCTATCAGTGGTCAGATTTGGAAAAAAGCATCGCCTATTATCAAAGATCCATTGATTTTAGTGACCCAGACAATCGGGCATTCATCGGGACACAATTGATGAATAAGGCCAGTATCATGGTGAATCTGAAAAGATTCCAGGAAGGAATCGATACCTATGAGGACGCCATTCTCTATTTGAAGGAGTCCCCCGCTATGCTTGGGACAGTCTATATGAATATGGGAGTCGTACATTATCGACAGGGCAGAATAGACAAATCCATTGAAAGCCAACAAACCGCCCTGAATTACCTGTCTCCTTCTACCAATCTCGCCACCTATATCACCAATCTCCAAAATCTCGGTCTCAACTACTATCAACTCAAGGATTACACCAAAGCCAAAGAATATGTCCAACAATCTATCCGGTTGGCTGAAGACAATGAGATAGTGGATCGATTGGCCAAGGGATATGCAATTCTGGTTGCCATCCTGGAACAGCAACAGGAATATGAGACAGCACTGGACTACTACAAAACATATTTTGATCTCAATGATTCCATTGTTGACGCACGCAAAAATGACAAGATTGCAGAATTGTTGACACAATTTGAAGCAGAAAAAAAAGAAGCGGAAATTCAGAGATTGGATGCCGAAAACCAATTGAAGGATGTGAAGATAGAGAAGTCACGACAAGAGCGTCTGCTGTGGATCGGAGGAATGCTATGCTTGCTGGCGATATTGGGGTTGATCACTTATTTTTTCCAGAACAATCGCAAAAAGAACCTCTTGTTGGAAGAGAAAAATGGCCTCATCAGCCAAGCATTATCAGAAAAGGAAACCCTTCTGAGAGAGATCCACCATCGCGTCAAAAACAACTTACAGGTCATCTCATCGCTTCTGAGTTTGCAAGCCAAACAAATCGAGGATCATACCGCACTCGAAGCCATTCAGGAAGGCCAAAATCGTGTCAAGTCTATGGCACTGATTCATCAGAACCTCTATCAGGAGGAAAATCTGGTCGGCGTGAATGTGCAGGAATATGTCGAGAAACTGATTGATAGTCTTGTCCGTTCCTACAACATCAACACAGAACAGATCGAAGTCTTGAAGGACATAGATCCGGTAAAATTTGATGTAGACACCATCATTCCGTTGGGGTTGATTCTGAATGAACTGATCAGCAATGTATTGAAATATGCCTTTGAAGGGAGAAGCGATGGCAAAATCGAGGTAAGTCTGAAGTCTCAACAAGACACTGTCACCCTTCAGGTTGCGGATAATGGTATTGGCCTACCCAAGAATTTCGATCCTGTCAAGAATCGATCCTTGGGCTACCGACTGATTCGCGCTTTCGCCAACAAACTCAATGCCCATATAGACATTCAGCGTCAGCCTGGAACCTGTGTTTCTATCCAAGTACCCAATTTGCAGACCGTATGAGCCAAATTCGTATTCTGATCGTCGAGGACGATGTCATCATAGCCGAAAGCATTCACGATTGCCTGGACAGTATTGACTACGAGGTGTCAGATATTGTGTATTCCAAGACTGCTGCCCTCTCTGCGCTCCGCAACAATCCACCTGATATGGCTCTGTTGGACATCAATCTGCAAGGCGGCATTGAAGGCATCGAGATCGCCAAATGGATCAATGAGCATATGCAAATTCCCTTCATTTTCCTGACCTCCTATGCCAACAAATCCATCATCGATCAAGTCAAGCATACCCGGCCGATGGGGTATATCGTCAAGCCCTTCGATGAAAAAGATCTTTTCACTACCATCGAAATCGCCTACTACAACTATTCCCAAAATCGCAAAAATCTGAGTTGGAATCTGAAAGAATTCAATGGCCGTATCATGAATCCTCTTACGGAGAAGGAGTTCGAGATTTTGCAAGATCTATACAAAGGTCTCACCAATAAACAACTCTGTGAGAAACACTTCGTGAGCGTGAATACCATCAAGACGCATGTTCGACGCATCTATGACAAACTGGATGTACACTATCGTTCAGCAGCAGTGGCGAGGACGCGAGAGGTGTTGGAGGGGTAAAGGTTTGATAATAAGGTCTTCTAGGCCCCATCCAGGAGTTCAGTTTTGATCTCTTCAAAATAGGGTTCAACCAGAAACCAGGCCATATCCAGATTTTGAGCAGTAAGCTTCCTGGAGAGTTCCGGATATTCCGATTTTAGTCGTCTACTTGCCTGACCAGCTCGTTCAAGAACTCCCTGAAGCATCAGCAATGATATTGGAATCCCAACACCTGTGGCACTCGCTCCGGCAGAGACGCCTATTTTTTTTGCAATGGATTTGTATAATTGAGATACAGCGATTCTTGCAGCGATTCTCCGAATAATGGCTTTGGCAATCGCTGTACCAATCAATAAACGCCCTATTGCGTATCCTGTCATGGATTCAGCTCCTGCTGTCAGTTTTTCTTTGACTTTTTGCTGCTTCTCTGCGGGCAGCTTGTTATAGATATGTTCAATTGTAAATTGAATGATCTTGTTTAACTGTTCTCGGTTGTCAAACAGGGATTTCAATAAAAAAAATGCTCTTTCATTCTCGGCACCAATTCTTGCCTGTTCTCCGCTATCAAAAAAGTTCAACCCTCTTCCCGTACGCTTGGCTCCTCCAACCAAATCTTCTCCCACAGACATAATTCCATTTCCAATTCCCCCCATCACATTCATAAAGTCATCCCCAAAGTCAGCCTGAATTACATCAGTTGTAGATTCTGGTCTGGCGAATTGAAGGGGAGGGGAGGGCAGAGAAGCCACAGGAGAACTTGAATCTAACAGTCCTACATACTCTCCAATAGAATGATGTTTTGCAGATATGTTCTGCTGTTTTGTCTCTTTCATTGACTTGGAAATTGTCTTTTTGAAGCACAACCAAGTTCCCCATTTTGACCCATAATTCCAAAAAATTGTCAAACTTTCTATGAGACTTCAGTGCCTATCGTCTCACGCGCCTTAGGAAGAGTTTTTCTCAGAAAAAACATGTGAAGTATCAATCATCTATTCCCCAAGAAAGTATTCCAAAGAAAATGGAACCATGATGACGAAAGTATTTGATGTATTGGAATGCAAAACACAGGTATTTTCACAGACGATTCCAAAAGTCATAAGTTGACAAGATTGAGGCTAGGTCTACCAGATATTCAGGCCCAATAAGTCAACAGAGACAGCCCCTCCCTACCAGAGAAGAAAAGCCATCCATCAAACCGTGATTTGATCTTTTTTACGCAATGGGTAAACCGCCCCATTTAGGAATGGTAAAAAAATAAGTTATGAACTCTGAATGATCTTTTGTTGGTGGAATCGGACCTGATTGTTGGGTTAAACTCTGGGAAGTTGTCAACGCCATTTATCAAAGCGCAAATGTCTGGTTCTTTGACCCTGACTGACACGAAATCCAATGATTTGTTGATTGTCTCCCCGCTCAAATCTCACCTCATCAAAAAAACCAGTAGGAGATCGAAAATAATCTTTGTATACAACTTCCAATTCTGTCTCTCCTGCATTGGGACCGGAAACGAACAAACGTTCCTCGTCTATCACCAATTCATAGATGATCCGTAACTCAGGACTATAATAGTATCCTGCATAGGTGTGAAGATCCACATCTTCTTTCTCGATTTGGCTTTCTTGTGGGGGGGCATTATTTCCTGGATCCTCGGACGGGTGTTCAGCTATGGGAGGGTTCGGAGCTGGTTTTGGTTTTTGAGGGGGAATAAATTCCTCCAGATAAATGGCAGGAATATATTTGGCAATTACATCTACAGGATTCAAATCGGCCCAATTGCTTAGTAGAATCACCGAAAAATGCTGATCCGGGAATCTAGCAATATTGGTTTGGAATCCCGGATGGGTATAGCCTGAGTGTTCAATCATTTGTAGGCCCTTAAAATTTCGAATATTTACACCAAAGCCATAGTCTATTTCCTCTCCATTCAGGAGCCTTCCTCTGCTATGCATCATCTCAAAAACTGATTCATTTCCGACGATAGGATGGTCAAAATTATTGACCCATTTCACCAAAT
Source organism: Bacteroidota bacterium (assembly GCA_039029315.1). GTDB lineage: Bacteria > Bacteroidota > Bacteroidia > J057 > J057 > JBCCCJ01. The sequence continues at coordinate 55,251 of JBCCGK010000077.1, read as the reverse complement.
CATCAGTTGTACTATAGATAGCACTCGACCCAATCAAGGCCATTCCATTTTCCTGTCGATAGGCCATTTTTCCATTAAGATAATAATAGGCTGTTGCCCGATGAGGGATAAGCTCGTCGGGATTGTCATTGGCAAATGAATGTGTCATCTCCAATGGCTCAAAGATGTGTTTCTGCATCCATTCTCGAAAAGTCATTCCTGTAATCCTCTCAATCACAATGGCTAGCAAGATATATCCAGTATTGGAATAACTATGTTCTGTGCCAACTGGGAAATTCAGTTCTTGCTGAGTCTTCAGAGCTTCCAAAACCGTCTCTGCCGTTACCTGCTCTCCATAAGTTGTGGAAGAGCCAAAATTTCCAATTGAAAACAAGCCCCCAATTCCTCTCAATCCACTTTTATGATAGATCAAATCTTCAATGAGGATCTGATCTTCAAATTCAGGAAGTTCAGGAATAAATGTTCTGACATCATCCTTTAAGGTTAGTTTCCCTTGATCTATCAGAAGTGCAATCGCCATCCCGGTAAATTGCTTTGCCAAAGATGCCAAATCGAATACTGAACTGGATGATAGAGGAATACGATATTCCAGATTCGCTTTGCCATATTCCTTTTGATATATACAAGTCCCATCTTTCACCAAGGCAATGGCGATTCCTGGCACTTCTTCCCCTTTGCTTCCCTCCCAAAAGCTACATAGCTCATCTATCTTCTCCTCTTTGTTTGAAGCAGAGGTCTGCAACTTAATCACTTCAAGTTCATACCTTCCAGATTCTCTCTCGCGAACATAGGGCGAGATGGTAATCTGATAAGTTCCGGTCTGGTGGGCATGTATGCGGATGAACTCTCCTGCGATGCCATTGTCGTCAAATTCATGAATCTGATTGCCAGCAGGATCGAATACTGATACAATCATGTCAAAATTGTATCCCATCAGAGAGGCAAAAAAGAATTGGCCGTTTGTTAACTCTACTTGATAATCATGCTTGTCGCCGGGTTTCAGATCTTTTTCGATTAGATCTCCTAAGACCAGAGGTACTTGAGCTTCAAGCTTGTTCCCACCTATTCCCAACAAAATAATGAGACAGTAAAACAAGATGTGTTGTAGATGATTCATTGTAAGTGTTTGTTATGGTGAATGAAAGATTTAGGCAAAAGAATTCTCATTGGCTACAGACTTATATGTTGTAGCAAAACCAACAGATTCCCTTCTTTCTCCTTATTCATATAAACATAGAATAGAGAGGAAGTGAAGGAGTAGATATGTGTAGGTGTTTAGATCATTCCAGACATAAAAAAGCTGGTGAAACATAATCGGCTTCTCCGCGGATGACTTGGCCACGATGAAGGTTCTTGGCCACCACCCACACATCATACACATGGCCTGACTGATAACCAGGCAGTGTCCGTACCCGCAAAGTTCCTTGGGCAACGGTGGTTTCTATCAAATTGACTTTTTGTTCAAATCCTTTGACAAGCACTTGATCCTCTATTCCCTTTTGCATCACCAGTCGAATGTTGCCAGCAACATCGATTTGAGAAAATCCCGAGAGTTGACGATTGTCTGTTACAATCCTACCCCAACCCTTCCCCGCTTGAATCGCTCGTAGAATTTCCGGGGCAGAAGCATTCGCGGCTAATTTTTTCGAGTAGGTTTCGAGTTCGTCAAGGTTTATCTGATGAAGGTGAAATTGCAATATGTCTTTCAACCCCAAAGTCGAATATCCCATTTGATGAATTTGTTGAACATAGCTTGCCTGAAGAGCATATTCCCCGGCAAGAATCAATTCATTCATTGTGATGTCAACAAGCCCGTGCTGATGGAGTGCAGCAAGCAACTCATTTTCGATCCCACTTTCTTCCAAGGCGAGCAGAGATTCTGGATCTTGTAAGTGCTCCCGAATCAATCGAAACTGCGTCAATAAGAGAGAATCCAATCCGGCCAGGGGAGATTTCGCGGTCTCATCATAGCGATATATCGATTCATCACCAGCGGAAATGACTCGCTGTGTACCTCTTATGGATTGATCATCAATCTTTGCATTGAGCAGGCAAAGCGTCCCACAAAGCCCTCCCAGCAGAATCAGGTGTCTATAGGGAGCCAATTTGGAAGAGGAAGGCCGGTTCATCATAGAGATCCGCTTCTTTAGAAAAGATTGGGTATAAGGTGATCCTAATGGGACAGATTTTTGAGGAAGAGCGACTTTCAACAAACTGATCTGATAGCTGGGAGCATCCAAGCCCTGCCTCAACATCTGTTGATCCGTAAGGAATTCGAGATTGTTCTCTACACATTTTTTATAGAGATATGCGAAAGGATTGAACCACTGAAAAACAATCAGTAACTCTGTCAGGATCAGATCTATGCTGTGCCATTGTCGAATATGGATAGCTTCATGTGCAAAAATTTGACGATATGTAGAAGCATCATATAGGGAAGGATTGACAAAAATCGTGTTTCCAAATGAAAAAGGAGCTCTATTTTGAGATAATTGGATGATTTGTATTTTTTCCACGTATTTGGATGGGTGATGAAGAATCAGGTATATCAGATGGAAAAATTGCCAAAGAAAACGACATCCAACAACCATCACGCCTCCCCAATATATCAGATAAAGAATGTTCCGGAAACGTAGCAAATAATTTGCCTCAGTGGGAACCTGAACTCCTTTCGTATGTTGAGAAATAGAGAGAGAATATGTGGGTAAAAACGAGTCAGAGCTTTGTGGGGAATCTATCACTTTGTTGCCAGTCCCTTGAAATGACTGCCAGCTCGTCAAACCCTCAATGATTGCCCATGAAGTTGGGACATTTAGCAAGGGAAGCCCAAAGCAAAGTCCCAGACATAGAAGGAGGATGGATCGATTCAACCGAAAGAAAGTAGTCCTCTCTATCAACCATCGATACAGGCAACAACTAAGCGCCAGGAGAATAGCCACATGTAACAAATACGGCATCAGGATTCCTTATTGGCAATCATGCGTAGAATGTCCTTCAGTTCCTCAGGGGAGATTTTTTCTTCTTTGGCAAAATAGGCGACCATCTTTGGGTAGGAATTATCAAAATATGTTTTCAGCACATCCCCTATGGCAGTGCTTTGATACTCTTCTTTCCTGATTAGTGGAAAATATCTGTGTGCCTGTCCAAAAGATTCGTGGCTGACATAGCCTTTTTCCTCCAACACCCGGATGGTAGTCGAAATGGTATTGTAATGCGGCTTAGGATCTGGAAATTGTTCTACCAACTCTTTCACAAATGCTTTCTCCATTCGCCAAAGGAGGTGCATCAGTTGTAGTTCTTTGGGGCTAAGGTTTTTCATTATTGAGTCCTTTGATCAAATATAAACTAAAAAGATGTTTATTGCAACTATTAATTTAGTTTTTGTGCACAAACATATAGTTGGGTATTTGGAAAAAATGAAAAAATAGCCTTCAAATACAAGAAATGAGCGTGTGAGTGATGTACCCACACGCTCTATGAAGACTGCTTACAAAGGAACTCCCTAAAACTTCCCATTTTGATTTTTCCTGTCAGCCTCAGGCGCAATCGTCTCAATCACATCCCAATGCTCGACGATCTGTCCATTCTCCAGGCGGAAAAGATCATAGAAAGCAGTAGGCTCTCCTTTGCCGAATACGCCTTCACTCATCGCCAGGACGAAGTTGCCTTCTCCCATGACTTTGTGAAGCTGTTTGTATTCCATTACCAGCCCATTCTCAGCGAAGTATTGCATGGCAGCTCCGAATCCTTCCAGGCCATCGGCCACCGCGGGATTGTGTTGCAGGTATTTGGCAGGATTGATATAAGTGGTGATTTTGTCAGATTGTCCATTCAGAAGAACATCCTCTATGAAGCCTTTGATGACCGCCTTGTTCGCTTCAGTCTTTTCCTTGTCAGAGATTGTGGTCTCACCATCGGTCTGTGTTCTTCCGCTGGGATTGGGAGCCTGAACTTCAATTAGATTGTCCCAATGCTCGACGATGAGGCCATCTTCAAACCGGAAGACGTCAAAGCCGATTTTGGGGCCAAAAAAATCGTATTCTGTATGCGTAAAGACATATGCTCCATCTTCGAATGCCCGGACAACTTTGGCAGAAAAGCCTTGTGGGGGAGCAGCTTGCATGACGGCACCAAATCCTGCCAACCCATCTCCAACAGCGAGGTTGTGCTGGATGTATTTGGTGGGATTGATATAAGATATGGGTGTCTGATCGCCAGTGTTAAAACTGTTCAGGAGGGCAACGACCTTTTCTTTTTTTGATAATTCCATCTTTGTTTCTTTTTGAGGATTTGTGGATGAAGTAGATTTGTTTCCAGCGCAACTTGCGAGAAACATACTTGCTGCAATGGCAGCCATTAGGAATAAATTAGGTGGGTTCATTCAAGCAGATGATTAAGTGTTACATCTGGCACAAAGATGGTAGGTCAGAAAAGGTTTCTGGATATAAAAACAGGCGGAAGTACTGTCAAAATGGGAAAAATCGTTGATTCCTGGCCTTGTGGGCTGATGTCTCCCGCTGGCGGGAGAGCGAGAGGGTGGAGCATAATTGTCAAATGTAAATTTGTCCAAACACTTATGACCTCTTCCCTACAGGTCCCGTTTCTCCTGAAAAAGAGAAATACCCCCACCAGCCCAGGAAAATGTGATATCTGATTTTCACCCATCCTATTCTACAGATAGGCTTGTCGGAAGGCCTCAGGTGTTGCTTCTGTATATTTCTTGAAGTAGCGGAATAGATTGCTGGGATCTTCAAATCCCGCTTCATAGGCAATTTCCTTGATGGACAAGCTGGAATTGATCAGGAGCCGCTTGATATGCAGCACAGTGATTTCATCAATAAAGGTTTTGGCAGACTTCTCAACCACACTTTGTACCACCATATTGAGTTTTTTGGCAGAAAATCCGAGTTGGTCAGCATAGTCTTTCACTTTTTTTGTACTGAAACATTGCACTTCGACCAATTGTTGGAAGTGAATGAACTCAGACAGATACTTTTTCTCCCATACTGAATTGTCCTGTGAAGATTTGTGGCGGTACAATTTGGTCAGCAAAATGTGCAACAGACTCAGGATAATCTCTGGTGAAAAATGATCCTGAATCCGCAGGTATTCTTCATCCATGTAGTTGACAAGATGTAGAATATCTGCAAAGGTCTGCTCACTCAGTTGAATCATGGGAGAGTTGAGCGTCTCATTGAAGAGCTGTAGAGAGCTGAGGGTAGAACTATTGGCAAAATAGTCCAACACAAAATCCTCCGTAAATGCGACCAAATAGCCTTTGGTATCCCCTGTCCGAAAGAATTTGTGTACCTGATCCTTTCTGAGCAGCAACATGGTTCCAGTCTGATATTTGTACTCCCGAAAATCAATGGTGTGATAGCCTTGCCCTTCGATGATGACCAGAATCCCATAGAAGTTCAGTCGATGCAACTGGAAAGGACTGTGTGCCATCTCTCGGCTCAGAATATGCTCAATTTTCACCAAATCAAACTGAGAGTCTGGAACCTTCTGGTTGTGAAACGGGATGCGTTGGGGTTGGGACTCCATATTGCCTAATTTCTTTCTGGCAGGAAAAATACGGAATCTTTGGCTGTTGTTTTGGGATTGGATTTTCGGGCTGGGAATGATCGGATGTAGAGATGATCGGCAGACCATCTCTTATGTTCTTTGATGACATATGGAAGGCTGGTATCTTCGATGATTTTTTCTACTCGCAATGGTCTGCCGATCATTGCTACGGTTGCCAGGTGGCATCGGCTTGGTGTTTATAAAAGAAATCAAAGGTCTCCTGTGCTTTGGTATAAGTCTAGGAAACCCTTGATTCGTTGAAAGAGTGTGTATGTGAACTCATTAGAATATTGCAAAGCCAAGGTAGGCACCTGCTTTTTCCCCATCAAAATTTAGATATTGGCCTTGATCTCCCCAAATGAATTGACCTGTAGAATTATCTATTCCCCCATTTAGTTTAATGGTAACATTAGGTAAGGTATAATCATTTGTTATTTGAAAATAGCCTTGAGCGGCTAGAGAAGCCGTTGCATTTTGATCCCAAATCAAGCCATTACTAAGAGCCCCAATGCCTTGTCGCAAAGCAGAAATTGTATCCTGAACGCCTGCATTATTATCCAAAATCAATCGGATAATACATGTATTCGATGAATTTGTTGTCTCACTGATAGCAGTTCCACCATAAATATGTATCCATCTACCTTCTTTGCCTGTCAGATCAACAGATAAGGTCAGCATATTAACATTATGACCAATTCCCGTTTGACCTTCTGCTCGCACCATTCCTGCATCAGAAATAATGATTTTGGCAGTTTCTGCGACTTGAGCATTCAAGGCAGAGTCAGCAAGTAGGGAATGATCCGAAGTTTGTGCCTTGATTGCAGAGTCGGCCAGTAGGGTCGTTGTTGCAGTTTGAGCATTTAAGGCAGAGTTAGCAAGAAGAGCAAGATCTGAAGTTTGTGCCTTGATTGCAGAGTCGGCCAGTAGAGTCGTTGTTGCAGTTTGAGCATTTATGGCAGAGTTAGCAAGAAGAGCAAGATCCGAAGTTTGCGCCTTGATTGCCGAGTCAGCCAGTAGGCTTGTTGTCGCAGTCTGGGCGTTCAAAGCAGAATCCGCAAGAAGGGCAAAATCTGAAGTTTGAGCACTGATTGCGGAGTCAGCTATTTGAGCAAATTCTGCAAATTGAGCTATCTGGGCAGCTTCTGCTGTTTCTGCACTATTGGCAGATTTCGTGTGCATCGCATAAGGAACTGTTAACAATTCAGCTCGACCCATGTCTTGCCAATTGAATCCATTTTGGGGATCTACATCTACCTTGATAAATTTAGGACCATTGTTCCAGGCAATATCTGAGAATATAGGAGTTGGACCGCCTGGAGGTATTTGCTGGGCGTTTCCCCTTCCTATCGCCAAATTGATTAGGCCAAATTGATTGGTGGTTTGACTTGACCAGATTTCCTGATAAACAGGAGAACCAGTTATCACTGAATCCAGAATAGTAATTCTTACACTTACATCTTGGTTTGTCAAGGGATTCCCTAAGGTGTCACAAATTACAGTTTGATAGTTGACTGCTTCTGGAACAGTGTTCTGAGCAAAGATGGAGAGGCTCCAGATACTAAGAAGAAAAAACAAAGAAAATTTCATTGTAATAAGGTTGGATAAGGTAAAAAACAAGAATCCTGGCTTATTTTTTTTGCAGTTTGGCTGCATACCAGGCATTGGTTTTTGGATGAATAATGAGGAGTTGATATATCCCGGCTGATAAATGTCCGATAGAAATAGCTTCTCCGATTCTTAAGGGTTCTTTTATCAGTACTTGGCCATTGAGACCATAGATGGTTAATATCTCTTGATTGCTTAAGTCTCCTGTGACAAATAACTGTTGGGAAGTAGGGTTTGGATAGATCGATAATGTCAATTGCAGATCCTCATCCAATCCAGTATGAATAGAAACTTCAGCTTGCAAAAAGCCTTGCTTTAAGACCAGATTCGCATCTGGGTTTGCAAAGGTATGGGAAACAGATTCCCCAATATTGTGAATGCCAATTAATGTCTCCCCTTTCTGGTACCATCCAGCACTGTTGATGACTTTTGAATGGAGTTTTACCGGCTGAGCGTGTAAAAGTATATTGAAAGAGAATAGAAAAAGGAAAAGATGCTTCATAAATTTGGGATATTGAGATTCCATGCCTACTCTGTTCAGAGGCTTTTCGGCTACCGCCAATTCGTTGTGGATAAAATGCTTGTTTTCTATCCCTGTTTTCTTGATCCGAATGGAATCATCCTACTCTTCGAAAACTAATTTCCTTAGGACTACCCCTTTATTGGTCATTACTTTTAGAAATGTAAGGCCTTGATATTCAGTTGTCAGTTCTACAGAGAATCTTTCCATCTCAGTGTGAAACCTCAATTTTCTTCCAGCAATGTCAAAAAGTTCGACAGAAGTAATAGCAGCTTCAGGAGATGAGATTTTTACTTTTCCCTTCGCAGGATTCGGCCATATCTCTACTTGCCCAGCGTATAACTCTGGGCCAAATCCAGTGGCAAAAAGATCACTTACCTCCCCTAGAGATAAGGCTCGATTATAGAGCCGAATATCATCCATTTTTCCTTTGAAGAAATTATTGGGTGTCCCTGGAGGGTCGATACTTCCACCAACCAAAAGAGGATAGGTTGATATTTGAACATTTCCTGGACCTGATTCAGAAGTCCCAATCACTTTATTATCTACATACAAGGTTGCCCTCCCATTGATCTCATTGGTTATGACAATATGATGCCAACCTACTGATAGAGAGTCTTCAGGGCTTGCTACATATTTCAAAACACTGGAAGCGTTAAACCCATCTTCTCTATGTTGAAAGAAAACAAAATCATCAGGCACATAATTTTGAGGACTATGGCCCATATTGAGAGAATACATAGCAAATGGAGTAATATTCTGTCTTTTTTGTAGAATTGCACCATCTTGCACTGTTCCATCAAAATAAATCCAGATCGAAATAGAGTAGTCAGTTGTAAATTGAAACTCTGGAGCATCACCAAAATCGATGTAATCATTTTCTCCGTCGAATTCATAGGCTCCATAAGAGAGACCAAATCGATCTTCAGCTAGGGCTGGTCCAAACACAACACCATCACTCGAACCAATATAAGCATCGGCATCTCCGTTGAGAGGATAATAGGCAACAAGGCCAGAATCTAGCTGTGCAATGCTAAAAAATGGGAAAGCTAGTAATACTCCTATGAGGGAGAATAGGATTTTCTTGTTCATCATTACAGGACTGAATTAAGGTTGAAATCTTCTGCTCCAAGCAAGAGTTATTTCCTCACTCCAGCAATCATTTCATCCCAGCTTTCGTCCCAAAATCGAATGTTATGGCATCATGAATGTTTCAATCGCTTGCGGACTTCATCCACCCGGGAAGGACCAACGGGAATTCTGAGCTGAGCAATTCTTCCTTCAAGCTCCATTGTGTCTTCATTGAATGTTGTAGCCCAGGCCAGATTGAAGACATAAGATTTGTGGACCCTGAAGAAACTTGTCCTGCCAAGACTTTTCTCTGCTCTGGATAGGGGAATCCTTAGCAATTCCTTCTCAAGAGATTCTTTCTCTGTAGAATAGTACATGTCTGCATAATTGCTGGCAGATTGAAAATAGATGACATTCCTGAGGGGGAAGAGTTTGCCTCTGGATTCATTCGCACTGGATTGATCCAGGACTTCGATGTGGTTATTTGAGGATTTTCCTGTAATCAGGATGAATTGTTCGTGCAAGGGCTTGCCAATATTTTTCTTGAATACCTCTCCTTGTCTTTTCATTGAGCTGGGAGAGCTATGTTTTCGACTCTCAACGATTGCATGAAGATGAACGAGCAGGCGATCAGGATGAACAGGCTTGGTCATCCATTTAAAGGGGCTGGTCCCTAAGAGCTGATTGATCTCGCCATACATGTTGATATATTCATCGGTAGGATGGCCAGTAATAAAGATGACATGAAACCTGATTTCCTCAATCTCTTTGATTAAGTCAAAGCCTTCTCTCTGATGTGGAAGTTCTATGTCCAAGAAAACAAGATCAGGTCGAAGCGAAATAATGGCATCCTTGCCTGATGCTTTGTCATGGCACACCTTCATGACTTCTATGTCAATGCCCGCTTCATTGTGGGAGATCAAGTCGATCTGACCTTTGAGGCGATTGACAAACTCCTGATCATCATCAATAATGATTGCTTTTATGGCCATTTTATTCCGCTGTTGGATTGAATGGAAAGATCTCAACTCTTGTTCCACGAATCAAGGGACCATCTGTAAGCTGTGTGATGCGATGCCTATAGTCATGGGATCGAAGATAGTCTTCACTTAACATGGTTCCTGTAGATTTCTCTCCGGTCCTTTTGCTAGAAGAACCTTGTAAAAAATGTATGCCTATTCCCGTATCTTCTATCGTATACCACAATTGTTCATGTTCTTTTTCTTCAACAGTAATTTTGATCACCCTCATTCCTTCAAGCTTGGGAAACAGGCCATGATCTACAGCATTTTCAATATAGGGAAACAGAAAACTGGGGGGAACTCTGAAGAATGAAGGATCAAAATTCTTTGTATTTCCAAAAGCTATTGTGTCAATCTCGTACTGCAAATCAGGCATCCTTAATTGTTGCAATTCCAAATAAGTCCTGATTTGCTGGATTTCTTCCGCCAGGGAGATGTTTTCTACCATACTGTTTTCGTATTGTTTTCTCACAAAAGCATGAAGTTTGTGAATCAAGTCCTTCTCTCTCGACTTGTCTGTTTCGATGACATCAATGATTTTCGTCAAAGAATGCTGTGCAACTCTTGATCGAGTGAGCTGATATTTGATATCCCCCAACATGCGCATGGCATCCCTTTTTTCTTGTTTGAGCTGCTCTTGTTCCTCTATTTCCATTCGCTGTTTATAGGCGAAGGCTGCAATGAAGAAGAGATTCTCGATGAGAATGCCTGCACAGGTAAAGTTCAATTCCTGCCCAAAGGAGATTCCCCATTCATGTTTCATCTCTTTCAACAATGGAATCTTAAACGAAATAGTCAGGATACTTCCAAAAATTAAGGACAAGCAACCCCAGAAGATCAACCTTTTTAACTTCGCTTCTTTTTTCTCTTCTGTTGAGGCTTGATTCAAAAATGTAGGATAGACAGAATAAAAGATGAATATAATAATCAGATAAAAAGTGATACGGTAGATATCATAAGCTGTCATCGCGACATGAACACCCCAAATTTCACGCAAGCCAACATCAATAAATGGGAAGCAAAGAACAAATTGTATCGATCTGTTATAAACGATCGAAGCTATTCCACTTTGGAATTGAAAGAAGTGCTTGAAGAAATTGAGATAGGCAAAATAAATCGCTGTAACCAACGGAACCTCATAATAATAATGCCAGGCGACTATATGTGACATCCAGCCATAAATATTAGAGTCCCAATCAAGGTGCTCTACATGATAGAAACACATGAGCATGAGAAATAGGCAGTACCATAGATAAGCCTCTTTTCTTGAAGAGTTTGTCTGTGCAGATTGAGCATATTGCATTAAAAAGTACAGGAAAGAGAAAAATAAAATCGCACAAAATGCTATAATAAACGCAAAATGAGAAAAATATGTGGCGATATGTATATTACGATTCTTGATTTCATCCTCAGGAGTCGAAAAGTAAATAACAATGTTGTCCTCATAATTTCTGAATCGGAAAAGCTTCACAAGTATGGTAAGAGAATCTGAATCAATCTGGGCCAGTTCCTTTGTTGACATACAGGTTTTGCTATACCATAAACTTTTATCTTGTTTATTCACCTCGCCTCCTGTCCATAGTGGAGCAATTTCATCATGTACTGAATCCCCCAATAATTGGTATAGAATTACTTGTGAGAAACGATCGATAGAATCATTGCGCCAAAACCCAAAGCATATACAGGATTCAAATACAGCAGGAGAAAAAGAAATTTTTGCCCAGTAGGCTCCTGGATTATATTTCGTTCCGACACCTTTCAAGTGTAAGTCATACAACTGTCTGGACGAATCTTGACGTGTTTGATCAAATGTGATAAGACCGTCAGATTGCGAGAATTTATGCAATGCCTCTTCAGGAACAATGTCTTCCTCTACCCAAATGAGTTGAATATGAGGCGTGCTACCACTATCTGCCCATCCAGTAAAGGGAAGATAGCAGAGAAGAAAACACAGGAAAGTGTGTTTGAGAAGGGTTATCATGAGATAAAAATGATCGGTGGGCGCTAGGAGCAACTAAAATAGACAACATATTGCCAAATTTTTGGCTTTGTTGCAAAAGGGTTAAAGAATGAGGGCCAATCACCAAAACCATGATCTTTTCAATATCACCCAAAAGGGTGACGACTTTGGCTTCGCATTGGCGGACCTTGCGAATGTATTAGCACAGAGCCTTGCGCTTACAACCTTTTTCAACAACAAACCATTTATCTTTTACACAAATGTCAACCCCAAAATTTGCAAAAACACTTCTCATCGTTTTTAGTTTGATTCTCCTCCTCGTCGCACAGTCCTGCAAAACCAATACAGGAGACCCTGATCCAGAACCTGAACCAGAAACAGAAAACCCGTATAACATCAGCGTTACCGAAATCGCAGCCATTGATCCGGGAGAATCTACCACCATCACTGGAGATATCAGTTCAGGAATCATCATTGATGAGTTAGATTGGGCAGCCTTTAGCAATGTCGCTTGTTTTCCTGCTACACGATTTGTCGAATACCAAGGGAATCAGTTGTTCTACGAAGTAGACATTCCACAAGGATCTGAACTGGTCGTGAGACTGAACTCTATTGGAGAGCCACGCAAGCGCATCAATCTTTATGGTTACATTGACTTCAAAGGCAACAATCTGCCTCCTATTCAATCTGTACGCTCCTGTGAAGCTGGCTATCCCCTCTATGTAGGAACCCCTGACCTGAGTGATCCAGGTGACACCCGTCAAATCAGTTTTGCCCAGGCCGTCAATAATCCATTCACTGCATTGATCGTGGTTTCTGGTGCACAAGGCATAACTTCTGGTGAATTTGAAATGATCGTTGAATTGCAATAAATATGAAAGCGTCCTTTCCCATCAACACGACACCCACTGCGATACTCCTGATCAGTTTGTTTTTCATTCTCCAATCGTTCCAGATGCGATCCACTCATATTCCAAGTCCCCTAGATGCTTCCACCTTCATTGAGGTAATAGAGATCCCGGAATTTGGGGTGGGAGAAACTCAAACCATCACAGACAACATCAACAAAGGCGCAACCCCTTCCAGCCTTGAATGGGCTGCACAAGGCAGTGTTGCCTGCTTTCCAGGCACACGCTTTGTGGAATTTCAAGGAAAACAAGTGTTCTACAGCGTGCGAATTCCCAGAGGATCAGAACTCATCGTTTCGCTCACGCCAAGTTCACGCAAGCGCATCAATCTCTTTGGCTATATCGATTTTCATGGAGACAATGTACCTCCTATCGCTTCCTGTCGAAGCTGCGAATCCTCCTATCCCATCTATGCGGGTAAACCCAATCTTCGAGATGGAGGTGGTAAGCGGAAGATTTCTTTTTCCCATGCGGTCAACAGAAGTTTTACAGCCTTGATTGCTGTATCAGGTGCGCAGGGAGTTGAAGAAGGAGAGTATGAATTGAGTTTTGAATTAAAAAGCAGATAAACGAGGAAGCTCGCTTCCTTCAAGAATAAACTCTATCAGTATCGGACGCCTTGTCCCGTCGAGTCATATGATTCGACGGGACAGCGTTTTTGACGGAGAAATCTGGCAGTTCCTTTTCCCAAGGACAGCTGCGATACATCAGTGTCTGTTTACTTACTCCTTCTGGATGATTACTTTCCGTGTCATCTGGTGCACCCCGTCGAAGAGGGTTACCAAATATGTGTCTTCATACACTGTTTGCACATCGAAATAGGCAATGGTGCTTCCTCTGGGAATGCTTGTTTTGCTGATGAGTTTGCCCGAAATATCCATTAAAGTCACTTGCACATCTTCATCAACCAAGCCATTCATCTGAATGGCAATCAAGTCAGAACTTGGATTGGGAAAGATCGAAACACTAAGTTCAAAATCATTGTTTGAGATGCTCGAAGCATTTTCGGTATAGATGGTAGTCTCTTCGGTGATAGCATTCACAGACCTATTGGCAGAAATGCCATAAAAGGTCGGCCCTACCACATATGGATATGCAGAATTCCAGTTGGAATCCACGGTAGCAAAATAGGCATAGGTTCCATTGGGATAGTCAGGGGTAACACACATTCTGCCATTATGTTCATCCAGGTACTCCTCTTGTCCTGGATGCGCCACATATTCATAATCTTCCCGAAAATATCCTAAAAAATAAGTGGGGTCTATATCTGGTCCATCATCTACATCTGTGCCATCAGCATGCGCTGTTCGCTGGGTGATATTTCTCAATTGGTAGCTGGACTTGATTCGGGTGATTCCACCGCCACCATCAGCATTTTTATAACCATAAGCTCCATAAATCGGAAATCCATCATAGGCATACCCAATCAAGGGAGAATGCATCGTGCTGTCGATGGCATACAGGCCATCTGCATCATAAAGATTACAGATGGTAGAGACCACATTGAGATCCAATTTGAAGGCAGAGGGATTTTGGTGATGATGATAGTTCCCCATCGCCGGATGAGCTTTGGAACAGTCAAATCCAAGCATTTCAGCAGGAATGGCATCTCTGTTCCAGTCTTTTTGCGCCATTGGACCGTCCGGACATGGAGGATTGCCAGGTCCACCACATAGCGTATTCGTTGTGCTGTTCCATCCCACGCCATCTCGATAGTCAAACAAGGCTACTCCATTGATGAAGATCCCAATATTGCCTCCATTGGTTGCAGTAGGCGTACCGGTATTGGCCTGTGGGTTCAAGGGAATCTGAAAAATAGCATTCTGATCAGAAGCTATAGAAGGATTGTTGTCGAGAAAAGGTCCTGTTGGATAAGCAGGAATTCCACGGGTGGATACATAGACATACGCATCGGAATACTCTACCTGTTGGCAGTTGTACAAAATTCCATTGTCAATGGGAGTGGAATTACCAGCCATATAGTAACTCCCTGTCTCCGTGGTATTCTGGAGCCAGGCCGTGATGGCAGGACTCAGTTGTCCCTGGCTCATCAATGTCCATATCGACAAGCACATAAAGAGAAACATTTTTTTCATAGTGAGTCAATTTTATTCATTCAAATGCGAATCATTGGTCAGGCTTGTACCTGAGGGATAGGTTTTTCGTGGAAATTGGTGTGTGGGATTGAAAACAAAAGCCTTATCATTGAGAGTCAACAGAAAAGCGATCAAATCTGCCTTGTCATGAGAACTCAAATCTATTGGATTGTTGAGTTCTGGTGCGAGGGTTTGGCTATACTGGATTCCCGAAGAATAGTGTGTGAGAACCTGATTGAGCTTCCGAAACCTCCCATCATGCATATAGGGATAAGTATAGCTGAGGTTGCGCAAGGAGGGAATCTTGAAGCGATGTTTATCGGATTCCAGTTGGCTAATTTGCCATCTTCCCAGGTCATTGAGAGTCGTATCGATTGGCAAGCCATTGTTGGCAAATCCATTGCTTGAAAACAAAGGCTCAGCATGGCAGCTGCTACAATGTTGTTGAAACAAACGGTATCCTTGCTGTTCTTGCGCAGTGAATTGGGTCAAGCCTTGCTGGACACTGTCATATTTGGCAGTGGCTGACACAAGCGTCAATTGAAATTGGGACAGAGCCTTTAGAACCCCTTCTCCCGTGATCTGTTTTTCTTCGTCTATCCTCTCCCCAAAAGCCTCAGCGAATAAGGCAGGATATGATTCATGCGCTGTCAGTTTCTCAACCACAGAAGCGATCGTCTCGCCCATCTCTCCAGGATGACTGATCGGAGCCAACGCCTGCATATCGAGATGGTTGATGGCACCATCCCACATGAAGTGCTCTTGCCAGGCCAAATTGAAGAGAGGCGGGGCATTTCTGCTACCAATCTGATCGTCGATCCCATGACTCAAATCATGATCGGTATGGGCAAACGCATTGTAGGGAGAATGACAAGATGCACAAGAGACCGTCCCATCTCTGGACAAAATAGGATCATAAAAGAGGGCTCTCCCCAATTCGACAGCCTCTTCTGTCATGGGATTCCTGCCGAAATCATAGACAGGTTCAGGGAAATACGCTGGATATGTTAGCTGCTTGTTCTGGTAAAACAAATAGCAGGAAAACAGGATCGAGAGAGAAGAGAAGTTTCATGGGACGACGGAAAACATAGCAGGCAGGATTTGAGCAAGTTTCATGGCCTCCTGATTGGGACTCATCACCTGATAGGTCTGCGCCAGATTGATTTGTTCCAGAAATCTATCCAAAGCAATCTCAATGTTCACGTCATCCAGACGAGGGAGTGCTAATTCGATGTGTTTCAGAGTCGAATAGGGGGAAGCATAGCCACCAATATGAAACTGGAACCGCTTATGTCTGGCAGGGCAATTGGCTGAAACCCCCTCTATTTTTGTATTGATATATCCACTCTGCCAGGTCCAGTACATGCCATTTGTTGGATCAAGATCACCCCCAAATACACCAGAAACACTGGTCAGGCTGTCTATTCCGAGTTTGAAACAAATCTTGTCTGCCTCCAAAGAAGCATCTGAATAGATAGGCACAGATAAGCTTGCAGGCTCTTCCAGATCCAGTAACAGATATTTTTTCGATAAAGAATGAATAAGCTTCCCTTCCTTGAAAAACTGTACATCGGAAATGTATAGTTTCACTACCTCAATCGTGATGTGATCTTCCTGGCTTGGCAGATCATAGGTAGAATCGACCACCAGACTTTGTTCTGCCCAGCTAAAGTGAAAACTCAAACTCTGGTTCTCTTTCTGTGCATACAGGAATAAACCCTGAAAGAGGGATATCAAAACGATCAAGCTCTTCATGCTTCATTGGATGCTGTGAGAGAAAAATCCTTGTGCTTCTCCCAACATTTATTTCGAACAACAGTTGAACGGATTTGTTCTCCTGTCTCAATTCGGGCTTCATTGAGGGTTTCTTATTCTTTCGCATTGCACACCAGCAACTTCCTTCTTTCCATCGTCTAATGAATAATATCCGGTGAAACTGTTCGTCAACACACTTATTAAATTGAGTATCGCATAGGTGTTTGACTTGTTTTTCTTGTCTAGGTGATAGATCACCAACTATAGGACATATTAGATGAACAAACACAGAATCATTCTTTTTCTATCTAAGTAAGTGGACATAGTTACATATGCTTATTCTATTCCTCCCTCTACCCCCTCCAAAGTGAGAAATCATCGATTCCTGGCCTTGTGGGCTGATGTCTCCCGCTGGCGGGAGAGCGAGAGGGTGGAAGATGATTGCCAACCATCGTTCTTTTCTTCGCATTTTCTTCACAGATATTTTACTTCAAACAACATGGACAGAAAAAAATTCTTATCAAAAGGTGCAGCAGGTTTGGGAGCCATCATCGCCATTCCTACTGTATTGTCCTCCTGCAAAACGGAGCCCATTGATCCCAACGCATGTGCTGTGTCCCCAGTAGAGACAGCGGGTCCTTTCCCAATCAAAACCCCTGCAGACTGGATCAGGGAAAACATTGTAGGAAACCGAACAGGCGTGGCGCTGATGATGCAATTCACCATTCAGAATACCAATGATAGTTGCAATCCGCTTCCTGGTGCCCTGGTAGATCTGTGGCATTGCGATGCCAAGGGCAATTATTCCGAGTATAATGGTCAGCTCGATGGCGATTTTACGAGCGAGCACTTTTTGCGGGGACGACAGACGACAGATGCCAACGGCAATGCGTCATTTATCAGCATTTATCCAGGCTGGTATCCAGGTAGAGCACCTCATTTGCATGTAGAGATCAAAAGCAGTGATGGTACTTCTCTGCTTGTTACACAGGTGGCATTTCCAGAAGATGTGTCCAAGACGGTCTATGCTTCGCAGGAATATCGGGGAGACTTCGATACCTCAAATGCAGCAGATGCACTCTTCGGAAGTGATCTGGCGCGCAATATGACCGACTCCGTGACAGGTAATGTCACCGATGGCTATACCATGATCAAAACGATCAAAGTCGCAGGCTAAGGCTTCCTTTGTTCCTGTCATCCCACAATCCTCGGAGGTTGATCCAGCTCACAGATGCCGAAGCTGCAAACCTCCGAGGATCTCCTTCATCCCACTCCTTCTATGGCCTCAAATGTTTGTCGGACTTTCAGTTCGTATTCATGAATGGTCGGGATGTCCCGATCTTCTGCCCATCGATATTTGTCTAGTCGATGCAGGAAATTGATCAGACGCAATTCTTTTTCGATCTCCTGGTAAGCAGCCGGAGATAGTCCATAGCCCTCCAAAAACAAATGAAATGCTTCCCTGGATGCTTCCTCCGACAGAGAAAGAATCCCAATCTCCGAATGCGGAGCAATATTGATTTCAGCTGTTCCCCAATCCAGCAAATAAATGGTGTCTCCATGAACCAATACATTTCTGGGGCAGAGATCTCCATGCGTCAATCCGCTCCGAAAGTTCGAAGCCAGCAGAATGGATAATGCTGCTTCAGCCTGTACATATTCTTTTCGACTGAATATCCCTTTTCTCAGCAAGCGATCCTTGTCATGGAATTCTCCCAGATTGTACAAGAGTCGTTGTTTCCAACTTCTGTGCAGGACATTTTTTTCTACTTCCGGATCATCCACCTGGTGAATCTGACAAAATTGGGCTGCATAAGAGCCGAGTTGTTTCCAGATCCGAGCCTGCTCTGCCCGACTACATTCTTTGCCATTGACACCCGGAAGTTTTTGCTGAATCATAAATGGCCGTTCCTCATACACCCCCAGACCATAAACATCAGCCGAGGGAATGCCCAGCTGTCTGACCTGTTGGAGGCACCAGCGCTCCTTTTTGTATTCTATCAACTTATTTGACTCCTCATTCAAGCGAAGAATATAGTCTCCCCGGCTGCTTTGGATATCGAAGACTTGGTTGACAATGCCCAAGCCGATGATCTCCTGAATGGTGTGTATATCTGCACCCAATGCCTGATGCAAAATGCTTCGTATGATCTGTTCCATATGTGTGATAGGGTGAAGAGGGTTGAGGTGTCTTTGACGCTATACGCCTGAGTAGAAATCTGGTTTGATTTTTTCCCAATCCCTTAGATAATTTTTCACCTTTTTGCTTTTTTGCACATCCTTATATGAGTAAATCGGGCCAATTTTTCAATCCATGAATAAGCTGAATCCATCTCTCAAGCATCATACACTCATTGGGGTACTTCTGGGTGTGTGGGGATTTTTGTTCGCCTTTTTTACCCGACCCTTCGAACATGGGGTGATGGATTTGAGAAAATGGATTCTTGTTAGCGTAGGATTCAATGTCTTGGCATTTTTGTCTTATGTGGCGATGGCCTGGATTCAGAAACTCGTCTATGATAAGCGTTCCTCATGGAATGCAGGACTGGAAATATCGGCTTTTTTCCTCTTTTATCTGCTCTTCACCCTGACTACCTATGTGTATTACAAAAGTCCCATCATCAATGGGTTTTATGATCTGGCAGAGTTTTTTCTTAAAATTTGTGTGAATACCTTCTTGTTGATCACACCGATTCTCTTCATTGCCAGACGTTATTCCTTGAAATTAATTCCCCCCAAAGTGGAGTACATCACGATCAAGGGAGAGAACAAACTGGATATCCTGAAGATCAAACAGACAGAACTTGTCTGCATCTCCAATGCGCAGAATTATGTAGAGATCTTCTTTCTTGAAAACAACCAGATCAAAACCAAATTGATCCGTACTTCTCTAAAAAAACTTCAGGCTGAGTTTGGCTTCCTCCTCCAGATTCATCGATCTCATTTGATCAACCCTGATCACTTCAAATCCTGGAAGGATGCCAACACCATTTCCCTGACACAGATTGATCTTCCCGTCTCAAAAAATTACAAAAAGCGTCTCCCATCTCTGTAATTTTGTCCCTAAAAGTGGGATTCTCGTACCTAATACTGTCATTTATCCCTAAATCAGCTGAGTTTATACCTGTCTTTCTTCTTCTGTTTTCAAAGCCGATTCTTCCCTCTAATTTGCTTCTGTTATTCACAAAAAAATTAGCATGAAAGCAATCATCTGGATCATCTTTGGTGGCCTATGTGTCATCTTCAGCACCTATCCTGTTCAGTATTTTTTGGCAGAAGAACCTATTGCTCTGCTCTCTTCTAAATCACCAGAGCTCTTAAGCAGTTTGCGCTACAACATCTCCTTTTATGCCCATATTACTTTCGGGGGGATTGCTCTGCTGATTGGTTGGCTACAGTTCAGCAAGAAATTGAGAGCAACATATCTGAACCTCCATCGACTCATTGGCAAACTCTATGTGGCCGCTGTTCTGATCAGTGGACCCTTTGGTTTTTATATTGGCTTCTTCGCCACAGGTGGATTGTCCCCAAAACTAGGATTTACCATCGGTGCCGTTCTTTGGGTTGTGTTGACTTATTTGGCTTATGCGAGTATCCGAAAAGGAAATATTGCTGCTCATAAAGCCTATATGATCTACAGCTATGCCGGGACATTTGGAGCTGTCACACTGAGATTATGGCTACCAATCCTCATGGCGATATTTGGCTCGTTTACAGAAGCCTATCAAGTCGTCGCATGGTTGAGTTGGTTGCCCAATTTAATTATTGCCTGGTTTATCATTCGGAGGGAGGAAAAAGATTCTCAGATCACAGGAAGTGCTGAGATGATGGAACAGCCTTTTGTTATTTCTTAAGGTTATTACAACTATATGTATGATAAATTTTCCGGGAACCTCTGTGTACTGGCCAACTCCTCAGTCTCAAGGAAGAGTGATTGATAGAATGGAGGTCAAAAACTCTCCAAAAGACTCGTAATCTCAAAAATCCAATGAGAAAAGCAGGCGTTTCAGGATAGATGGATTCCAGAATGTGTAGGCTGCGAACAGCCAAACACTGCCTTATCAAGTGAGTCAAAAGGATGTTTTGAGCTCCTACAACATCTGAATGAGCTGAATGTTGTTGCCACAGGTATCATCCAATACGGCCATCAGAACAGCCCCCATGCTTTTGGGCTCCATTGAGAAGCTTACACCAAGACTTAGTAGTCGTTCATACTCGGCTTGTAGATCATCTACTTGAAAGGAAGTCCAGGGGATACCCGCATCTTTCAGTGCCTTTTGAAACACTTGTGCAGGTTCAAATCCCATCGGCTCCAACAACAATTCCACCCCACTCTGCTCTTTGGGAGAAACCACAGTCAGCCATTTGTGGTCCCCCACTGGAATATCGGTTTTTTTGATGAAGCCCAACTTTTCTGTATAGAAGGCGAGGGCCTTATCCTGATCCTGAACGGGAACGCTGGTTACATAAATTTTGATCATTTGCTCATGTTTTTTGATTCTGGGCAAAATTGGAGAGCTATGATCAATAATACTTATTCCAGATTGCTTTTGTTGATCACCTGACAGGTTTGGGCTGTCCCAATTCATCCTGCCGGGGAGGGATAGCATAGATTCGCTGGAAGATTCAGATAAGGTGCCTTCGAGGACAGAGGATTTAGGAGAGTGATATTTTTGCTATACTTAACATAAGTAAATTTATCACTCAATCGCCAGCCCCTGACATAAGGTGATGCTGACGCTTTGTTTAGCGCAAGCCAGCATCAAGAAAGAGCAATTATGATTGTCTATGTTTCCTCAGTCTTTTTACTCAGAAGTAGATACAGGATTCCACAACCCAACCATGCTGGAAGCGTGAGAAAGGACAAAAAGACTCCTTGTGAGACTGACAGTGCATAAAACACCCCAAAACTGATGCCCCATGCAAGCAAAACGACTCGATTGAAGGAGATGCCAGCGTGTTCTGCATAATTTTTGGGAATGCCTAGTCTTGCTGCAAAGAAATGTTCAAAGACAATGATTGCACCCACAGGTGCCAGAATGAAGCCATAAACAGCGACAAAGTCCAGCAGTTTCATCGCAAAGGCAGGAAACAAACCAGCGATTGTAGCAATGCTCCCAGCAAGAATGGTCATCCAAAAGGTAGACGCTTTGGGAAAAATGGCCTGAAATGCCAGCCCTGCTCGATAAATGGTTGGATTTGCAGTGGTCCATCCTGCCAGGATAACCGCCAAAATGCCAAATACACCAATGGCATGATACGCCAAAGGACCCGGTGCAACAGGCGGGGCTTCATTGTTGGCAAGAAAGGCTTGTGCTTCTCCGGTTTTGAGATACACAGCATAAAGGAGTGCTGCTGCTATCCAGGCAATATAGTGGCCAATGTACATGCCCGCTGCGGTCATCCAGCCAGATTGAGGGCTTTTCGCATATCGAAAGACTGTCAAGTCTGACATGCCGATGTGCATGGCAGCATTGCAAAACCAGGACCAAAGCACAACATGCCAGAAAGTATACTTGATCTGTCCAGGAAAAGGTGCTGACCCCTTGCCCCAGATGTTCCAAAAGTCGCTGAAGCTATGCACATCCAGCTGCCCCAATGACACAATTCCGCAGGCAAGAAAGGCCAGGACAATCAGAGGAGCCATCCAGTTTGCAGCTTTGGAAACCATGTCATATCCTTTAGCGGCTACAACAGAAATCAATGCCCCAATGATCAATACAATGATGACCCATGTCGCCCCATTGGGCGTATTGTCTGTCAGTTTTGGCATTTCCATATCAAAGGGAACCCCTACAGCAGTGGCAGAAACCGTGATCATCGCGCCTGCGAGAAAACAAAATAGAATGCCATTTGCGAGGTTATAGGCAGTAACCAATTGTCTTCCACAGATTTTTTCCAACTGATAATAGAGCGTCAATCGATGTTTTACTGCAATTTCGGCGGTCAAAAATCGCCAACTCAGGACAGCCAGCAGGTTCCCGATCAGCAAGCCTATGATCAGATCGAATGCACTGACACCCGTAGTCAGGAAAAGAGGACCGATGATAAATTCGGTGCCAGCGGCATGCTCGCCTGCATACATACCAAGAAAACTTTTCCAGCCTTTAAGATGTGAGGAAGGAACAGCTTGTCGTTCGAATTCTTCTGATTGGGGGACGGGAGGAGGTATCGTTTCCATCGAGGGAGTAATTAGGTAGTAGTCAAATGATCTATTCCAGAAGAGGATGAGTCTACCACAATCGCAGCACCAATGGCCGAACCAAATGGTGTTGAGGTGGCAGAGATCTCAGAGTCCTTGAATGCCTGATGAAGAAAATGAAGAAATAATTGATTGTCCACAAAGCCACCTTCTACATATAAGCGCTGTACGGCTTTGTCTCCTTGTACCAGCAGAAGGGCGCGAGTTTGTAGCTCCACCAATTCCTGCATGAGTTTGTGGTAGGCGATGCTGAAAGAGGCAAATTGATCAAGCCTGCTTTCCACAGGAAGCTCATGCCTGCATGGAATACTGTCCCATCTAAAGGTTCGGGCAGGATAGTCAGACAACTGCTGAAGAATGGAGGCATCGGGCTTGATGAATTGATGTGCTGTTGGCGATTGGTGAAAATATTCCGCCAATCTTTTTGTCCATACCTGATATTCATGCCCCAAAAACAAGCGAGAAGCCTTGACGGGCTGACCATCTATGCGCATAAACTGCAAACAATCCTGCTGTAGTTCCTCTGCTGTCAAGCCTACCTGATTGAATGGATTCAGCGCGATATTCCAGGTGCCGGTTGACAAGACCAAAAAGGGATCTTGCTGTAGCTGAAGATAAGGAACCAAAGCAGCAGAACTGTCATGAATGCCGATACCTACCGAGATCTCTTGCCCATTGATGCGTTGTTGGTTCGTGGTATGGGTGTGAGCAATTGGGGGGAGAAGTCGGTCGATCTGTTCCTCATACACCCATCTGTGATAGGCATGTTTGTCAAAATCCCACAATCCTGTATGGCATCCAATGCTTGTGTAATCGCTATAGGGAATGCCTGTGAGGAGGTAGCTGACGAACTGAGGCAAATGAAATGACCATCGAATTTGTTGAAACAGATGCGGTTTGGCATACTTCAGCCAATACAATTGCAAGCCTGAATTGAGCATACCCAAGGGAGGCGAAGCAGTTTCTTGAGCAAATACCTCTGGGTCTCCATATTGTTGGTAAAAACGAGCGAGTAGGTCTTCAGGATATGGCTTGAGATAATTGAATAGCGGCGGAATCAGCTGTCCCTGCTTGTCTACATGGACAAAACTCGCTCCATGAGCAGAGACATTGAGGGAGTGAATTTTGAAGTTCGGGTTTTGAAGGGCTTGTTGGAGAGTGCCTACTACCCATTGTTGGAGGGCTTCGATGTCATCACAGGGAAAACCATCTTCATCTATGCGTTCTTCAAATTGGGTGTATTCATGGTATACCTCTTGATGATCTGCATCGAAGATGACAAACTTTTTGTTGGTTTTTCCAATATCAAAAATAGCACAGTGAGACATAACAGAAGATAGCAAATCGGGACCAGGGAGAAAAAAAGCAAACAGATCAGGAAAGAGGCAAGGCTACGGGCTTACAATCCAGTAGCCACGGCTTCAGATCCCCGTTTGTCGATTAATTTTTTTCGGATCTCCCATGCTCTATAGGCAGCAATCGGTTGGATAGCTCCTCCATCTCTTCGTCTGGCTTCGCGCAATAAGGGGCGTACATCAGTCCGATACGCATCTTGCAACAGTTCTTGCCCAATGCTCACATCATTCTGATCACGAGCTTGTTGCAGGGCTTCCCGATTGACGATCAGCGCATGAGCATAGGCGAGTCGGATGGCTTCGAGACTCTGCATCAGGTCCTCAAGTGGGTCCTTGACATTATGGCTGGCATCGATCATCCATGCCAAGGCAGGATTGGAGGAGGCAGGATCTTCCATCCCATAGACCAACTCATTGAAAATCAGAAAAAGTTGATAAGGCTTGATCGATCCGACGGTCAGATCATCATCTCCGTATTTGCTGTCATTGAAATGAAATCCGCCCAACTTTCCCCGCCACATCAAGGTCGCAACAATTTGTTCGATATTCGTGTTGGGGAGGTGATGCCCCAGATCTACCAAACAATAGGCCCGTTCCCCACAGTCAGATGCCAGAAGATGAGAGGTTCCCCAATCCTGTATGACTGTGCTATAGAAGTTGGGTTCATAGGGTTTGTATTCGATGTACATCTTCCAATCCTCGGGCATATAGGCATAAATTTCCTGCAAACTCTCCACAGTCCGTTGAAGGCTTTGTTGAAAATTGAGCTGTCCTGGAAAAGAAGCGCCATCTGACAACCAGACTGTGAGGCTGTTGGACCCTAATGATTTTCCAATATCAATGACAGTTTTGTTGTGATCAATGGCTTGTGTCCTGACACTTGGATCTGTATGACAGAGCGAGCCAAATTTATAACTTAACGCTTGATCTGCCTGATCCTGAAAGGTGTTGGAATTCACAGCATCAAACACGAGATCATAAGAATTTGCCAGGGCTTTGGTTGCTTCTGTATCCTCGGGAATGTCCCAGGGAATGTGTAGGGAAATCGCTCCAGCAGATTGGGTAAGAGCATGGATCAAGCCAATGTCCTCAATTTTTTCCCTTAGATTTGATGGCTCTCCCCCCATGGAAAATCGACCAAAGCGTGTGCCTCCAGCGCCCAGCGCCCACGTGGGAATCGCTACCTGAAATGTTCGCAATGTTTCAATGACCGATTCTGCCTCAATGCCTTGCCGCTCCAATTGCTGTTGAAGAAAGCCCAATTGTGCCTGATGATTGCTTTCCAGGGCATGATTATGTGCACGGATATTTGCCTGCATGAGGTAGGATTGGTAGGGTGAAACAGGATGACATTCGAACAGTCTCTTAGATCTTATCTTACAAATGCTGTAGACATGCCACCGTCAACATTGAGGCTATTGCCCGTACTTTTGTCCAAAATGGCGACCAGGGCAAAAACACCATTGGCAATATCTTCCGGGAGAATGATCTCATTCATCAGGTTGCGCTTGGCATAATGGGCTGGGAGTTCTTCCACAGAAATGCCATGTGCCTTGGCTCGTCCTTCTGCCCAGTCCCCTTCCCATATTTTGCTGCCAACAATCACGCCATCGGGATTGATGGTGTTGACCCGAATTTTTTCTTTTCCCAACTCAGCTGCAAGAAGTCGTGTCATATGTTGTTGGGCAGATTTGGCCGTTCCATAGCCAACATTGTTGGGACCTGAGACCAGGCCATTTTTTGAGGCGATGTGCACAATATCTCCACCAAACCCCTGACAGCGCATCACTTCGACTCCTTGTTGTGCAAGCAAAAACTGTCCCTTGACCAGGACATTCTGTAAGATATCCCAGTCTTGTTCTGTATGATCCGTCAGAGATTTGGAGATGGCCAGTCCCGCTGAGTGGATGACAATGTCCACCCCTCCAAATTCCAGACATGCCGCTGCATAGGCCCGCTGAATATCCAGCGATTTGCTGACATCACAAAGCGCATATCCTGCCACATCGCGTTTGTAGGTGGAATGAGCTTCTTTGAGTCGATCTTCGTATATATCTGTCAGGAATACATTGGCCCCTTCAGCGGAGAGTTTGTCCGCAATGGCTTTGCCAATTCCTCCTCCTCCGCCACTGATGATAGCCACGCGTCTCGACAGAGGTTTTTCAGGCGGCTGACGTTGAAGTTTGGCTTCTTCCAGCAACCAGTACTCGATATTGAAGGCTTCTTGTCTGGACAAAGCTGTATAGCGAGAAATCGCTTCCGATCCTCGCATAACATTGATCGCATTGAGATAGAATTCACTGGCGACTCTGGCAGTCTGTTTGTTTTTGGCAAAGGTAAACATCCCTATTCCAGGATAGAGGATCACCACAGGATTGGGATCTCTCATCGCAGGACTGTCAGGGTGTTTGCATGTGTCATAGTATTCAGCATATTCCTTTCGGTAGTGTTGGAATGCCGGGGTCAACAAGCTTTTTACCTGAGTTGGCTGGGTCAGATCCGCTTCGGGAGAGAGAGCGAGAACCAATGGCTGAATTTTGGTTCGGAGAAAATGATCTGGACAAGAGGTTCCCAGGGGAGCCAGTTTTTCCAGATCATGGCTGTTGATGAAATCCAGCACACGTTGATCGTCTGTGAAATGTCCAATCATTCGTTTTTCGCTGGAGCAAAGCCCGCGGAGAATCGGTGCAAGCCGAGCTGCCTGCGCCTGTCTGTCTGCTTGATTCAGGCTGTCAATTCGTGGACCTCCAAATACAGGGCCTTTCTTCCCCAATCGCTCTTCTATGTATACAGATGCCTGCTCAATTACCTGAAGGCTGTTGAGATAGCATTCATAAGAGGTGTCGCCCCATGTGAAGAGCCCATGACCGCCTAGGACGATTCCACGAATGCCGGGATTGTCAGCGACGCACTTTTCCAACTGAAGTCCAAGATCAAACCCTGGCCTTTGCCAGGGTACCCATCCCATCTGATCTCCCCATATTTCCTGAGTAATGGCACGACTATCTTCGGCCGCAGCAATTGCAATCAGAGCATCCGGATGTAAGTGATCTATGTGTTTGAAGGGAAGCAGGCCATGTAGAGGGGTATCGATAGAAGGAGCCCGACTGTCCAAATCATAGATGCAGTGATAAAAAAGACCCACCATCTCATCTTCATGTTCGATGCCACGATAACGCTTCTTCAAGGCGCGCAGGCGGGAAGTATACAGACCTGCGATCCCTGCTCGGGTGAGTGTGCCGATATCTCCACCAGATCCTTTGACCCACATGACTTCTGTGTCTTCTCCATTCAGGGGATCTTTTTCTATCGTTTTGCAACTGGTATTTCCCCCACCGAAATTGGTAATGCGTAGATCTGTCCCCAACAAATTGGATCGATAGATAAATAAAGCAACCTCATCCCCTTCGAGATCTGCTGCTGTGTTGTCATCCCAAAGATATTGTACATGATCAAATGTATGTATATCCATGATCTTATATGGTCGTTAAAGTTTGCTCTTCAAATGGTGATTCCCTTTTTACAATAATAGCTTGATACACACAGAGGATCAATAGCACTGCTGTGAATTCCTTTGCGCTTGCATGATTGGGGAACAACTAAGTCCAGGATGGTCAGAATAGCAAATCCACGGTAGGGGGAGGCGAGGATTGAGGAGGGAAAAAACTCAGTAAATCAAGAGGTGGATCTGGTGCCAACCATCTTGGGTTGGGTAAGAGAGCGGGGGGTATGGAGTTGGTTCAAGTGCTGGTCAGGTCCTTATTTTTGTATCCCTTTTCTCTGTTTGATTCGTCTGGACTGCTCAACAGAAAATCCGAGATGTGCCTCAGGCCATCTGGTTGTGATTCATAAAAACAAGGGTTATTCGTCAGACGTACATCAGCTTTCTTCCTTCTTGCTTACGATTAGCATTTTCATACCGTCGCGTTCAGCAAGCTTTCCTGAGACCTTCACTTCCTCTCCTGCCTTGTCTTTCAGGGATTCAAAGACGTCCGGTTGTTTGTTGTCTTTCCCAATCAAGAATAAGGTTCCATCTTCGGTCAATAATCCCATAGGTTGTCCGCCCTTGACACAGGACTTGGCGCATTTCGCATGTTTCAAGCCTTTCGATCCCTTGGTCAGGTAGCAATTCATATCAATCACTTCTCCTTTCCAGGTATCTGCTGCATCATAGTTATTTGCCTGTGCGTGAAGCTGAGTAGGTAGAAAGCTGACAAACAGACCAAAGGCCATCAGTTCAAGGAAAATTCGGGTTCGTTTGTTCATAAGTAAGCATGTTGGATAGGTTATGGAAAAAGTACGATTTTATTCCCTGAAGGATTGCGATCATTCTACCTATCAACCAAAATAATCTGCTACTTCTGTTTCAGGGATTCCAACACAGTGGGAAGAATTCGCAATTTGGGCTGATGGCTTTTCCATCTTTCTTCTCCAATTTGAGTGTGTACAAGGCTTTCCTCTTCTTTCACCATTATTTCTAATTCGCTTTGACTTATGACAAGCAACTCCCTGCTTCCCTTATTTGTGGGCTTACTGGCATGTTCGACCTTGGCCTTTCTGCACCATCAGACTGACTCTGCTTCCAAGAAGGAGGTAGAAGCAGTCGTGCTTCAGTCTTATATTCATGGAGCCTTCAATGAACTCAATCCGGAGGCAATGCAAGCGGGCTTCCATCCCGATTTCGCGATTTTTTCCGCTAAAGGAGAAGAGATTGACAAATATCCCATTGAAGAGTGGGTGTCAAGTGTCAAAAAACGCAAAAACAAGCTTGACTTTGATCCGGCTGGTAATCAATGGGAACATCGCTTTTCTCAGGTCGATATCACAGGTGGTGCCGCAACAGTCAAGGTAGAACTATCCCGAAAGGGCAAACATATTTACACAGACTATCTGTCTCTTCTTAAATTTGAGAGTGGGTGGAGAATCGTGGCGAAAGTATACCACAAGCATCCATAGGGAATACCGAGTTGCTGATCAGCGCATAATCTGGGGAGTCATTTTTGCCAAAGAATATAGGTGCCGGTTTTGCCAGCTACCACAATATCTGCTTTGTTGTCTGCATTCAAATCTGCGACCCGAATGAACAAACCCGTCCCAATGGGACCTTCTGTGAGGGCCTCTTTTCGAAAGCGTTGTTTTTCTGCATTCCAGACGTAGCGGAAGATATGCGCAGGATCTTCTGCTCCGGGATCTTTGCCACTGTGTGCATAAATCCGCTTGCCTGTGAGCAGTTCTCCCTGTCCATCGCCATCCAAATCTGTCCAAATCATGGCGTGAACCTGTGACCATGATTCATCGATCACATGACGTGTCCATGTTGTCGAATCGCCGATGGGTACGCCTTGCTCTTCCCAAAAGAGGCCGTAATCATGTCCCTTTCCCCAGATGATGTCATTGCGTCCATCTCCATTCAGATCTACCACTTGCATCGGACAACTGGAGCGATCCAGCTGCCAATCGGCATGCAAACGCCAGTTTCCTGCCCAGATATCTTCAGCAGGTTGTTCATACCAACCCTGATCAAAGAGCACATCCGTACGACCGTCTCCATTCACATCTCCAAATCCGACACCGTGGCTGTTGTGTGAGCCAATGATACTGCCCGTCATCACAGGCTCTCCAAATACATTCTGATCCAGCCGCCAGATGGAAAATGGCAAGCTCTTATCCCAGCTATTCATGATGTATTCAGGAACTCCATCACCATCCAAATCTACCATATATCCCGCTTCGGATCGTGTATTTTTGGTATCTGCCAATGGCTTCCCTGTCCATTCCAGACCTTTCTTGAGGATTTCAGGTCCTGGATTTTTGTACCAACGGATATGTGGATCTTCCCAGCCTGTTGCAACAATATCTGGCCACCCATCCTGATCTACATCCCAACTATATTCTCCATTGTTTTGTGCATAATCCTGTCCGTGAAGGGCAATGGGCCGCACTGGGCTTGGGATAAAGTCCGGTGCAGCATACCACATTCTCCCTGCAACCACATCCAGAAGACCATCCTGATTGACATCCATAAGGGTACAAGCCTCATTGTTGTCTTTGAGCAACAATTGAGGGCTGAAGGAGAGGTCGGATCGTTCCTGGGCAGAAATATTGGGCGCTTGGCAGCCCAGAAGGCATTGTGCCAACATGAGGCACAGATAGGGAGAAATCGAAGAGATTGTCATGAGTTAGAGGAGCTTGGTGAAGGATTATTCTTGTCGCCAAATTTCCTTGATGGGATTTCCCTTGCTGCTCTTGCCGCTATGGTGCCAGGCATCGTCTACGACTTTGCCTTGAAATCCCAGACTCATCCCGACACGACTGTTGTCTCTGGAGAAAAACTCAATGGTTTCAGTGTACTGACCATTCTCAAATGTATAACTTCCTCCGCCTGTGCCCATGAATTGTTTGGTTTCAGTATTCATGGCAGCCCATTGAAATCGGCTACCAGAAAGAATCTTGATGGTCTTTCTGGGACCGCGCTTCATCGGAACCATGTTGTCATCTCGCATGCGTTCACTGATTCGCCAGGAACCGGACAATGGCGTATTGGCCTGGTCCAGTTGTTTCCAGCTTGAAGAAAATTCTTCCCCTGAAGGGCCTTTTCCGGACACAGATGCCTGGCCATCCTCGATCTGTATGCTCACCGCTCTCCTTGTGCCAACCAGATCACTTTGCTGAGAATGGTAATCCGTGGTGAACAGTCCTTTCTCTCCATCAAACGTATAAGGCCCACCAGTGGCGTATTCAAAGGTTTTGTCCACCAAATTGTAGCTGGCTTCCATGGTGTATGTGTCGGAAATAATTCGAACAATCTGTCTTCCCTCCTCCGAAATGGGTTCACCATTGACAGTCTCTAACATCCAGGCGCCTACAAGGCTGCTGCTTGGGACTTTTGGTACGATTTGACTGCTGGAACTGAGCAGAATACTGGCGAGTAAGCAGGAAAAAAGGAATAGATGTTTCATAATCTTGAGCAATAATCAGGAGGGTAAAAATAGAGAACGCTATGACAGTAAAGATGCGGAATAATTGTCCAAATATAGCATACAGTTGGAATGTTGCTGCAAGAATGAAGCAGGACAATGAGGGGTAAGAGGGCCTTCGACCGCTTGTTGGACAGCTACAGCCTTCCGGGCATCAGGCACAGAAACTATCAGTTGGGTACTTTTGAGAATCTGTTGCATACTCATCGAAATGGCATGTGTGGGGACTGAGGCGAGGTCAGGGAACCATCCTTCTCCCAATTGTTGCTTTCGACAGGCCTGATCCAGCTCCACGACAATATACGGTTCTTCTGTTACGACATCCGCTGGCGGGTCATTGAACGCCAAATGGCCATTCTCTCCAATCCCGATCATGGCTACATCTATCGGATGTTGCTGCAAGATGGCTCCTACCCGCTTGCATTCAAGGACGGGATCAGGCGCATCGCCACGGATGTAGTGAAAAGCCCCCAGTGTGGGCAATTGATCTACAAATCGATCCTTTAGGTATTTGCGAAAACTTGCAGGATGACTGGATGCGAGGTTCAGATATTCGTCCAAATGGAAGGCCACTACCCTACTCCAATCGATTCCTTCTGCCTGAATGAGGTGTGCCAACATCTCAAACTGACTGGCACCCGTGGCAAGGATAATGTGCGCACTGGAACGAATCTTCAGGACTGCTTGAATCGATGAAATCGCCTGCTGTGCGGCATGTTTTCCTAATAATTTTGCGGTATCAAATTGATGACATTGCATGAACGAATGTAGGAATTTTTTTAGGCTTCGTACAACCAGATGCGATCATATTCGTATCTAGCTGGTAAATAGAATATTTTTGTGGAATATCCCTTTATTCTTTATCTTCATTAGTATGTAATAATAAACAAGCACAATTTTTAGCACAATAACCATTCACACCATCCTACCAAATGATTCACAAATCAGCTTTTCTCTTTCCCATCTTTTTGGGAGCAATCCTCCTATCTGTTGTTCACGCACAACTCCCTAAAACAGACCTGAGCCTGATCAAACAGGAACTCCAAATGACAGAATATGCACAAGATCCGGAGGCTGGAGCCGTGATCTTGAACGATTATGGCGAAGCGGATATCAATGTCAATAGTAACTCTATAAACCTGATTTATAAACGCTATCGTCGGGTAAAAATCTTTAAAGAATCAGCCTTAGATCTGTCAGAACATGAAATATGGGTTCACTCCGGGAAAATCACCAATATCAAGGGAACAACCTACTATCTTGATGGCGACAAACCCAAGAGTATCAAACTGGAAAAGAAAGAAATCCTAACAGAAAAAATGAATGATGGATACAAGTCCACCAAATTCAATCTTCCTCAAGCCAAAGAAGGCTCGGTGATTGAGTTTTCCTACACCATCACCTATGATAATTTTTCCCATATTCGCCCCTGGTATTTCCAAACCTCTTATCCTGTCGCTCATAGTGAATACAAGACCAGAATTCCCGAATGGTTCTCCTTTGTTCCATTGTTCAAGGGGAATCTGCAACTGACTGACAAACAGAATATTCCCTTTAATAGTTCTGTGAATTTTTCTACTTCTACAAGATCATCTTCGACTTTTGGGGGCCCGGTTACGACTAATGTAAGAAATGAGACAGTCCGCTTTAAGGGAGTAGAATCAATCTATGTCCTGGATCATGTCCCAGCCTTTGTTGAAGAACCTTATATGACCACCATCTACGACCATTTGTCCTCAATAGAATTTCAACTGCAATATGTTCGATGGCCCAATCGACCTGTCCAGACAGTTATGAGCACCTGGGAAGAGCTAGCCAAAGAATACATGGAATTCGAAAGTTTTGGAGAGAGAATCAAACAAACGCGTCTAAAAAAGGTCGTCAAAGGTTTCCCATTGGCTGACAAAAGTCAAAACGAAAAAGTCGCCTGGATCTATGACTTTGTTCGAAGTTCCACCAATTGGGATGGAACCTATAGCGATTTGGCAAAAACACCCCTTCATACCGTTTTTCAACAAAAAAGCGGGAATAGCGGGGAGATCAATTTGCTGCTATTGGTCTTGTTGCGTGAGGCCGGAATCCCTGCTTATCCTGTGATTCTCAGCACCCGGAACAATGGAAAAATCCAGAGAATCTATCCACTCGCCAGCCAATTCAATCACGTGGTTGTGCTGGCAGGATTGAGCGAAGGGGAAATCTTGCTGGATGCGATCAGTGATTTTACCTCTTTGGGCATGCTTCCCAAGGCAGATCTCAATGGGGCGGGATTCTTGGTCGATGAAAAGCAAGCAGACTGGATCAATATTCAGCCGATGTTTCAGCAGGACATGAACAAAATGCTTCAGCTGAAACTCGATCCCTCCGGAACTATCAGTGGGTCAGTCAAGCATATCTGCAAAGGATATGAAGCTGCAAATGCGCGAAAAAGGGTTGTAGACCTGGAAAAGGATGAAGAAGAATATGTCCAAAAGTATATGCTGAAAGGATGGACAGATGTAGAATTAGGCGAAACAAGTTTGAAAGCATTGGAGGATCGAAATGCACCTTTGGAAGTAAATGCAGAATTTGATGGAAGCGATTATATCAACATCGTTGGGGAGTTTATTTACATCCAGCCTATGCTGAATGAAGCGACGGAAGAGAATCCCTTCAAACTGGAAGAAAGGACTTATCCGATTGATTTTGGATATCCCTTGCGCGAAAATTTTATGTGTAACCTGACCATCCCCGAAGGCTATACCGTTGATGAAATTCCAAAAGCTACACGTGTCAGTTTGCCAGAAGGTGGGGGAAGTTTCCTGTATCAGGTTCAGGCAATCGGACAAATTGTTCAGGTGATGAGTCAGATATCCATCAAACAGACAGAGTTCCAGCCGGATGAGTATGGGAATGTCAAAGCATTTTTTGATCATATTGTGAAGAAACAAGCGGAACAAATTGTCCTGAAGAAAAGCGAATAAAGATGAAGCAATTACCCACAGTTATTTCTGCAATTTCTCTAATGATGTTGCTGGGTTCCTTCTCCCATCTCCCCGCCCAATCCTATTCTGCCTTATTGATCTCGGATGAGATGAAGAAAGATGCGCATGGGGTGATTCGATCTTATGTGAAGGAGATTCATGTCAAAGACGAGAGGCGCGCTGAGTTATACGAAGAACGGATTATCACCATTTTCAATCAGAAGGCAGCCAGGGAATTGGGTGAACTTGTGGTCTCTTATGATGACTTCGACAAAATTGGAGAGATGGAGGCAGAGATCTACGATCAGCTTGGCAATCGAATCAGAAAGCTCAAGTCAAAGGAAATCGAAGACATGAGTGCCACTGGCAGCAGTTTTGCCACAGATCTTCGGGTAAAAGTGGCGACCTTGTATCACAATGTCTTTCCCTATACAATCCGCTTTAGTTATCGCAAGACCATCAAAGGCTTGTTTGCGCTGCCTCATTGGATTCCCCAAAATTATACGAGCTTATCTGTAGAATCTGCCAGCCTGAAGGTGGTTGCTCCATCAGAGTTGGAAATCAGATACAAGGGCTTGAATGTGGGGGAAGGGCCTGACATTTCTGATAAGGACGGCATGAAGCAATACGAATGGCATGTCTCCGATCTGACAGCGACAAAGATGGAACCATATGGACCTCCCTCACGAGAATTTTTGCCAATGGTCTACCTCGCTCCTGGTCGATTTGAGATAGAGGGATATAAGGGAAGTTCCAAATCCTGGAAGGACTTTGGGATGTTTTATCATCAGTTGAATCTGGGACGGGACAAGCTTCCTGCAGAATTGGCAAGCACAGTCAGGGAACTCACCCAAGATCTGTCAACGCCAGAAGAGAAAATTCAAAAACTCTACAGCTATATGCAGGAAAATACCCGATATGTCAGCATTCAGCTTGGTATCGGGGGCTGGCAAAGTTTCGATGCCAATTATGTGTACAAGAATGGCTATGGGGATTGCAAGGCCTTGAGCAATTATGTCAAAAGTATGTTGGCCGCAATTGACATTACGGCCTATCCTGTCCTGATTAAGGCAGGAGATTATGCGACTGATATTTTGCCAGATTTCTCTGGGAATCAATTCAATCATGCGATCCTTTGTGTGCCCAATGAGGGAGATAGCATGTGGCTAGAGTGTACAGTGAACAATTTTCCAGCTGGATATTTAGGACAATTTACAGCGGATAGGTATGCCCTGATTGTAACTCCTAAAGGCGGGAAATTGGTGCGAACGCCAGCCAGTTTGCCTGAGACAAATCGACAAAATCGTTTGGCAAAAGTAGTGCTGGATAAAAGTGGCAATGCACAGGTACAGGTATCTGTGGAGACTTCTGGTTTTCAGCAGGATAATCTAACCGAGTTCATTGATGGCCGATCCGAACGGGAACGCGAGACCTGGTTGCGAAAGTCTATTCATGCCAAGAGTTTTGACATCACACAATATCAGTTTGAAGGAACAAAAATGACCAGGATTCCGACCTATCGCTTCCAATATGAGTTGGATGCCAGAAATTGGGCAGCAGCGAGTGGATCTCGTTTCTTTCTTGCCCCAAACCAGTTGGAAAGATATGATCAGGTGCCGAAAGCTGTGAAAGATAGAACACAGCCCGTGGTGACGCGTTATCCTTATCTGGATACTGATACGATCGAATATCAGCTACCTGACGGATACATTCTGGAAAGTATGCCAGAAATGCCGATCAAGCTTGAGAGTGAATTCGGGACTTATATCGCCAATATCGATTTCAAGCCAGAAAAAGGTGTCCTGATCTATACCCGGCACTTGATGATGCGCAAGACCCGGCGTCCGGCTGAGGAATATAAGGACTATCGTCAATTTATGCGCGATATCGTCAAAGCAGATAAAATCCAGGTGGTCTTATCTGGACGGACCTGAGTTGAAGAGACAAAAAGCCCGCTTGCACATATGGATCAAAGGTTCATGTGTGCACGCGGCTGCCTTCCTTCTGATTCTTGTCAGAGAGTGTTACTTGGACCCGGTTATTTTTTGTTCAAGACCGACTCACTGCTGCCTTAAAAAAGCCCAAATTCTGGCATAAAAATCCGGATCGTTTTGCTGATTCAATCCATGTCCTGCCCCCACGGATCGGAATCAGTGGATCAGCCATACCACTGATTTGATAGACCGATACGGGCTGGGTGTCAGGCGTTGGTTCCTGTCCCACTATGATGGGAGTGGCACAGGTAGCGACAGCGCGAAAAATGTTGGCTTCTGCTGCGATCTTATTCAAAATACCTGAGCCATTTGAATATCCTATGCCATAGATTCTGTCCATATCCATTTCAGGAAAAGTGGATAATCTCTCCCTGATCAATTGACTAAGAGACTGTTTTGAGATTTGTGCTGAGAATGTTTATGGAGTATTTTTTTCTCAGACAAGGCTCTTTTTTGTTCTCATAGTGCTGCTACGAGAACAAAAAAAGCTGAAGGATGAGGAAAAAAGACGCATACAAAAAATTAGTGACAGATTTTAAAACAGTCTCTAAAAGCAACATCATCCGCTTTTGAGGCTTCATGGCCGAGGTTTCAGGAGTTCTCATACCCTTGAGGATATACCCCAATAAACTCTCCTTCACGCACAAAGGGAGCCAATGTCTGGACCCATCTATCATTCTCCCCTCGATTTCCATGATAGGCTATCACGACAGGATAGCGCACGGATGGAGCCAAGCTATCCGGCCAATGAACGCTTACTTCTCTCGCAACTTGTTCTCCATCAATTGTCTGTTGGATATAAAAAGTGGTGATGGATTGTGTTGAAGCAGCTGAATCCTCTCTACAGATGAAGGAAAGAAGGATACTCACGATCGGAAGAGAAAAAATGAGATATTTCATTGAAAATCATTTACCTAGGCATCAAATGTAATGTTTTATCTCTGCAAGATCATACAGAAAAGTTTGGCGGGTGTACGACAAATTGCAGAACCAATTAGATTTTGCTACTCCTGACCTCTTCCGCATTTTCCTCGTTTCTCCTACAATGAGAAACAACCCCACTATCCAGGGCTAAATCTGCAATTTGTCCTACACCCAGTTTGGCTGACGGTCTTTGAGTTCCTGTGATCCAAAACTCCTTTTTCCTTCAAAGTCGTCACTCAACTATTTGGAGCTAAGGCATCTCTTGAATAGCTTGGGAATGGCTTCTCATCCCCGACCACTCATATTTCTTTATGTCTGTATTTACCTCCAAACGAGAAAAACGACTCTGGGCCTGGACCCTGGCTGTTGTTTTGGCGATTTATTCTACGCTGGGACTGGCCAATACTTTAGCCGATACCTTTTTCAATCATGAAGCAATAGGGGCAGGATTGTTTCTTCTATGCTGCTTTCTTGTTTTGGGCACTGTCCTGAGCCAAGGCTGGAAGCGGCGGCCGAGTGACTCAGAACTTGTCGTTGCCTTGGGGGTCATTGCAGCATATGTGTTGGTATTCGTTAGAATGTCTATCCCGACCGAACGCTCCCACCTCATCGAATATGGGGTAGTCGCCATCTTCATCTATGAAGCCCTGCTTGAACGCATCGCAGCGGGAAAAAAAGTAGTCTTCCCAGCCATTGTTGCCATTGTGTTGACTTCTCTGATAGGGGGAATAGATGAATGTATTCAGGGATTTCTGCCCAATCGCGTATTTGATCCAGTGGACATGCTGTTCAATGTCCTTGCTGCGGTGATGGCCATTGGGGCGAGTAGCGCACTCAGATGGGCACGCCGAAGACGACCCAGGCCTTCACCCTGAGATGCTTCAGTTAGTTGTCGCGTTCCCACAGATCATCGGATCTGTTCACATCGAAGAGCAAATAATGGGGGTCGATCTGAACTTTGTGAACAGCTTGGCTTGTCGTCCATGAATAGGTGTTGGTCATGTTTGTAACCAATACTCTTTTCCATTCTATCAGACGATCCTGTTCATCATACAGCCCCACATCCAGATAATCGGCTAATGGAAGGGATTGCAAGTCTCCGGTCTGGAGGGGGGCTGTTCCATAAGATCGTTTGCCTTTTGAATCTGCGCGATATTTGCTGGCGGTCAGTACAAGCTGAGTAGTATAAGAACCATTGCTTTCTACAAGCCTGACCTCATTCAGGCGGTTGTCATATAAAGTGATCGTCTCGAACAGATCGTGAATCAGGTATTGGAGAGAATCTGGAGTAGCTGATTTCATATAGGCAATAAAATCCAGCGCACTTGCAAAGGGAGGTTCTGTATGCCGGAATGATTCTTCGAATTGGGCCAGTGCTTGATTGTAGACGGTCTCACCAAGAAATTCACTCATCGCATATATCGCAAGGGAAGCTTTGCGATAATTCAGGAACTCATTCTCCAAACTCGAATGGACCAAAGGGGTTTCGTTTGATTGTCTGGCGCGTTCTTCCAGATACATTTCATGGTATTCTTTCCTTAGATTCAGGACCAACTCCTTGTCATATGCTGTCTCGGTGGCTTTCATTGCGATATAATTTGCCAATCCTTCTGTGATCATTCTCCCACCAGCGACATTGGCAGGATCGAGTCGATGTCCCCACCAGCAGTGTGCAACTTCATGGGCAGAAACAAAGAATGGCATATTGAAAACAGCATTTTCCTCATCCGCTATATCACAGGTAAAATAGGACTCCGAATATGGCATCAGGTTTCCGTGAACAGTGGCATAGGTTCCCTCTGTAATCGGAAATTCGACCACTCGAATAGTGTCATACTTCAGTGGGCCAAACCATGTGCTACAATAGGCCAGGGAGCTACGAAGGCCATGAAAGAAGTGCACATCATTCTTTCCCTGAAGGGGATGGCGATAGAGTTTCACTTCCTGATCAGGACCGGAATAGGATTTCTCTTCATAGATTCCAGACAGCCAGGATAAGGTATTGACGATGGGACCATCAGACTGAAAATGTGCATAATTTCTGCGATTCTTCTGCCAGCTTCGTTTGAGCTTGCCCATGGTCAATGCTTGCTGATCCAGGGAGGTGCTGATGACACATTCATAGGTAATCAGTCCCATATTATTGGCTGGATTGTCATAGCCCAACAAGCTTGAATCTTCTGGCAACTGCTCCGAAAACTCCCGACTCGGAAGGCCATGTTTTTTTCGCGCCTTTTGGTTGCGCAGGAGAATGTCCTTGAATCCAAGTCTGGGAAGAATATGATGAGTGAGATAAGTGCCATTGGCGATGACCCGACTGTTGTGGTGCAAGAAGTTATTTGGATAATTGCTGACTTCAAGAAAGATGTGAAGGGAATCCCCTTGTTCCAGGCCTTTGTCTAGTTGGATCACCTCATACTGCAAGTACTCATCCTGCATGAGCAGCTGATGTGCTTGGCGGATGCTACAACTCGTTTGTTCCTTGAAACTTTTGGCAAGGATGATGGTATCAATGACTGACTCGGCTTTGTTGATATAGGTAAAGGTGCCGCTTGCGACAAAATCCTGTGTCTCAGGATAGATGTCCATCGTCATCTTGACATCAGATAAGATGGGTTGGACCATTCCTTCGAGTTGTCCATATTGCTGTTCATTTTTTGCTGAGATTGCCTCCATTTCCTGCTCTGAGAAAAACACCTTGGACACTACATGCTCCTGATAATAAATAAACCCTCCTGTGCCAATGAACAAGACCAATGCAATCAGCAAAGAATAACTGAATCCACCACGATATCGCGATCTGGCCAAGGTCCACCGTTCTTGCCACCGAAAACTCAATCCCCTTACCCAAAAAAGAAGGCCAATGATCAGGAGAAGGATGCTACAGAAGAACCAATAGAGTTTGTAAGAAAAATAGGTGGTCAGCTGTGAGCCATAGCCATGAAAATCGGAATAGTCAAACCCCAGAAAGATGTCCCTGACGGTATTGAACTGGAGCAAGGGTTCTTTCAGTAGATTCATGCCCAAATAATCTCCGAGGGAAGGCAAAACGATATTGCCCAATGGAATGAGGATTAGAACAAAATATCCCCAATACATCCGCTTGAAGACTGTATGGATACTCAATGCCAGACAGGCCCAGGCAAAAAAGTGAATGCCTTGCAAGAGATACAACTCAAAAAGATAATGCCCAATCTCTAGTCGATAGTAACCGGCCAGTAGTTGAGCAATGATGCCCCCTATCATAACCAGACTCAGCAGAACGAGCTGCATTTTCAGAAGGCTCAGTAATTTGGACAGCAAACTTACCCAATCTGCCTGTGGACTGATGTCAACAAAACTATTCATCCGGTAGAGCCTGTCTTTGTGAACCAGAACCCCTGCATAGAGAAAGGTGAGAAGATTCACAATCGCAGAGAAGAAAAACATCGGAAACCTCAACATATTGGCAGTAGTAGGGATGCTCACAACTCCTTCCTGTGGTCCCATTTGATATTGCTGAAAAAGCACCAATAGGCCCCCGGCAAGCAAAATGGAAGCAAAAGGCCAACTGAATACGATGGCCCGAAAATTCACTGCTGATAGATGCCATGTCGTTCTCAGTTGATTGGCGAAAGAATAATCTTTCGCAACATCTGGTAAGGATATTTGGGGAACTTTCCGAAGCGGGATCGGCTGATCTGTTGTTGCTTTTTTTCGACTTTTTTTGACAGAAGCAAATTGGTGGAATTCAAAGCGGAGAAACGACCAGCCAAGGATCAGCACACTTATCAACAACCAAAACAAACGATTGTAGAGAATGACTCCTGAGATGGGAAGGGAATTCATATTTCGCTCCTCCAGGGTCCAATACCTGGCGACATATGCTACAGCTGCATCTCCTGTGGGATCACTCACAGCTGCCCATAGATCAAGTCCACTGCTTCCCAGGACACCTTTAGCAAAATACTGGACAATAACCATCAATATGACGCCAATAAAGCTGATGTACATATTTCTGGTGGCAAGCGTCAAGGCCCATACAACAGAGCCAAAGAAGAGCATATTGGGCAGGAGAAACAGCAGGATCAGGTGCAGATAATTCAGGATATCAAATGGAAGCATCGCTGCATCTTTGACTCCTGGCATGATGCTGCCCAGCATAAACCCTGCTGTGAGAAGACAGACAATGATGGCAACAACACAGAAGG
Organism: Bacteroidota bacterium; assembly: GCA_039029315.1. Classification (GTDB taxonomy): domain Bacteria; phylum Bacteroidota; class Bacteroidia; order J057; family J057; genus JBCCCJ01. Next base: position 14,144 of record JBCCGK010000077.1, on the reverse strand, counting down.
CACTGAGAAACTTTGCCCCGAGATAGTGTGTTTTTGTAAATGGAAAAGAATAAAAGACGGTGTAAAATCTGCTTGAATAATCCCTGAAAACTGAATGCCCGATGATGGCAGGCAACAGAAAGATCAGGAGGAGCGCAAACATATTGGCCATGTTGTTGATCTTGTAATAAGAGTTCATCATGACGATATTATCTCCTATATGAGCCTCTGCGGACATTCCCCACATCGTCAGAAAGGAGAGGCCAAACAGAATAATACTGAATCCATATAGCAGTGGATTTCTCATCCAATAGGATAATTCGAATTGAAATATGGTGCGAAACATGGGTGTCTTGTTAAGAAAGGGAGGAATGCTGAAGGGTGGCGAAATAGACGTCTTCTAATGTCGGAGCAACTGGGCGAAAGTCTTCTCCGGGATGTTGGTCTGCGAGCACCCTGAGCTGTATGCTGTTATCCCGGTTGAAGGAGGACGATAAGACCAGATGACTGCGTTCAAGCTCTTGCAGCTGAGATCGATGAGTATTCTGTACAAAAATCTGGCCTTCAAGACTTCGAATGCCCTGTTCGGGTTCTGCATGATACAGGATACTCCCCTGATTCATGATGGCCATATCGGTGCACAAATCCTTGATGTCATCCACAATATGAGTGGAGAAAATCACAACACTTTTTGTGCTGATTTCCCTGAGAATATTCAGGAAACGCTGTCTTTCTGCCGGATCAAGCCCAGCGGTTGGCTCATCGACGATGATCAATTTGGGATTGTTCAGGAGGATTTGTGCGATTCCGAATCGCTGTTTCATTCCGCCAGAATAGCCACTTACCGCCTTCTTCCTGACATCTGTAAGATTGGTGACGTGCAGACAATAATCGATCAGGCGTCTTCTGTCCTGACGGCCCACAACGCCTTTGAGTCTGGCGAGATAATCCAGCAATTTTTCGGCAGACATCCTGGGATACACGCCGAATTCCTGCGGGAGGTACCCCAGAATTTTTCTCACTGCCATCTTGTCTTGCTGAATGTCCAAGCCGTCAAAATGTAGAGAGCCTTGATCGGGTGATTGCAAGGTAGCGATGGTGCGCATCAAGGTAGATTTGCCAGCGCCATTTGGCCCTAATAAGCCAAACATCCCTTGCTGTATGTGTATCGAAACATCCTTGAGTGCCTGAACACCATTGGGATATATTTTGCTTAACTCTTGAATTTGGAGGTCCATAGAAACAATAGGGTTGGGATTGATCTTACCTCAAATCTGACCGATGATTCTGTCGATACAAAAAAGAAATGATGAAGGGCGAGTTTGACATGACGAAAGGATATTCCCGGCACTTCTTCCCTTGAACAGGAAATGAATGCCGTTGGTCATCGCTCCTTGTCCCTTCGTCATGGAAATCTCCATATCATAGTGCCAATACCTATCTTTGAATCATGAATCCCCTTATGTCCCATATGCAATCTTTCTTTGTCAAACAAAGCATTTGGATGCACCTGACGGCGATCTGTATGCTCTCTCTCTTATTGATGAAGCTGAGTCAATTATCTGATGCGCATGTATTTTGGGGGTGGACCGGAAGTCTGGCCTTATTCAGTTTGCCGGTTCTGGGGTTCCTGTATATAAGAGACAATCTCTTTCACAAGCGGGGCAAACAGTATTGGGTCATATGGGGATGTGTATTTGTGCTCTACCCATTGCTGTTGAGGTTGGGGCATGTGGATGTGCATTCGTTCAGGTTTGCGCAGGCTTTGTTTAATCATGATATCAACGGACAAGCAGCATATTTGTCTGTATCGTCTTTGTTCCTGCTCATTGAGGGAATTCTCCTGCTAAATAATCGCTCTACCTCAACGAAAACGAACACACAATGGATCAAAAAACTGAGTGTTTTGAAGGTAACAATGGCCATAGCGGCAGTGTTCAGTTTGTTTATTTTGATGAGTAACAATTATACCGAGGCGTATATGGATGGAAGAGCATTGTCTACTTTTCCTTTGCGATTCATGGCTTGTTATCTCTTGCTATTTATCACCTATGCTTCCTATTATCTCTACTACTATCTTCATCATCACATTCTCTATAACAGTGTTCTCAAAGAAAGGGGACTCCTCCCCTATTTTATCGGATTGCTTTTGACAATCGTATTGGTCGCACCGATTCACAATTTCCTGATCAGCTGCCTCCCCATGGTGTCTGAATTCAAGATGCATTCTGTCGGCCTGGCACCGTTCATCTATGATGACTTGAATTTTGGCTTGCCCATACTCGTCTTGCTTGGCTCCTTTCCCTTAATTGTGGTCATCGAGTGGTACAAACAGGCCAACGCTCTCTCGGAATTGGAACAACAACGCTCCAAAACAGAATTGAGCCTGCTACGCCAACAAATCAATCCACATTTCTTTTTCAACACCCTGAACAATCTGTATGCGATGAGTTTGACACAAGAGAAAGAAACGCCAGAAACCATTCTCCAACTCTCTGATCTGATGCGGTATGTCATCTATAAAGGCAAGGAAGAAACTGTCGAACTGCAGGAGGAAGTAACTTACATTCAGGATTATATCCAACTTCAATTAATCCGTATATACCAAAGAGTAGATCTGAAGTGGGAAATTGAGATGGACAATGAACAAACTCTCGTTCCACCTTTGCTGTTTATTATCCTGGTTGAAAATGCCTTCAAACATGGGATTGAGCCTGCCACCGCCGCCAGTAAGCTTCATATTTCGCTCAAAGAGGGCCATGGACAGCTCATCTTTGACTGTCTGAATTCAAGAGAAAATGCTCCCTTGGAAGCTTCTGAGGGAATTGGTCTTGACAATCTTAAAAAGCGACTGAACATATTATTCCCAAACAAGCACGACTTGATCCTGGATGATCAGGAGGACAGCTATCGGGCCACTCTAACCCTTTCATTATGAATGATATCATCAAAGCGATCATCATTGACGATGAACCTCTCGCTCATAAAGTTATTCAGACTTATGCAGAAGATATTCCTTTTCTGAAGATTGTGGGACAAGCTTATCTGGCTACAGATGCCTATGCGCTTCTCAATACCCAGACCATCGACCTCATTTTTTTGGATATTCATATGCCTATTTTGAAAGGCTTGGAGTTTCTCAGGACGCTGGACCGTACCCCTGCCATCATCGTGACATCTGCGCATCAGGAGTATGCCCTGGAAGGCTTTGAGCTTCAGGTGACAGATTATCTGTTAAAGCCATTTCGGTTTGAGCGCTTTATCAAAGCCGTCATGCTCGTAAAATCAACGATCCAACCTACAGGTCAGCGCACGGATTCGATGTTTATTAAAGTCGAAAAAAAACAACTCCACCTGGACTTGTCCTCCATTCAATTCCTCGAAAGTTATGGCAATTATGTGAAAGTATGGGTTGAAGACCGATTCTATCTCACGCCAAGGACGCTGAGTAGTTTTCATGAAATCCTCGACGATCGTTTCTTACAAATCCACAAATCATTCATTGTGCAGCTGGCATGTATTCAGTATGTGGAAGGCAATCAGATCGAAATGCAAAATGGGAGAATGCTCACAATCGGAAAAAGCTACCGAAGCCTGGTCAAAGGGATGTTCTAGAACCTGTAGCCAAAGGGATTTTTTCGAAACTGTTTTGGAATCTGTGCTGAGAATTTTTATCGTGTATTTTTTTCTCAGACAAGGCTCTTTTTTGTTCTCATAGTGGTGCTATGGGAACAAAAAAGCCGCCGAATGAGGAAAAAAGACGCATACAAAAAATAAGTAACAGATTTTCAAACAGTTTCTTAGTATCCTTGTGAAAGTGATCTAACATTATGGCCAAATCTGCCCGGACATTTCACCCCATAGAGGACGATAAACATTGGAAGACCCTCTTTGAAACTCATTTCCAAAACCTTCAGTCCCTCAATGCAATTTCAACACTTTGGATAAGTGGTTTTTCTAAATTGGGAATGAACCACGATCATAGACCTACCGCAGAAGAAGTGACTGCCGCCATAAAACCCTATACGGGATATACCTTCATTCAAACAAATCAAAATATTATCCTGGAGCAGATCGATTGGTATTCCATGATAGCGACCTATAAAATGCCTCTAACAAATTTCGTCAGGCGTCCGGATGAATTGTATTATTGTGATGAACCAGACATTTGGCATGACATTATGGGACATATCCCCTTTTTGGCAGAGAAAAGGTATTCAGATATGTATCAATTGTTAGCCCGGACCTATATTGACGCATATAATGCCAGGCGATTAGATTTGTTAAAGGAGCTTGATTTTATAGGAGGAATGCTCATTGAGCTGGGCCTTATTCATGAGCCATCAGGGATCAAGGCTTTTGGTTCGACTTTTTATTCTTCGGGCGAGGTTTTTGCTGCTTTTAAGCCTGAAAATCAGATTCCATTTACGCTGGACGCATTGCAATCAGGAGAAACGTATGATCGACATAGTTTTCAGGGGAAATATTATATTTTTGATTCATTGGCACAGCTGATTCTTATCATCAAAAGCATAGAACATAGATTGAATGGATCTTTGTGAAAACAGGGCGACGGTGCTACAGAAAGGAAAAATCCCAACATCTCCGCCCACAACGGTCTGTCGATCCATGCCAGATTGGCCTGACAGGCATAGGCATCAGCTACTTCCCATTGATTGGATTGCAGCAAAGACAGATGAAGATGAACCAATAAATCCTCAGAATTGTGTGCACCCCACCTGCCTTTACTCTTTCTTTGTCTGGAATCGCGCCTCAATGCGCGAAGAGGCCATTCAGTGTGATCGGAAGCCAGTAGCCTGCCTCCCTGCCTTGATATTTTTGCTCAAATGCCTGTTGGGTATAGAGATTTAGCTGAAAGATATGTTTGCCGTAATTCTTGGCATTTCTCATCAGTCGACTCTTAAAGTAGGAGTGAATATCCTCCTTTGTATACTTCTTGAGTTCATCATTGTGCACACGGACCCCATCTATCCAAATTCCGTATTCGCTGGCATTAAGAAAGGCTTGCATCTCTTGGTCAGTCGGGCGATTCTGCGCTGGAGATGTGTGAAAGTATCGGGCATTGGATTGATCCAATTTCCAAAACCACCTTCTTTCTTCCTGAGTGAGGTCTTTGCACAGTTTTGTGATGGTTTGCTGTTGGGAATTGAGGAAGGATACCTTTGTTTGTCCTCGAACCACAGCAAGGATAAATCGATCTGGCTGTCCTTTCTTTCGGGCATAGGGCAACTGTTGATCGCCTGGATCAAGCGTATAGGCCAACATCCCCTTGTCAAGATAATTCAGGTCGTATTCAATCAACAAATTATTGACTGAATCCTTGGGGGGAACGGAGAGGGATGGAGCAGGAGTGTCCGGAGTCACTTTGACATAGACGGTTCTGGATTGCCCGAAACTCCACATCATGACCACTAATAAGGGAATGCTAAATAGCTGTTTTGTTCTCATGGTCGTTTGATTTTTTGATTTGTTCATCATGGTGATACGGCTTTTGGTTTGACCAAATGTGAAATAGCTGGAAGGAGAGCCAAGATTTTTTTTCCCAACAAAATCCAGGAGTAAGTGCATATAAACCTTAGCAGAATCCAACTCCTGAGTCACAGACTCATCTGCGAGGTATTCATGATTGAGTCGAATAGCATGTTGAAAGAGCAATAGGAGTGGATTGAACCAACAAAAGCAGTGAAGGATTTCGAGTAGAAAAAGATCCAGGGTATGTTTTTGGCGAATATGCCCCATCTCATGTTGGATCAATAAGGGAGATAATTGCTTCGACTCATAGGCATTCCTATTGAGAAACATATAATTCAGAAAGGAAAAAGGTTCAGATATTTCGGGGTGCAAAATCAGGACAGCCGACTTGTAGAGTTGTTTTTTGCCAGCGCGAATGTATGCAAACAGCAGCCTCAATCGATGGGTAAAGCGAACGAACATGACAGTAACTCCCACCACATACAGCCAACAGATCCAGTTGATAGTCGATTCTTGAGCAGGCGCAGTCATCCATGAAAGGCCATGATCCATACTAGCGGGTGTCTCGATCCGGGTTTCGGATAGAATCTCTACGACATTCACCTGAACAACTATCAGCGGAATCAAAAAGGAGAGAATCAAACTCGCTAGCAAATAGAATCGGTTGAAGTGATACATTCGTTCCCTGGCGAATATCAATCGATAGGCCAGCCAGAAGATGAATAGACAGCAAGCGGAGGACAACAAGAAGGAGATCATTTCTTTCTGTCTTCAATTTGTTGTTCAATCATATGTCTGAGTGTTTCCAACTCCTCATCAGTCAGATCACTATCCTTGGCGAAGAATGAGGCAAATTGTGCCACCGACCCTCCAAAAAAAGTTTTGAGCGTCCTGCGGAATCGTCCCGAAAAATAGGTTTGCTTGCTGATCAAGGGATAGTAGGCCCTGACACTGCCATACGTCTTATAACCAACAGCCTGTTTGTTCTGCAAGCGCTTCAGATGAGTTGCGATGGTACTGGCAGCAGGTTTCGGATCGGGATATGCGGCAATCAAGTCTTTCATAAATGCTTCCCCCAGCACCCACAAATGGTTCATAAGTTGTTCTTCTGATTTTGGCAGCTCCATTCTACATTTGTCGTTGAATTTCTACAATTATAGAAATAATTCTACAAATATCAAAATTCATTACTTGCTTAGAAGTTTCCGACAATGGAGCGGGCAAAAAAATTTGCCTCTTCAGGCAACTTTTTTATCTTTGCTCTATGTTTGTAGAATAAACTCTAATGTTGTAGAGGTGAAGTTATCCAAAACCGAAGAACAGCTGATGCAATATCTCTGGAGCCTCGAAAAGGCTTTCATGAAAGATTTGCTGGATGCTTATCCCGATCCCAAGCCAGCAACCACGACAGTTGCGACTTTGCTGAAGCGCATGACTACCAAGGGATTTGTGGCGTATACGCTGTATGGCAAATCCAGAGAATACTATCCTCTGGTGAAAAAGGAAGACTATTTTTCTTCCCATATGAATCAATTGATCAAGCAGTTCTTCAACAATTCTGCTTCCCAATTTGCTTCCTTTTTTACCAGCAGGATTGATATGAGTACCGAAGAATTGGAGGAATTGCGCAAGCTCATCGATGACCAAATCAAAAAACAGGAAGAATGATCATCTACCTACTGAAATCCATCCTTTGTCTGGGGCTGTTGCTGGCCTTCTATTTTCTCTTTCTGGAACGAGAAAAGATGCACCGCTTCAATCGGTTCTATCTGTTGGGGGGAGTGATGTTTTCCCTTCTTATCCCATTGTATACGATTCCACTGGACGCCCAGCCACAAGATATGGTCGAACAGAGGGTACAGCTGGAGGGGGACTTTATGGGTATGGATACAGCCGTTTCAAGTATTTTCACTGGCTTGGGATGGCTGCGTGAAAGGATGGTGATATGGGGAGGGATCTATCTGTTAGTCATGATGATTCTCCTGTTTCGTTTTGGGAGAAATCTGATGGGCATGATTCGCACCATCAGGACCCATCCGACAGTAGTTCATCAAACAGCTCAACTGGTCCTGATCCCTGAACCAGTCCTGCCACATACTTTTCTGAATTATATTTTCATTCATGAGGAGGAGTATATGGACAATCGGATCGAACCCGCTCTGCTGACACATGAGTTGGCCCATGTGTCTCAACGACATACCCTTGATATCTTGTTGGTTGAGTTGCTTCAGCTTCTGTTTTGGTTCAACCCTTGCCTGATCTTTTTGAAGAAAGCCATTCGTCTCAATCATGAATTTCTGGCAGATCAGGCTACCATTCACCAGCATACAAGTATTTCTGATTATCAGAAACTTTTGTTGAGCAGAGCAGGATCGGCCACCACTACCTATCTCGCCACCTCTTTCAATTATTCACTTACCAAAAAAAGATTGTTAATGATGAGCATGTCCCAATCCAAACCCAAGATTGTGCTCAAACAACTCGCTGTATTTCCACTACTGATTGGGCTTGCCGTTCTCTTCACCAACAAAATAAGCGCGCAGACAAGCGAGCAAAATCAAGGACTCAAACAGACTGCGGTTCCCCAGCCCGTTTCTGTGAAAGATACAGATAGCAGACATCAGGGAGAAAGCACTGAGGAAGGTGAACTTAAAGGGGAAGAATACGAGAAGCCTCACAACAATGATCAAGATGGTGAAACGTCTCATACTGCTAAGGATCGTGATCAGCATGACTCAGATGCTCAGGAACAGCATGGCAGGGAAGAAGAACAGCGACCGTTTGAGAAGAAGCACTATAAACACAGAAAGAAAGGAGAGGATTTTGAACCAGATGTGTATGGATAAGTACTCATTGAAAGGGGTTGTGCCAAACAAGTCCATGTCCATTTCTATTTAGATACATATTCAATCCTCAGCCACATAATCGTATTCATGTTTGTTAACTACCTTCTCATCCTTTGGCGAAAGATGAAACGCCAACCCTTGTATTCACTTCTCAACATATCCGCTTTGGGAATAGGGATTGGGACCGCTCTGATCATCTTGTTGTATATGCAATTTGAATTGACCTTTGATGCGCACAACAAGCAAGCAGATCGGATCTATCGGATTGAGACCACAAAGATTCATACGGTAGAAAGAGTCATAGATGTCAGCTGGGGAGGTGTACCAGGAAATCTAGCTCCCTTGATCCAGCAGGATTATCCGCAGATACAATCGATCATGCGCGTCTTTCCCTTATTCCGGTCAGAACGAATCAGATTTGAGCTAGGCGACAAACAATTTCAAACAGATGAGATTTATGCTGCAGATTCGAATGTGGTAGAGATATTCAGCTTTGATTGGATACAAGGCAATCCTGCCAAGGCGCTCACATCTCCCAATAGTATTGTCTTATCAGAAAGTTTGGCTCTCCAAATCTTTGGAGAAGCTGATCCGCTAGGGCAAATTCTACGAAGCCCTACTCCTGTATCTGCTTTGATAGAGGGAGACTTACAACTCATCGTCACAGCTGTATATAAGGATTGGCCGGATAATTCCCATTGGCGACCAAAAGCACTGATTTCGGCTACAACTGATCCGGGCTTAGGAGATGCGTATTTCAATTCTTTCAATTTTTCCACCTATGTTTTGCTGAATCCTGCTGTCCAAGCAGATACTTTTGCCCGGAAGCTTTCCTCGATCTATGGAAGATATCTGGACCCACAACGGGAACCTGTCTTAAAGAAAGCGGATCACCGCCTGTTGCCTCTCCTGCAGATTCATTTTGATGAAACAGAAGGTCAAGACTATCTGTATACCTTCGGAGCGATTGGTTTGTTGTTGCTGCTGATTGCCCTGATCAGTTATGTCAATCTTACCATAGCCCAGAGCAGTCGAGAAGCCAAAGAGATCGGTCTTCGAAAAGTATTGGGATCCAGCAGGCAGCAATTGCTTGTCCGCTATTTCGGAGAATCATTCCTCTTTATCTTTCTGGCTTTTCTTGTGGGCATCTTGTTGGTGAATCCAGCAGTCTTGGCAGTCAATTATTGGTTGGGTTTATCCCTGGCAGCAGGTGATCTGTGGCAAATACCTATCCTGATAGGCATGTTGTGCATATTCGTCGGAATGGTACTTCTAGGTGGGGCCTATCCAGCACTGTATCTCTCCTCTTTTCAGCCTGTCGATGTGATCAGGGGCAAAGACAACACTGGCAAACATCGAATTCCCATTCGAACATTTTTGGTAGGATTACAATTTGTGGTGGTTTTGTTTGTCCTGGTCAGCACTGGCATGATTTCCACCCAACTCACCTATATGCGAGATAAGGATCTAGGCTTTGAGCAACGACAGATGGTCGCGTTCGAACTTCCACCAAACCGTCGAGCATCCTTGGCGAGCCTGACGGAACAGCTTGAGGAAAGCCCTCGCATCGCTAGATTTTGCCAGACCTCCTTTTTGCCTGGAGGAGGAAACATGATCCGCGGGCCCTTGAGTGTAGAAACGCCAGAAGGACCGCAACAGGAAAATGTTCGTCGAGGGCAGATCGATGAACATTTTCTGGAGACCATGGATATCCAACTTGTAGAAGGGCGGGCGTTTTCTCCTGCCTATCCGACTGATACCACGCAGAGTGCGATCGTCAATCAGACATTTGTCAGACATTTTGGTCTAGAGGATGTCCTGGGAACCAAAGTACGCCTGGGCGGACAGGGGAATCCCAATTTTATGCGAATTATTGGAGTCATAGAAGATTATCACGAAAGCTCTCTACACAGTCCCATACAGCCGCAGCTCTATCGATTTACAGGTAGGCGGATGGGGATGTTTATGCTGCAATTGGAAGGAAATCCTATAGATGGAACCGAAGAATTGGCGCAGATCTGGCAGCAACATTTTCCTGAAATCCCCTTTGATTTGTATGTTCTCAATGAGGTGCTTCAGGAAGAATACGAATCAGATCAGATCCGGGCACATATCTTTTTTGCTTTCTCTCTGATCACGATTTGTATCGCTTTTTTAGGGTTATTTGGATTGGCTTCCTTTCTGACAGCACAACGAACCAAGGAAATCGGCATCCGAAAAGTCCTGGGAGCCAACAGAACAGATCTGCTGCTATTGATGACAAAACCATTCCTCTACTTGCTCTTGCTCGCTGCCCTGCCTGGCTTCGGGTTCGGCTGGTGGTTTTTGCAGGACTGGCTGGAAAACTTTGCTTTTCGGACAGATATGAATATTGGCCTATTTGTGCTGGTTTGGGTGAGTGTATGCTTGTTTACTGTCTTAATTAGTGGCTATCATGCCCTCAAAACAGCAAGCATCAATCCCGTTGATGCCCTTCGGGATGAATGAGGAAGATTCTTGAATCATTCCTATTCTGATTTCCGAATTTGAAATGAGGATGTTACCTTGATTCAAATCTGGCAATCAGTCTCTTCTTTTGGCATGAATTACCCTTCCAAAACCTTCTACGAACAAGAAGTCGAACGAATCAGTAAAGTCTATGGCCTTCCAGCCTATCAATATGCCTTGATCAGGCAATCCAAAGCTTTTATTGTAACCCATCATGGGGAGAAAATAGGGGTGAACGAGATGGCTGATGCGGCCTGTATGTCCCGGTTTCATTTTATCCGAATCTTCCAGCGAGTCTATGGCATCACGCCCCGGCAATATTTGAGAGATGTTCGGATCGAGAAAGCCAAACCCTTACTCAAACAAGGAGAGTCAGTGAGTCAGGTCTGTCTGAAAGTAGGCTATACCAGCTTGCCGACTTTTTCAGCTGCATTCAAACGCGGGACAGGACATTCCCCCAAAGCCTATCAATTGATCAACAAAAGCAATCTGGAATAAGTACAGGAAGTGAGCGAATGAAAAAAAGAGGAAATCCCAACATATAGGATCTCCTCTCCAAGCATAAATATGTGGATATGTTAATTTTTATGGTGCTTTGACAATTTTGGTGGAGCTGGTAATCAACCCTCTCTTGCTCGCTTATGACTTCTTCCCCACAAGTCCCGTTTCTTCTGCAGGAGAAACAACCCACCATCCCAGAATGCTTCTTTCACAACTTTTGTCAAAGAACCATTTTTATTTCTACTCCTATGCCCATAGATCAATGATTGTAATTCTGTTCTCGACCCTATCAAGTGTTCAAGTTTCGGGCTTGAATAATGGGTAACATTGAAAAATGTGGACTATATCCCTTATGAGGAATTTGAAACGAATGTGTACCTGATAAGGGTGGCTCTGTTGTCAGCATTTCGGGAAATGGAAGGTGATAAGTGTCTCTGCCATCGATCATATTACAATAATACATTTTGTATTTCATTTTTGCAACACATATCAAGATAAAAAATATATTGTTCTAAAATGTGTGAGTTTTTCGCATTATATTTTTATGGGTTACCTATCTATACTCAAAAGGTTTGTCGTCGGTCCGATTTTGGCTAAATGAGGGCTGGCCACGAAATGTGTAAAATCCTCCTGGCCTTTTTCTGGCGGATTTTGCAGTAGTACTTGCGTAGCTCTTCGAACACAGTGCTGGGCAGAACTGTGTAGCGATCCTTGCGACCTTTCAAGCCCAAGAGAGATGGCCCTTGTAGGTTGATGTCTCTCGCTGGCGGGAGAGCGAGAGGGTGGAAGATGATTGTCAAATATAAATATGTCCCCTTACTTACCCTTCTATTTTTTTCACATAGGTAAAATATGCGCCACATAATTCTTCCCCTGTTTCATCCAGCAGGACAGCTTCGAGCTTGATGAGTTGACCTTTCTGAAGATCAAGCTCAAAAGAGACATGAGTGGCTTCGGGAGCTGCTATCTGATCAAATTGCTCCTGGTCGATCGTCAATCTGGCAGCCTTCACTGACAAGGCAGGCAATCTGGCATCAGCGTGCTTCCCAGGCAGGTTGTGTGTGGCATCATGGGCAATGTTAATGTTGTAAAAATCATCCGTTAATGTCAGCTGGGATTCCTTGGGCCAGCGGTATAATGCCACCTCATATTTGCCAGTGGATTCTACCTCCAGACTGTAGTAGCCCTGTAAGTTCGGCTCTTTGAAAATATTTCTCCAACTGTCGGCATAATCCCCCGTCCAGTTAGCAGAGCACAAGAAGGTTTCTGGTTCATAGTCTGTCCCAATACTGATGAGATCTACCTGTTTATCAATCTCAACGACCTCATTGTACCACGCGTCATAGTACTCCTGCATGGCACGCACAATGTCTGTATGCTTGTCTGCGACATCCTGTTGCTGCCCTGGATCATCTTCAATATGGTACAACTCCGTATAATTCACCAGCCGCCAGGCATTCCACAATACGGCACTGTTTTCCTTGTCCAATTCCTGATAAGAGATCACTTTCATCCTGTCCGCTAGCGCAATCTCCTTCCCCCGGATGATCTCAGAAAGATCCTCGCCATCAAATTGTAAGCCGTCTGTCTTTTGGAATCCACACAATCCCATCAGAGTAGGGAACACATCTGTGCTAAACGCCAATTCATCAATATCTCCTCCCCCACCGATTCCTTTTGCAGGCCATCTCAGCCAGAAAGGTACCCTGTGACCGCCATCGTAATAACTTCTCTTTTTCCCACGCATCCCGGCATTGTACACCTGCTCCCCGCCAGCGGTTCCATTGTCAGACATAAAGATGAACAGCGTATTGTCTAGCAGGCCTTTTTCAGAGAGAAATTGTTCCATTCTGCCCATATTTTCATCCAGCTGCGTGATCATCCCAAAGAAAGCCTTGGTGTTGGCATTCGTCAGGCTTCCATCATACTGATGCATATAGGCAGCATCAACGATGAGCGGCACATGCGGCACATTGGTAGCGAGATAGGTCAGGAATGGTTGATTTTTGGCTGCCTGCTCTTCCATCCATTTCATCGATTCGTTGAACCAAACGTCGGTGCAGAATCCCTCGTATTGTTTGAATTCACCATTATGGAAATAGGTATCATCTTGATAATCATTTGACCAATAGTCCACCATGGACGTCACACCCCACGCACCATGTGAGAGGGTTTCCTGAAATCCCCTGTCCTGCGGGCGATAGGGATAATTATCCCCCAGGTGCCATTTGCCAAAATGGCCAGTCGCATATCCATTTGCAGCAAAAACATCTGCAATTGTGGGGATTCCCTTGTGCATATGAGAATTTCCCTGGGTAACAAACACAGCCCCATTTCGGAAAGCATCCTGTCCAGTCAGCAATTCTCCTCGCGTAGGCGTGCACATAGGCGATACATGAAATTGCGTAAAGTGAATACTTTGTTGATAGATCTCATCCAGATGCGGGGTGTGAATCACAGGGTTTCCATGGGCTCCAATATCCCCATAGCCCTGATCATCAATCAACACAATGATCACATTGGGAGAATCGCCTGTGGGATTCATCTCTGACTTGCATCCATGTAACACAATGGATAGCAGGGGAACTATCATCCATATTGTTCTTGCCGACATACGATTGTTTTTTGGAGTAATACTTGGTGCTGTATCCATTTGATGTTACATATTTATTTGGATAAATGCTATTGATGCCACTCAGAGACTGTTTGAAAATCTGTCACTTATTTTTTGTATGCGTCTTTTTTCCTCATTCTACAGCTTTTTTTGTTCTCATAGCCCCACTATGAGAACAAAAAAGAGCCTTGTCTGAGAAAAAAATACCTCCTAAAAATTCTTAG
>JBCCGK010000076.1:0-62073 GCA_039029315.1 Bacteroidota bacterium | reverse complement strand
ATTTCTTGATTTACCCCAAGAAGTTAAGCGCATTCGCAAAAAGTTGCGTAAAAACCGCCAATCGGATGGTCCGGTGCGCTGCCAATCGGTTGGTCTGGTGCGCTGCCAAAATTCTAAGCCCAACTCACAAATCCACCCCAGTTTACCGATCGGTTGGTCTGGTGCGCTGCCGAATTTTGGGGGCCAGCTCGCCTAAACTGGTAAAAGTGTATGGTAAAGAAATTTGAATTCCCATTTTGGCCAAAGTCAAACTAAGAGACTGTTTTGGAATCTGTGCTGAGAATTTTTAGGATGTATTTTTTTCTCAGACAAGGCTCTTTTTTGTTCTCATAGGGGTGCTATGCGGACGCGACAGATGTTCAACCAGTCTCTAAGAGAAGAAGAAGTCCTGAGTCAATCCTCTGACTCACATAGTTGTTTTACTTTCTCAGCCATAATCCCTCCAAGTTTGACATGCTGGTCTGCTTCCCAATGAATCCCGTCCACATCGCTGGAAACGACATGCGCCCCAGCATCGAGATAGGCACAGCCCAATTCATCCGCTACCGCTTGATAATGCCTGGAAAACTGGCGTGATTTCTCCGGTCCCCCCTCAAACATATCTGCAAACTGACTGAGTTTCCCCATGGGAGGTGGGGTAACGATCAAGAGTTTGGGCGGCTGATGATTGGGACCAGAATCGCTTTTGAGAATCTTCCAGGACAGTTTTCTCACGCCATCTGCAATATCCGAAGCAGGTACAGAAAACCGATGTTTCAGATCATTCACACCCAGTTTCAGGATCACGAGATCTATGGGTGCATGCGAAATCAAACAGGGCGTAAGGTAAGTTATGCCATTGCGCCCCTCCTCCAAAAAATCTTCATGTACAGTGGTTCTCCCATTCAGGGCTTCCTCGATGACCTCATAGCCTGCCCCCAGGTGTTGCTGCATGACTTTGGGCCATCGAATGTTGCGGCCATATCGCTCAGCGGTACCAGGGATATATCCCCAGGTATTGGAGTCCCCATAACAGAGAATCGTTTTCATGTCTTTGATTTGTTAGTGAGATGAATGTTGACCAAAATTTGGAAATTTTGAACAAGATTCAAAAGAATGGTCCTTCCCTCTCTAAAGCGTCATTGCAGGTGGATAATTTGCCATCTCCGCATGAACTGATTCCAAGGCCGATAAATTGAAAAAAATCATATCTTGATCACATGAATGTTACATATAGACTACTGCTGCTTATATTTCTTTCACTATGGGTGGAGAAAAACTTTGGACAAGAGCTGCTTAAGCTGTGGGAACCCGGCACTAAACCACATTACAAAGAAAACTCTCTCCAGGAATTCGAGAAGGAAGAGTGGGGAACCATGAATGCTTATCACATTACGGAGCCCACCATGACGATCTATGCTGCACAAGGGAAAAATACAGGCAAAAGCGTGCTCATTCTTCCGGGTGGGGGCTATCGTTTGGTTGCGATCCATCACGAAGGCTATGATTTGGCAGAAGTGCTATCCGCACAAGGGATCACTGCTGCGGTACTGAAATACAGACTCCCGGATACATTGAGTTCGGATGCGCCGCATATGGTCCCATTGGCCGACACAAGACGAGCCCTGAAGATATTGAGGACCAAAGCAGAGGCATATTCCTTTGATCCTGCCAAGGTTGGTGTCCTCGGATTCTCCGCGGGAAGTCATTTGGCGACCGTCGCAAGTCTGTGGAAGAGTGATGAGTCAGAGGAAAATCCAAATTTCTCCGCATTGATATATGGGGTAACAAATTTGAAAGCAGACAATATGGATTGGCTGGAAAAAAGCTTGTATTATCGCAAGATGACAGCAGAAGAAATTGAACAGAATACCCTGCTCAATCTCGTCACTGAAGAGAGTCCTCCAGCCTTCCTCGTCCATGCCTATGACGATCCTGTCTGTCATGTAACTGAATCAACCCTGTATGCGCAGGAATTATTCAAGCAAAAGGTTCCTGTGGAGATGCACTTATTTCCCAAAGGCGGACATGGCTTTGGGATGGGGCGTACGAAAGGAGGTGTCTCTCAATGGGTACAGCTTTTTGTGAATTGGCTGGCATCAGCAGACATATAGAAGACAGCTCTTTTTCTCGCTGCCAACTCATACAACATGAAGTCTCACCGCCACATCCTGCAGCTTTGTTTCCCTTACAGATCTCCTTGATAGCGCTTAAGCATGGCCTCTTGAGACTCGGGTTCTCCCTCCGTGTTCAGTTGATCTTTGAGAATCTGTCCGATGGTCGGAAAATCTGTGCGGTCAATCTGTGTAGTCTGATCCCATAGCTTGGATCGCATGAAGGATTTGGCACAATGGATGAATACTTCCTCGACCTCTATGACGATACTGGAAATAGGTGGATTTTTTCGTTCGGCATATCTTTCCAACAACTCCTGATTGGTCGATATATATGCCCGACCATTGATTCGCAAAGTTTCATCTACACCAGGAATCAAGAACAGTGTTCCCACCCTGCCTGTCGCAATGATATTGACCAAGCTATCGATCCGTTTATTTCCTTTGATATCAGGAATCAGAATTTGCTTGCTACTCAGAACCTGAACAAATCCAGGCGTGCCACCCCGAGGAGAGACATCCATTGTTCCATCTTCATTTCCCGTTGCAAGCACAAAAAAAGGAGATTTCGCAATAAAATGAATCGAATGCTCATCTAATTCTGGCAGGGATTTTTTGATCGCCTTTTCACTAGGAAATCCATAGAGGGTTCGGAGCTGATCAATCGTTTCTATTCGCATAAGGCAAGAGAGTTAGTTTTTGGAGTATACGGTGGGATGCAAATCCAGGGTTTAGATGTGAATACGGATCACGGGCAAAAAGGAAACATGTCGTCATTCCAAACAGCAAGAGATAGATCCTGTATAGGACTTGATCTTGAGTGCCTATGATCTGCGAAAGGCAACACGCGATTCGCAGATGTGAATAGAAAGGGACAAAGTGGGCATGAAGGGTGATCGATTGGTGGGGAAAGAATTGATGGGATGAAGACAACAAAGTCTTACTATCGAATTCCCTATCCCTCGGGTGGATGTTCTCCTGTTAATTTGGTAATCTTTCGCAAATTGATAAGGGAGGGACGGTTCAGTTTGAGGGCTCTGACTGTCGCTCTGCCGATAGGTGTAAGTCCGATCATTTGGACAAATTCTGCATCCCATTCGAAGTGATCAGTCCAACTCTCCGTACGGGGATGAAACAAGGCAGTCTCTCTGCCTGTGATGGGATCTAGCGCTGATGTCTTGTTGGATTTGTGTCCATTGCAGCCACCACAAGCCAAAGCAAGATTGTCCAGCTCATCGCTCCCTCGAAGGGCGACAGGCAAAATGTGATCAATCGTAAAGGGTTGGGGGCTATATTTTCTTAAACTCTTGCAATATTCACATCTGCCATCCGCTCGTTGCAGGACCTGTGTTTTGTCTTCCTGCGGAATTCGTTTTCTAGACATGAAGGACAGGGGGAGGTGTGATACCCAAACGATCCATGACTCCATCAATGGTGGTGTTCCAAAGACCGGCCAATTCGACCAGATAGCCCAGTCGCTCTGCGGTTTTGGCCTCTATGCTTGGCAGCATCTCCAGCAACTCCACTTCTTCTTCCTCTGTCAGGATTTTTTCCACAGATTTTTGCAGCAGATCATTATACCTTGCTTGCACATCTTCTGGCAAGCCTTCATTGATCAACAACAGCAGTTCTGTTTCTTTAGGAGCCAGAGAAGAAACTGGTTTCGAAGTATGTGCCTGACTCAATATTTTCATGGCCTTGTTCAGGAGTTTTTTGTCTTCAGTCTCAGTGATCAGGCGAATGAGTTCTAATTTCGTTCCTTTTATGCTCATGACAGACAATGCTTTTCTCTAAAATAGCAAAAAATGTGGAGTATTCGGACCTATATTGTACGATCATTCGAAAAAGGAAGTTACTATTCCCCTGTCAACTTCTTCAAAATCTCTACAGCAGATTCTGCAATGACAGTTCCAGGTCCAAATACTGCTGCCACACCTGCCTCAAACAGAAAATCGTAATCTTGTCGGGGAATCACCCCACCTACTACGACCAGGATATCTTCTCGTCCAATTTGAGCCAATTCTGACATCAGCGTTGGAACCAATGTCTTATGTCCAGCTGCCAGACTGGACACACCAATTACATGCACATCATTTTCAGCGGCTTGCATGGCCACTTCTGAGGGCATCTGAAACAATGGCCCTAGATCAACATCAAATCCAAGGTCCGCGAAGGAGGTAGCAATCACTTTGGCACCTCGATCATGTCCATCCTGTCCCATCTTGGCAACCAGAATACGGGGGCGGCGTCCTTCTATTGCTGCAAATTCGTCCGCCTTTTTGCGGGCATGTTGTAGGGTAGAGGTATCCATAGCTTCTTGTAGATATACACCGGAGACTGATCGTACCGGCGGCTGATATCGCCCGAATGCGGCCTCCATTGCATCAGAGATTTCTCCCAGAGTAGCTCTCTGCCGTGCCGCTTCTACCGCCAACGCCAGCAGATTGCCTTCGCCAGAATTTGCTGCCTCGGTCAAAGAAGCAAGGGCTTGATCAACATCTTCCTTGTTTCGAGAGGTTTTCACTTCAGCCAAACGCGCAAGTTGCGCTTCTCGCACAGCCGTATTGTCTACCTCTCTTACATCAAAATCCTGCTTGGTTTCTACCTGAAAGGCGTTGACACCTACAATGATTTCCTTGCCAGAATCAATTCTTGCCTGTCTTCGCGTTGCGGCTTCTTCAATGCGCATGTTGGGCAAACCAGCTTCTATCGCTTTGGCCATCCCTCCATGCGCTTCTACCTCCTGAATATGGGTCCAGGCTCGCTCCATCAACTCATGCGTAAGCCGTTCTACATAATAAGACCCTCCCCAGGGATCTACTGCGCGTGTGAGATCTGTTTTTTGTTGGAGAAAAAGCTGGGTATTCCTGGCGATACTTGCAGAATAGTCTGTCGGCAGTGCGATCGCTTCATCGAATGAGTTGGTGTGCAGAGACTGAGTTCCGCCAAAAGCTGCGGCAAGCGCTTCGATACAGGTTCGACCAACATTGTTCATTGGGTCTTGCTCAGTCAGGGACCAACCAGAAGTCTGACAATGTGTACGAAGGGAGAGCGATTTGGGATTTTGAGGGTCAAACTGCTTGACTAGTTTTGCCCAAATCATCCGCCCAGCCCGTAGTTTGGCGATCTCCATAAAGAAATTCATGCCGATGGCCCAGAAAAAGGAAATCCGGGGAGCAAAAGCATCAATATCCAGACCCGCCTTGATTCCTGTTCTGAGATACTCCAGGCCATCAGCGAGGGTATAAGCCAATTCCAAATCTGCCGTTGCGCCTGCCTCCTGCATGTGATAGCCACTGACGGAGATCGAATTGAAGCGAGGCATGTGCTGCGAGCTATATTCAAAGATGTCTCCCACCAGCCGAATCGAAGGTTCTGGTGGATAAATGAACGTATTGCGCACCATAAATTCCTTCAGAATGTCATTCTGGATGGTTCCACTCAACTGGGCGGGCGCGACTCCCTGCTCTTCAGCCGCGACAATATAGAAGGCCATAATCGGGATCACAGCCCCATTCATCGTCATGGATACCGACATACTGTCCAGCGGAATCCCGTCAAAGAGGATTTTCATGTCTTCGACCGTATCTATCGCCACACCAGCCTTCCCTACATCTCCTGCTACCCGTGGATGGTCTGAATCATAGCCACGATGGGTTGCCAGATCAAAGGCAACCGACAGCCCTTTTTGGCCTGCCGCCAGATTTCGACGATAGAAGGCATTGGATTCTTCTGCCGTTGAGAACCCTGCATATTGTCGAATGGTCCATGGACGTGTCGTGTACATACTCGCATATGGCCCGCGCAAAAATGGAGGCAATCCTGCTGCATAGCCGGTATGAGAAAGCCCTTCCAGGTCCTCTTGGGCATACACCCCATGAAGGCCGATCCCTTCAGGCGTCCTAAACAAAGGCGGCTTCTCCCCTTCAATTGGGACATGAATGACGGTGGGAAACTGGAGAGGGATATGAGGAAAGTCAGGTCGCATACAACAAAAATACAGCTTTGATCGAAACTTCAGGAATGTTTCACTTGCTCCCAACAAAAAAAACCGTCCCGAAGGACGGTGAGGGCCTTGTGCCTCATGGTTGATTTTATGAGTGTACCCTCAAGATGCATGGAATAACTTGTACCGCCATATACATTTTCAGGGCCGAATTACGCAGCATTTTTCCTCATCACAGATCTAATCTATCAAGAAATCCGGACAGGTATCGCGTAGATAGACTTTCATCAAATCATTTTTTAGGATGAATAACATTGCTAAAGGGGTTGTAGACAAAAAAAGAGCGGTCAATAAGCACTTCTTACATTGTGAGACCGTTTTTCTCCCCCTCCCTCTGAAGAAAGTCAATCAACCAATCCCATCATGAATCCACAGAACATGCACAAATGATTTCTTCCTCTCCAAAAAGACTGCCATCAATCGTTGGACTGATGGCAGCTTTCTGTTTTCTCTTCTATGAATATCTTTACTTATCTATGACAATTTTTTTGGTGAGGGACCGAGCTTGAATCGTGATGGTCAGAAAATAGACGCCTGCAGCTTCATGGGACAGATTGATTTTGCTGTCATATTGACCTGAAAAAGCACTCTGAATTTCACGATA
Source organism: Bacteroidota bacterium (assembly GCA_039029315.1). Classification (GTDB taxonomy): domain Bacteria; phylum Bacteroidota; class Bacteroidia; order J057; family J057; genus JBCCCJ01. Next base: position 55,370 of record JBCCGK010000076.1, on the reverse strand, counting down.
AACGGTTTTTCCCATCATATCCCGGATCACCAATTCCAGGGGAGCCTCTTGCGCACTGACAATTCGCAAGCGAAATTTTCCGTCATTGGGATTGGGAAAAAAGGAAAGTTCCTCCACTGCCAACTCACCATCAAGCATTTCTGCTTTTTTGACAGTTTCAGACAATTGTTCCAACTCCTCCCGAAGACAATCAACGATTCGGCAGCGTCCGTTGACTACTTGAATCTGAATGTCCGCTTCCTCTCCATCCAGCAGGCGATGAACTGTAATCTCTAATTCCTGAAGCATCTCATTTGCTTCTCCCTCTACCGTCTCAAATACTTCCTCGAAGCCTTCTTCTGACAGATTTCTCGATTTGTGAATGAATACCATTTTCTCTTTTCCCTCCTCTTCTGTCATCCACTCAATCCTTGAATCCGGATCAATCTGCTGAATGATTCGTTCGGTAGGCTGATCAGGATTTGCAAAAAATGTCGTGTCGATACTGACAGACTCTCCATGCATCTCCTTATGAATCTTGATTCGTACTGTTTGTTGTGCGTCTTGCCCCAACAGTGACTGCCAGGTCAGGAAGAGAATTCCCAGACAAAAAAAAGTCAGCAGGCTTTTTAGATAGGATTGCTTGGCAGATCGACGAGGCATAAGCACAGTGTTTCAAGAACTCATATACAAATCATGACGCGTTGTGATTCCTCAACAAATGTAGAAGAATTCAGGGGAGAGGACAGTTAAGAAGGGGTTAATCTCTGTTAAGGAAACGTTAATCTATCACCTCCTCTCTCAAAGCTTCGTATCTTTGTATAGCATGAAACTGATTCGCATATATTTGATCATTGGTCTGATGGCGGTTTCCTTATTCGGGATCGTGGGAGTACAAGTAAATCAGATCCTCAACGCGATGGCCTTGAATGAGAATAATTTCAAAGCCAGTGTGAATGATGCCTTGAATCAAGTCGTTCAGGATCTTGAAGGAGCGGAAATGATGACCTCTATCGTCAGGGTATCACGAGAGTTGGACTTGTATACGGATCATCCTTTTCGGACACCAGAAGATGATGAGCGAGTCAGTATTACCCTGCTGATGCCTCCTGAAGGAGAACCACAAGGATTCCGAAGACAAAAAGTAAAAATCAGGGATAGTCTTGCCATCATTACAGAAAAAGAAGCTTTCATCAGCATGGATAGCGGAATGTGGGCAGGCGGCCCAGCCTCTCAATTATGGGTTGGAGATGGCATGACCAATGATTCTATTCAGTCCACCTTCCGATTTCACGGACATCCAGACATGGTCAAGATTGTCCAGCGAACCCTTGACAATCTCAGTTCTGTCAATATGAACATCGAGGACAGGATTGATTCTGTTCAGGTCGATACGCTGTTAGGAGAAGCACTGCTGAATCAGGGAATTGGCCAACAATTTCATTTTCTGGTGATGACTCAGGGAGATGAGATTGTTTTCATGTCAGAAGACAGTGAAGGGCAGCATTTTTATCAGGAAAATCATAAAGTCCGTTTGTTTCCACATATGGAGTCTGACCGGAGCTATCTGTATGTCTCCTTTCCTGACAGGACGTTCCATGCCCTAACCTCCATCTGGGTCGAGGCGCTGGCTTCTCTGATATTCAGTGGCATCATCCTGTTTTGCTTTTGGTTAACCATTCGGACCATTATTCGCCAAAAGGAGTTATCGGAGATGAAAAATGATTTCATCAACAACATGACCCACGAACTCAAGACGCCGATAGCCACCATCTCTTTGGCAGCAGACGCTCTCAACAATCCCAGAATGGCTGGTTCGCAGGAAGGAATCGCCCGGTATACCCGAATCATCAAGGAAGAGAACCAACGGATGCACAAGCAGGTAGAGCGCGTATTACAGGCAGCCAGATTTCAACGGAAAGAAATTGTCCTGAACAAAGTCGATGTAGATGCCCACCAACTCATCCAGCAGGCCCTCCACAGCATAGACCTTCAGGTCCAGCAGAGAAAAGGAGAGATTCATCTTCGGCTAGATGCTTCCGAGACAGTCCTGCATGGCGACCAACAGCATATCAGCAATATGATCCACAATTTATTGGACAATGCGTTGAAATATAGTCAAGAGCAACCTTTTATTTTGATCAGAACCTACAATGAGGAGGAGCAATTTGTCATAGAAGTAATCGATAGAGGCCAGGGAATCAGCAAAACCGATCAAGCCAGGATATTCGATCGATTTTTCAGAGTCTCTACGGGCAATCTTCATGAGATCAAAGGCTTTGGGTTGGGATTGAGTTATGTAAAGGAAATGGCAGATGCACATGAAGGAAGTGTAAGCGTGCAGAGTGTTCTGGGAAAAGGTAGTACTTTTACAATCAAATTACCCATATCATAACAGGACGAACAAATCATGACCAGGATTCTTTTGGTGGAAGACGAAGCCAATTTTGGCGCAGTTCTTCGGGATTATTTACAGATGCATGACTATGATGTTACGCTCCAGGAAGACGGCCTCGCAGGACTTGCTGCTTTCAGAACACAACATTTTCAACTCTGCATTCTGGATGTCATGATGCCCAAGATGGATGGGTTTTCCTTGGCTAAAGAGATTCGACAGATCAATTCGGATATCCCCATCATCTTTCTGACAGCCAGGTCCATGAAAGAAGATTTGTACCAGGGATTTGAAATCGGTGCAGATGATTATATCACCAAGCCATTTGATTCAGAAGAATTGCTCTATCGAGTAAAGGCGGTTTTGAAGCGGGGAGATCCCCACCCCAAATCTCCACAAGAGCAAGAAATCCCGGATCATTTTTCCTTCGGGGAATTTGAATTCAACCACAGACTCCACCAAATTGAGCATAAAGGCGAAAAGATCAAGCTATCACCAAAAGAGGCGGACCTGCTTCAGTTGCTCCTCACACATAGCAATGATCTGCTCCCGCGCGACAAGGCGCTTCAAAAACTTTGGGGAGATGACAATTATTTCAATGCCAGAAGCATGGATGTCTTCATCAGCAAACTACGCAAGCGGTTTCGCCCCGATGCCCGCATCAAAATTGAGAATGTACATGGGCGGGGTTTCAGGATGGTGGTGCCTGAGGAGTCTTAGAGACTGTTTTGGAATCTGTGCTTAGAATTGTTAGGATGTATTTTTTTCTCAGACAAGGCTCTTTTTTGTTCTCGTAGTCGTGCTATGGGAAGAAAAAAAGCCGCAGAATGAGGAAAAAAGACACATACAAAAAATAAGTGATAGATGTTCAAACAGTCTCTAAGGCTTTTAAGGGAGTTTTTTCTGTTTTATACTCTGTATCAGTTGTTCCAATATCCCTAAAAGGTGAACAACAGAAAAAAAATACGAACCCTAAAAAAATGAGACGTTTCATTCTCCTTTATCGTGGCCCTTTTCCAACACTGTCAACATATGATTTCTGAGGACTGTCAATGCCATGTCCATATTCTCATGATTGGGGATGATGAGGTCGCAACTGTTCTTGGTAGGCGCGATGAACTTGTGGTACATGGGTGCCACATATTTTTCATAATCAACCAGAATAGATTCAACGGTATATCCGCGTTCAGCATGATCTCTTCTGATTCGTCGGGCAAGCTTGATGTACTCATGTGCTTCCACGAAGATTTTCAAATCCATCAGCGGTTGTAGCTCAGGGGGATGGAAGACAAATATGCCCTCCAGAATCAGGATAGGTGCAGGACGAATAGTCAATTGCTTGGGAATCGCATCAGGATTGTTGAAGGTGTATTCTTCTCGTATCAATGTCTCTCCACCAATCACGGCTCGGACATCCTCTACCAGTTTGTCCAAATAAAGACTCTCAGGATGATCAAAATTAATGATGCCTTCCTCATCCCGGATTTGTTTATCACGGGGCTTGTAGTAGTTATCCAAAAAAATGATCGAAACACTCGATTCGGGAAGTTCTTGAAGGAGGTGGTCCAGCAAAAAAGTTTTTCCAGAGGCGCTTCCGCCGCATATGCCGACAATGTAAGGACGATCTTGCATGTGAAAAGGAAATATGGGAAGTAAAGAGACGAATCAGGAGAGAAGGTGTGTCGAGAATTTCTTCAGCGCCCTTCCTCTATGCGAAATGGCGTTTTTGTCATCTGGATTCATCTCCGCAAAGGTTGTGTTGTGATGTTCAGGTTGAAATATCGGATCGTAGCCGAATCCTCCCTCTCCTCTAGGGGCTTCAGTGATGGCTCCTTCTATGATTCCCTCAAACGCCTCTCTGTTGGCACCATCTACAAAAGCAATCACTGTTCTGAAGCGGGCTGTCCGTGAAGATTCACCTCTCATTTCTTTGAGCATCTTGGTGATATTGTCTTGAAAGGTCGCGTTTTCGCCTGCATAGCGAGCTGTATAGACCCCCGGAGCCCCATTCAGCGCATCTACCTCCAATCCTGTATCATCTGAAAAGGTGGGCAAACCAGAAGCCTTGTGGAAAGCATCTGCCTTCAAAAAAGCATTGCCGATCAATGTGGGCTCTGTCTCCTCAACATCCATATCGATGCCGACATCTGCCAAGCTCAGCACCTCATATTGTGTGTGCAAAATCTCTCTGATTTCCCTGAGTTTGTGCTGATTGTTGGTGCCAAAAAGTAATCGTTGTTTCATGCTTGCAAAAATGCTTGTACGGCTTTCAAAGCCTGATTGAGTGCAGTTTTGTGGTCAGTGGCTTGTTGTACATGGGTTAAGGATGGAGAAAAATATAACCGCTTCCCTTGCCACTGAATTGGGGACTTCCATCCTTGGCCAAAGTCTTGGCAGACCAGTGCCAGGTCTACAGGCATATCAGCAAAATCCCATCCTTCTCCTGATCCGGGCAAGACCCCAAATCCAATCTTGCTCAGGTCAAATCCAGCAGCATCTACTGCATCCCGAAGAATTTTGGTCAAGGCGCGATTGCCAAACTCCGCTTCTGGCAAGACAAAAGCAAGCTGGGCCTGTGGCTTTAGTTTCCACACAACTTTTGGTCCCTTTTCCAGCAAGGAATAATCTGGAGGCGAAGGCTCGATTTGGGCTACTTCCTCTTCGACTATATCAGCTTCTATGTCAGGAACAAGATAAAGTCGAGTCCCATATAAGCGAATGATATCCTGATTGCTGAAATCCATGACAACAAATGTAGCAAAAATCTGCCTATGGCGGAGAGGGTCCTCCAGGGATTTCTGGTTGATAGATCATCTTATTGATTTCTCTCCAAATAATCAACCATTGCCTTGATCACAGCCTCAGTTTGTTCTTCCTGCACAAAATGCCCACAAGCCAATTCTTGTACTTGTGCATGTGGCAGGCGTTGTCTCCAGATCTTGAGATAGTCTTCTGTGATAAAACTGTCTTCTCTCCCCCACAGAATCAGCCAGGGCTTGTCTACCAATGGGTCCAGGCGATTCCACAAGTCCTGATACCAGTCTGATGCACCCACCAAGGATTGACCCAACTGCAATAAAGCATATCGAGAGCTTTTGTCAGGGAAAGGAGCCAGATAATGTCGATGAATGTTTTTTGTCAACTGGCGTTTGTCAGCAAAGCCCTGCTTGAGGAGAATCCTCGGAGAGACATTCATTCGCAGATACAGAAATCTTCCTAAGCGACTGCGCAACAGCTTGTCAATCTTTTTTGCTGCGGGATTCTGTTTTGTCTCCCATAGCCAGGAATTGAACAGGATGACCTGTTTGATGCGGTCAGACTGTTCCAGTGCCGCAGCAATTCCGATCGGTCCACCGAAATCGTGCACAACCAGGCTTATCTCTGTAAGTTGGAGCTGTTCAATAACTTCTAGAAGATTGGCCGCGTGAGCTTGTGGACTTCCGGAGAATTCCGCAGAGCGCTCTGACAGGCCAAAACCAAGATGGTCGATAGCGATACATCTGTAATTAGACGAAAGGGACTGGATGATCTCCCGATACAGGAAAGACCAGGTCGGCGTTCCATGAATGAAGAGGAGAATGTCCCCTTCTCCTTCATCTATATAGTGCATCTTTCCATCAGGAAGGGGAAGGTATCGATGAGTAAAGGGATACAACTGAGGATCTAGCCAATTTTGGGCTAGGGTTGATAGCGGAATCATAAATAGAATGGATAAAAGGAGGATCAACTTCATTGTTCACTGTTTGAACAAAAGTCGGTCTATCGAGTATAAGAATTCTTGGTTCATACCAAGATCTCAAAGTTTTACTTTTCGCAATAGCTTGCTGAAGTTGGTCGGGTCAATGCGCAGATAAGAAGCGAGATCCTTCTGAGACACCATATTGAGCAAATGGGGGCTTCTGTCGATGAAATGTCTGAACCGTGTCTCTATATCATGCGCCATAAGTTCATAGTAGCGATTGAGAATGTCTGTCAATAACATTTCAGTCCCTTTGCGAAAGAGGGTTTCGATGGGGCGGTGTTTGGCCATGAGGGACTGATGTTGCTCAAATGAGATGCGCAGAAAACGACTATCTGTGATGGTCTCCAGAAAATATTTGGAAGGAGTCTGACTGAAAAAAGACTCTGGAATGCCAGAGAAGGAAGGAGGGTAGGTAAAAGCGATGATATGCTCTTTGGCATCATTCAGATAGTAGGATTTCTGAATGCCTTCTTCTACAAAGTACATATATCGCTGGGTCTCTCCCTGCTGAGTAAGGATGCTGTGTTTGGGTGCTTGATAGACATTCCAGTGGGAGAGATATTCTTCTAGTACGTCTTCGGGGACCGAATGAATGTGATTGCAGAAGGCTTTCATGTCAGGAGCATCATGAATATTGGGACAGGTTCACTACATATGATTCAGTCGTTCCAGGATATGCAGGAGCTTGATCCTTGTATTGATATAACTTTTTTCCACCGCCTCCAGACGTCTGTTGATTTCATCTTCGAAGCTTGGATGCAGTGGATCATATCCTCTGGTATCCTCATGGGACAAAGCATGCTTCTTAATGGTGGTATCTGACAGAAGGCCTAATTTACTATAGCAAATTTCACACATAGGATAGCCATAGATGTGCTTGCTGACTTGGCCACGTTTGCCCTGGCATTTAAAACATTGTTCGGTAGTAGTGTCCATTTATTGTGTAATTCATCTGTAGCGGAATGCTGATTTCTCCAGCACTTTGGCTAAAGATAAGAGAACATCATAAAAAATAAGGGATGAGATGTTAATTTAAGAAGACAAATCATCATCGTCCAAAACTGTTAAATTCTGACAGTTTTGGACGACTATCATTTCGCTATAACGATTGAATTTTACCAAAAAAGCTTTGTAAGACCAACACAACTTATTGGTAGACAGGCAGAAAAGAAGATTCTCAAAGATCTTCTCTCTTCAAAAGAATCCGAATTTGTCGCGCTCTATGGAAGGAGGCGAGTTGGAAAGACCTTTTTAGTAGAAACAGTTTACGAAAAGGAAATTGTATTTTCTAATACTGGTCTTAACAAGGCAAATAGGGCTACGCAATTGGAAAATTTCACAAATGTCTTGAATGCAAAACTTCCTCGTACAGCACCTCTTTAGTTCAGAAGAGTATGAGTCTAGATGCTCTCTTTCAGCCAGGACCAATTTGAGTTGAATGATAAATATTTCTAGGAGGGAACAGGTGCAGAAGTCAATATCCCTCTAGATTATTTGAAAACCCCACCATCAATACGCCCGTGCAAAAGTTCGTTGACCTTGGGGTTGCTTGGACTTGTCATATTCCTTCAGGAGATGTGCCTTGATGATGGAGCCAACCTTGGCTGCACCACGTCGATTTGGGTGGGTATAATCACTTCTTGCCAAGGAAGGGTTGGCATTCACCCAGCGAATCATAGAGTTCCGCCCCCCCATTCCCCGATAGAGATCGAGAAAGGCAACATTCATTTCATCTGCCACCCGACGCTGGGCTTCTACGATGAGAGGAACGCTGGGATCGGTTTGTAATTCCCCCTCTATTTTGGTGCTTTTATCACTGACACTGATCATCAGAATATCTGCATTGGGCATAAATTCCTGAAAATGTTTGATGACATTTTTCATCCCCCGCTCATAGCTTCGGAAGCTCTTGCGTTTGGGAGAGACCACATTCAATCCAAAGTGCAACACCACCAAATCATATTCGAGATGTGCATAAAATTCTTTGAGGGTAACACTCGGAATCTGGACGAGGTTCATGCCGCTGTTTCCACGAGAAGAATAATTGTCCAGAAAGACGCCCTGCTCACTTTCGAAGCTCAAGCCATAGACAGGCATGTCTGAGGGAATTCCAAAGTTCAGTGAAATCTCTTCTGTTGGTTCTTCGGCCAGCGTTACAGCATTGACCAATTTGCGATCAGAGAGAGTGAGGGTGTCTTTGTTGTCATTGGTGGAGACAATCAGATAAGGATTCTTGCCAGCGGATTTTGAAATTCTCTGACCATAATACATTCGGACTTTTTCAAATATTTGAGTGCGCTGGTAGGCATCTGTGGTTTCATATCGAACCCAGGCGTCCTTGGCGGAAGAGGAACCCGCCAGAAAGAACTCCCCAGAGATTCCGAAGGAGTGCTTGGTAGGATTGGGAGAGAGGAGATTGAAATTTTTCCACTTCTCCGCAAATCGATGTTTGATGGTTTTGCGAAAACCGTATGTCTTGGAAGTCAATGGAACAAATCCCACACCTGTTCCGCCGAATAGTTCCTGAAAATCATTGCGAAGAGACTCTGTAACAAGGTCTCCTTCAATCATCGAATCTCCGAAATAGGCGATACGTGCTTTCCCTTTTTTGACTTTTACACGATCCAACGCAGCAAAAAATCTGCCTAAATTCTTATGCTGAATAACTTGGGGTTCAGGTGCCTGCGGCACTTCATCCTCCCATTTCTCTTCTTCAGCAAGTAGAGAATCTTTGACAAATACTTCCACTGGGGCCGTAGCCTGTATCAGGGTGTCTTCCAGATGTTGAACAAGGTTGTTGGTTGGTAGTTGCTTATTGGTGATCCCCTCAGCCAGCAAAACAAAACATGAAGCCAGAAGGAGAATATAAAACCCTTGAAGCAACTGGTTGCCTTTCATAGTGTCTTGGCCAATCATTCTTGAGCTTCTCCAGGTAGTCACTTATCCTCCGAATATTACGTTTTCTATTCCAAATCAGCAACCCTTATTTGACCAAAATCTAAGTTGATCAGGTTACCCCTCCCATATATCAAGGCTCGTGCCAATCTTTGCTCAAAAACACCCTACACCACTGCTCCAACTCCCTGGCATCTGCCACAGTCACATTCACCAGACGATAGGGGGCTGCACCTTTCAGACTCTCCCACCGCCAAGTCAGTTGGGAATGGGTACGATGATTCCCATTGTCGAACCACCATGCTGTATGTAGGACATCCCCCCCTTTGTGGAACTCTGCCCGTAAGAGTGTCTGACCCGCAATCTCCTCTTCACGAATGTGTTGGAGCTGATATCCGCTTGCTCGCCAACAGAGAGAAGGGTTGTGTTCCGAGCGAATAAATGAGACTGGTGGCTTGATATAGACAAGGGCAAAATCATTCTCAAACTTGGCTATTCCGCCTTCCACAATTGTCCTTTCAAAGCCTGGAAAAGTTGTGGATTCTAAGGCAAAATCTTTTTCCGAAAAATTGAATTGCCCAACAAAAATATTATACCACGCAATGCTTCCGATGAGGCCAAGTGTCCAAAGCCATGTCAATTTGGGACAGCTTTTTTCAGAATGAGAATTCAGGTAAAACTGCGTCGAGCCAAAGCCTCTTTGTAGCATCCATCGAATCAGGAACCAAAATGGCACAACTCCATAGGCAATGAGACAGGCCAGACCAATCAATTCATGCCCCATCGTCTCTGGTGGAGAGCGAAACAGAACCAGGACAATCATTCGAATCTGATTCCCCGCGATCATCATTATGCCCCCTAACAAATAGATCCCCAAAAGCGGCCAGAATCGAAAAGATCGACCATATCGATTCTCCCCATAAGCCGAGGCGAGTGTTATCAGGATCAATCCCGTGATGATGGAATTGAGTCCCATACAGGCTTCATCCACCGAGAATGCCATGCCATCCAGCAGAAAGACATTTCCACTTACTTCCACCTGAAAACCAGCCCATTGCAAGATATCACCAGAGAGTTCACTCATGCGGATTCGCAACGAAAACGTAAAAACATCTGTGATATATCTGGGAATCGAAGAAAACAACAGGACCAGGACTGCTGGTAACCAACCCGTTTTGCCTTTCCAATTTTCGATGATAAACAGCAAGGTGAATCCAATAGAGAAAAAGAACAAGCCTCTGATGTGCAACAACAGGAATCCCAGCAGACAGACAGTTGCCCACCACCCATAACGATGAGAATATATCCCCGGCTGGCTCACGCGCATCACAAATGGCAACAGAATCAGACATAGGGTCAGATTCAGGCCGGGGCGGATGTAGTGATACAGGAATTCTCCTGCTGCAAGTAGTGTCAACAGCAGGAGAATGATCCCTATCTTGAATCGTCTGTTTAGGGTACTGGCAATAACCATCTGTCAAGGATTAATTACCTCTCTTTTTCCAGGTCCAGAATGCTGCAAGGCTTACCAGCAATATCAACATCCATTCATGAGGTTCAGGCACAGCCCCAGAACTATTCAGAGAAGCGTTCCCAAGTGTGTCCCTGTTTTCGTCTATCCCAAAGCGTTCATAATCTTTTCTGGTTTCCAGGACTACGAGGCTGGAAATGGGAGAAACCACAAAGGCTTCTTCTGCTTTGCGAATCCATCGATCTTCCAAAGCCGCACGATCAAAATATTGCTTGCCAATATCACGCATCAGCTCATTGTAGGCAAATAATCGTAGGAGATGATCAGGAGCAGAGGTCGTTGGAAGGGGTTCCGGCTGTTCTTCATCCAACATGCTTTTCTGAATGCTCATATGGCTGTGCTGTAGGGCGACCAGGTGATTGTGCTCTTCTATTGACGGGAAGCTATTTTTGTCTAACAATTCTTCCAGATCTTCTATATCTCCTGCTGCATACTGGATCACACGGAATTCCTTGAGAGATCGAAGGTAAGGCGAGACAGTTCCTCCCAGATTGAACCAGCGAACTCTCTCTGTTTGCTCAAGAAAATAGGTTTTTGCTCGTTGCTCAAAGGCACTTCCTTTCAGATCGGCCAACATAGGTGTCTGTTCAGGCGAATGAGAGATCACCAGTGTCTTCTCTGGCTGCTCAATCAGCTGAATCGGCAGAAGAGAGAAATGCTGCTGGCTTAGTTCCTGAAAGAGAGTCTCCATGTTTTCTTCTGTGAGACGGATTTTGTTTGGGTGAAAAACATAGACTTCCTTATTCTTCACACGCGCCCAAATCGCTTTCATTTCAAACCAATTCCATTCCCGATTGATATCCAGGATGATTTCTTCCAGTTCGGCAGCTTGAAGGGGAGCTGTCAATTCCGCCAATCGATACTGAAATCCACCAAAACTAAATGCTTGTGTCGAGAGGGCTGGTGGATCAAAACTCAGTTTCCAGTTCGGGACATACCTCCCTGAATAGCTGATGGTTTCATCTGACATATTCCAGCTAAGCGGTTTGGATAGATTGTCAGGAGTATCTCCGACAAACTCTATTTCGGTAGAGGTTTGTGTCATGAATACATCAGGCCCATCAAATGGAATCGACCGCAGGACAAGTTGCTCATCCTCAAAGACGAGAGGAACAGTGAACCCGACCTTGAATTGGCGATCTTCAGAAGGAGTACAAGGAAAAACCGTTACTGTAACCCGATTTCCTTCCTGCCAGTGGAGCAAAGCTGGGTCTCTGGCCTCCACCCCAACGATCTCAACATATGCACTATCCGCTTTTCCGCGAGTGGTAAGTCTTGAAGGTCGTTCCTCTCCCTCAATCCAAAGGGAGAGAGAAGTAACCACACTCCCTTCCGGTAGATGAAAGCTGTATACGGCTTCCTGGGAACGCCAGGAGCGATCTGATGAATTATGAATCGTCAAGACTTTTTCGACATAAGCTAGGCGATAATCTGGATATATCTGAATGTCCGTATCCACGGTTTTGGTATGGAGATCTGATCCTCTCCACAACCGACGGTGGGTCATGTGGCGAGCATCATAGCGGGATTCCAGCAGATGCAAAATCGTTTCGGAATCAAATGGCAATTCTGGATACAGCAGACTGGACACAACAGACAAGGGATCGTGATACATATGCTCCTCCGCACTTGTGCGATCGAGAACGGACAACCCACCTCCCTCTACCCAAAAGGATTTCTGGGACCGCGCCTCACTCATGAGCACACGTTCCAGCATAGGATGATCAGGAAGATGCTGACTCAGGACGACCCATTCAGGCAGGAGGGTCAGATACTTTTCTTCATAGAGTTGATGCGCTTCTTCAGCACGTTTTTGAATGCTGTGCCAGGTGCTCAGATATCCGGCTACAAGGAGAAGGGGAAACAATACTCCAGCCCAAAAAGAGATAGTCGAAAATTTCAGTTTCTCCATCCTCAATCCAAATCTCACCAGCAAAATTGCAAACCAGACAGGCACCAACGCATGCAGAGAAATCCCCAGGATGATCGCTCCCGGAATCGCCCAAACGATCAGAGGCCCCAGAAAGAGGGACATATATACGGCTACTACCAAGCCAGCTCCATTGATGAAATAAATCGCATACTGAAGAAATGCAGGAAAGGTTTGTCGATAAGGAAAGAGCATAATCGCAACATGCATCATGACAACAAACCAGACCATGCCCTGGATGTAAGGTGCAAAGACCTGGATTTCAGTGGTATAGTTAAGCGTATGTGCACTGAGCGAAAACAGCACCAACGCATTGACATAAAGTTTTTCCTCAAGGGGAAAGAGTTGTCTGCCCCCTGTAAGTCCTCTATTTTTCACCAAAAGCAGCAAAAAGTAGACAATACTGATCCCAAAATTGATGGTAAAAATTCCACCATGCTCTATTTGCTGGAATATATCAGAATCCTGCTGGTCAAAAACAAAGACTGCGAGCAGAAACAAGGTAAGGGACAGAGCGATGAGTCCCAATCCGAGATAGTGAAGGGTATTCTTGGTTTTCATGTGAGAAGGTTTATCGGAGTTTCATAAAATCTTTGTGCTTGATCCGCTTGCCCAGATGATACAATCTGTAAAGAATCAGCAGCCGAGTCAGGTGCCAATTGTGCGAGGGATGAAAAAGAGAAGGGAAACTGTAAGCAAGTTTGGGTTGAAAATGCATGTGAGTAGAATTGAAAGTGACCACAAAGAAGGTAAGGAAGATTTATGTGAAAAACAGGGGAATTGCCGGGAAAATTTATCATCCAGTGTCACTGATCAGAGGGATTTGTGCCCCTCTGATCAGAATAACACGGATACGATGAACAATCGCACAAAGTGTATTACGCAATAAAAGTACTTTGTGTTACAAAGTTTAAGAAATATTCATCCAGAATTTCAAAAAAAGAAAAGATGCAAAGAGTCTACCCTCCTTGCATCTTTCCATTTTCTACTTTGTATCAGTCAAAAAATCCGCCTGCAATTACTTCATTCCCATCTCTTTCAGGGCTGAGACGACATTCCCATTGATTCTTTCCATGATGTTCTGATCCTGTTCCCGGTCAAAGGTTCGCCCCGTCATTGTCTCGAATAATTCGATATAGCGATCACTCACTTTGGCGACAAACGCTTCCGGCATGACGGGCATTTGCTGACCTTCCAATCCCTGGAATCCATTGTCCATGAGCCATTCGCGGACAAATTCTTTGGAGAGTTGTTTTTGTTTCTCGCCAGCAGCCTGTCGATCTGCATAGCCATCTGCATAATAATAGCGGGAGGAGTCAGGCGTATGCACTTCATCGATCAAATAGATCCGCTGCTCATGTGTCCCAAATTCATATTTGGTATCTACAAGCAGAAGACCTCGCTCTGCCGCCATCTCAGTTCCTTTCTGGAATAGGGTCAAGGCATAATGTTTGACTTCTGCCCAGTCATCCTTATGCATCAAACCAGACTTGAGAATTTCATACTCACTGATGTCTTCATCATGTCCTATCATGGATTTGGTTGCGGGCGTAATGATTGGCTCAGGCAAGCGATCACCTTCCTTCAATCCTTCGGGCAAAGACACCCCACACAGCTCGCGCTTCCCGGACTTGTATACACGCCATGCATGTCCAGCCAAATAGCCACGAACCACAACTTCGATCAGGATTGGTTTGCACTTGATCCCAATGGTGACATTAGGATCAGGAACTGACAGGACATGGGTTGGAACCAGTCCATCGACTGCGGAAAAAAAGTGCGCAGATATCTGATTGAGCACCTGCCCCTTATAAGGAATCGGCTTGGGAAGGATATGATCGAATGCAGAAATTCGATCACTTGCGACAATGACAAGTGCTGTTTCTGCAATGTTATACACATCACGGACTTTGCCGTTGTAGACGCCAGCCTGACCAGGGAATTGAAAATTCGTACTTGAAATCGCTTGAGCCATAAAGGAAAATTTATGGCTGCAAAGATAGAAAAATTAGGCCAGATTTTGGAGTCCTGATCTATGGATTGGAGTTATCCTGCTATTTTTTCTACTTCCTCTTCCCCAACAATATTGATCTGATGAAGGACAGCCTGATGTTGGACAGCTTTGAGGAAATCGCGTTTGTTCTCCAGCATTTTTCCAAAACCTACAGAGTGCTCCAGTTCATCGAGGAGGGTGAAGGTAATTTCCTGGGTATTCCAATCGATCTGATCGACCTCTTCCCAATGCACTTCTTCATATCCTTTGAGGTTCATGCTGAGACAGCTATCAGTGATTCGCAACACAAAGGGAGACCGAACCAAATCCGTATATAAGATTTTGAGTTGCACCAAAATGGCCATGACCAAGGCACCAGAAATGTAAAAATCCTTTACCACGGTCTTTCGGAACAAGTAGAGAATAAAGCCACAGAGTACCAGAATCAGAACTGGTAAGCCATATTGGTAAAACTTCAGGAAAGCTGTGCCTTTGTCTTCAAACCGAATCTCATCTGAAGCAGGACCTTCTTTTGGGCCAAGATCCGTCTTCTGTACCAAATACATCAAACTCGCAATCGCACTGAAAATCATCAGTCCATGAGAAACAACAGGTGCCCATGGATACAATTCAATCGGATAGAAGAAAATGATCAGAATCCCGAGATTCAACAAAATAATCCCTGTTCCTGGAGAAGCTGTATATCGCTTGAAGAAATCGATAATTTGTACCATGGTGATAGAATTAGACAACAGTATAGGGTGGAAAGGGAGCTTTCCTCTCAAAAGATAGGATACTGAAACAGATTCCACAAATTGGAGAAAAGAAAATTGTAACTTAGCAGCCTGACTACTTCACAATGGCTTTTCACAAACCTCCTATCACACTGATAGCCACTTTTCTACTGCTATCTTCCCTGCAGGCACAGGATCTCGACAAGATGACAGCTGGTGTCCAGGATGCCGCTTTTCACTCCCTCAAAGAATTTTTGTCCATCCCCAATGACGCACACTTTCCAGAGGATCTGGAAAAAAATATTCTATGGCTGGAGGAAAAATTTGGAGAAAGAGGGTTTGAGACACGCCGACTTCCAACAGCCAGAATTCCGCTCTTATTGGCAGAGCAGACATATCCCAATGCCACCAAAACCTTGTTGATTTATGTGCAGGTCGATGGACAACCTGTAGACCCCAATCACTGGTTTCAACCACATCCGTTTCAGCCTGTCCTCAAAGAAAAAAATGCTGAGGGAGAATGGACAATCATTCCCTGGGACCGATTATCGTCCGACTTTGATCCTGAGTGGCGGGTATTTGCACGGGCTGCTTCAGATGCCAAAGGCCCAATCATCATGCTGTTGCACGCTCTGGATGCGATGAAGACGGCTGGCATCAGTCCTGTCTGCAATCTCAAGATCATCATGGATACAGAAGAGGAAATGGGTTCGCCCAATCTTCCTGCATCTGTCGAAGCCCACAAAGATATTCTGGCCTCAGACATGTTGATCATTTTGGATGGTCCCAGACACATCAGCAATCAACCGACGCTTACCTTTGGAGCGAGAGGAATTTCTACCATTAGCTTGCAGGTATTTGGCCCTCGTGTTGCACAGCACAGTGGCCACTATGGCAATTATGCACCCAATCCTGCCTTGCGCTTATCTCAATTGCTGGCCAGTATGAAAGATGAGCAAGGCAAGGTGATCATTCCTGGATTTTATGATGGCATCGTGCTTACAGAATCTGTCAAACACATCATGGCCGAAGTGCCCGATAATGAATCTGATATTCGGAGGAAAGTAGGAATTGCTGAGATAGACGCTGTAGGGAACTCCTATCAGGAAGCCATTCAGTATCCTTCGCTCAACATCAGAGGCTTGTCCTCCGGCTGGGTAGGAGAGGAAGTGCGTACCATAGTCCCGGCGACTGCCACGGCTGAAATCGATGTGCGCCTGGTTCCTGAATGTGATCCAGAGCGATTGATCGGCCTGATCAAGGATCACATTGCCAGACAAGGGTATCATTTTGTCTCAGGAGAACCGACAGAAGAGGAGCGTCAGACGCATAGCCGACTGATTTCCTTTACATACAAAATCTCCTATCAGGCCTATCGAACGCCTTTCGATTCGGAGATTGGGCATTGGTTAACTCGTGCACTGACACAGGCCTTTGGAACAGCGCCGGTTCGCATCCGGAACTCTGGAGGTTCCATTCCAATTTCTCCCTTTATCAATATTTTGGGGGTCCCAGCTGTAACTGTCCCAACTGTGAACCGAGACAACAATCAGCATAGTCCCAACGAGAACATAAGACTTGGAAATTTTGTTGAAGGAATCAAAACCGTGATCAGCGTTTTGAGTGCCAACTTGTGAGTATAAAAAACTAATTCAGTTAGATGCAAAAAGGAGTACGTACATTTTTTCAGGTCCATTTGGGTTCCCGCAAATCAATTCGACAATGGTTCGAGAGATGGAATATGGCCTATTTACCCTATCTGTTAGGAGGAATCATATGGGGGATTGGCATTGGGGGGCAAGCAGTTTATTCGCAAGTTGCTGAAGATAGCCTCCCGTCGACTAATTTGAAGGCCGTTACCATTGATGCCCTTAGATTGACTACAGCGATGGACCGCACCCCATTTTCTGTCTCTGTCATTGATAGGGAGGGAATTCAGCGCGGAAATCAACAAATGAGTATACATGAATCCCTTGTACGGGTGCCAGGATTGTTTGCCTTGAATCAGGAAAATTTTGCTCAGGATCTTCGCGTGTCTATTCGGGGATTTGGGTCCCGAGCCGCTTTTGGTATACGGGGAGTCAAATTGATCGTAGACGGGATTCCTGAATCTACGCCTGATGGGCAAGCGCAAGTGGACAATCTCGATATGGGCATCATCGGACGGATGCAGGTTCTCAGAGGTCCTGCTTCCGGCTTGTATGGCAATGCTGCTGGAGGGGTGCTGTTGTTAGAGACAGAGGAGGTGCCGAGCTCTCCTTTTGCCGAACTTCGATATACGGCCGGGTCCTATAATTTTCAGCGATTTCAGCTGAAGACAGGCTTCCAGGAAGGAAAGGTGAGTGGTGTTCTCTATGGTGCCAATACCACCTCGGATGGCTATCGATCTCACAGTGAAATGGCCAATTCGCTGTTGAATGCAAAAATTCAATTCGACTTGGATTCTGTGTCTGATTTGACACTCTATTTCAATTTTGTCAATAGCTCTCGGTCCAATGATCCTGGTGGCGTAGATTCGACCAGCTTCGTAGACAATCCCAGAGATGCCCGTCAGCGAAATATTGACTTCGATGCTGGAGAAGCACTCACTCAGGGAAGAATTGCCCTGAAATATCAAAGACAACTGAGCCGGCAGGGACAGTTGTCCATCAGGGGGTATCATCTTCAACGCGATTTCGCCAATAAGCTTCCGTTTGGGTTCGGCGGCATGGTATCGATTGCCAGAAAGTACAGCGGAGGAGGGATCGGGTACACACATACGGGAACCATCGGCACCTTCCCCTCCAAATTCTCGACTGGTCTGGACGTAGACTATCAGGCGGATGCCAGAACCAGATTCCGAAATAATGAAGGGGTCCGTGGAGACCTGACTTTCGATCAGTTGGAAAGTTTTTTCAGTGCTGGTCTATACGCAATAGAGGAAATCTACTTTCATCCACGTTTCAGCACCAGTATAGGTGCGAGATTCGATGCTGTCCGGCTGGGAGTCGAAGATCGATTTTTGGGAAATGGGGATGATTCTGGCAGCTTGAATTTTCAACAAATTAACCCAATGATTGGCCTCGTCTTCTCTGCCGCTTCTGCCCTGAATGTATATGCCAATCTGTCTACGAGTTTTGAAACGCCAACTCTCAGCGAACTCTCTGCCAATCCAAGTGGAGGTGGTGGATTCAATCCTGATCTCGCTCCTCAGCGAGCCACAAACATGGAAGTAGGCATCAAAGGCACGATTGCCAATCGATTTCGATATGCCTTGACAGGATTCAACATCAATGTTTTTGACGAATTGGTTCCCTATGAATTGGCTGACTTTCCCGATCGGGAATTTTTTCGAAATGCAGGACAATCCAGCCGTCTTGGTGCTGAGATGTCTCTGCAAGCGAACCTGGCAACAGGATTGCAGGCAACAGCCAGCTATACCTGGAACCAGTTCCAATATGAAGACTATCTTGTTGTCGAGGAGCGTTTTGATGGACATGTACTTCCTGGCATTCCTCAACAAGTTGCGTACCTTGGACTTCAGTATGCGCATTCCTCCGGTTTTTTTGCCAACATCTGGGGAAGAAGAATCGGCGAGATCTATGCCAATGACGCCAATACTGTCAAAATAGATCCTTATACACTCCTTCAGCTACGGTTGGCCTGGACACTGTCGACTTCCTGGGGTGAATGGGAACCTTTCTTTGGGGTGAACAATGTGCTGGATCAGCAATATGCTGGCAATGTTCGGATCAATGCGTTTGGTGGACGCTACTATGAGGCCGCTGCCACTCGAAACATATTTGGGGGAGTACGAATTCGACTGTCAAAATCCTAGCAAAAGATTGTTTAGAAAGTTGTACCCAGAGTTGGATGACACAAAAATAGACAAGAAATTAGATAACAATACTCTCCAAAAACCAAAAGACATATGCTGTCCTTCCAAGGAATCAACCTCTTGGAATAGGTCTGTCTTTTGCCTGACAACAGACAAAAGCGATCAGACAAGCGTCTTATAATCATCATTTTCATTTAACCTTACTCATCATGAATCACACATCATTTTTTCTCTCCTTTTTCTTCCTATTTGCCTCACAACTGATTGCCCAGAATGACATCTATGTTCTCTCCAACGCCCAATCGATAGACCCCAATCGATATGAAGGCATAGATGGGAATCCCTATTTTTTCAAGCAATGGATGTCAGCAGATGCCTATAATTATCAAATGGAGAAATTTGATAGTCTGCGTGTCAATTTCAATGGAAAAACTGGAGAAATGGAAGCGAGGCAGGGCAACAGTTTTTTGGAACTCGATCAAAAGTTCTATGCCAGAATTGTCATTTCAGCTGAAAGAAATGAGGGAATATTTCCTTCGGATGCAGGAGAGCAATTGATTTTTCAACAAAAACTCCATAAAACATTTGCCAATCGCTGGCCAATCCTTGTGTATAAGGGGAAGGATTTTTCGCTGATTCGGGAGTTTTCCTCTATTGTTTCCACCAAAACATTTGAGGATGTTGGCAAAACGATTGAGAAAAAGAGATTTATTCGCAGAAACAGCTACTTCCTGCTCCAGGGTGGTAAGCTCAGCCTGATCAAAACACAAAAAAAGAAACTGCTCGCCAGCCTTAAGCATCGGTCAGAAATGGAACGTTTTATCAAAAAGAACAAAATCAATCTCAAACAACAGGATGGGTTGGAGAAGCTGTTTGCTTACTATGACCAATTGGGAGGCTAATCGCTCGTGATCTCAATCCGTGTTCCCACGCCAACGATCTCATAAATCTCTTTTACATCAGCATTTTTGAGAGAAATACATCCAAGTGTCCAATTTTGACGCTGATCGATCACATGATCAAAGCCTTCTGGTACACCATGAATGCCAATTTCCCCTCCAATATTGGCATCTGCGGGAATCAATCCAAGTGCTTTCGCTTGTCTATGGTTGTGCCAGGAGGCCTCGGTCGGATAGTCGATCCATAGAAAATATGACCATTGGGCATGGGGATAGAGATCTCGAATGCGAAAGCTCCCTTCCGGGGTACATTGATCTCCTTGCATGTGCTTGTCATCTATAGGATTCCCACCAAAAACAACGGGATAGGAGTTGATCAAACTATCTCCATATAGCACATGAAGTTCATAGTTTGCCTTGGAAATCCGCAGATGAATTGAGTCCAGTGGAACTCCCAAGTCTGTCAAGGAATGGCTCAGAGAACTTTGGGAAGGAGATTGTTGCGAAGAGGATTGTTGAGAAGGGGATGGCTGACATCCACACAGAAGAATAAAAATCAGGAGTGCGCGTGCAATCATGTTGGGCTTTTCTCAAGAGAGTCTCTGGATACAGAAATTCCATAGAGGGAACTTGGAAAAAACTCATTTCTTCTTCACCTGGGGGATGCTGGTTTTGCCTTTTTGGGCAATAGCAGTTTCCTGTCTGGTACTTTTTCATTTAGCTCTATCTTGCTCACTTGCCATTCTGTCTCGATCCCAAACAGAGAGGAAGAAGTACGTAAGCTCATTCCTTTCCAGACGTAGTGGGTTCCACCAAGGGTCATTTTCCAGATCTCACAGGGTTTTCCCATAACGGTTTCTTTTCCCATTTTTGTTCCTCCCATGCCGATCAGGAAGGCTTCCACTCCTTTCTGTGCTTGGGTATTCTCCGTCTCTTCCTTTTCAGTCAATAGTTGTGCGAATACAGCTTGGCGAGTGCTCCGATAGGTCTTTCGCCTTTTGTTGTAGACATACTGCTGTTCTCCATCAAGAAACTGGATGGATGTGACCTTCTTTTTCAAGCCAAAGACATTGGTGATCGCCTTATCATATATCGCTTGCCGGAGACCCCAGCGATCAAAGTAAATGATACGGGAACCCCTCTGCAGACTCCCACTCAGGGTATAGGTAATGATTCCTTGTTCTACCTCAAATCGCCGATAGCCCATCTTTACCAATTCCGCACTACTCAGAGAAGATGTGGCGGAAGAAGTTGAAACAGAAGATTCTAGCCTCATCTGGCCAATCGCGGGTGGCGAAGCAGCAACTACAAATACAAGAATTCCTATAAGTATCCGCATAAGATTACAGCTTGAGAGCAATGAAGATACTCTCAAGCTGTTTTTACTCCAACACATAATGCGAATTAAGGGTAGCAATTGTTTAGGAAATGACCATTGCTTAGGTGCCTGACTTTGTGCAAAGAGGGAGCTGCTGGGTCGGGCTTGTTTCAGATGTAGGTTTTGGGATTATTTCCTGCCCATATCTGCAAAGACAGACTTCGCTTTTTTGGGCAAACTTAGCTTGTCTTCAGGTACCTCTACATTGATTTGGATGTCTGTCGCTTCCCATTCTGTTGTCATACCGAGGAGCGTGGCAGTGGCTTTCAGGGAGACGCCTTTCCAGATGTAGTTGGTGCTATTGAGAGACGCAAGCTCCCAGATTTCGCAATCTTTTCCCATGAATGTTTCATTCCCGATCAATTTCCCTCCCATTCCTTCCAAAAAGGCCTTCCCCCCTTTTGTCATGCTTTTCTCTCCATTGCTCATCTCATCAGCAACAGGCTTGACAAGTGTGTTTTTGGTTCGCATGTAGGTGTTCTTTTTGGGATCATAATTGTACATATTTTCGCCATCGAGAAAAGAGATTGTTTCAGATTTTTGTTTGAGGCCAAATATTTTAGTCACACTTTCTTCATAGGTAGCTTCCCGTAGCCCCCATCGATCAAAATAGATAGTCTTGGTTCCAGATTGCATATTTCCTGATAGTTTGTAGGTAATGATTCCACTTTCGACTTCATATCGCTTGAAGCCTTCGGCCAGCATCTGGGAACTATTGGCAGCATCCGAGGAAAAAGGGTCTCCATCGTACTTGTCACTGGTTTTTTGGGCAAAAGAATTGGGTGAGAGTATCGCAAACAGGACGATCAATCCAAAAAGGGTACGCATATGTTTTGACTGTTGAAAGTGAAACGTAAAGAAATCAGGTAGGGTGAAGGGAGATACATGTTCGTTAGTGCATTCAACTCTCAGTGGGAACAGCGGCGATATGCGTAACCAGTTTGTCAAAAAAAATAATGATTTGACAAACGTAGAAGAAGGGGTTTTGTTCCACCATCTTCTTCAAGAAAATAGAGACATCTGTTTCTTACCGCTACTTCGTCAATTTAGCTTATGAGCTACCATTAGGAGGAGAAAGGAAATATGGGAATGCTCATCATTTTGGTCCTTATTTTCCTGATTGTCACACACAAGCCTAGTGGTTCAAGCCATAAGTCTTTGACAATCCAAGTCTGGTCCTTTTGCACTCCACCTGCCTTATTTTTTCCTCAGATAACTCGCTATCTTCCTCAAAAATGCGTTGGCGGAGCACAAAAGCCCTACGACTTAATGATCAGAAACTTAAGTCATGAACCACTAGGTGTGTCCACCTCCTTAGTCCAGAAAGCTTGGAGGACAATTGTTGTTCATGTAGCAGGAAGCATTTTCGATTCACACCTGATGCTCAAATACCTGTTGTAAATGTGCATCCGCAGGGCGTCTTTGTTGGCTGAACCAACTGACCAACAGATAGACCACAAGAGAAAAGCAAAATGCGGGAATGACTTCATGGATGTCTTTCAGGCTGTCAAACTGCAATCTGAACCCAAATCGCCAGATCACTGCCCCCAACATGCCGCATAACATGGAGGAAATGGCTCCCAAATCCGTTCCCCATCGTAAATACAGCCCACCAAAAATGGCCGGGAAGAAACTCGCAGCAAATACGGCTCCGGCAAATGCCGTCAACTCCACAATCCCGGCGGGAGGAAAGAGGGTACACACATAGACCAGACCACAATAGAGAAACATTACCCACTTGGTCGAAGCGATCATCCGGCCTTCTTCCATTGGTCGCCAGACATGCCAAATATCTCTAACAAAGGCCGTCCCCACAATCAGGGTGACAGATGCCAGCGAAGACATCCCGGCAGCAAACAGACCGGCAACGCACAGACCGCTGATGAGGGGACTGTCAAATTTTGCCAACATAAAACCCACAACTTCATCGGTATGGTTGATCAGATAAGCGGCTTCCTCTTCTGTGGTCATGCCATGAACCAGGGCCCCAAGTCCCATGACGCATACCAGAGATACCCCCAAAAAGATAGGTGTCCAGGTCATCGCGAACTTCATGCTTTTGGCATTGTCGATAGAGTAGAAGCGGATCAAACATCGAGGTTCCGAGATTTGTTTCATCCCTACTGCCAGACCGATTCCCAGGATATAGAGAAAAGGCACCAACTGCCCGAAGGTTACCAGTCCATCTCCAATGGGTTGTCCATCTTTGGAGGGATGAGAGACCATGCTGATATTGGCCATGAGTTCGTCTACACCGCCAACATATATAAATGGCAACATCACCATGATGATGGCGACTGCAAACATCATGATTCCCTGAATGGCATCCGTCCAAAGCACACTGTACATTCCCCCCCAAATGGTATAGGTGCAGGTAATGAAGATAATCGCCAGTGCCCCCCAGGCATAGGGAACATCCAATACAGAAGCCAACACGTGCGCACATCCCTTGGCGATTCCGACCATATACCACAAGGTGGCAAAAATGATCACCACAGCTGATAAGATCCGAATACTTCGAGATAGCTCACTCTGATAGCGGAAGTGAAAATAATCCGGGATGGTAAGAGAACCAAGTACTGCTGTCTGGTTGCGCATCTTCGGTCCCAATAGCAACCAGGAAATCACACAAAAAATCGCCCAAAACAATCCTACCCATGCCCAGCTCAACCCATATTGGAATGCTTTTCCTGCCTGACCGATATAGGTGTTGGTACTGGCAAAGGTCGAAAAGAAAGCCAGGGACACGACCCAGCCAGGAATTTCACGTTTGGCAACATAATATGCTCCGACGCCACCACTCGCCCGCATTTTGAACCACCAGCCGATTCCCAAGCAAAAGATCAGATACAGAATCGTCAGCAGCCAGACAGCCCAGGTGCCCTGGAAATAATCGATCCAATCAGTCATGTTCCTGCTCATTAATGCGGATGTCCATACGAGCAACGATCAGGGCATTGGCCAGAACAATGAGGAGAATGCCCCAATATGGGAAAGTAGTCAGAAAGTCCATGATAGTTGAAATAAGTGAGGTAAAGGTATAAGGGGAAGTGGGGAAAACAAAAAAAGCTTCCTTATCTGCATGATCTATTGCCTTATCTGTTCCTGGATCGTTCTTAAGAGAGTCTCTGTGCGTCACTCACACACAATTTTGACCATTGGTGATTCGCAGGGATAAATGTAGATTTGTACCTTAATCAAGAATCCAGATGACAAGAAATATTCTGATCTGCTTATTGTGTGTGGGAATGGGATTGGTCTCCATCCAACAAAGTCAGGCACAGAGTCAATTACGAGGAACTGTCGTGAACATGGATGGCGATCCACTCGTCGGAGCAACCATTTTTCTTCCTGATCAAAAACTGGGAGCCTATACCAATGCCCAAGGGATTTATAGCATCAATAAGATCGACCCTGGCACCTATAAAGTTTGGGTGATCTACTTTGGCTATGACACCCTCCAAAAAGATGTGATCGTCAGACCAGGGCCTGTGACGACAGAAGGCTTCGCATTGCGTGAAAAACTGGTCTATACGGAAGAGGTAGAAATCACTGGTCAGAAACCTACAGGCGAAATCCGAAAAACGGAGGTAGACCTTGGAACAACAACCATTTCTCCACAGGAAATCAAACTCCTGCCATCATTGGGTTCGTCTGACCTAGCTCAGTTTTTGCAAGTATTGCCCGGTGTTGTGTTTACGGGAGATCAAGGAGGTCGCTTGTACATTCGAGGGGGAACTCCCATCCAGAATATGGTCTTGCAGGATGATATGGTCATTTATAGCCCTTTTCATTCCATTGGCCTCTTCAGTGTATTTGACCCTGATTATATCCGTAGTGTAGATGTCTATTCCGCTGGATTCCCTGGCAACTATGGAGGTCGGGTATCTTCTGTGATTGATATCAAAACCCGCAGTGGAAGCTTCAATCGATTCAAGGCCAAAGGCAATATCAATCCTTTCTCGGCCGGAGCCATGATCGAAGGACCGCTTGGCAAATCCAAAAATCAGGGAGGCGGAGTCAGTTACCTCCTGTCAGCCCGCAATAACTATATTGACAGAACTGCCAGCACCTTCTATCCTTATGTCAATGATACCACAGGTCTTCCCTATAATTTTCTGGATCTCTATGGCAAATTGACCCTGTCTGATGGGGTGAATTATGCCAATGTCTTCGGATTTCGCCATACGGACAATGTCAATCTCCAATTTCCAGCCAATCTGAATTGGGAATCTTTTGGTGGTGGGGCAAATTTTCAATTGCTCCCGCAATCAGCCGGGGCGATCATTTCTGGAACTTTTGCCTACTCCAACTACCAAACAGGTCTCACCAGCCAATCGGAGAACTTTCCTCGTCAAAGCTCGATTCAGGGCTTTAATGGCACCTTGAAGGTTGGATATATCTTCAACTCCGTCGATGAGTTTAACTTTGGGATGTCCTTCCTGGGATTCAGCACGGATTATGTCTTCACCAATGCCTTCGGCTTCAGGAATGAACAACAAGCCAGCAATACCGAAGCCGCAGTATATGCCAATTACAAAAAGGTCTTCAAAACCAACAGTGGATTTGAACGGGCCGTACTCGAACCCAGTGTCCGTCTGCATTACTACAACAACCAAAACCAGATCATGGGCGAACCCCGTGTGCGGGCAAAAATCAACTTTCCCGGTGTCAGCCTAAGTCTTGCTACGGGATTGTATTCCCAAAATCTGGTTGGAGCGGTTTCAGATAGAGATGTTGTGAACCTGTTTCAGGGCTTTCTCTCTGCCCCGGATGGTCTTCCTGATCGTCTCAAAAGCCATAATCTACAAACCGGATGGCATGGACTGGCAGGGATCGAAATGGAGTTGATCCCACAACTCACCACTAATGTAGAAGGCTGGTACAAAGGATTCACTCAGCTGACCAATATCAACCGAGACAAGATTTTCGCAGAAGATCCCAACTTTATTACGGAAACAGGAGAAGCTTATGGGATTGACTTGATTTTGAAATACCAAACCAAGCGCACCTACTTCTATGCCAATTATGGTCTGGCAAAAGTTACCCGAACCGACCGCTTGCAGTCTGACAATCCCAGAATCTATCCACCAGTATTTGATCGAAGACATACCACCAATGTCGTTTTTGCATACAAAGTTGGCAACTTTAGCGTGATCGACGAATCTGACCGTCAGATTCGTCCCAAATTCAATGATGCTCCCTGGGAATTCAGCATGCGCTGGAGTATGGGATCAGGCTTTCCTTTTACACAAACTCAAGGATACTTTGAAAAGCTAGATTTCCTCGAAGATGGTGCTCAGACAGATCTTGCACACCAAAATGGAGAGTTGGGTCTGATCTTGAGTAGTGATTTGAATGCTGGTCGTCTTCCGTATTATCACAGGCTCGATCTCTCTGCCAAGCGAAGATGGCTGATCAAAAATTCCGTTCTCATAGAATTGACTGCCAGTGCAATCAATACCTACAACCGGAAAAACATTTTTTATTTTGACCGCATTCGATTTGCGGCAGTCTATCAGCTCCCCTTCATCCCAACGGTGGGACTCACAGCGCGTTATTGATGCCTGTCATGCGGACACTTTGATCCCAGAGTGCCTTAGCAAAGGCCTCATCTCTGGACAATCGAGATGGAGCTTTGGAAGTAGATTTGTCAAAATAACTCCCACTGATGTCTGATACCTCTACTGAAGTGGCGAGGTAGACAGAGGTCGAGGCCCCCTTTTGTGGTTTCACCATAAATGGTCGCATCAACCGCCAGAGGATGCCAAGGAAGCCGCCATCTTTTTGACCGATGCCTGTATTCACCACTCCAGGATGAAGGCTGTTGGTGGTGATGCTTGTCCCAATGAGGCGCCTGGACAATTCATGGGTAAACAAGACATTGGCCAATTTGGATCGACAATACGCATCGAATCCACTATAATTGTCGGAGGCATTCCAGTCGTCTACCCGCTCCTTGATGCGGTAGTGGCCGTCGCTTGACACATTGATGATCCGGGCTGAAGGTGCCTGTTGTAATCTAGATAGAAGAAGATGTGTCAACAGAAATGGTGCCAGATGATTGACACCAAATTGCATCTCGAAGCCCTCTTCAGTTGTCCTGAAACTGTTGGCCAGCATTCCCGCATTGTTGATCAAGACGTCCAGATGATCAATGCTTCCGTCCAGCTGTTTGACCATTTCCTTGATCTGTTGGAACGAAGACAGATCTGCATAGACGGAGGTAATCAACCCCTCGGGAAATTCCCCGGACAACCTTTGGTGAGTGTGCTCGGTCTTCTCTTTGTTCCTTGCATGGACGATCACATGGAATCCTTCGGCCAATAAGCCTTTTGCCGTAGCAAATCCGATTCCGGCATTGGCACCTGTAATCAGACATATTTTTTGTGAAGCAGTGGTCATGTTTCCTGGAATTCTCTTTGTTTATTGACGTTTTCTTTTCCTTCCTCTCAATTAACTGCTTTTACCAATGAAACCCTATTTTTTTGCCATCCTGTTGCTCTCAATGGCTTGTCAATCGACGCAGCCTGTCAGCTCTCCTTCTTTACAGGAGATGGTAGAGACATCTCTGACTCCCAGACTCTATCTAACAAACAGACCTTCGGAGACACATACAATTGAAGATCGAATGGCATACTATCAGGTCCCTGGCCTGAGTATTGCCGTAATTGAAAAAGGAGCCATTGCCTGGTCCAAAGGATATGGGTTGGCCAATACGGACACCAAGCTAGCCGTAAATACGGAAACACTCTTCCAGGCAGGATCGATCAGCAAACCACTGGCGGCTTTAGGGGCACTGCATTTGGTTCAGAATGGAAAAATCGGATTGGATGAGGATGTGAATCAGTACTTGCAAGGATGGCAAATAGAAGAGAATCCCTTTACCTCAATGGAAAAAATCACCCTGCGTAGACTTCTGACTCATACTGCTGGCCTGACCGTTCATGGCTTCCCTGGATATACGTTCGAAGAAGAGATTCCATCTGTTGTAGATGTACTCGATGGAAAAGGAAATACGGCGGCCATTCTCCCCGACACAACTCCAGGGGTAATCTGGCGCTATTCGGGTGGAGGATATACCGTCAT
This sequence comes from Bacteroidota bacterium, assembly GCA_039029315.1. Classification (GTDB taxonomy): domain Bacteria; phylum Bacteroidota; class Bacteroidia; order J057; family J057; genus JBCCCJ01. The sequence goes on along the minus strand of JBCCGK010000076.1, from coordinate 26,988 downwards.
GCAAAAACTCGTGGAGGACCTTTCTGGAGAACCATTTGAGGACTATGTGCAACGAGAAGTCTTGACTCCTTTGGGGATGTTGAGTAGTACCTATGAGCAACCCCTTCCCGAATCGATGCATGCGAGAGCGAGTGCAGCATTCGATAGCAAAGGAGAAATGGCAGAAGGATTGTGGAACAACTATCCCGAAAAAGCTGCGGCTGGCCTTTGGACAACCCCCACTGAGCTTGCCTATTATCTGATAGAGATGCAGCAGGCATATGCCGGAAGCTCTAGCAAGGTACTCAATCAAGACATGACGCGACAAATGCTCACCAAGCACAAAAATGATTGGGGACTTGGACCTTCTCTTAATCTGGACGGAGATTCTCTGATGTTCGGTCATGGAGGAAAAAATCGCGGATTCACCAATAATATGACTGCCTTTGTTCATGGAGGATCAGGAGCTATTGTCATGACCAATGCTGATCGGGGGGGGCCACTGATCAATGAGATCATGCGAGCCATTTCTCAACATTACGATTGGGGACTTTTCCAGCAGGATACCATGGAAGTAATCGACATGAAAGCAGAAGAATTGGCTCGATTTGCGGGAGAATATCAATTGGATACCGGGGATAGTGATCCCTTATTATTTGAGATGCAGGTAGACGGAGATGGGCTTCATGTCGTCGGAACCAACAATGACAATGAGTTTATCCTATTGCCACAGACGGAGATGGATTTTTTTGATACAGAGGATGGAATGGTTACCACTTTTTTGGAAGATGAAACCGGAAAAATCACAGGATTGAAGACACCGTGGGTGGAACTCCAGAAAGTCCGTTGACAGATATTCTTTGCCTGCTAGACCATATTTGGAGCGGAAGAATGGGTAGGGGAATCCCAATGAATCGGGATTCCGAATAAACATGGTTCCGGTCAGCTTCAGAAAGAGAAAGAGGTCGTCCTGGAATAGACGACCTCTTTCATATATGGTAAGGAGAATCTGTTTATTTATATCCGTAGCCTCTGGCTTCTGCTTGGTAGCGTGTATCTTGCACATCTGCCATATCAGTCAAAGCTGGAATAACTTTCTGAGACATGCTGAACTCTCCCTGCGTTCTTTCCTGAGTTGAATTGGTTGCCAGTGTGGCCTCATCCAACTCTGGCACTTCGGTGAAGCTGGTCAACTGAATCACATAAACCCCTGCGGTTCCTTCAATGGGTTCACTGATATCGCCAGGTTCCATTCCAAAAATTTTGCCAATGATAAATTTATCCGTCCCGATTCCATTGATATTAGAACTTTGGAAGCTAATGTTCTCTGCAGTACTAATAAATGCCCCATCTCCATAAGAAGCTTTCATGGCATTGAGATCTTGTCCTTTGAAGTTGTTAAGTGTCTTCAGGACCAATTCTGCCTTCTTCTTATTTCGTACAGCAGTCATGATTTCGTCTCGCACATCATCGACAGCCTTCACGCCTTCTTCTTTCTTTTGGGTAACCTGCGCAACGACAAAGTTGTCATTGATATCAAATACTTTGGAGAATTCGCCAATATCAGAATGGATCGCCCACAAGGCGAGCTCACGTCCTCCGTTCAGGCCAAGGACATCACTGGTATTCTTGTTGAGTCCGTTGCTTTCGAAAGCGATGACGCCCTGATCTGAGGCAGCCTGATTGATATCATTCGTTTGGCGCAAGGCTTGTACAAAGGCATTGGCTTGCCCATACACTCTTTTTCGTGTGGTAGAAGAGTAATTGATGGGCTTATCAATGGTTGCAATATTGTAGTCAACAGTAGATTTGTCCATGATCTGAACTACGTGGAATCCTCCTCGGCCTTTGATTGGCCCAACAATGCTGCCCACGCCTCCTTTGTCGATCGCCTCGTCAAAATCTTCGCCAAATTGACCTCTGGGATACCAGCCAATTACGCCACCATTATCTTTGGTGCCCACGTCCTGTGAGTTTTCAGATGCCAGGGTTGCAAAATCAGCACCGCCTCTTGCTTGTCTGGCGATGCTGGCAGCTTCGCTTCGGACAGCATTGGTATCACTGGTATACGTCAGCAGAATATGCTTGATCTTGGCAGAGGCGTTGACTGCTGCTTGCGTAGCGGCAACTTTGTACATTCTGTAAGATCCTCCATCCAATACAGGCCCAATGATCCCTCGTGCATCTGCCTCATATACCTGATCTCGGATATTTTCAGGCACTTGATAGAGCGGAGAGAAATTGCTGGGAGAATACAGGAATCGAGATTGAGAAACGACAAAGCTGGAATCTTCCTGTGGGGTCTGTAGGGCCGCAAAGGTTTGCCGAAGCTTGGTGATATCCTTCAGCACATTGGCGGTATCTTCAGCACTTGGCAAGATCTGAAATCTGGCATACCGCACGAATGTTTCTTCTTCCTGCTTGTAGCGGTGATCGTTTTCTTTGATGTAGTTGGCCAGATCCCGATCAGAAACGCTGACAAGTGAGTCATTCATTTGAGAGAAGTTGACAGCGAGAAACGAGATAGATGCCTTTTCGTTGATGTCTTGATTCTTTTGTACAGCAAGTGCCTTGGACCCAACGAATCCAGCTTTTACCATATTCAGATATCGTTCCTGTCCTCTATAGCGAATCGCAAAATCTTCCAGATCCCGCAATTGCTGTTGCTGTTGTGGGTTGGGATTCGGCGCATTGATGATACTATACAGGATGGCACGTACCTGATCCTGGTTGTATTCCTGGTCAGGACCAACAAGATACTGTCGAAGGAAAGGAGCAATTTCCTCTCCAGCAAACATATCATAAATCTCGGCAGAGCTGATTTCCAGACCCACTTTTTTTAGCTCCTGGTCAAAAATGACCTCATTGACCATCTGATTCCACACCTGATCATTCAGCTGGGCACGCTGAACTTCAGACATAGCCCCTTGCCCTTGAGAGGCATTGCTGGTTCTTCTTTGGAATTCCTGATAAGAGACCGTTTGACCAGCGACGGTTCCGGCATCAGTAGGCGCTCCTACGAAGGAGGTAATACCAGAGAAAAAGTCGGTCAGGATGAAAGCCAATAGGGCAACAAAAATCACGATCACGATCAGGCCCATATTGTGGCGAATCCTACTCAGTGCTGACATATCTTTTCGTATTGATCTTTATGTATTGAATATTTTCGCGTTGTCTTTCGGAAAATTTCCTCAAAAATAGAAAGGCAAATTTCGTCCTTTCCTTCCTAAATTCAAAATGTTAATCATCATCTCCGGGTTCCAACTTGACCGTAATCACCCGATTGCTACTTGCCTTGATGACTGTAATCTTGTATTTCCCCACATCAATGATGGCTTCTTCCTCGGGGATTTCTTCCGCCACGTACATGACCAGACCTCCCAGGGTGGTATAATATTCTTCTTCAGGGAGTTCCAGGTCGAACTCTTCATTGAGATCATCGATGGCGAGACGCGCCCCCAGCAAATACACATTGGCTTCCAATTCCTGCTTGGTCATATCCTCCTCGACGACTTCCTCATCATGCTCATCCTCGATTTCCCCAAATACTTCCTCTACCAGATCTTCCAGTGTGATCATGCCTGAAGTTCCTCCAAATTCATCTACCACCACTGCCACACTTCGCTGATTCCCTGTCAACTCTGCAATCAGGACGTCTGCTGGCATGGATTCCGGGACAATCAACACAGGCTGAATGTGAGGACGAATCGTCTCTGGCTTGAGGAACATGCTGTTGGAATGGACAAAACCTTTGATTTCATCCAGGCTGTCGTCATATAAGATGATTTTGGACAGTTGAGAATCGATGAACAGATCTATCATTTCCTCGACCGGGGTATCGATAGAAGCAGCTTTGATATCTGTCCTGGGAATCATGCACTCCCTTGCCTTGGTCTCTTTCAATGCCAGGGCATTGGTCAGCATCTCTGCATCTACCTCTGAAAGAGAGGTTTCTTCTCCAGCAGCAATCACCCCCTGAATGTATTGGTCCAGATCTTTCTTCCCTAATTCTACCACGCCTTCATGGGTCTTCAGTCGAAAGAGCCATCGCAACAGAAATTTGGAGCTGGCATTGATCACCTTCACAACAATGATGAACAGCCGATGAAACACATTCAGAACATAAGTCGCGGGATAGATCAAGCGGTCAGAATTGCTCCGAAAAATGGCCTTCGGAATGTATTCAGCAAAAATCAGAATCACCAAGGTGGAAATCAGGGTTTGGGTGAGGGTATAGAGAAAATAGGCCGAATCCTGTGTCAAGCCCATTCCCTGAGCCAGGGCAGGTGCCAGCAAAGATTCCATGGTGCGGGTAAAGACGACCAGTGCAAGGGTATTGCCCACCAGAATCGTGATGATGACCTCGGAAGGATTTTTGGTGAATTTGGACAGAATGCCTGCAGCTCGGTTACCCTGAAGTGTCTTGAGCTCAATTTTCAACCTGCTGGCGGAAAAAAAAGCAATTTCTGTCCCTGAGAAAAAAAAGGAAAGACTGAGAGTGAGTATCGCTAAAAAAATGACTGTCATGAGTATCAGGATTCTTCCTCAAAATCGTTTTTGGCTTGCTCCGCATACAGCTTCTCCCCACGGATGCGGCTGGTCCGTCTAAAAGCAAACAAAAAGGAAAACACCCCCATAAAAATCAAAATGTAGATGATTTTGTCCGGGAACAAACTGTCATACCTGACCAACATGAAGATCAGACAGGCGATTGCCAGTCCAAGATAGATATATTCGAATATTTTTGACATAAGTGAATGTCTGTGATGTCAATGTCAATGTCATTCTGGAAACGAAAGACTTCTCTATAGAGTTACTTTGTCGGGATGAATTATTTCAGCATGTCATGACATTGTAGTTGCCGTTCTTTATTCTTCCGTTTCAATCTCTCCGCGAATTCCAAAGATTGTATAAGAGGTAAAATCTGTATTTGCCCGCAATCCTCTGCTTCCTGTAATGATTTTATCCGGAGTCTCTATTCGTACAAATTTATCTGTATAGACCGAATCTTTTTCTTTGTCCCAAAACAATTCTTCTGTTTTCATGGTCTCGTTTTCATGATTGGTCATCTCCACCTGACCGATCAATTGGGCAATCCCTTTCTCCCTTCGGAACACGCCCGAATCTGATTTGATGGTGCTGTGCGCAATCCCGCGAAAATTCAAAAAGTATAATCGAACCCCCCGACTGAGAAAGTGGACCATCTCGGTTTTCACTTCCTTATCTTCATCTTTGACTGGACTGACAACCTTTTCTACTTCTTGGTCCTCCACCACGGGCTCTTCTCGTTCGATGACCCGTGTAGCAAACATTTGAGCTGAGACGCGGGCAGAATCCGAAAAATAATATTCTACGCCAAACGATTCCACACCTTCATAGACCTCTGTTTCCAGAAAATCCCCAACTTCTGGCTGGGATTCTTCTGGTCCACAAGCTATCATTGTACTCAATATCAAAAGGACACCAAAGGTTCGCATGTTGGTAAAAATAAGAATTACCCGAAATAAATGTATATTCGTACTACGGATTCTGTATAGATAAAGGTGTCTGGAAGTGTCCCATTAGGTTGGTCTTGGTATGGCAGATTCGCTCAAACAATCCAAATACTATTTTAATCGAGAGTTGAGTTGGCTCAGGTTCAATGATCGGGTGTTGGAAGAGGCAGAAGATCTCACACATCCCTTGTTGGAACGATTAAAGTTCATTGCAATATTCAGTTCGAATCTGGATGAATTTTTTATGATTCGGGTTGCTGGCTTGCAAGAACAAATCGCTGCAGGCGTACAGGACATTGCCGCAGATGGTCTTGCTCCTGCAGAGCTTCTTAGCAGAATTTCCATCCAAACCCATAAATCTGTCGTTCGTCAAGCACAGATTTTTTCCAAAGATATTTTGCCCAAACTGCGCAAAAAGGGCATCCGACTCCGAAGCATCAACAGCCTTCGCAAACACGAAAAGCAATATCTACAACAATATTTTCGAGATCAGGTATTTCCTGTTCTTACCCCTTTGGCGATTGATCCGACTCACCCTTTCCCACAGCTGAAGAGTCTTGGCCTCAATCTGATGGTTGAATTACGGACGCCATATCGCAACGACAACAAGGTCGCCGTGATTCACATTCCTTCTTCTTTGCCACGATTCATTCCTCTGCCGACTGACAATGGCAGGATGGACTTTGTGTTGATAGAGGAATTGATCAGGAAGCATGTCGGACAATTGTTTCCAAAAATGAAAGTCCTCAGTATTTCGGAGTTCCGCATTACCCGAAATGCTGACCTGGACCTCTCAGAAGCAGAAGCAGACGACCTCCTCAAACTCATCGAGCGCGAACTGAGAAAACGTCGCCTCGGGACCGTGATTCGAATAGAAGTCTCAGAAAAGATCAGCCCGGAAAAACGTGAGTTTCTCAAAAATATCACTGGACTGACCGAAGCGGATGTGTATGACATCCCTACTTTTCTGGATCTCAGAGCCTTCATGAAGTGGCTCAGTCTTCCATTCCGAGATCTCAAAGATTCTTCTTTCGCTCCAGCATTGAATCATCGCTTTGTGAAAGACCGCAACATCTTTCACACCATCGCTCAAGGAGATGTGTTGTTGCATCATCCTTATGATAGTTTCAACCATGTGAGTGATTTTTTGCAGGAAGCTGCAGAAGATCCACAGGTATTGGCCATCAAACAGACCCTCTATCGCACCTCCGGCAAGTCGCCGATTGTCAAGGCACTCAAGACTGCTGTGATGAATGGCAAACAGGTCACGGCCCTGATCGAACTCAAGGCCAGATTTGATGAGGAGAACAATATTGAGTGGGCCAAAGAACTTGATCGTGCAGGGGTCAATGTGGTTTATGGGGTGTTGGGCTTGAAGACTCACTGCAAAATTGCCATGGTTGTCCGTAAGGAAGAAGACCGAATTCGACGATATCTTCATTTGGGTACGGGGAATTACAATGCCACAACAGCGAGGATCTATACGGACATGTCTCTGATGACCTGTGATGAAGAAATGGGAGAGGATGCTTCTGCATTGTTTAACCTTCTCACTGGCTACTCCCTCCAAAAGACCTGGAACAAATTTTTCATTGCTCCGGCTGCTTTGCGAACCAATATCGCAGCGATGATCCATGCCTGTATGGAGCATCATTCGGAAGAAAGTCCTTCCAGCATAATTCTGGTAACCAATTCATTGGTTGATCCTGATATGATTCGCTTATTCTACCAGGCTTCTCAAAAGGGCGTAAAGATTGAAATGGTCATTCGGGGTATCTGTTGCCTCAAGCCTGGGATCAAAGGGGTGAGTGACAATATTACAGTCAAAAGTATTGTGGGTCGATTTCTGGAACATACCCGGATTTACTACTTCAAGTTCAATGGAAAATCCCAGATTTTTCTGGGGAGTGCAGACCTTATGCAGCGGAACCTCAATCGACGCGTAGAGTTGATTTTTCCAGTTGAAAACCCACAGATCAAGCGTCGGGTCAGACAGGTCGTCCAACAATTGCTGGATGATGATGTCAAATCCAGATATCTTCAATCAAATGGAACCTATGTTCGAAAAACTGGAGGCGGGTCACTGAATGTACAAGAACACTTGCTCACACTCGCTCAGGAGCGGCAGCAAGAGGTCGATACCATCAGTTTTCGATAAATCAGACGCTTCTCCACTCTACCTTTTCCCGCCAATCGCTCTTTCGCCTTCCTTCAGGCCACTGACGATCCGATTTGGCAACATAAAAGAATCCCAGACAACGATCCTCTTCTCTCAGCTTCAACAACTCCTTCATTTTGGGATGATAGGTCATGCCACCACTGGTCCAATAGCCAGCCACCCCCAATGCAGTGGCTGTCAAGTGCATGTTTTGTACAGCGCAGGCGACAGCCTCAATCTCTTCGATTTCGGGAATTTTGGGATTGTCGCCACGCTTCATGCAGATCGCAATGAAATAAGAACAAAGCGTGGGGCGAGTTTTTAGTTTGTCATATTTTTTCTGTTGAAAATTCTCAGCGGGAGTCTCTGATCGATACAACTCTGCATGTGCAAGACCAAAGGCTTCTCGCCCCTCTTTTTCAAACACAACAAAGTGCCATGGCTCCGTATGGCCATGATTCGGAGCCCAATTGGCACTCTCCAACATCAGCTCCACGGTCTCTCGCGAGACAGTTGCGTCTGAATAATCAACTGGAAAAATAGATCGCCGATTGCGAATCAGGCGTTGAATTTCTTCGAAATGATAGGTGCTTGGTGATTGGGTAGAAGGCATAAATTCCTTGAGCAAATGTGTATTCTTCTAATTCCTGTAATCGCTGAGGGACTGTCTTCCATTCCACCTCTGTTTTTCCGCCTCTGTTCGCTCAGTCCATTGCTTGCCTATCAGGGAAAGAGGGTCAATTGCTTGAGCAGAATATGTATCACGCCTAGCAAGACTCCTTTTTGATGGCTTTTGTCTCAATATACATATAACCTGGCAATTGAGAGGATGCTAGAACGAGGGGCTGAGGGGTATTCGTTCCTCTGAATTCATCAGAAATGCAACAATAGTTGTTTGTCTGAGAGCCTGTTTGTGTACTGTGTAAGCGAAGTTTTTTGATGCTTTATGGAAGCACATCGCACCAGCCCATCCGATGAGGAGTTTTGCAAGGAAGAAGGGAGAAAAAATGAGCATAACAAAAACATCGAATGAAATTCAAACAGTCTCTTAGCTCGTCCCTCCGACTGAAGACGTACTAATCTACATTTTCTTCCGGTCCTGCTTCAATTGTCGAACAGCCTTGGCCTTTTTCTCCTGATCTTCTATTTGATATTTTCGAATTTTCAAGCTCTTGCCTTTCAGCTTGAGTGGATCTTCTCGAGAGGATAACAGGGTATAAGCCCGTTGAGGGAGATCTACGGTGCTGTAGGAGTCGTAAATGGTGATGGTTCCGATGTCATCGGTTGTCAACTCAGCATTGTGAATCAAAAATCCCACAATATCTCCTTTTCGGATTTTGTCACGCTTGCCCCTGGACAAGAGATATTTGATCCATTTCTCATCCTCAGTGGTTTTGACCTGTGACATATCAGCCGCCTCTATCGGCAGACGCTTGACTGGCAAATCAATGAATTGGTGATGGTTGGTCAACCAGAAACGCTCTTTATCACTCGCGACGAGATTGAAGACCTTGCCTTTGTTTCCGGCACGTCCTGTTCGTCCCACCCGATGAAGATAATAGTCGAAGATCTCCGGGATCGCCAAATTGATCACCGCTGGCAAGGCATCGATGTCCAGTCCTCTTGCAGCCAGATCTGTTGCAACGAGATAGTCAATATGTCCTTCCTGAAATCTCCGAAGGATATTCAATCGCTCCTGTTGTTCCTGATTGCCATAATAGGCCTCAGCTTTGTATCCGCAATTTCGCAACAAGCCTGTTATCCCATACAAGTCTTCTCGTCTACCACAGAATATCAATGCTTTGTTGATTTCCTGTGCTGTCAACAAGCCAATCAAGAATGCTTCTCGCTTTCCCCGGACTCTGGTGTAGGAAAAACGAATGTTGCGCATCATCTGTTTGGGACTCAGTCGCACCGTCCGAAGCGCTTTGAATCTCTCACGCATCATGCTTTCTGCGTCTCTTGAGATGGTTGCCGAGAAAAAGCCCACCTGAACTCTCCCGCTAATATTTTCTCGAATGTAATCGAAATCCCGCTGGAAGCCCGACTCCAGAAGTTTGTCTCCTTCATCAACAACCAGGAACTTGATGTCTCGCCACAAAAAATCCCACTCATAATGCGCCATTACATCTCGAATGCGTGCGGGAATGGCCACCAGAATATGTGGGGAGGCTTTCATGGCCTGAAAACTCTCAGCCAAACCTACCCCGCCATACACAGCTCCCACCTTCAGTTGGTCGCCATCAAAATAACTCTGCAGGGCCTTAGAAACCTGTAAGGCGAGTTCTCTTGAAGGAACCAGAACCAAGGCCTGGGTAGACCTCTTGCGAAAATCTAATCTGGAAATCAATGGGAGGCCATATGCCGCGGTCTTTCCTGTACCTGTGGGAGCCTCTACAATCAGATTCTTCTTTTGGGTAAAAAGCGGAATCACCTGATGCTGAACCTCTGTGGCTCTTCGGAACCCCAGGCTCGGCAAGCGCTCTAGCACACGCGGATGGAGTTCATATCTGTCAAATCCTCTAGCTCGATTCATCCTACAAAGGTCAACTATTTTTCCTGTTTTTCCTTGGATTGCTCTGGCGAATTCTCAGGAGGGGCATCAGAGACGGTCGTATGCCTATAATCACTTCGAATATGAATATCTCTCTGCGGGAAAGGGATTTGAACATCATAGCGCCGAAACTCCGCTTCAATTTTGTAGCGCAAATCACTCAGAATATCCTCAAAGGCGAGGGGTCTTTCTGTCCAAAATAACAGTTCAAAATCTAGTGAAGATTCCCCAAAGGAGGTGAATCGGACTCTGGGTTCAGGGCTTTTCAACACCAGTCCATGGGAGTTGGCGCAAGATCGGAGAATCTTTCTGACCAGTTGTACATTCGATCCATAGGCCACCCCAACGGCCAGTCGGAAACGGGTTTCCTGATCATTGAAGCTCCAGTTGACCACATTGGTAGAGGTGATCTTGCCATTGGGAACAATGATACTCTGGGAATCAAGGGTCTCTACGATGGTGGTCCGAAGACGAATTTCCATGACCTTCCCCTCCAGATCCAGGCTCTGGATAAAAATCGTATCTCCTACCTCCAGCGTGCCATCAAACAGAATCAACAATCCACTAAAAAAATCATTGAATGTCTGTTGCAATGCCAACCCAATCACAACCAATAAACCAGTGGTTCCTACCCATAATACGCTGAGATCGACCTTCAAAATGGTAAGACAAAGCATCATCACCAATACAATGATGAAATACTTGACAATCTGATAAATCGCCAGTCTTCTCCCTTGATCCAGGGGAATTCGCTTGGTTTTGCCCAGATTCACGAACCATTTGTGAAAATAATTCAATCCAATTCTCGCCAAAATGATCGTCAGGACCAAACTGAGGAGATTGATCATCCGAATATCCTGATCATCAGCTCTGGAAAAAAGTGTGTAGTTCATCACCTCATCCAGTGGCAAACCCAATAGCTGAAGGGAAATCAATCCTGCAACTGGATAAATAGTCAATCGAAATAGTCGTAGAATTCCCTTTTTCCTCTCCGGGCTAAGTTGAATCCTGCCCAACAATTTGCCGCGCCGAACTTGCCGTTTCAATAGGCGAATTACCAGCCAGGCCAACACCCAAATGGCAATCAACAAAAGGGTCCGTTGAACGGATAGTGAAAAACTGCCGAATGACAGCCATTCATAGGAGAGTATGTTCACAACTTGGTCCATCTCCTCAAAAGTACCAAATTCTCTTTGCTTGGGGAAAACTCTGGTGAAGGAAAAATTGTAACTTGCCTACAGAATCTCCAACATGATGAAACAGCGAATCCTATCACTCCTGATTGCGTTATGCCTGTGCGGAGGGCTGATAGCCCAAAAAACAACAAGCAAAAAAGGGATCAGCCATATGGCTAGCAGTTCTCTTTCTGAGGGCGGAGAAATCGAAGAGATACCAGAAGGTCAACATGATATGGGGCAATTGTTTTTGCCAATCTTGCTTGCAGTCATCGGATTCATGGGCAAGACTGTATGGGACATTTTCACCCAAAGACGTACTCGTCAGATTGCACTGCTCCAACAAAAGTTGTCTACCTTTTATTGGCCCATCGCTGTCAGATTTCAGCAAATTGAGACCACTTACGAAAAAATGTTCGACAATCCTGATGAGCCACATTCCCAGGAAGGCACACTCAGCGCAACCCTCAAGCGCGAAATTATTCTCAAAAAGCACAATGAAATTGTCGCAATCATTGAGAACGCCCTCCATATAGTCGAACCAACAGAAGCCTTTCGGGAATTAATCGGCCGCTACCTCAAACATGTTTCCATCTACAATGCCATCATCAGCTCAGGCATTCCTGATCGTTTCCCGGCTTATTATGATGCCAAATTCCCAAAAGAATTAATTCCCCTGATCGAAACTCAAACCCGGGAATTGCAAAATGAATTGAATGTCCGGTTGAAAAAGGGAATATAATTTCGGAATTCACTACCGTACACTTTTTCTTTTCCATTATTCTTAGGGCTTCTTGCAACTTTTTGATGGCAAAAAGTTGCGCAAAAACCACCAAAATTCTAAGCCCAGCTCCCCAATTCCGCCCCAGTTCACCGATCGGATGGTCTGGTGCGCTGCCAATCGGATGGTCTGGTGCGCTGCCGAATTTTGGGGGCCAACTCGCCTATACTTGTAAAAGTGTACGGTATTGAATTTCGGAATCAAAGAGTGTATGCTTGGGAAAATATCATGACAGCTGACGGGATTGTCATCGTTCTTTCAGGCTGATTGGCAAGCCATCTTTTGGTTCCTGTAAGGGAATCGCTTGATATTTTGCTTCATAAGCTTTGGGAACAGCCCATTCAAATCGCTGTAGCATCTCCGTCATGATCATACGGATCTGGAGTTCGGCAAAGGAGAATCCCAGGCAGTGATGTGCGCCAGCTCCAAATGGCGCATACATATGTGGACATTTGGCATCCTCTCTCCGAGGTAGGACAAATCTGTCTGGATCAAACTCCTGTGGATTGTCCCAGACATCGGCCTTTCGGTGATGATGCTGAATGAGGAGATTGATATAAGCGCCCTTGGGAATTTTGTATCCATCAAAGACCATATCCTTCGTTGCCTTCCTCGGAATGAGGATCAATGGCGGGTACAGCCGCAGCGTTTCATTGATCGCCAAGCCCATCAGGCTATGCTTCCGCAACTCTTTCATGTCAAATGGCTTGCGGAGATCCATCTCCTGACATTCAAGCCTGAGTCTTTCCTGCCATTCAGGATGTTTGGCAAGTAAATAACATAAGCTACTCAAACTACTGGCTGTCGTATCATGCGCAGCCATCAGAATGAAGATCAGATGATCGATGATCTGCTGCTCCGTTAGCTGGGCACCTTCCTCATTTTTTACCCGAAATAGCAGGCTGAACAAATCCTTGCCTTCACTGTTTCGTTTCTCATGAATGATCTCCTTGAAATACGCCTCCAACCGCTTTCGTCCTCTAATCCCCTTGCCATACGGGGTGAAAGGCAAGTTGATTGGCAGGGTAGTGGCAGCCTTCACCAACTCAATGATCGATCGGTTAATGCCTGATAGTTGGTCCGAAAAGTCCAGCCCAAAGAATACCCTCCCGGCCAATCGCAGAGTCAATCGCTTCATTTCAGGAAAAGCATGAAGCGCTGATTGTCCTTTCCATCGATCAAAATGCTCAAAAATCACGGTTGGCATGATCTCAAGATATCCTGTCAAGGCATCTTTGGTAAATGCTGCACGCAAGATGCTTCTGTGATACTTATGGCGCTCCCCGTCCATCAGCATCAAGCCATTGGGAAAGAGTTCCGAGAGGGGATCTTCCCAGACTTCCTGACTTTCGAAATGTGCTCCTTGCTCAACCAGTACAAATTTGTTGGCCGTGCTTCCGCACAGACAGATGATGCGATTGCCCAGCATCCTGATTTGAAACACATCTCCATACTTTTGTTGCTTTTTGTTCATGAATCCTATCGCATCCCGAAAAAAGTGGAAGGTATGTCCGATGTATGGAATCCCCAGAGAACCGGGGATGTGGGAATTGGGAGATTCAATGGGGGCAGAGGAAGGAGAAATCGAGGATGGATTCATATTCGGGAATGAAAGACAGAGTATTCAGAAAAAGCGATGAAGGAAAGAATGAAACCAGGAGCGGGTTCTTTGGCGAATAAGCGGCATGGCTTCCGCATAGGTCAGATGTCGGTATGTCTGTGCAACAGGATAGTGTGTTGCGCAAAACCACTCCTGCCCAGCCGGATGTCCTACAAATCCCCGCTTCTCAAATTGTCGATTATTCTCACGATCTGACTCAGATAGTTTGAAGGACACCATTCCTCCTTGTCCGGGCGTATCCCGAAAATCTTTCTCACAAATGGCACAAATGGGTGGTCGCATCGCAGGATGGAGTTTCAATCCTTTTGTTTGTATAGCTCAAATATTCTTTGTGCTGGTTCAGGTTCTTGCCGAAAATACTCCATCCAGTTTTTTTTATTCCAACGATGTAGCCAGGATATACCCATACGCCCGACATAGACATCCTCCATTCGATACACCTCATCTTTCATTGCCTCTTCAAGACTGATGAATTCATAGCCTTTTTCCTGAAACAGATGAATCAATCGAATGAAATGATCTGCATGGAGTTCATTGTCATGACAGAGATAAATCTGGGGAATAGGCCGTCCAATTGTCTTAGTCGTAACTTCCTCAAAAAAATCAATCATCTTTCCAGTATGAAGGATGTACTGATCTGCAGCATACGCCATGGTTTCGGTATCGCCACGATCTTTGGCCCTGGAATAAATCAGGTTAAATACATAATCAGCACTTTCTATGGTCACTGGAGCAATTTCATAGCCATGATCTGAGAGGAATTGCTCGAACGCAGCTTTGACTTCCAGGGTCGGACCTGTATTCAAAAAAGGATGGCGAAAATAACGCATCTCCTCTCCTTCTCCTTCCAACAACATCTGGGTAATCACTTCTCCTTTGATCACTTCTCTCTGAAAATCCTGTAAGGGTGTTTTGAAAAAAGAAGGATGACTGAAGGTATGGTTCCCCAAACTGGCTCCATGTGCCAACCAGGAACGGAGGATATTCGTCCGAGCTTCCATTTCTCCTTCGATCAGAACTCTTTTTTCATTGACAAATCCAATGATGGGGACCTGCTCTTTCTCTGCCGTTTCTAACAGTTTTTCATTCAGGTCAATGATTTCTTTCAAGTTGACACGAGAGCCAGCTCCTGTGAAGGGCAAGTCATCTATGGTGATAGCGACCTGTTTTTGTGCGTATGAAAAAGAAACAAGCAGGCAGGTGATCAGACACGTAAAAAAGACGTCCTGGAGCCATCGAGTAGCATTCTGCACAGCAATGGCATGAGGATTCATTCGCTCCGCGAAGGTGTTGGGGGAAGAGAGATACATAGGATCCAAATTAGTCATTCCCATAGTCAATCCCAATGATTGAACTTGACTCCTTCGGCTTTCTTTTCATTTATCCATCGTCGAGGCATGTATGGAATCAGCAGAGTCATTCCCCTCTTATTTCTTATTTCCTGAATTGCCATTTCCTCAACACTGACACATTGCCAATTGTGAATTCTTTTTCCGAACTTGAGTGTCCAAATTCAACTCCTTTTATATGGCCAAAAACAAGCTCTTTCTTCTCGATGCGATGGCACTGCTCTATCGCGCACACTTTGCATTTATCAAAAACCCCCGAATCAACTCTCAGGGGATGGATACTTCCGCATTATTTGGCTTCACCAACACCTTGTTGGAGATCATCAATAAGGAAGATCCTACACATATGGCAGTCGCTTTTGATACCAGTGCACCGACCTTTCGCCATATCCGGTATGAACCCTACAAAGCACAAAGAGAAGCGATGCCTGAAGGCTTGCAAGTTGCCATTCCCTATAGTTATAAGCTATTGAAAGTATTGGGAATCCCCGTTTTGGTCCTCGATGGATATGAGGCAGACGACATCATCGGAACGGTCAGCGCACAGGTCAATGAGGAAGAGTTTGAGGTCTATATGGTTACTCCAGATAAAGATTATGCCCAATTGGTGAAGGACAATGTCTTTCTGTACAAGCCCCGCTTTCGGGGTGGCGGATTTGATGTATTGGGGCCTCCCGAGGTAGTTGAAAAATTCGGCATTCCTCCCCATCAGATCATAGACTTTTTGGGGCTAAAAGGAGACTCTGTTGACAATATTCCAGGCATTCCGAAGGTGGGAGACAAAACAGCCGTATCCTTGATCAAGGAATTCGGCACTGTGGAAAATATCGTTGCCAATGCAGAGAATATTTCCAAGAAAAGCATCAAGGCTTCGGTCGCTGAACATGCAGAGCAAGGACTTCTGTCCAAAGAATTGGCGACCATCATGCTGGATGTACCCATTGAGTGGAGTCCGGAAGGCCTGAAACTCGGACATTGTGAACTGGAAGGCCTGATGAGTTTGATGGGAGAACTGGAATTCAAAACCACAACCAAGCGCATTCTCAACTCCAAACTCAATCCCGTCCAACCTGAACAGCAAAAGGATTTATTTGGCAATACTGTAGGAGAAGCAGAATTCGATATACAATTCGATACAGGAACCAAAACGGTAGCTGATGTTGAGCATAGCTATCATTTGGTGGCCACTGCTGAAGATCGGGCTGCTCTGATCAAGAAAATTGAAGGAAAAGGCGAAGTCTGTTTTGATACAGAAACCACAGGGCTCGATCCCCTATTGGCCGAGATTGTTGGTATTTCCTTTTCTGTTGAAGAAGGAGAAGCCTACTTCATCCATTTTCCCGGCGATCAGCCCAAAGAGGAAGTCGTTGCAATTTTGGGAGAATTCAAAGAGGTCCTTACTTCAGACAAGATCACCAAGATTGGGCAGAATCTCAAGTATGATATTCTTGTCTTGCGCAAGTATGATATCAAGGTGAGTGGCCCGATGTTCGATACCATGCTCGCTCATTATGTCATCCAGCCAGGTGGCAAACATGGCATGGATGCGCTTGCCAAGGAGTATCTGAATTATGAACCCATTTCCATAGAGACCCTGATCGGAAAAAAGGGAAAGAAACAAAAATCCATGCGTGATGTAGAGGCTGAACCTTTGGTGGATTATGCCTGTGAAGATGCTGATGTTACGCTCAAACTGCGCAACAAATTGGCTCCCGATGTAAAAGGGAATAAGATATTTGAGGAGATCGAGCAACCTTTGATGCCCATTTTGGCTGAGTTGGAGTATGAAGGAATCGCGCTGGACAGACAAGCACTGGAGGAATATTCTGAAGATTTGGGACAGAGGTTGGAGGTCTTGCAGAAAAAAATCTATGAATTGGCAGGACAGGAGTTCAACATCAATTCTCCCCGTCAGTTGGGCGAAATCATGTTTGACAAATTGGAATTAGGACGGGGAGCCAAACAAAAAAAGACCAAAACAGGTCAGTATGTCACAGACGAGTCCATCTTGACCAAACTCGCCTATTCCCATGAGCTTCCAGCAGAAATTCTGGCCTATCGTGGGGTCAAAAAACTCAAGTCTACCTATGTGGATGCCCTGCCTGCCCTGATTAATCCAAATACCGGCCGCATTCACACCACATTTGGGCAGCATATCGCCGTCACCGGTCGCCTCAGCTCGACCAATCCCAACCTACAGAATATCCCCATCCGCACAGCAGATGGACGAGAAGTCCGCAAGGGATTTATTCCACGTGATGCAGATCATATCCTGATGGCTGCTGACTACTCACAAGTTGAGCTTCGTATCATGGCTGCCATGAGTGGAGATACGAATATGTTGCAAGCCTTCCGGGACAAAGAAGACATTCACCGTGCCACAGCTGCTCGTGTCTTCGGTGTTGCGCCCGAAGAGGTCACCTCAGATCAAAGATCCGGAGCAAAAACTGTGAACTTCGGGATTATCTATGGGATCTCAGCGTTTGGATTAAGTCAACGCATGGGCATCAGTCGGACAGAATCCAAACAGATCATCGAAGCTTACTTCTCAGAATACAGCGGCATCAAAGCTTATATGGACCAGTGCGTCGAAGTTGCCAGGGAGAAAGGATATGTCGAAACCTATTTTGGTCGAAGACGCTATTTACCTGATATCCAATCTCGAAATGCCACCACCCGCGGATTTGCAGAACGAAACGCCATCAACTCTCCCATTCAGGGCACAGCTGCCGATGTCATCAAGATTGCCATGCTTAAGGTTCAGAAAGCGCTAAAGGCGGGCAAGTTTCGCTCTAGAATGATCCTCCAAGTGCATGATGAATTGGTGTTTGATGTTCACAAATCCGAGCTTGAAGACATGAAACAACTGGTCTATGAACACATGACACAGGCGGTGGACATGGGGGTACCTATGGAAGTCGAAGTTGGAATTGGTGACAATTGGTTGCAAGCACACTAGGCATTTGTAACATTCCTGCTGTATCTTCCTGGAACATTGCCAGACGAAAGAAGAGGTCTGTCTTGAGTTGTCTGTCCTCATTCATCACGCTTGGAGAATTTTTAGCTCCTCAATCAAATTGGGATTTGTAAAGAATTCCGTGTAGACATGATTGTTGTAAGTGAAGGGAAGTTGAGAAGCAGCAAAACGCTTTTTGATATAGGCTTCCAATCTTCCCATGCCTGGAATCTCACATGCTATATAGGTTGCCCGGGCTCGTTTTTCGCCAAATTGATGTATGATCGCCGGAGATAATTCCTTCAAGCGCTGCTCAGCAGTCCTGCTCGTCATGCCAATTTTCCAGACTGCGGACTGTCCCTTCTGCCCAGGAATGTGTAGACAGTATAAGGTTGCCTGTAGAAGGCGATTTTTCAGGTTGTGATAGATTTTTTTGCGCAAGATCCCAGTCGAGTCATGCCCTTCTTCCAAAATGGATTCAAACACATAAAGCCTGAATTCCTGTATCCGGGCAAATACTGAAATGGGAAGCACCCCCAAGCCCGCTTCCGCATAGCTAGTGAGTTGAAACCAGTTTCCCTTTTCTTCCAATTGTTGAGCAGAGAGAAGTCTTTCCCAGACCTGTGAGAGTTTTTGAATCCCATTCTGAAATAACAGTTGAAAGGCGGAGTTTTCTTTCCCTTTTCTATGGAAGTACTCCTTGCCAAAAGCCTTGTACAAAATCTGTAATGCACGTTTTTCTGAATCGGAAAGTTGACTGGAAAACACATCAGAATAAAAAGGGATGCTCAAAGACAGGCTGTCTACTGCTCCTCCTGCAACTTCTTTGCATGTATTTCCGGCATGCGCGAAATGATGGCTTAGCCGAGTCCCCTTCTTCGCGATCAAAGGTGCATCACAAAATGGACAAGACAAGCTGCTGCGACCACTCTCTACCTGCGAGATGTGTACAATTTCCTCATTCTCATCAAGCCCATACGGCAAAAAGATATCCTGATTCATATACGGAGTCTTCATCCGGCTTCAGAAGGAGGGGATATGGTATTTTCTCCCTACTTTGCTTCATAGAGTTGCTTCATAGAAAGGAGCAAGAAAGAGGGCTTATCCGGTATAGGTGATCCGATAGATCACATTGGCCATGTCGTCAGAGACCAATAAGGACCCATCTGGCAGTTGAAGGAGGGCTACGGGTCGGCCCCATGCTTTGCCATCTTGTAGCCATCCCTCAGCAAATGCCTCAAAACTGACGGCTTTATTTCCTTCCAGGCGAACCAGACTCAGGCGATAACCGATTAACTCATCTCGATTCCAGGAGCCATGTTCTGCAATAAAGACTTGATGTTTGTATGCTTCGGGGAACATGTCTCCCTCATAAAAATTCACCCCCAAAGCAGCTCCATGCGGGTTCAATTGTTGTGCCGGAGGCGTGAATTGGCTACAATCCTTGATCTCCCCAAACTTTGGGTCCGCAATCTCTCCAGCATGACAATACGGAAACCCAAAGTGCATACCGGCTTGAGGCGCATGATTCAATTCATCTGGTGGAAGATCATTGCCCATCATGTCCCGGCCATTGTCCGTGAACCACAACTCATTGGTCTCTGGATGCCAGTCAAATCCGACAGTGTTCCTCACTCCATGCGCATACACCTTCAGATCGCTCCCATCGGGATTCATATGAAGGATGGAAGCGTAGCGTTCATCTTCGCGTTCGCAGATGTTGCAAGGCGCACCCACAGGCACATAGAGTTTATCATCCGGCCCAAAAGCGATGTACTTCCATCCATGCCATCTGTCTGTCGGAAGATCATCGCGAATCACCACAGGTTCGGGAGGGGAAGACAGTTTCTCTTCTATCTTGTCGTACCGCCAGATTTTGTTGACCTCTGCAACATAGAGCGAACCATTGCGGAAGGCTACCCCATTAGGGAGTTTGAGTCCTTTGGCAATTTCATATTGCTTGTCTACTTTGTAGTCCCCATTTTTATCCACCAGAGCATACACTTTCCCCTGACTTCGTGTCCCGACGAATATCGTTCCTTTTTCTCCCAAAGCCATCGAGCGGGCATTTTTCACTCCTTCGGCATACAATTCGATCTGAAATCCGTCTGGAAGTTGGATCTTGTCCAGCAATGGCTTGTCCACCTCTATGGTCGCAGAATTGAAGTTGATACAGGAAAGAGAAAGCAAACAGAGGAGAAGGAGTAATCGGGACATATGCTATCTAGTTGTTGAGAAGTAAAAAAATATACAGAGGTACCAAAACACAAAGATCTTTTGATGGTCTTTCTCTCTGTGTTTCCGTACCTCTGTGCAGTGGGAGAAGCTGTGTCAGCAGTTCTAGATGATTAATTTTCCCAGATCACTCCTTTGCCCCCATCGTACCACTTTTCATAAGAGTTCTGGTATCTGTCGTCAATGACACTCCGCTTAATTTTAAGTGTAGGGGTAAGAACACCATTTTCGGGCGTCCAGTTATCCTTGACAACAACCAGTTTCTGCAATTGTTCATGATGCTCCAGGCTTGGATTTACTTCCGCATAGGTTTCTTCCAAGCTTTCCTTGACATCCTCTTTGTCTTTTTCCTGTGCATCTTCTGACAACACTACCAAGGCCAGTGGTTGAGGAATTCCGGTACCTACCACACATACTTGCTCAATATTTTCATTTTTGGCGAGCAGCATTTCGATTGGGCTTGGCGCGACATATTTTGCTTTAGAGGTTTTGAACAAGTCCTTCACCCGACCAGTGATTCGCATGAATCCATCAGCATCTACGGACCCTTTGTCGCCAGTATGCAGGAATCCATCTCTGAGGGCTTCTGCAGTTTTTCCTGGTTCTTTGTAATACTCGACCATATTCGCAAGACTCTTGACGCAGATTTCGTCCTCATCTGTCAGTTTGACTTCGACGCCAGGCATGGCTCTTCCTACAGTTCCGTATCGTGTTGCCCCAGGAATATTGGAGTGTGAATAGGCAGAATTTTCTGTCATTCCATAGACTTCGCAAATATCCAGTTTGAGGCGGCTATACCACTGCAAGAGGGAAGCCGGAATGGGCGCAGCACCTGTCAGACAAATTTTGGCACAATGCAGTCCCAGCGCTTCACGGATTTTTTTCTTAATTACATTGTTCAAAATCGGGATGGCCAGCAAAATATTCAGTTTGGATTGGGAAAATTTCGCCAGTACACCCATCTGAAACTTGGTCCAGATTCGTGGTACTCCAAGGAAAACTGTCGGCGCACAGGTTCGGAGATTCTCTGCAAACGTATCCAGAGATTGAGCAAAGTGCACTGAAGCGCCACTATTCAAGGTCCCCATGACGATCAACATTCGCTCAGCGATATGAGACAGAGGCAGATAGGAAAAGAACCGATCATCAGCACCCAGATTGAAGATATCCATAAAGGTATTGAACGCAAATGTCGGTGCAATAAACTTCTGTACTACACCTTTGGGAGTTCCAGTTGTCCCTGAGGTATAGATAATGGTCATGATCTCATCCAAATCTCGAGAAGGACTATCTGTTTTTGGCTCTGTACTCTCAATTATCTGGTCCCAGGTTGGAAAATCATCGTTTGCCAGATTGTATCGTCCGAAGTTGACACAGCTGACCTCTTCAGGAATCCCGTTCTTCATTTCCTCCCAGTCATGTGGCTCCAGCTTTCCGACAAATAGCATCTTGCTCTCACTGTGGGTGAGAACATAGTTGACATTCTGTCGATTGACATTCGGGTAGATTGGGACAGATATATGTCCACTCATCATAATGGCAATATCTGTCATGATCCAGTGTGCACAGTTTCTGGACAAGATGGCGATTCGACTGCCTGGCTCATATCCTTTTGAGTCTATGAAGGCTGCCATTCTTCGAATTTCATTAGCAGCTTCTGCCCAGGTCCAGGTATACCATTGTCCACCAATGGGTTGGTGGAGATATTTTTTGGTTGGAATTTGTTTTTCCCATGTATAGAAAAGTTCCAGTGGGGATTTGAGATCTGTCTGTACGAGCGTAGCCATAATGGTTGATCTGATTGATGAATTTTCCCCACAAAATAGGGAGAAATCCGCTTAGTGGCAACCATAGGGTTCCTCTGACTCTCTACCGGACTCTTTTAAGGGTATTGGCGGGTTGGCTCCCAAAACTCGACGGCGCACTGGACCTTCCGATTGACAGCGCACCGGACTTCAGATTGGCAGCGCACCGGACTTCCGATTGGTGAACCGGAGCGGTTTTGGGGAGTTGGGCCAAAAGTGTACGGGAGTGAAGTAGCTGAAGAAAATAGAGGAATATAAAAATGGAGCTGCTTCAGGTGGGGAGGGACAAGACATTCCTCACCTTCTGCATCCAGATTTGGATGCTGTGCAAGGTCGTATAAGAATCGACTTATGGGTATGTCGATGATGCCGTGAGGATCGTTTTCCAAAAAAATCTACCAAATATTGCCCATGTTCCGCCACAGATTCTATGTGAAAGTGATCATGACCATCAAGAGACGCTAGCTTCACCAACGGAAGCTGGGGGCGATCAAAGGTATCTGTCATGACAGCGGGCAGTGGCGGTCTGGCAGCGAGTTGGGAAACCGTGAGCTTGCGCCTTGGTTGCGGGAGTGAAACAGGCTGGGGAATTATTTGCTGACGTCCTTCGATGGGCGCCAAACCAGAGGTCCTCACTGGAGCCTTGACCTCGATCTTGTCTACGGTAAGAACTGCTGCCTGCACAGCCTCCGGAGCGGGTGGCAAAGGAGGATGAAGCGCAAGGATTTCCGAAGGTTCTTGCATCATCTCAGCAGCAATCGCTTGATCCTCTAGTCCAATTATCCACCAGAGCCCTCCTATGACCATCAGTACGGGCAGCATGCCCATGATCCAGTTTCCTCCAATTCCCCACAATCCTCCAGAAGAAACCCCAGGACTCAGATGGTCAGCAACATCCAATACTTCAATCAGCGCAGCTTCATCTACTGCGCTGGTATCCGCATAGGCTTCCAGCCTCTGTTTCATTACATCGTCAAAGTACCGATCATCCATGATAATTTAAATTGTTGGCATAATGATGAGCCAGGCTCACCTTGAGTTTAGCACGCGCTTTTGCTAGGTTAGATTTAGAGGTTCCGATACTGATGCCCAATTCTTCTGCAATCTCTTCATGCTTATATCCCTCTACGACGAACAGGTTGAAAACCATGCGATATGATGGTGGCAATTTCTGGACGGCATCCATAATTTCCTGCTGTGTCAGCGAGGACAAACCATGTGCCTCTACGCCCATATGCTTTGCCGCTTCCAGGTCCGCCTGATGATAATGTTTTTGGTTCCGTCGATAAAAATCAATGGAAGCATTGATCATGATGCGACGTAACCATCCCTGGAAGGACTTACGGTGGTCGTATTTGTCCAGTTTTGCAAAAATTTTCAAAAAACCATCATTCACGATTTCCTTGGCCTCCTCCCTGTCTTTGGAGTATCGAAGACAAATGCTCATCGCATAATTGTAAAATTGGCGATAAAGACTTGCGCGGGCGTCTCTCTGACCTTCCTGGCAAGCTTGAATGAGGGGCTGTATATCCGAAGTAAGTGATACTCTCACTGCGGTAAAGGATTACTGTGATTGGTCTCAGGCTACACGCAAGTGTCATGGCAATAGTTGCCTGAGGTCAGGAAAAAAATAACAGTGTATGGAGAGTATTACTACTCTAGGTACACCTTTGACAGAATAAAGGTTGCAAATATTCCCGAGTTTCCTGCCCTTTTTCACAAAAGATAAACCTCTCCGCCTATCTGCTCTTCGGAAGAAAGGAAGATGTACACTGCTGGCGTGTATTGGGGGGCAGGGATATATCGTGGTTTTCGATGGCAATTAGGATATTTCTTCTATCTGTGCATGGGTCTCTTTTTATTGACATAGTCCGTGCGTCTACTTAAGACTGGATTTGCAATTCTCTTGCTACAAGACCTAACTTAGAAACCTATACTTTTTTCCTTCTACTACTTAACCATACCTTCAGATGAGCTCAACAGACAATCTCAATCGCCGCGAATTCATCAACAAAGCCGGGAAAGCTGCCGCAACTGCAGCTACTTTCTCCATCGTCCCTGCTCATGTTCTTGCCAAATCAGGAAAAATCCCCCCATCGGATAAAATCACTGTGGCCAATATTGGCTGCGGCACACAGGGACTACGCGAGATGGGAGAAATGCTGGTCAATCCCAAAATTCAAGTGATCGCCGTCTGTGATCCCAACAAATACTCTACAGATTATCTGGATTGGTCTGCACACGGTATTCGAAACAACATTCGCAAAGTCCTTAATGACAAAAGTTGGGGAGAAGGGGTAACAGGAATTCCTGGTGGAAGAGATGTTGCGCAAAAATATGTCAACCAATACTACAAACAGAAAAAAGCGTGCAAAGCCTATGAGGATTTCAGGGATTTGCTGGAGAAGGAGAAGGACCTGGACGTGGTCAAGGTCATGACGCCTGACCATACACATGCCCCGATCGCAATTGCCGCTATGAAAAAGAAAGTGCATGTCATCACGCACAAACCCATTGCCAATCGACTCGCTGAAGGAAGATTAACCATCGAAACGACACGACAAGAGAAGGTCCTCACCAACCTACTGGCCTGGAAGCCTATCTCTGATCACAAACTTATCCTTGACTGGATCAATGATGGTGCCATCGGAACTCTCAAGGAAATCCACAACTGGTCTTTTCGTCCTGTGTGGCCTCAATGGCATCTGGAACCCACCGATACACCTCCCATTCCCAAAAACTTCAATTGGGATCTTTGGTTGGGCCCTGTTCCAGATCGCCCCTATCACCCCAACTTTACCCACAATGTATTTCGGGGTTGGTATGACTTTGGAGGCGGCAGCATCGCAGATATGGGACATTACAGCCTTTTTCCTCTTTTTGACAACTTTGGAATTGATCGCGGCCCTACCAGCGTCAAAGCCTATGGAACGACCAATCGGCAAGTCATCAATCAGGTCTGTAGAGGCGTCAAAAATGATTCCGCCTTCCCCTATTCTTCCATGGTTCGATTCAAGTTTCCAGCGCAACGAGCCCTTCCTGCCTTTGACTTGTTTTGGTACGATGGTGGCATGAAACCATTTGCTCCGCCAGAACTGGAAGCAGATGACAGAGACATTCCGTTCGAGGGCATGATGTTCGTTGGAGATAAGGGAAAAATTCTCGCGAGCTTTTTGGGAGAAAATCCTGAAATCATTCCTTCTGCCAGGATGAAAGCTTATGAGGGCGAGAAGCAGGTAAAAAAGGCCGATGAAGTAGACAGGACCGCGACATGGGCGGAGTCTATCCTGAACAATGAAGAGGCAGGCGGAAGTTTCCTCAAAGCCGGAACCGTTACAGATACGATCAATTTGGGAGCGATTGCCATTCGTACTGGCAAAAAACTGGAGTTTGACTCAGAAAATATGAAGATCACAAATGAAAAATCCGCCAACCAATATCTGACCAGAGAATACCGAAAAGGCTGGGAAATGGGCTGATATCGGGACTGGATCAAAGTCATGCTCAGAAAGACTTCTTCTTCATGAGGAAGTCTTTCTCTGATTTTATCGCTCATTAGAGCCTCCATTGGACGCTTTTTGAAATATTGTTCATTTTTTTCCTATCCTCAACCAACCCTTTTTTCCCTTCCTGCGTGCTGGTACAAGAAGCGGCTCCATTTTCGATTTCTCATTTCAACAAACAACACGTATGAACAGGTCATTCCTGAAATTCTGGGTGGTAGTCGCCCTTGCAACAACTTTTGTCGCATGCCAACAGGCCGAAGAATTGATCCAAGAGTTTTTTACGGGAGAAGTAGAAACCATCGCAGAATCGGAACTTCCATCTGACGTCCTAGATCAAGTTATGAATACGTTTCCGTCTGTGGGAATTTCTTCCATTACCAGAGTCGTTGGGTCAAATGGAGCAGAAGTATTCGAAATTTCCCTTGATAATGGAGAAACATTGTCATTTACCAGAGATGGGGGTGGGTGTGTAGAGGTAGCGATTGAAGATCTCCCAGCGGGGGTTCAGGACTATGTCGACACCAACTATGCTGGCGAAATGATCACCAAAGCCATGTCCATGGAACATGATGGAGACAGCATCTATACGGTACGAATCAGCAGCGGAGAAATCCTGACTTTTGACGCAAGTGGAGATTTTCTGGGAATTCGTGAACGTCGCGGAAGAAGAGGGCATCACAAACGACATGGAGAAATAATAGAAGCCAGTGCGCTCCCAGGGACTGCTCAGACCTATATCAGCGACAACTTTGCTGGTGCTGTCGTGGACAAAGCCGTTCAGATTACGAAGCGCGACGGGACAGTAGTATACCTTGTGAAGTTGGATACTGGTGAGCGGCTGGCTTTCGATTCAGATGGCAACTATCTGGATGATTTTCGTCCAGGCTGGGGGAACTAAACAAGAAAGAGATGACAATCCAGGCAGACACGACATTCTGTAGGTAAGTGTTTTCGTTCTGTTTCGATTTGTCCGACTATCAAGTCAAGATATACTGATGATGGGAATGTGCTGTTGATTGGTGAGGGCTGATTGTGTCAAGAGAAACCGGCTAGAGGCCGGTTTCTTTTTTTGCAACAACTTTTTGTCCTCCTACAGGGCCATTTAACCATGTGCCAATCCTTTCTGTGGTTTTTGTATCCAGATGTTTTTCCCTGCCTCTGATGGAGCAATTTTTCCCTCAGCTTCAATAAAATCGTTGCCACAAGATGAGATTTTCTTACATCTGGCAGCTTAGAGACTGTTTTGGAATCTGTGCTAAGAATTTTTAGGAGGTATTTTTTTCTCAGACAAGGCTCTTTTTTGTTCTCATAGTGGGGCTATGAGAACAAAAAAAGCTGTAGAATGAGGAAAAAAGACGCATACAAAAAATAAGT
>JBCCGK010000075.1:0-62441 GCA_039029315.1 Bacteroidota bacterium | reverse complement strand
CTGGTGCGCACCAGACCAACCGGTCAGCGGTTTTTACGCAACTTTTTGCGAATGCGCTCAAAAAGTTGGGGGAACCGAACAGCTTAACCCAAACCAAAAGGCTTAATGTATACGGACATGAACTGTTCGAGAGAAGCATTTCTTGATTTACCCCAAGAAGTTGAGCGCATTCACTTTTTGCCGCCAAAAAGTTGCAAAGAATCTAAAAACAAAGGAAAATAAAAAGTGTACAGTTGTGAATAAATTTTCAATGAGAATGAATCAACATCACCTAAAAACAGCGAAGTTCATTCATTCGAAAAGACGGTTTCCAGAGCATATGGGAGGATTTTTCTCCTGTAAAAAATGGACAAAGTCAAACTAAGAATTGGGACCCGATTTATATCTGTATCCCGGCTACGATTACCTGTTCGACTTCCCGCAAGACATCCACAGCAGTCTTTCCTGCTGGTTCTATCGGGCTATGTACCCTCCATGTTGGCTTTTCCCCAAAGGATAGCGGAAACCAACCATGTCGCATAATTTTCCAGCAATTGTTGATACTTACTGGCACAACGAGAGCATTGGGGGCATGTTCCAGCAATGTAGCCAGCCCTTTGAGAGAGAAAGTTTTCGGATGGCCTGTCCGACTCCGCGTCCCTTCAGGAAAAATACAAGCTGAAAAGCGGTTTTTCTCTATATACCTCGCAAATTGAGTCAAAGCTGGGATCGCCTGATCAGGATCTTTTCGATCGATGATGGCATTGCCTCCTTTTCGCAGATTGAAGGAAATACTGGGAATGCCTTTGGCCAGTTCTATCTTGGAGACAAACTTCACCGAGTGTTTGCGTAAGTACCAAAAAAAGGGAGGAATGTCGAACATGCTTTGATGATTCGACACGATGATCAGGGGACGATCTGTTGGCAAACTCTGTTCATTTCTGAATTTGCAATGAATTCCCATCAACAGAAGACTCCGGGTCAGGAGAAGATTCAGAAACACAACCACTTTTTGCTGCCATTTCTGGTCTCCAACCCAATACATCAGTCGCTGGACGGGATCAAAGACCACCAATAACAATCCAAATACGGGAAGAAAGATAGGAGTAAACAGGTAGCTAAATAACTTCTTCATTAGGGGTAGGTTAAAAAAAAATATTTTCGCAAAGCCACCTTTTGTAATACTCTACGTTATGGAGGGAAACTGTAGGCTTTATATATGAGGAAACTAACTTTCTATTTACGAAACCAATTGGTTAAGGTTACAACTCGTCCTCGTCTTCACTGTTTGTTTTCTGTATTTTTGAATGAATCATTGGATTTTCACCAATTAAAATTGGGGACTTGGCCAATTTTTTTTCATTTTTCGGCAAAATCAAACATGATAGAAGATTCTTTATCGATTACTTGGAAAAAATAAAAATTTCGCAAAAACAAGCCATATGAGCTTCTATTTTGTGTTTTTTCACAAAAGCTTGCGATCAAAAATTGTTTTTTTCACCTAAAAATGTCTAAAAGGTTCTGAGATAGTCCTATATTTGTTGAATTATTTCACGGTGTTTGTTAATTAAATTTCTCTACTATGAAAAAACTGTTACTATTTATGGTAATGGTCTTTGTAGTCGGCGCCACGGCACTGGCACAAAGAACTGTAAATGGAAGGGTTACAAACGATGCGGAAGAACCATTGATCGGCGCCAGTGTTCTTGTAAAGGGAACAACAACTGGTACACTTACCGACAACAATGGTAATTTCTCACTCTCTGTACCTGAGACCAACAACATGTTGGTTATTAGTTATGTTGGATTTGCTTCTCAGGATGTTGCTATCGGTGATGGCAGCAATCTTTCTGTTAAGTTGAATTCTGACCTGACTTTGGAAGAAGTTGTAGTAACTGGTCTGGGGATTAAGAAAGAAAAGAAAGCCCTAGGTTACGGTGTATCAACAATCTCTTCTGCAAGCATTGCGAACAGAACGGAGGCGGATATCGCACGTATCATGCGTGGGAAAGCTCCTGGTGTGGATATTACCCAAACCAGTGGGATCGCTGGTAGTGGTACCAACATCATTATCCGTGGGTACTCTTCTATTAATGGTACCAACCAACCCTTGTTCGTAATTGATGGTGTTCCTTTCAATACCGATGCCAACTCTGACCGAAACTTCGTTCAAGGTGGTGCTACTGCTTCCAGCCGTTTCTTGGACCTTGATCCAAACAATGTTGCTGAAGTGAGTATCCTGAAAGGCTTGAGTGCAACTGTACTCTATGGGGAAGCTGGACGAAACGGGGTAATCCTGATTACCACCAAAAACGGAAATGCTGGTGAAAACTCTAGCAAAAAGTCCGAAATCAGCTTCACACAGTCTCTGTCTTACACTGAGATTTCTAACCTTCCTAGCTACCAGGATTCCTATGGAAATGGATTCTCTGGAAACTTTGGTTGGTTCTTCTCAAACTGGGGACCTGGATTTGATGTAAGAGGAAGTAACGGTATTGACGAAAATGGTCAGGTTCAGCACCCTTATGATCAGGCACAGTTTCATGACGATTTTCCTGAGTTCAGAGGTGTTCGTTATGACTACAAACCTTATCCAAGTGTAGAAAACTTCTTCCAAAAAGGAGTTGTCAGCAACACTTCAGTAAACTTTGACAAGAACCTCGGAAACAGCAGTGCTGTAAGTGCAAACTACAGTTACCTGTCTGACGAAGGCTTTACCCCTGGAAACAACTTCACTAAGCACAACTTCGGTCTTGGTGGAAAAACCAAACTGGACAATGGCCTGACCATCCGATCCAGCTTCAACTATGTTGATTCTGACAGAAATGCTCCTCCAGCAGCGGTTGGTTTTGGATCTAACCCATCTGGCGCTTCTGTATTTGGAAACATCATGTATACGCCTAGAAGTATTGACTTGATGAATCTTCCTTTCCAAAGCCCAGTGGATGGATCTATGGTATACTATCGTCGTGGTGCTGCGATCCAGAATCCACGATGGACACTTGCCAATGCCAATGATAACGAGCAACTGTCTCGTTTCTACGGTAACATCAACTTGAGCTATGACCTCACTGATTGGTTGACTGCCAACTACCGAATCGGTATTGACCAGTACAACCAGGTTCAGCAAAGAACCATCAACAAAGGTGGATCTCAGGTACCTGATGGAGCCATGTACACTTCTGGTCGTCTGAACAAAATCACTGACCAGGTGATGAACTTCCTTTATAACTTTGAAATCAATGAAAAACTGTCTATCGATGGTATCGCTGGCTTGAACCTGCGAAGAGAAACCAGAGATGGAGACTGGACTGCCAGTAACAACCAGTTCATCTTTGATCTGTTTACACATGACAACTTCATCAACCACCAGTCAGGATCATTCCGAACAGAGGAGAACACCGTTGGTGCTTACTTGACTTCTACTGTTGGATACGGAGGATTTGCTTACTTGAACATCCAGGCACGTAATGACTGGACTTCTACACTTGAGCAAGCCAACCGTTCTGTCTTCTATCCTTCTGCCAGTATTTCTTTCATCCCGACTGAAGCCATTCAAGGCCTGAAGAACAACACCATCCTGAACTACTTGAAAGTTCGATTCGGATATGGAACATCTGCGGGATATCCTAATCCTTATCAAACAAGAAGCTTCCTGAATGCCAATACCAATGTATTCGTATCAAGAGGTGGTGCTGTATTGAACACCAATACTGTGGATAACAGACTGGGGAACCCCAACCTCCGTCCAGAGACACATACTGAGATTGAACTCGGTTTGGAAGCTAAATTGCTCCAAAACAGAATCGGTATCGACCTCTCTCTCTATGACAAGCAGTCAGATGACATCATCATTGACTTGCAGTTGGACCCATCTACTGGTTACACCAACACCACAGTCAACGCTGCTTCTCTGTCAAACAGAGGAATCGAATTTGGCTTGAACCTTATTCCTATTCAGGGTGCCTTCACATGGAGCATGGATTGGAACTTTACCAAGAACATCAACATTGTCAACTCTATTGCTGATGGTGTAGATCAGGTTGTTATCGCTGGATACTCTAACCTTGGTAACTTTGCCGTTCCCGGTGAGCCTTATGGAATCATCCAAGGTACTCCTTATGAGAAAAATGAGAATGGTGATCTGCTTGTTGGTGCCGATGGAAACTACATCGACGCACAGGACATTGCCCCAATTGGAAATCCAAACCCCAACTATCAGGCAAACTGGATCAACTCATTCACCTACAAAGGAATTGGCTTGAACTTCCAATTCACGTATATCGACGGTGGAGATATCTACTCCAACACCACTGCAACTCTCTTTGCTAGAGGAAACACCATTGATACAGATGTTGACCGATTCATTCCAGTAATCCTTCCTGGTGTTAAGGCCAGCGATGGGAGTGTCAATGACTATCAGGGATATATGGGAGACTTCTTCTTCCGTTCTTATTTCTGGGCTGATGAAGGTAAAATCTTTGACGGAACTACTCTTCGACTTCGTGAAGTATCTCTGTCTTATGATCTTCCTGCTGGTTTGATTGAAAAAACTCCATTTGGTGCAATCTCTTTGATTGTTTCTGGAGAAAACATGTGGTACAAAGCTTACAACTTCCCATTTGGTGTAAACTTTGACCCAGAGGTATTGAGCCTTGGTGTTGGAAACGGTCGTGGTTTCGAACTCTTGACTGGACCAACTGCCAAGAAATATGGAGCTACTCTGAGGTTGACATTCTAATTGTTCTCTAATTCGATTATCATGAAATTTCTTTTTAGAATAACTGTTGTTGTTCTCATGCTTGGGTTCAGCTCCTGCGAAATGTTCAATCTTGAACTGCAGGACAACCCCAACAGGGTAGCCCCTGAGAAAGCGGAGATCAACTTTCTTTATAACAATCTCCAGTTGACCTTTAACAACTTTGTTAATGCAACATTCCGTCTGGGTGCTGATGCAACCAGAATGGTCAACATGGGAGCCTTTACCTATAACAACAGGTATACCCCTACCGGATTTAACGGAATCTGGAATACTGCTTACTCTGCCTTCCTGCCAGATGCAGAAGCATTGTTAACGCAGGCTGGTGAACGTGGGCTGTTTGTTCACTCTGGAACAACCAAAATTATGAAGGCGTATGTCCTCATGACCATGGTTGACTTATTTGCCAATGTTCCTTATACAGAAGCATTGCAGGGAACTGACATCATCAGTCCTAAGATTGATGATGGTGCTTCTATCTACACTGTAGCTGAAGGTCTGTTGGACGAAGCTATTTCTGATTTGGGTAATGACGCTGCTCTTCCAGCTGAAGACAACTTCTACGACGGAGATGTCAACAAGTGGATTGCACTGGCTAATACACTCAAAATCAGAATGTACATGACTACACGTCTGGTAGATGGACAAGCTATTGGCAAAATTGGTGAAATTGTAGCCGCTGGTAACTACATCACAGATGAAGGTGGCGATTTTGAGTTTAAGTACAGCAATCAGCGAGACAATCCTAATTCTCGCCATCCGTTCTACAACAACTCTTATGAGACCAATGATGGAACCTACATGTCCAACTATTTCATGTGGGCCATGCAAAAAGGACATGCTGATGGGCTGAAAGATCCTCGTATGCGGTTCTACTTCTACCGTCAGACATCCAATGCGTTTGAGCAGGATGTGAATGTCTATTCTTGCATCTTCTCTGACTTCCCTGATCAGTCTGCCAAGCCTGATCACTATTCAGAAGAGATGCCTTACTGTGTTCTGGAAGAAGGATTCTATGGCCGAGACCATGGTAACGGTTCTGGTATCCCACCAGACGGACCAATCCGAACTGTATATGGATTGTATCCAGGTGGTGGAAACTTTGATGACAATCAATTTGAATTCACTCAAAATGCTGGAACAGATGGTGCCCTTGGTGAAGGGATCACACCTATCATGCTTTCTTCCTGGGTAGATTTCATGTTGGCTGAAGCCGCTCTCTTTGGAGGAACTGGTGATGCCAGAGATCATCTTGAAAACGGGATGACCAAATCTATGGACAAAGTATTCGGATGGTCAAGCAAAATCAACACTGCAAAAGTTGTTGGTACTGACGTAGAAGGAAATGACGTTACGCTTCAGGCAGCCTTCCTCGATTCTATTGATGTTGATGCAATGGTTTATAGAGATGCCATCCTGGCACAATTTGATGCAGCCGATGCTGACGAGAAGCTCAACATCATTATCAAGCAGTATCAGGTAGCACTATGGGGCAATGGCATGGAAATCTTAAATGCCTATCGTAGAACCAGCAAGCCTTCTAACTTGCAGCCTTCTCTCGAACCATCTAGTGGAGACTTCCCACGAACTTTTGTCTATCCTCTCGTATTTGTAACCTTGAATTCTCAGGCTACACAGAAAACGCATAAAGACAAAGTTTTCTGGGACACCAATCCTGATGAAATCAATTAATCTCGATGTGTATTCATTGAAAAAATGACAACAACTATGTTTAATAAAATTTTAATTTACGTTGGAATCATCGGGATGCTATTGATTAGCTCATGTGCCAATCCTGATCTCAAGCCTATCATTACTTTCGAAGATGCGGGTAAGGGTGCTTATGTCCGACTTGTGAAACTTACCGCTGGTGAGTATGATCTGGCCAATATTGGAAGCTCTTCTTACGAATATGAAGTAGAGTTTGTAGACCTGGAGCAAGGAGCAACTGTAACCACTTTTGAGTTGTTTGCCTCCTTTGATGACAACAATTCTGGCAACGGAGATGACAGCAAGGATCAATCATTGTATAAGTCATTCTCTGCTGGTGATTTTGCTACCAATGGCAATGGATTTGTTGGATTATCAATCAGCATTCCTGCGACAGATATCATCAACCACTTTGGTCTGAACATTGATAACCTGAAATCAGGTGACATCTTTGAATTTGAGTCTGTCCTGACAACCAAATCAGGAGCCAAGCACACAGGAGCTCTTTCTTCTCCTGCTGTGAATGGAGCCGCTTTTGGTGGATACTTTGATTTTGATGCCAAAATCACCTGCCCATTGGATGATTCTGAATTTTCAGGCTCTTATACAATGGAGTATGTGAATGATGTTTCAGGAGGATTCGGTGAGCCATGGGGCCCTCAGCCTGAAGGTGGATTCATTGTAGAGCTTACTACAGTGGCTGGATCAACTACCAATAGAGACTTTGGTGTTCCAGATTATCTTCCAAACTTTGGTGGATTCGCTGGAGATCCTTTCAGAATTGACTTCGCTTGTGAGTTTATTTTCATCAATACTACATCAGCTGGTGCTGGTTGTGGCGATGGATCTATCACATTTGCTCAAGATGGAGATTCTGCATTCAATCTGGATGATGATTCTAGCTTTACCTTGAATATGGTCGAATTCGCGCATGACGGTGGTTGTGGAGTAGATCCCAAGCCTGTTATCCTGAAATTCACCAAGCAATAAAACAGCTCAGCTAGTTTAGCTGAATCGAACAAAAGAGGCTGCCTCATTCAGAGGCGGCCTTTTTATTTGCGTCTTTTCGCAGAATCTCCTGATTCCAGTTCATTTGGGGTGTACGTCAAATGTCCCATTTGTTTCCTAGCATGTGGGGTCGTTTCTCTTTTTGAGGAGAAACGGGGCAGTGCGGAAGAGGTTTTGAAACAAGGCAATCTCTTTGATTGGGAAATCTGACGTACACCCAGTTCATTTGTGATTTCCTGTTTGAATTCCACGAAATTGGTAACTTGCTCCTATGGATACCTTCAAAGTCGGAACCTTCAATCTCTTTAACCTCGTTTCCCCGAAAAAAAAATATTATGGAAGCCGGGTTTATTCTCCTGAAAATTATCAAAAAAAGCTTCGCTGGACAGCCAATCAACTCAATCACATGAAAGCAGAGTTGGTGGGATTTCAGGAAGTTTTTCATCCAGAAGCCTTGGAGGATTTATTGGAAGAGACAGAGAAAATGAAAAACTACCACACTGTGGTGGCGGCCGCAGATGGGAAGTTGCCACGCGTGGCCCTGGCAAGTAAATTCCCTATCCTTTCTCATACAGTAGTGGAAGATTTTCCTCAAACCCTGGATATTGAAGGGGCAGAGATTCCTATCGCAAAATTTTCACGGCCGGTTTTGTTTGCAGATGTTCAAGTGCGGAAACATCTGACCATTACCTGTGTGGTGGTCCATCTCAAATCCAAGCGTCCACTGTTCAATGAAACAGAAAGTCGCGAAAATCCGGTAGATCTAGCCAGAGGTCAGGCCAGAGCCCTGGTCAAAAGAGCTGTTGAAGCTGCTGCACTCCGAGAATTGTTAATGGAAAAACTTCAAAATCGGGCGTGTCCCTTGATTCTCATGGGAGATGTAAATGATTCAGGATTGGCTGTCACTTCCCGCATGGTATCTGGTGAACCTCCTCACAGACGATTTCCAACTGATGTCAAACGCAAAATTTGGGATGTATTGCTGTATCAAGCCAGGGACATTCAGGCACGCCAAAGTTATCATGACATGTACTACACACACATCCATAATGGTCATCACGAGGCACTTGACCACATCATGGTTAGTGAAGAGCTTGTCAGAGAAAATCCTCGCCATGTCGGCAAAGTCATTTACGTCGCAAACTATAATGACCACTTGATCGACAACACCCTTACCAATGAGAAGATGCGGATCTGGCGCTCAGATCACGGGCAGGTAGTTGCGACGATAGAGGTAAAACCCAAAGAGGAGAAAAAGGAGAGTAGGGATTAGGTGGTTGGGTATTGGGTATTAAGGTAGTGAGGCTTATGTCGTGTTGTTCTTGGAAATGATTAGCCGTATAGATGATCGGCAGACTCTCCTGTTTGTCTATCCTTGGGAGAAAGGCTGGAATCTATATCTGCTCCTGGAATAGGAAAATTCCTCTTTATTCTATCCTATAGGAGGCGGGAATGAAGTTGCCCTTAGACAGAAACAGCGTACCCCATCATACATAACACATAGCTGACCGATGGTTGCTTACCACTCAACAATGACCTTGCCCATTGATTGTCGAGATTCCAGGAAGGCATGAGCATCGCCAATCTGAGATGCAGGATACCGGCCCCCGACTAGCGGCTGGAGGATTCCTTCTTTGGCCAATTCGACGGTTCTACGCAGTGCTCTGGCACTCAACTCAGGCCGTTGATCGGATATTCGCAGCATATTGACCCCAAGCATCGAACGGGAATTGCTGAGAAAGGCCACAGGATGATAAATCCCAAAGCTGAGACCAATGCGAATTTTTGAGAAAATGTTTTTTGCCTGTGTCATGGATGACCCGCCAAAGGCAACAATACGTCCCCCCGCTCTGAGAAGCTTGAATCCTTGTTTCAGGCTTTTGCCCCCAATGGGATCGAAAACAATATCCAGGCCGTCCTCACCTCTGATGGAACGAATCTCTGTAGCGAACTCCTTCTCTCGATAATTAATTGGATGGTCCACGCCTAAATCCCGCAGGAAATCCAGTTTCCTCTGCGAGCCAGCCGTTCCATAAATCACACAGCCCTTATGGCGAGCAAACTGGACCAACAAACTTCCCACACCTCCAGCCGCTGCATGAATCAACACATGTTCTCCCTCATGCAATCGGACCATTTCTTCTGCCATATAAATGGCTGTTGCGCCCTGAACAGCCAAAGACAGGCCAGTTCCTGAATCCATGTCATTGCCGATGGGAATAGCTCCTATTGCCGGAGTAAGGGCATATTCTGCATAACCACCAAAGCGACAGAGAGCCGTGATTCTTTCTCCAATTCGATCGGGATTCACCCCCTCCCCGACTTCCTCAATTCTTCCGACGATATCATAGCCGATCACAGCGGGCAGAGGAGGAGCATCAGGATACAGTCCCAGTCTGGCCATCACATCCGCGAAGTTCAAGCCGAAGGCCTCGACTTTGATAAGTACTTCCCCAAGTCCCGGCTTGGGAGTTGGGACTTCCCGTTGCTCAAATGCCTGAGCAGCATCGCCGGTTCGAACAAGATAAATTGCTTTCATTTCGGTAAGATGGGAAAAATTCCGAATTAAGAGAATACTTCCTTATTTTTCCCGGCAATTGTTTACAAAATACATCTACTATGAACGCTTTTTTGAATACGATTATCAAGAGGTTGGTAAAGCTTGGCATTTCTGCCACCTTATTGGTCCTGGTGTTGGGAGCTTGGGGAATGCCACTTGTAGGACAATCCCTGACAGGTCAACAATTGCTGACGAAGACTATTCAGTTTCATGACCCCGGCTCCAAATGGGTCAGCGCAGATATTCACTTGGATCTCAAAGGGGAAAGACCAGATGGTTCTTCCTCCATGACTCAGGTTACGATTGATTTGATGAACAGTTTTTTTTCCTCTGAAAGAGACAGAGAGGGCAAGAAGGTACGCACAGGAATACAGGGAGACTCCTGTTTTGCCAGCATCGATGGAAGGACAGAATTGACAGAAGAGGAAATCAAAAGCAATCGTGCAGATTGTGCGACCATTCAACGAATGCGGGATTATTATATCTATCTATACGGTTTACCGATGAAACTGCGAGACCCTGGAACCATCATAGATGACAAAGTAGACAGAACTACCTTTAATGGAAAAGAATATCTTGTCTTGAAGGTCGGTTATGAGGAAGAAGTTGGACAACATACCTGGTTATTTTTCATTCATCCCGAAACCTATGCGATGGAGGGCTATCAGTTTTATAAGGATGAAAAGACAAAAGAAGGAGAATACATCTATCTGGATGGCCTGAAGGACATCGGAGGCATGAAATTGCCTGCTATCCGAAAGTGGTATTATGTACCAGGAGACAAATATCTGGGAACTGACATCATAGAAGGAGGACAATAATCTCACCGGAAAAGATCAGAACCAGAAAGGCCCCCTTTTTCCAGGGGGCCTCCTTCATCTACATCTACAACACTACGCCTATTCTTTCAATAGACGCGAATTAGCAATCTGGCCTGCAGAACGAATTTGCAGAAAGTAGATTCCCTTGGGAAGGTCACCAACTTTCAAGGTGAGATTTCTACTGTCCGCACTTCTTTTGTAGACTTCTTGTCCCATGGTATTGAATAGAGACAATTCATAAGGCTGCTCTGGGGTAGTCGGGAACTCAATCGCAAAGCCCTCTCGGAAGGGATTCGGATGAACTTTCACCAACAGTGGAGCAAGCACATTGTTCTGGATTTGTCGAGCAGCACTCGAGCTCGTACTGGCAAAGCCAGCTGGTTCATTTCCTGCAATGAGGACTCCTTTGCAGTAGAGGGTCACATTGGGATTGTTAATAAAATTCGGGGTAAGTCCAGCGAAGGAGAAGTCTCCAGCCTCATTGAAATTCTGGTTGTCTCCTCGACCGATTCTGGTCTTGGTGGCCATGAAACCTCCTCCGACTGACAGCGTGCCAGCAGAAAACCCAACTTCCAAATATGCGTCTGCACCGGAAGCAGCTGGATCCAAGGCATACAAGATGTTGGTAGTATTTCCACATCCCACATCAGAACTCAGACAACTTACAGTCAATGGTCCTGGATTGTCCTGCGTGAACCAGTATCGCATCGTGATGTCCTTGAGATCGATATCTGTAGAGCCATCATTGCGAATTCGGAATTGAGGCTTAATGGTTTTGTTGGTTACAAAGCTTGGCCCATTTTCACTATTCTTGAACTCAATTGTCATCGCAGGCTTCTGTGGTTGAGTTGGTGCAAGAATCTCCGGTTGGTTATAGATGACAGGCAAGCCACCACATGCCCCAGCACCCGACCAAGGCATTGCCATATAGGGGAAAGATGACTGAAATGGTGCATCATTGGCATCTACGCCTGTCGAATATGTCAAGACATCCAGCAAATCCTGAGTAACAGGAGAGGCATTGGGATCAGTTGGATCAAAATCATCATACCACAACCCAATCGCTGCGAGGACGATTCCTGACACTGCCTGTAGTTCTATTCTGGTTACATCATCTTCCAATCGCCGACCATTGGGAAAGCCATCCATATTGGGAATTGCCTGGAGGTCAGCCGTTGCAGTATAAGTAGGATCTGTCAATCCAAGAACGGCAGCCTGAATCAAGCCCAATGGACTGAAGGCCGCATCATGACGAGCCGTAACAGGTGTTGCCATGTTCAAGCGAAGCATGTCTCCACCATTTGGGAGGAAGTTGTTAACAAAAGGCTTACCTGTTGCCAGGGGGTTGCCCCCTTTTCCTGTCGCCAGTTGATATGGTTCCAGATTGGGAACACCTGTATGGAAGGCTGGCCAAAGATCCACAGAACGAGGCTTTCCAGCAGCAGGAAGCAACAATGTCCCGAAAATCGCATCGTCCAAAGCAGTGCCAGCAAGTGCCGGGTTTCCCTTGAGACCAAACAATCCGTCATTTCCATTGCCAAAATCAAAGGCACCTAAAGAGTTTCGCTGAATGCGAAGAGGAGAAAAGGCAGGAACTGCCCCACCGAACAAATCATCATCCATGTACAAAGCCAATTCAGGATTGTAGAAGTACTCGAAGTGAGCAGGGTTTTCATTGTAGGGCGTTCTTGAATTCCATTCATCTTTGGCACCAATGGGAATCACGGCCTCATTGGTCAATGGCATACCCAGTCGTGATACTTGCTTCCAATCTCCACTATAGCTGACGCCAGAAGACGTCAGGGTGCGCATAGCAGGACGACTGGCAGACGCCCATACGCCAATCACAAAGTCTCCATCCAGAATATCAGAAGCCATAGAGACATGTTTGCCATCTTTTTGGAGCATGGAGATAGGTACCTGGACCGCGATTGTGCTGACGTTCAGACATGAGACGCCATCCTTGGGTGTACCGCCTTGGCGAGGCGCATCTCCCAAATCAAAAATTCCCCCCAGATCTACAAAGAATGGATCATCTACTGGTCCACAAAACACTTTTTCTCCATCAGAAGTAGTCGTGATGGCATTGGACATCAATGTAGCGTAATCGGTATTCAAGCCTACAGGTCCATCAATGGATCGAGGTCCGATATTGTTTGGAGGAACGACACCATGAGTGATGATGGTTTGAAAACTGGCCCCACCATCCATACTTCTCTCCATCGTATAGGTGGTTTTCAGGTTCTGAAATCCCAATCGAATATTGAAGAAAGTAGTTGGGTCTTCATTTGTCTTGGTAAAGGTAAATCGATAAATGATGTCATCACCTGTGGTAGTAATATCATTGTCGATATGCAGTTCATACCGAACGTTCTCACCAAACTGATAGTAATTGGGGCCTCCTTGTGGGAGCTGCAAAGGCACATAATTCGCGATCAGGGTAACTGTATTGGGATCATCCGGGCTGCGAAAGGCATAGACATCTGTGTTGTCCGCCAGCGGATCATTGGCAATCAGCGGGGCTTCTCTGTGGCTCGATGCACGCAAAGAGACGGCACAGAGGAGGAGGGCTGCCAGAAGGCAGGTGTATCTTGAGAAAATCATTTCTTTTAGATTGTTAGTAAAATTTAGTCGATTGAGAGAATTTGCATGAAGCAATATTCAGAAGAAGAGAACATGCACATCTGAATGTCTATAAGCCTATTTTCTGTGATTGTTTTGCAGAATGGAGCTCATGTTCAGCTTTGCATTTCTTCCAACGAGCATTGGACTTAATTCCCAACTTCTGTTCCACGCCAAGGCGCTTGCACATAGGGAAAAACAGATTTGAAAGTGGTGTCGTTTTTCTCCACCCCGGTTGAGTATTGAAGGGTATTGAGCAAAAGATTCGTAACAGGTGAAGCATTAGGGTCAGAGGCGTCAAAATCATCATACCACAATCCAATCGCTGCGAGCACTACTCCACCGACGGCTTGTAATTCAATTCGAGTTACATCATCTTCCAGTCTTCGTCCATTGGGGAAACCGTCCATATTGGGAATGAATTCAAGGGCAGGACTTGAGGCAAAAGTGGGATCAACCAACCCGAGAACAGCCGCCTGAATCAAGCCTTCAGAACTGAAAGCCGGATCTGTACGGCTGGTAACAGGCGTAGCCATATTGAGTCGAAGCATATCGCCGCCATTTGGAAGGAAGTTGTTGACAAATGGCTTGCCAGCCGCAAGCGGATTTCCTCCTTTTCCTGTGGCGAGTTGGTAAGGCGGCACATTCGGGACACCTGTATGGAAAGCTGGCCAGAGATCTACAGATCTTGGTTTTCCGGCAGCAGGCAGTAATAAGGTGCCAAAAACAGCATCATCCAAAGCTGTTCCAGCAACTGCGGGACTTCCTTTGAGTCCAAACAATCCATCATTTCCATTTCCAAAATCAAATGCACCAAGAGAATTTCGCTGAATCCGCAAACCAGCAAAAGCAGGAACGGCGCCTCCAAACAAATCATCATCCATATATAGGGCAAGTTCTGGGTTGTAGAAATACTCAAAATGGGCTGGATTTTCATTATAAGGTGTACGCATATTCCAGTCGTCTTTTTCGCCAATGGGAATCACAGCCTCATTGGTCAATGGCATGCCAAGACGAGACACCTGAACCCAGGGACCAGAATTGCTCATGGTTCCATCTCCATTGATGGTCTGAATGCTCTGACGGCTGGCAGATGCCCATACCCCAATGACGAAGTCTCCGTCCAAAATATCAGCTGCCATGGAAGCATCTTTTCCATCTTTCTGTAAAGTTGAGATTGGCACCTGAATGGCGATGGCATGAATATTCGTCCGGGCAATTCCGTCTCTCATGACATTGGTTCCCTGACGAGGAGAATCTCCCAAGTCAAAAATACCCCCCAAATCCACAAAGAATGGATCATCGGCAGGGCCACAATAGACTTTTTCTCCGGTAGAGGCAGTTGCGATTGCAGCAGCGATCAGGGATTCATAATCAGTTGCTCCAAGACCAACTCCACTCTCGATAGAACGCGGACCAATATTGGGAGGAGGAACGATTCCATTAGAAACGATGGTGTGAAAACTCGTTCCTCCATCTATACTTCTTTCCAGTGTATAGGAGGTTTTCAGGTTTTCTTTTCCCAATCGAATGTTGAAAAAAGTAGTGGGATCTTCATTGACCTGCGAGAATGTTGCTCTGTAGATGATATCATCACCTGTTGTGCTTAC
The DNA here is from genome assembly GCA_039029315.1 of Bacteroidota bacterium. GTDB lineage: Bacteria > Bacteroidota > Bacteroidia > J057 > J057 > JBCCCJ01. The sequence continues at coordinate 47,372 of JBCCGK010000075.1, read as the reverse complement.
ATCATTGTCAATATGAATCTCATAGCGAACATCCGTCCCAAAAGAATGATAGTTAGGCCCACCAAATGGCAATTCGGCAGGAATGTAGTTGGCAATGAGTGTTACAGTATTGGGATCGTCCGGGCTGCGAAAGGCGTAGACATCTGTATTGTCTGCCAGAGGATCATTGGCGATAAGGGGGGCTTCTCTATGGCTGGAGGCGAAGAGAGTCGCTCCCCCTGCAATCAGCAAAGCGAAAAGAACAAGGATCGCTTTTGATTGTTTGTGCGGGAGAAAAAGTGAGTGGTTCACCATAATGAAATTTGATTGGTTGAAAATTGAGTTGCCATACCTACGAGAGAAGTGATCGCTTCGGATTTCTATTTGCGTATTTTTTTTTGAGAGCGAGAGAATGTCAGGAAAAACGAGAGGGTATCTGACGATTACTTTAGAAGGGGGAGAGGCAGGGAATGAAACCGAAGGGAGAGAGGTCTCCAATGCCCAAATGTGAGCAGGAAAGTCGCAATTGCATGTCTGATGGACCAACATTGACCATAGATTGAGCTTGTTCCTGAACAAAAAATCCCCCTATGTTTGTGCCGGAATTGAAATATTCACCTTTTGGCATCTTTTTTATTTGAGTTTATTCTGGCCTTTTGTCTATATTTGGCCGGATTCACCCCAAAGCACTACTCCCAAAGTGTCGACAAAACCTTTTAATGAACAGCAATTGATTTCTCTCCTTCAACAAGGAGACAGGGAAGCTGTGAAGATGATCTTTCACCACTATGGGAAAGCCTTGCAGGGAGTCGTCCTTCAGATTGTCAGGGATGAAAGAATTGCAGAAGATGTCCTTCAGGAGAGTTTGGTCAAAATCTGGAAAAAAGGGCGTCAGTACGATACTGGAAGAGGAAAATTGTTTACCTGGCTTCTGAATATTTGTCGGAATACGGCCATCGACAAGGTGCGATCCAAAAGCTATCGACAAACAACAAACATCCAAACTGACGGGAATTACGTACCTATTACAGCCAGCATTGCTGAGTACGAATTGGCCACAGATCATATTGGCCTGAAGGAAATCGTCGAGCGTTTGGACCCCAAATATAGAACTCTGGTCAATCTGGTATATTTTGGAGGGAGAACACAGAAGGAAGCTTCTGATGAACTCAAACTCCCGCTTGGAACAGTCAAAACGCGGCTTAGGACCGCGATTGGAATTTTGCAAACATGGATGAAAGTCTGAACATACGGGAATACATTGACTCAGGTATCCTGGACCTGTACGTCTCTGGAACGCTCTCCGAAGCGGAAGCCAGAGAAGTGACGGCCTTGTCTGAGAAATATCCTGAAATCCAGGAGGCGATCTCCCGGATTGAGCAGACCATGATGCAATATTTCGAGGCATATGCAGGAGATGGACCTGCTGACTCTGTCCTGGCAGGAGCTCTGTCCATGATTGAGGAAGAAGAAAATGACACCCCCATCATTCCCTTGAATCAAGGGGATTCCTCCTCCGATTCTATTTCATCTGAGAATGCTTCTCCGTCTTCTACATGGAGGTGGTTAGCTGCAGCTGCAGTCGCTTTGCTTCTCATCAGTGTTGTCTTCAATTTCGTCCTCTACAATCGCTGGCAGGATATGGAAGGCCAATTTGCCTCCCTGATGGCCGAGCGCACCCAATTGGCGGAAGAGAATCAGCATATTCGGGCTCGCATGGAGCAAGACCAACAATTATTGGCGCATCTCTCCGACCCGGTGAGCGAAAGTATCCGCTTAAGAGGGGTTCCCCTCAGCCCCGAAAGTCAAGCTGCTGTCGTTTGGAATCCAACTACACAGAAGGTTTTACTGGCAGCACATAGCTTACCTCAACCTGAAGCAGGATTTCAATACCAACTCTGGGCCATCGTGGATGGCGTTCCTGTAGATGCTGGCGTATTCGCCCACAACAATCCCAATCAGTTTCTCAAACTCGTTTCTGGTGATCCTGCTGCCTTTGCCATTACACTGGAAAAAGAAGGCGGAAGCCCTACTCCTACCCTTGAGCAGATGTATGTGTATGGAGAACCCGTCTAATAGACTATTTGAACATCTGTTACTTATTTTTTGTATACGTCTTTTTTTCCTTATCCGGCAGCTTTTTTTGTTCTTATAACACTACTATGAGAACAAAAAATAGCCTTGTCTGAGAAAAAAATACAGCCTGAAAATTCTCAGCACAGATTCCCAAACAGTCTCTAAGCTTGAAATGACCACTCAATCCCTTTGGCCTCTCTGACTCATCGACCTTCTCTTCGTGCTGTCTTCTCCGCAAGAATACCCTTGCATCCTCCCGAAATTTTCTATAGCTTTGATTCTTATAGCTCGAATAATAATCCGGGAGCAAAATGAAACTATTGCTCATTTTCTCCCTAGCTTCTGTCCTATTTTTTTCGCCACTTTCTGGTCGGTCTTATATTGATAGTCTGTATTCTGTGTGGGAACACTCCCCACGGCAGGAACGCTATGAACTGTCTATTCAATTGGGAAAATTGATCGCCCCTGACTCGATCGACAAAGCTCAGCGCATGTTTAAGGAGGCTGCCAACATTGCAGCTCGCTTGGAAGATCCCAGATCCGAAGCCCGTGCCTGTATCATCGCTGCTGATGTGTTCGAACGGTATGGGGAAGATCTCGAGGATCGCCGAAATTCAATCACACTGTATTCCAGAGCAAATATGCTTTGTCAGGAAGCACAGGACCCGGACTGTCAAGCCCGAACCTGGTTTCTCGCTGGCAGAGGATATCTTCGCTTTGAGCAATATGAACTGGCGATCTACGACCTGATACGTGCAGCAGATATTTACCAATACCTGCAAGATACCTCAGCCCTTATTATCTGCTATATCCATATGGGAGAAGTCTACCAACTTACGGGTGCATTGGATCAAGCCCAAGACTATGCCGAACGAGCCAAGGAGATGGCAGACCAGATAGGACAAGATTCCCTTTACGGAAAAATCAATTACAATCTCGGAGTCTATCACCTGGCCACTGAGAACTATCCTGCTGCCAGGAGACATTTGGAAGAATCCCTGGAGTTATCCATCATCTTTCGAAGAAATCAGGAAACCATCAATTCGATGAACAGAATTGGGGAAACCCTCTTCAAAATGGAAGAATATAAGCGAGCAGAACAATCCTTTATCCAGGCACTACAATTAGCCAAGACGCTAGATGATCAAAAAGGAATGGCGGATAGCTATAATTGGTTAGGGGCGCTCTATCTGGCGCGTAACAAATATAGCAAGGCCAAAACTTTTTTGAATCGCAGCACTTCCATCAGCGAACAAGAGTTGCTCAATGAACAGTTGCTCAAGAATTATCAACTGTATTCGGACCTCTATATGGCCATTGGAAATGTGCAGGAATTCGCCAGATATAGTGAGATGCATGATCGCCTGAGAGAAAGTATCCATAGCACCCAACAAAAAGAAATCCTGATCAAACAGGATATTCTGTACCAACGGCAGGAGATGTTGCACGAACTGGAATTGAATAAATTGAAAGAAAAAACCCTCAATATAGAGCTGACTGCACGAGGAGCTCAAATGCAAGTGGCTATTCTGATTGTGATTTTGTTGCTGGTTCTTGCTGCATTTTCTTATCGCCAATCCATTACCAAACAGCAAGCAAATCGCCAGTTGGAACAATTGGTGTCTCAGCGGACAGAAGATTTACAACTGGCCAATGCTGAACTAGACACCTTTGCTTATCGCACAGCACATGACATACGAGGCCCTGTCGCCCGATTGCTCGGCCTTTGTCAATTGGTTATGGATGAGTCTGACCTGGCTCTTTCTCAACGCTATATTCAGTTGCTCAAGCAGGAGGCGGTATCTATGGATGTGATGTTGCACAGATTCCTGGAAGTCAACCATCTCAAGCATATCAAGGAGGAAGATCAGTTGGTCAATGTCCAGACACTCCTCGCTGACGTCCTCGAAACCTCCAGGGAGATAGAAGGATTCGCTGAAATGGAAATCGATATACAAGTAGAACCCGCCTTGTTTGTCAAAACCAAACCCAGACTCCTTACTATCATGTTGAAAAATGTGATAGAAAATGCCATCTCCTTCCGTAAAAAAGATGGAAAATCCCCCAATACCATTTCTATCCTGGGATTTCAGGACGCAGATCGTATCATTTTTCGAATTCTGGACAACGGCATTGGAATAGATGAGCGGGTAGCGCCAGATATTTTCAATATGTTCTATCGGGGAACACATACCTCGACAGGGCTTGGGCTGGGCTTATATGCCACCAAACAAGCTGCTGATCGACTGGGGGCCAATGTCTGTCTCGTTCCTGAAAATCGCAAAAAAACTGAATTCAGGATTGATCTTCCCAAAGAAATCCATTCAATTGATGAGGTCGTGGAGACTAGCTGATGGAAAAGATTGACAACTTCACCATATGTCCTTCTGGCAACTGACACCCTTGCCCATTCCTCCAACAACAGTTTCTCAGCTTAATTTGTTGTAAGCCAGCCACCATCTTTCCGGGATGTCATCTCCTTTGGCGAATTCATAATCAAGCTGGGAGCAAGGTACGAGTTTGGTTTTGGGCTTCTTTTTGCCCAAAGAATGTTGGTAGGGCACTTCCATCCACCATCGACCGGTAGTCGGGTGGCAATAAAAATGTATGGCTTCTATGCTTGCGTGTAGTCTGACTGTATACTTGCGCAGGTTGCTGCGATTTTGATTTGGCGCATCTGATTTTCGATGGGCATATCCCTGAACAAAATACCACAAGATGAGCGCTGACAACAAAGATGACTGGTCTCGCTGATCATGTTGCGGCGCCAACTCTGTCAGACTAAAACTCTTCACCTGATATCCCAGACCAGCATAGCGGGCCATTCGGCATGCCTCTTCTGCTGTAAATCCACCGGGAGAGGGCCGAAATACGCCGGGCGCTTCTGAAGACCGAATCGAAGACAGATCCATGCTGACCATATCTGCCATGCGCAAATAGGGCTCGACTTCTTCAATGTTCCCGGCCAATTCTCCATAGCGAATGGCCGCATAATTGAGGTTTTTTAGCACTTGCAGTTGGGTCTCACTGACAAAATATCGTTGGTAGCCAAGATTGGTAAAATTGAACAGATATTCGGGTTGATGGAGGAAAACCTTATGATTGTAAGAACGTTCGTTCAAGGCCCATTCGGAATCTTCCAGATCGAAGCGGGCATCGATCTGCACATATTCGATTTCTTGTTCCAATTCCTCATAGCCCATATATTGACCGTAGACCAATTCTTGCCGTCCCCCCATGATCAAAACCGTTTTGCCTGCTGTCAACAAGACATTCATCACGTAAGCAAGTCGCTCGTGATAGGATTCCTGGCTTTCTTTGGGAATGAGATCACCCAGATCAACCACCTTCAGATCGCTATCCGGCACAGACAACTGATACAATTGCCGACGGATGGCATGAGGTGCAGATTCTTCCTCAGATTCCTCCTCGGGAGCTGTTGCTCCCATCAATACAATATGTGCTTCTTTCCAGGACGGGAATCCTCCTTCATGTGTCTGAATACGCCGACCCCACATATCCGGGTCCGGGCAAAGGGTGGCAGGAAAAAGCTCAGAGTCAATGGCGTGAAAGAATGGGGAGATGTCCATGAAATTGTCCTAAGAAGGGTGCTTCAGCAGTTCGGATCAAATTTCATGAATCCTCTCTCCCTACGCAAATTTCTCCTTTCAACTTTGCCCGAAAAACTTGAGATTTGTACACTATTTTCAACTCAACGCTCATGATACTGATTACAGGTGCTACAGGATTTTTGGGAAGGACGCTGGTGGACAACTGTCTCACTGCTGGATATGAAGTTCGTGCTTTGGTCAGGAATCCTGAAGGGCGAGATCTTCCCTGGAAAGGTCTGGTCGATATTGCAGAGGGGGATGTTCTGGATATCCTGTCTCTCTGTCGAGCGATGGAGGGCGTAGATACCGTGTTGCATGCGGCAGCCATGGTGAGTTTTCTCAAAAAAGATCACGATCAACTCATGCGGGTCAATGTAGAGGGCACAGCCAATGTCGTAGACGCTTGCCTTGAAACCGGCTTGCCACAGTTGATCCATATCAGTTCGATTGCCTCTATTGGACGGGCGGCCAAAGGTCAACAGTCCCATGAAGAGACTCCCCTCCACGCTACACATATTGGGTCCAATTATGCCAAATCCAAGATCGGGGCGGAGCGCGAAGTACAGCGAGGGGTTGCTGAAGGACTTCAAGCCAGCATCCTAAATCCAGGAATGATCCTCGGCGCAGGGAATTGGGATGATGGCACGCCCAAGATTTTCAGAACCGTCGCCAATGGATTGGCGTTCTACAATGGCGGGAGCAATGGGTGGGTGGCGGCCGAAGATGTGGCCCAGGCTTGTCTGCTGGCCATCGATCAGGACCCGACTCCCGGCGAACGCTATATTTTGGTAGGAGAAAATCGATCCTACCATTGGTTCTTAACAGAAGTGGCCACACAGCTCAAACAAAAGGCTCCCGGCATCAAGATTCCTCGATTTGTGGCAATCATCGCTGGCTGGATCAGCGAAAAAGTGGCTCCACTATTCGGCAAAGAACCCTTGCTGACGCTGGAAAATATGCGCAGCGGGACCCGAAACCATGCCTATGATGGCAGCAAGATTACGCAGCTGGGCTTACAGTATACCCCGATCGAGCAAGTCATTGCCCACACGGCCCAGGCCTATTTGGCGCAACATCCTGCCTGACATTTGCTTCTTTGCGAAAAAGCCCGGATATTTGTCATCCCTAAACCGAGTCATTAGCTCAGTTGGTTTAGAGCGCTGCCTTGACAGGGCAGAGGTCACTGGTTCGAATCCAGTATGACTCACTGAAATCCGCAAGATGTTGTTTAACAATGACTTGCGGTTTTTTTTTGATGTAGGCAGTTTTCGGAATCTAATACCCATTTCTTGAAGGAAGGTGAACATGCGCTATGAAAAATGTTCATTCCTTCAAGATAATATCACATCATCATGTCTGAACTTGCACGCAGACTCATTCGTGAGGCAAAAGAAACAGGAGCCACCAAGCTGGATTTGGGAAAATGTGGCTTAACAGACTGGCCCAAAGAATTGTTTGAGCTAACTGAGTTGGAGGAATTGAGTCTAGCAAACAAAACCTGGAATTGGACAAAAAGGAAATGGGTTGAAAGCCCAAATAAAGGACTCAACAATTTCATATCCCATCTTCCTCCCGAATTATCCAATCTATCTAATTTAACATCTCTCAATGTTGGGGGGGGAGGGGCAAATTGGTTAATTAAGGATATTGGTGTCCTGGAAACACTCACAAGCATTCAGTTGTTAGACCTCCGCTCAAATAACCAAATTAAAGATTACAGCGTTCTGGAAACGCTCACAGGCCTTCAGTCTTTATCCCTCAGCTACAACCAGATTAGCGATATTAGCGTTCTGGAAACTCTCACAGGCCTTCAGTCTTTAGACCTCAGCGTTAATCAGATTCGTGATATCAGCGTTCTGGAAACCCTCACAGGCCTTCAGTTGTTAGACCTCAGCTCTAATCCGATTCGCGATATCAGCGTTCTGGAAACACTCACAGACCTTCAGTCTTTATACCTCAGCTACAATAAAAAAATTAAAGACTTCAGCGTTCTGGAAACGCTCACAGGCCTTCAGTTGTTAGACCTCCGCTCCAATCCGATTCGCGATATCAGCGTTCTGGAAACGCTCACAAGCCTTCAGTTTTTAGACCTCAGCTACAGTAATCATATTAAAGACTTCAGCATTCTGGAAACGCTCACAGGCCTTCAGTCTTTAGACCTCCGCGACAATCAGATTAGCGATATACGGCCACTTCTCCCTTTGATAAAAAAGAACATTCGTGTATCACTAAAAAAATATGATACTCATCAGACAATTAATCTTCATAATAATCCACTCCAAATCCCTCCTGTTGAAATTGTCGAAAAGGGAACTGAAGCCATTCTGAATTATTTTGAGGAGTTGGCAACTTCCGAATTTGATTCATTGTATGAAACCAAAGTTTTGCTTGTTGGAGAAGGAGGAGTCGGCAAGACTTCATTGGGGCGAAGACTTAAGAATAGAAAGGCTATCTTACCAGATCCAGATGACAGAACCAGAGGCATTGCCATTTCGAAATTGAACTTTCCATATCAAGACAAAGAATTCCGGCTAAACATCTGGGACTTCGGCGGACAGGATATTTATCATGCGACGCATCGTTTTTTTCTCACTCGTCGATCTCTATATATTTTGATGACAGAGACTCGAAGGCAAGACGACAATTTTGATTATTGGATACCGAATATTCGGCTTTTTGGAGGAAAAAGTCCTATTCTGGTTGTCAAGAATTTATTCAAAGGACATCAACGCCATTTTCCTATTGGACGATTCCGCAAGAGTGAGGAATTTAATATCCCAGAAAACATCCTGGATATAAATTTACTCAATAATGAAGGCTTGGATCATCTAGAAAAAGTGATCTATCATCATGCTGTCTGCCTGCCTCATGTAGGAGAGAAGGTACCCAAAACCTGGGTGAAGGTAAGGGATCGACTGGAATCGGAGGCGAAGGATCATGCTTATATCTCCCTGGATAAATATTTGATCATTTGTCAGCAGGAACAGATCAAAATGATGAAATTGCCATTACACTTGGTAATTATTTGCATGATCTGGGGATCATACTTTGGTATCGAGAGATACCCGGATTGAAGGAAAAAGTGATTTTGCGCCCTGAATGGGCAACAAAGGCCGTATATCTGATCATAGACGATGAACTCATCCAAAAGAAGGAAGGGAGTTTTGGCCTTTCAGATATCCAGCGATTATGGAATGCTCCTGGGTACAAACAGATGCAGCAGGAGTTACTTGCCTTGATGACAGAGTTTAAACTCTGCTTTCAGAAAAAAAATAAGCCATCCTATTTGATTCCCTCTTTACTTCCTGCTGAACCCAAGCATAAACTGACTTGGAATAAGGATCGGAACCTTGTCTTGCAGTTTGAATATGAATTCATGCCCAAAGGAATTGCCAACCAATTGGCAGCACATTTACACAAGTATCTGAAAGGCGAAGGATTTATCTGGGGAAGAGGCATGTGGCTCACTGATCAAGGAACAGATGCCTTGATCGAAGAAGATTGGGCAAAACGTACCATCAGCATTCGGGCAACAGGAATCAACCCAAGCGGAATGATGAAGATGATTGTCAGTGAGATGGAAGATATTAATGATACCTATCCAGGGATTGAAGTAACGAAGAAGGTTCCTTGTATATGTTCAAGCTGTATTTCTGCCAATGAGCCTGAGTTGTTTGACCATCAAAAATTATTAGAGAAAGTGTATGCTGGAAAGGATCAATACTACTGCAATAAAGGAGATTCGTTTGTAGATATAGGACAAATATTATTCAGAGTAGGTATATATAATAGTTCTAGAGTCCCTGTGGGGTTTTTTAATTTGCAAAGGGAAAAAAACTTTTCTTTGGATAAGACTGAAGGAGAATTTCATGGAGAATTCCAGCTTGATCAAGCCAATTCTATTAAAGTAAATCAGAGCAATCAAGTAATAGAAAAAATCATTTCTTCTTGCAAAGAATTAATTGGACAAGGCAGAATGCTAGATGCCCTTAAGGAACTAGAGAATATGTGTAAAAGTGCCCCATTGCAAGAATTTGAGAATGATGTGATCTCAAAAAAGGGACGATTTAACAGGATCAGTAAGAAAAATAATGATGGCCTATTGGCACAGGATGAACATGATCGACTGTTGAATAAACTCACCAAATCTATTTTGGCCCTGATTGATGAGATTGAGGAAGAAATTAATTGATTCTTGGTATTCCAAACAAGGCCATCTGGCGATTAAGCATCCGGTTTACATCCCGTTCAAGCCTTTATTTTACCTCTGACAGTCTTTTGCGAAGATCCTGAATTTCTTTTCTTTCCTCAGCAGATTGGCTGATCTGTCTGTTGTTGATCGACTTATCGCCTTTCTGTTCTGGCTGGATTGGAAGAAGGATCGGGGGTAGAGGCAGCAAGAGTTTTAAGATAAATTTTGGATCTGTTGGTAAGTAAGTAAGTACTTGGACAAATTTACATTTGACAATCATGCTCCACCCTCTCGCTCTCCCACCAGCGGGAGACAACAGCCCACAAGCCTGCAATCGCAGATTTTCCCCTTTGGAGGGGCTGGGGGAGGAACAAGATCCTACAATTTAATTGTGTCCCTCTACCTACTTACTTACGCGATCAAAGAAAATCTGGCACACTTTGACACTGTGCCGACATCTTCCCAATGACAATCCAGTACGACTCAAACAAAACAAGCCTACGAATTGGTAGGCTTGTTTTGTTTTTGTGGCTCCAGGTGAGCGGGATACGTAAAAAGCACGATCTTATACGACTTCCTTCGCTTCGGCCATTTGCTTGAATTTGCCTTTGGATTTGCGAATCCGGACCGCCACGACCTTGTATTCGGGGCATTTGGCTTCCGAGTCATGGACGTCTGAGGTGATGATGTTCATCATGATCTCCGGGAAATGGAAGGTCGAGCTCAAAATACCGGGCTTGACTTCATCGGTTATGCGGGCTTTGACATCGACTTTGCCGCGGGCTGATTCCAGACAAACATAGTCGCCATTGTTGATCTGATGAGCCGCTGCGTCATCGGGATGAATCATCAAATAATCAGCAGAGAGGATTTGTTCATTTGCGGTTCTGCGCGTCATCGCCCCACAGTTGTAGTGTTCCAGCTCTCGATTGGTGGTCAGGATGTATGGATAATCCTTGGAGTGTGTGAGGATTTCCTCACTTTCTTCAAAGCCGTGGAATTCAAATTTCCCCAGGCCACGCTTGAATTCTGTGGCATGTAGGATCTTGGTATCTGTGCCATCCGGGGCAACGGGCCACTGCTTCCCATTGTTGCCCAATTCCTCCCACTTGATCCCTGCAAAAAAGGGCACAATCTGTGAAATCTCTTCCAGCATCCCATCTGGCGTATAATCTGGCTGGGCATAGCCCATGCGGTTCATCACATCGACGATGATTTGCCCATCGACTTTGGCTCCGGGAATCGGATCGACGACCTGCCGAACAGCCTGTACCCGTCTCTCTCCATTGGTGAAGGTTCCGCTTTTTTCCAGAAAAGATGCCCCCGGAAGAATGACATCTGCATACTTGGCAGTCTCCGTCATGAACAGTTCCTGCACGATCACCAGATCTGTAGATTCCAGTGCCTTGATCACCTTCTTGGTGTTGGGGTCAGTCTGAACAACATCTTCCCCAATGATCCAGATGGCTTTGAGTTTTCCCTCCAGAGCAGCCTCAAACATCTCAGGGATTTTATATCCAATGACAGCTGGTACATCTACGCCGTAGAATTTGTTGTAGCGTGCATTGATCTCGGGATTGGTAATGTCGAGATAGCCAGCTCCTTGATGTGGCTGCACCCCCATGTCTGCACTTCCCTGCACATTGTTCTGTCCTCGAAGCGGATTGACGCCTACGCCTTTGCGGCCAATATTGCCTGTCAACAGCGCCAAATCTGCAATCTGCATCACCGCAAAGGTTCCTTGAGAATGCTCGGTTACCCCCAGGCCGTGGAAAGACATCGCGTTGGGTGCAGTCGCATAAGCAATGGCCGCCGCCTTGACCAGCCCTCTCTCTACCCCAGAGACTTGCTCCATTCGGTCAAGATCCAGCCGGAGAATTTCTTCCTTATATTGGTCAAATCCTTCTGTGCGGGAAGAAATGAAAGATTCATCTGCCAAGCCTTCCGTGATGATATAGTACATCATCATATTGAGGACTGCCACATTGGTTCCCGGCCGCAAAGGAATGTGGTGGGTCGCATAGCGCGCCAACTCTGTCCGTCGCGGATCGATCACGATGGACACATTCCCCGATTTCATGGCAAACTGCTTCAGCCTTGCCCCGGTAACCGGATGTGCATCGGTCGGATTGGCTCCGATGATCATGATGCAGTTGGTATGCTTCAGGTCTTCAATCGAATTCGTGGCTGCCCCTGTTCCGAAGGTTCGTTGCATCCCCAGAGCTGTAGGAGAATGACAAACTCTGGCGCAGCCATCGATATTGTTGGTTCCGATGACCGCCCGGATGAATTTTTGCATGAGATAGTTCTCCTCATTGGTACAGCGAGAAGAAGAAATCCCGGCAATGGAATCAGGTCCAAATTCTTCCTTAAAGGTGCTCAATTTCCCTACGATATATTCATAGACTTCCTCCCAACTGACCTTTTCGAATGCGCCATTGCGCTTGATCATGGGAGAATCCAGTCGCTCTGGATGATTGTAGAACTGGAACGCATATCGCCCTTTGAGGCAGGTATGGCCTTCATTCACTTCTGCATCATAGGGCGCATGAATGCTGACGACTTCTCCATTGGAGGTAGAAACATCCAGGTTACAGCCTACTCCACAATAAGTACAGATTGTGCGCGTGGTCTCGCTTGCCATGATGGCTTTGGATTGGAAGACATCCGAAATGGCGGAGGTTGGACAAGCCTGAGAGCAAGCACCACAACTCACACAGGCAGAATCCATGAAGGATTGATCATTTCCCTTGATGATTTTGGCATCGAATCCTCTCCCAGCCATGTTCAGGACAAATTCGCCCTGCACCTCATCACATGCGCGTACACAACGATAGCAGTTGATACATTTGGAAAGGTCCGAAGTCATATAGGGATGACTCAGATCTTTTTCCCTGTCCAGATGTGTTTCTCCAGCAGGATATCTCACCCCTCGTATCCCTACCTGAGCCGCCACAGTTTGCAATTCACAATTTCCATTGACTTCGCAGGTCAGACAATCCAGTGGGTGATCCGTCAATACCAGCTCGACAATGTTCTTTCGGAGATCTTTGATCGCTGAGGAATTGGGATAAATGTGCTGTCCCTCTCCAATCAAAGTATGGCAAGAAGCCATGGTTTTGCTTGGTCCATTTTCTTCCAGGGCCACATCTACACTGCATACCCGGCAGGCACCAAATGGGTCCAGATTGGGCGCATCACACAGAGTAGGAACCAAGGTCTCACCTTTGTGTCGTTTGATGAATGACAAAATCGTTTCTCCTTCCCGGATTTCATAGGGGAGCTTGTCGATATAGGCAATCTTGACTTGTGTATGGTTGTCTTGCTCCGGAGCTCCACTCCCTTCCTGGCTTTCGAGAAACTGATTTTTACTATTATATGGGAACTTCATTGTGAGAGGATTTTCTAGGTGAAATATTGAGCCAATTCAGAGTCGAAATACTGCAAGGCATTCCGCATAGGCAGAGGAATCCCTCCCCCATGTGCACATAATGAGCCTTCTTCAAGCGTAGTTAGCAAATCGTGAAAAAGCTTTCTGTCTATTTTATAGGGAGAGGTCAACGCTTTGGTGGACATTTCATGCCCTCTTTTGGTCCCTAGTCTACATGGAAAACATTTGCCGCAACTTTCATAAGAAGCAAAGTCGAACAAATGCTCAATGAACTTCATGATCGGATAGTCTTCCGGGATGCAAATGATAGAAGCATGGCCCAGCAGAAACCCATTATTGGAAAAAGATTCAAAATCCAGGGTCAAATCGTCGATTTTAGAGACAGGTACCAGGCCTCCCAATGGTCCACCGATTTGCATCGCTTTGACGGGTTTGGCAAATCCGCCACCCAGCTCATGAACAATCTCCTTGAGCGGGGTTCCCATCACCACTTCATATACCCCCGGTCTGTTGAAGAAGCTGTCCAGACAGATCAGCTTGGTCCCTGAAGAGCGGGCTGTGCCAATCGCCTTCCAGGCAGCACCTCCCTCTTCGATGATGTAATGCACTGCTGCAAGGGTTTCGACATTGTTGACTACTGTGGGTTTATTGAAGAGACCTTGTTGGGCGGGATAAGGAGGACGAATCCGCACTTCAGGCCGTTGGCCCTCGATGGAATTGATCAAGGCCGTTTCTTCTCCACAAATGTAGGAACCTTGGGCCTGAATAATCTTGACATCGAAGTCGAAGCCACTTCCTTCTATGTTTTGTCCTATCAAGCCTGCCTCCCGAAGTTCATTGATGGCTTGCTGCATGATGCTGACTGACTCTGGATATTCGGCCCTGATATAGACCACTCCATAGCTGGCGTGGGTAACATAGCCCGACACCAACATGCCAAAGAGCACAGAATGTGGTTGCTGCTCCAGCAAATACCGATCGGAGAATGCGCCCGGATCTCCTTCGTCTGCATTGCAGATGATGAACTTGGTCTCATTCTCTTCATTTCGACAAAACTTCAGCTTCAGCCCCATTGGAAATCCAGCTCCTCCCCTCCCTCTGACATTGGAGTGGATAATTTCTTCAAGGATTTCTGCGGAATCTCGCTTGAGAGCAGTTTTGAAGGGGGCATAATAGTCAGAGACAGAGGTAAATGCTTTGGTCAAAATGGCTGTTCCATTGTCTCCTACATGATAGAGGTCTTGATTCTTGCCCTCCGCTTTGTCGATAATTTGATCCAGATGCTCAATCGCAGATCCAGAGTAGTTCTGCCCATTGTAGTGAAAGGCAGAATTCTCATGACATCTTCCCAGACAGGTCATATGTCCAATTTCATGGGTTTCAAACTGCTGTCCAAGTGTCTCGATCACCTGCTCTTGTGTCCCAGCACACTGACAGACAGTCCCATTGCATACGTAGACCTTCTTGCCTTTATTTTCGGGCTTAAGAAAATCATAAAAGGTCGCTGTCCCGTAGGTACTGGACTGCCCAATGAGAAATTCTGAAGCAAGTGCATCCAATTCTTCTATACTTGGTGTCCCTGTATCGAGCGCAAGCTGCCCCATCCGATCAAAGAGGTTGTCTGTAAGTCCTTTTCTCCCTGATAATTCGCTGAGATTTTTTGACATAGTGTAGATTAGATCCCTAAAAATGATGTATCAACAGCCATTACTGTGGGAACTAAGGTAGGAAAATGTTTGGAAAAAATCGATGCGGAATCCTTATCTTGTGCAGCAGCGGACTACACTCATAATCACTCTATGAATCTTTCTCCGACCCTGTTCAGCAAACTCCGAGACATTGGTTGGACCATGGCATTCTTCATCATTGGGGTGAATGTCTACAGCATGATTCGGTTTTGGGAATTGAATCTTCCCTGGAACAATTTCTTATGGGATACTGTTACAGCCACTCTTGGAGGTGCCCTGGGGGGCTTGTTGCTGGGTATTTTGCATGAATTTACCGACAATCGCAGCATTCGAAGAAGGCCTTTTGGAGCAGTGATTTTGCTCAAAACCTTGTTGGATTTATTGGTCATCTTTGTCGTATTCGTCCCAGTCACCAGCCTCACTGGAGGAATTTTCACAGAGATGACATTTCAGGAATCGCTGGATTACAATGTGGCATATATGCAGTCCTTGCCATTTGTGGGACTCCTGATTTATCTGTTGATGCTGAGTGTGCTGTTCAATTTCCTGAAACAGGTCAGCAAGAAGTTTGGCTCAGGCGTGATGCTGGGACTGTTGCTGGGCAGATATCACAATCCTCGTGAGGATGAACGCATCTTCATGTTCCTCGACCTCAAAGCATCCACCACTCATGCTGAAAAACTGGGGCATGTACGGTTTAGTCGATTGTTGCAAGATTGTTTTTATGATCTTAATTCTGTATTGCTGGCCTACGAAGCTCATATCTACAAATATGTAGGCGATGAAGCGATTTTGACATGGAACATACAATCCGGGGTGCGATCGGCCAATTGCCTGCGTATGTATTTTGCCTTTCATCAACTGTTGCAAGACAAACGGGCATGGTATCTGGAGCATTATGGACTCGTTCCCATGTTCAAGGCAGGCGTGCATCTGGGAAGGGTAACGCTGGCTGAGGTGGGAGAATACCGCCGGGAAATTGAATATCATGGCGATGTCGTCAATACGGCTGCCCGTATTCAACAACAATGCAATGTGTATGGCAAGCGGATTTTGCTTTCCAAAGGCCTGTATGACATTCTAAACAAAGCCCCAAACTTACACTTTGATCCTATTGGAGAAATCGAACTCAAAGGCAAAAAGGAGTGGGTAAAGGTCTATAGTGTAGAGGAGGAAGCGATTGCTGCCGTTTCACAAGACTGATTTTTTTTCTGCGAATGGATACATGTTCCAACCTTTTGGTATTTTCTCCTATCTTCTCTTATTGGTATCTACACTGATTCATCTTTCCCTCCTTCCATGAAACATTTTCCCACACTCTGCTTTTTCTTTCTTTTCTGGCTCCTTATCGCCTGTATTCCCACTGAATCATCTCATGGGGCTGATCAGACAGAGCATCCCGTGATCACAGAAGTTCACGATTCTCACCTGCTGCCCCCACCTGCCGATAGCGTCCCCAGTAAAATCGATTATTCTGGTATCTATCTGGTAGAAGAAACCGAATTCGACCAGGATTCCCTGGCCAAATCCATCACACCTTATTATGTGGAACTCACCAAAGAGGGGGAGATAAAACAGACATCCAAAAAGATCCACAATTATGAGAATCTGGGCAAAAAATGGCATTTGGAAACCTCCCTGGCCAGTAGCATCCTGTTTGTTGAAGGAAGGTATATTGTCGAGAATCCGTATGGTTCATCTGTTAGCTCTCAGCATAAGAAAAAACTCTCTGGCACCTTGTCGAGATTGACGGATACAACCCTTGTGTCGAATTTTGATATCATTGTAAGCATTGAAGGAATAAAAAAGGTGCAGTATCAGAATGGAAGTTCCGGCTCTAAGAGTTTTCACGACGAAATTCGGCTCAAACGAAAAGGAATCTGGCATAAAGTCCAATAAGAGGGCGTCCTAAGCACTGGGGAATTCCTTTCCCCTTCCTGTTCAGCGAATGATTGGTCTGTTGTATTTTGAATAACATGAGGAAATGAGTTACTTCTCTTTCCACATATTGATCGACTGACCTCAAGACAATGCTTCGTTTATTCCTTCCTGCCCCCTGTTTGATCCTGGGATTCCTGTTTTCCGCCTGTATTGGATCGCAAGAAACTAGCGTACAAATTGAGACGCCTGCTCCCAACCGATTTGTGTTTGAAGATCTGGTTCGCAACCTCAATGAGCCTATGGAACTGGATTTTCTGCCAGACGGGCGTATCCTGTTTATCGAGCGAAGGGGAATTCTGAAAATGTATGATCCTGCATCCAGCATCACACAAGTTGTTGGACAACTTGATGTACATTATATCAATGAAAATGGCCTTCTTGGCATGGCGTTGGACCCTGATTTTGTGCTCAATCAGTGGATTTACTTTTTTTACACAGATCCGGTCCGCAAGACTTACCAACAGCTGTCGCGTTTTGATTTCAGGAATGACAGTCTGATTGTGGATTCCGAGAAAAAGTTGCTGGACTTTTACGTAGATGTAGAGCATTGCTGCCATTTTGGTGGATGTATTGCATTTGGACCTGATGGGAATTTGTTCATTTCTTCTGGGGATAATGTTGGGGGAAAAGATTATGCGCCTATAGACGAGCGACCCGGTCGGCACCTGCATGACTCCCAACGATCATCGGGCAATAGCAATGATCTTCGCGGGTCTATCTTGCGGATCACCCCTGAAGCAGATGGGACTTATAGCATACCGCAGGGGAATTTGTTTGCTCCGGGAAGCCCGGACACCCGGCCAGAGATTTATGTCATGGGAGCGAGAAATCCTCTCAAAATCACCGTAGATCAAGCAACTGGCTGGTTGTACTGGGGAGATGTTGGTCCAAATCCAGGACACAAATATCCTGAATGGGGCCCTTCGAGTTACGAAGAAATCAATCAGGCACAGCAAGCGGGGAATTATGGATGGCCCTACTTTTTGGCAGATAACAAAGCCTTTCGTGATCTGGATTTTGAAACCAATGTAGCTGGCGCATTTTTTGATCCCAAGCAGGTGATCAACAATTCTCCCAACAATAGCGGAATACAGGAATTGCCTCCAGCCCAAAAGGCACTCATCTGGTATCCCAACACAGCTTCTGATTCCTTTCCCCTTACTGGCACAGGAGGCGGAACCATCTGCGCAGGCCCCGTCTATCATTATCAGGCGGATCTTTCCCCGGATCAATGGCCTCGCTATTTCGATGACAAACTGATCATCTATGAATGGATGCGGAGTTGGGTTCTCGCAGTAGAGTTGGATGCACAGGGCAGGTATGTAGGCATGGAGCCGATCTTTGAGGGAGATCCGTTTAAAAAGCCCATAGATATTGAATTCGGCCCTGATGGTGCTATGTATGTGCTCGATTATGGCAGCAATTGGTATGCCCACAATCCAGACGCCCGACTGACAAGGGTTCGGTATCAAGACGGAAATCGCCCACCAATTGCAGAGATTAACGCCAGCGCGACAGCAGGGGCAAGTCCCTTGACGGTAGATTTTTCGGCAGAAAACTCTCGTGATCCTGATCCTGACGACCAACTGCACTTCGAATGGTTCATTTCCGGTGTGGATTTCACCGCTAGTGGACCGACCTGTGCATACACCTTTGAGGAGGTTGGAGAGTATCTGGTAGTGCTTCGAGCAACAGATCCGTCTGGTGCCTGGAAAGAAGTTCAAGAACACATTCTTGTTGGCAATGCTCCTCCCGCAATTCAGTTTTCGGTCCAACAGAATCAGTCATTCTATTCATCAAAAAGATCTATTCCCTATGCTGTCAAGGTATCAGACAAGGAAGATGGCACCTTATCTGAGGGTGAGATAGCCAAGCAGGCCATTCAGCTTTCTCTTCAGACCTTGCCATTTAGCAGCAATGTCAGAAAGATACAAGAGGCTTCGAGTCAACATGCCCACAATCTGGCTCACCTCCATGGAAAAAATTTGCTTGAAACGAGTGATTGTCTGGCTTGTCATGCCATGGCGCAAGAATCCGTCGGCCCGAGTCTGATGGAGATTTCCAATCGCTATCTCGAAGAGCAAAAGGCCCTTCCTCAGCTTTCCAACAAAGTCCTGGAAGGGGGAACCGGCGTTTGGGGAAACAAGATCATGTCTGCCCATCCGCAACATACATTGCCCGAAGCCACTGCTATGGTGGCCTATATTCTTTCCCTCGCACAGCCACCCAAACATGGGCAAAGCCTTACTCCGGTCGGGACTCTTACTCCCCCCAACAATCATACTGACCTCATGATTCTTCAGGCCAGTTATACGGATCAAGGTGCCAATGGAATAGCTCCCATTGAAAGTCGCACACAACAAATTTTTCGCCCCAACATCATTCCTGCCATACACTTTGATGATTCCTATCGTGTCATGCCCAAATCCTATGATGATAGTGGCAAGCTGTATGCAGAAGTCGCCCTGAATGGATGCTATGTTGGATTTCAAGACATTGACCTGACCGATATTGAGAAGATTCGGATCAAGATGCGCAGCAATGCGAATTTTATTCAGGTAGATGTCCACCAAACAGCTCAAGATGGTCCACTGATTGGACGCAAACGAGAGGAGTTGGAAGAAAAAGAAGACAAATGGGCGCCTTATGTGGAAGAAGACTGGTTTATGCTTGATGTCCAACTTGATTCCACCGCCAGAAACAGCAGGGGTGATCTGTATTTTGTTTTCTATTCAGATAAGGAGGAATCGGATTATATCTATTTTGACATTTGCCAACTCCACTCCTTCGAATTTGTGATGAATTAGCGGCTTTTCACTTTTTGTCAGATCCGCTTCTCCAGGCTTTTGAGTAGTATCGGGAGCAGGAGCAAATCTATCAGAACGGCAAACAACAAGGTCAAACTGATGAGCATTCCCAGATAGTGTGAACTGCTAAAGGTAGAAAAACTGAGAGACACAAATCCTGCGCACAGGATCAAGGAGGTAAGAATGATCGACTTGCCAGTTGTGAGGAAGGTATGCTGAATGGCTGCTTGGGCATCCAGGCCTTTCTTAAGTTCTGCCTGCATTTTGCTTAAAAAATGGATGGTATCATCTACAGCGATCCCAAAAGCGATGCTGAATATCAAGGCAGTGGATACCTTCAAGTCAATTCCAAGCAGATACATCGTGGCAGCAACCATGATCAACGGAAAAATATTGGGGATGAGGGCAATGAGCAATACCCAAACGGAGCGATACAGCAGTGCCATGATGATACTGATCAACAAAAAGGCCACCCCAAGTCCCTGAAGCATCTCATGTACCAGGTGTCGATTGTTCAGGTCGATCAGATGCGCCATCCCTGTCTGTTCATGGTTCAGATCGGGACAATGGATTTGGACAAATTGATGGAGTTGCTGATGCTTTTGATGCAATAGGTAGCCGCCATCATCTCTGATGTTGGCCGAGATTCTGCTGACTTCTGCCTCCTGATCGTACAATTGGCGGATGCGTCTGAGAACAGCCGGCTTATTCAGCACCGAAGCAAGGCGATCATACGCACCAGAGTCAGGAATCACTGCATAGGCTGGGTCTCCCCCAAAGCTTGCCTGATTGGCCTGTCGGATAACACTTGCCAGACTGAAGACTGATGTCGTTCCATAGCTTTGCTTAATATAGGATTCCAGACTGGCAATCTGCCGGACCAACGATTCTTCCATCAGGGAACGCGTGGAATCTTTGGGCCAAATAGCCATTTCCAGAAAACGAACGCCTCCATAATGGTCCTCAAAAAAGGTAAAACTGCTTCTTAATTCATCATCATCTGGCAACTCTTCCATCAGAGAGTTATTGATGCGAAGGCCAGAAAGGGCGAACAGACAGGCGATGAACAGCAAGATCGCGCCCTTACTGATTGCTCCCTGATGGGTCCAGATCCAAGTCAAGCTTCGGTCCATCCATTTTTCAGGATTTGAGAAAGAGAAACGTCTACCTTTTCCTATATCAGGTGCAGGAAGGAGATACAGGATCGCAGGATACAAGCTAAAGGACAAAACAAAGGCATACATGACGCCTAGAGCAGTGAACAAGCCAAACTCGCGGATCGGTGCGATACTGGCAGTCATCAATGACAAGAATCCAATCGCTGTGGTCAGGGAGGTGATCAGGGTGGCCAATCCCACTTCTTTGTATGCCTTCAGCAAGGCTGTCCGTTTGGAAGTATTTGCTTGTCGAAGTTCATACAGATAGCGAGTATACAGATGAATGACATCAGACATTCCGATGACGAACAGAATCGCAGGTATCAGTGAACTGAGTAGGTCTAGCGGTTTTTGTGCAATGGCCATTGTTCCTATCAGCGCAACAGTCGTACAAGCGACGACCAAGAAGGGGCCAATGACTGCCCATACTGATCGGTACAACAACAAAAATACCACAAACACAAGTAGCGCAGCAATTCCTACAAACAGCAGCATTTCCTTCCGCATATACTCCATCAAATAGGACTGCGAATACAGGCGACCTGCGATGTAAAATTCATCAAATCCTTCAGTGTACAGAATCCTTTTGCAATGGTGGATCAGGGTATCGACCTCAGATTTTGGAAGATCGAAAGGAGTAATCAAGTGAATACTCAGGCTCTTGACATCCTTTCCGACAAATGTTCCCACGAGATTGTCAGAAGCCATGATCCTGGCCGAATCCAACGCTACCTCATCGGGATCTTCTATCGACACCATAGGGGAAGCGTGGATCAACCCGAATGGGTCGCGGATATAGGTTTTGAGCGTAGTGAGGGAGACTGCCTCCTCGACATCTGACAAGTGGCTGATCGCATCTGTAACTGCTCCCACGCGCTTCAAACAGGCTTCCGTAAATACCCCATCCGGGCAATTCACAGCGATGGATGTTCGCGTATCCATCGCTGTGAACTGCTGTCGAAAATCCTGATAAAATTGATATTCTCTTTGCTGTTCCGGAAAAAATCGATCCAACTTGACTGAAAAGCGAATGTGGGTTGCCTTCCAGCCCATCAGAGCGACCAGACTCATCAGTCCGATGATTGTCAGAATCGCAATGCGTCGATTCCTATCCATTGATCAATTCTCTGGCCTCGGCTTCTTTTCCCTTGCCTCTCCCCCACTCTGCTTGCGTCGTCCAGCCCATCGCACCGAATACGACCACGCCCCAGACATAATAAGCTATGGGTAGGTCCCAAATTCCTTCATAATTGGAGAAGAATCCCCACATGAACATAAAGAAGGTCTTGGCGATCACGCTGACCCACATGATGAGGTGCAATCTGGATTCTCTGGGGCTACATCGATCGGTATGGTAATGCAATTCGTCGATAAATTCATGGGCTGTTCGGGTGAGGAACAAGGCCAGAAAAATCGGCAGAACTTCTACATCCCACCAATACATCAGGACCAATGATCCCTCCATCAGCAAAGAAACTGCCAGAATATTTCGATGGGTTTGTAATTCGCGATCTGTCAGGTCTACTTCTACCAATTCCTCATGGGTCAAGGCATCCATGAACCAAAATACGGCGAAAATTGTGGCTGAAACGAGGATAGCAGTTGCCCAATACAAGGGACTGACATCAGGTAATGTGCTCATATACATAGGTGATAAATACCAGAACAAAAATCAAAAAACAGGTCATCAGGTTGTAGGATTGTGTCCAACGCTTGATGCTGCGACCAAGAAAAATCTGGCGCAGGGTGATGAAACGCCAAACATAGGTAATCGAAACCACAAACAAGAATCCCATATTTCCCTGAACCAATCCATAGGTGAACACAGAAGCAACATTGACCAAATGAAGGAAAAAAATGGCCGGATTGACTCCAAATACCACTGCCAGACTGTAAACCCCGTCCTGTCGATCCTTCTCTAAATCAGGAATATCTCTGATCGCACTTCCGATAAAGACTTGCACACTGACAAAATAAAAGAGGGCACGAGCAAAATCATGATCAAATGAATCCGCACCAATCAATACCAAAGCGCCCCAGGCCAGTCCAATGGCAATATTTTTGAAGAGAAAGGCATGTTTTAGGCGGAAAGAGCGATGGGGCAGATGGATTTTGACCGAATACAAGATCCCCAATATCCCGGCAAGGGCTAAGACCAGAAAGCAAAAGGAAGAGAAAGAATAAATCGATAAAGGCAAAAAGATCAACAAGAAGATCACGGCAGCCAACAGATGGAGTTTTACCCGAAAAAAACTGTGCAAATTCACCTTAAAATCATGTGTCTGATCTACATGATCGTTGAAGCGATAGACAAAGAATATCCCGATAATGGTGCAACATGTCAGCAATATCAGATTTGGCCACTGGGAATTGGTTACGCTAAAAAATCCTGCATAGATCAGGGAACAGGCTGCTATATGAAATAGCTTCAGGGACTTATATCGAATGGCGTAATTCATAGCAATTCTCGGGTTGTTGGTTTGATCTTGATGAGTCAAATCTATCGGATCTGATTTTTTTGCTGAAATTGATTTATCAACCCTGACCATAGAGATTATTATTTTTTGCAAATCCATTGATTATTGATCCTGGATTTAGGGATTTTCTGCAAATCCCATATACTAGACGTTCTGAAAAGGGAGAATCCTTAATCAAAGCTTCTCTCCACGAAAAAACCTTTAGGAGAAAGACAAGAGATGAGCGAATATTGTGCATCATGTTCGACATATGAATTCTTCTCACACATCTGATTACGATATCATTTTCCTGGGAGGTGGCATATCGGCCAGCTTGTTCGCGATCTCTCTTGGCAGGAAGATTCCGGAGTTGAAAATGATGATAGTGGAAGAAAAAGCAGTATTTCCACACAAAGTAGGAGAATCCCTATCCGATATCGCCGCACTCTTTCTCAATCGATTTGAGATTGATGAATTGCTTGACAAACACATCCCTAAGGCAGGTTTGCGGTTTCTCTTTCAGGAACCAAGGGCTGATAATAAGTCTAATATACAAGAATTTTCCAGTCCATCCCTTCCAGGAGTTGCCAGTGGTCGGCATCTCAGGCGGGATAGTTTTGACGAGGACTTGTTAGAGGAGGCAGCCAGTCTGGGCATAGAAGTGATGCGACCAGCATCTGTCACAGGGATTGAGGTGCATCCTTTTTCCAGCAGGATTCAGTTGGCGTACGAAGGATCGAATCATTCCTTTCAGTCCACTTGGGTAGTAGATGTAACGGGCAGACGGCAATTTCTCTCTCATCAGATGGATTGGAAGCAAGAAGAGCTTCCCATCCGAACCGGGGCGATCATCGCGCATTTTCATTCCACACAGGAGGTCAAGCATGATCCACCTCCTTCCCGGCAATGGACCCGTGCCATTGCGCCCCCTTCCCAGGCGACGATTCATTTTCTAAAAAAAGGGTGCTGGTGGTATCACATCAGCCTGGATGATCACACGAGCAGTATCGGACTGGTGTATCATCAGGAACAAATTAAGGTAGAAGATCCTGCACAATTTTTTGAGCAATTGTTACAATCAGATGCTCAATTGCAAGCAATTACTGCTGGAGCCAGCAGAGGCATGATTCGTCATCTGCCTCAGCTTGCTTTCGTGGGGCAGCAGTTGTATGATGAAGGCATCATTTTGTTGGGAGATGCTTGTGGATTTGTCGATCCCATGTTCAGTCCGGGTCTGGAATTCACCTGCCAGCAGATCAGCTGGTTGACAGATTTGCTGACAGCCTATTTCTCTTCCCGACAGATGAATTCGAAGAGATGGCGTAGATACGAAAAAACCTTCAGACAGGCCTATCTAGATCGAGCCAGACAATTTGACATGAACTATCGGTTGATGTTTTCTTATGATCTGTTCAGCAATTGGGCACAAATGGGGATTTTTGCCTATTTCACCTTTTCAGTCCTGCCTGCTGTCAAGTTTCCTCGCTTGATTCGCTATCCACTTCGCTTCAACCTATTCTCGCGTATGGCTTTTCGCTTCTTCCGCTGGCGATATCTCTCCATTGCCCAAAAACGCATGTCAGACGGACGAGTGTCTTCCAGCCTCCCCCAGCCTGTGGTATATTCTTATGTATCTGTCCCCCAAGGCATAGGATTCTACTTCAAACCCTTGCATCTGGCCTGGAATTGGCTGATCAATTATCTGCGAATAGAATGGACAGAATTATTGCGATTTGTGAAAACAAAAAAAGGTTCTCTTGATTGAGAGAACCTTCATGTACAATCACCTTGGGTTTCTTGTATTGTTCTTGACAAAGAACAGGGAAAGACAGGCAAAAGACTATGACTATTGTTCCAATTTCTTGGGTTATTGTTCGCAGATCAAAAATCTGACTTATGTTCAGGCAGGTTTTCATTCCCAGATATGATTGAATTGGGGTCCAGCCTGTGGTACACGAGTTGTCCATCAGGTCGAAGAGATCTTTGGGGTATGGGGAATAAGAGACTTTTTTTAAAATCTATCACTTATTTTTTTGGTAGTGGTTCAACTGTAATGCTAATCTTCCGACAGAATATTTGTAGAGATGATCGGCAGACCATCTCACGCTTTGCCTATTGTAGATAGAAAGGCATCCGCTTCGATAACATCCTTTCGATAACATCCTTCCTAGCAATGGTCTGCCGATCATTGCTACGTGCCGATGACAGCCTTACATGTATTGCACTACCAATTTTTGTATGTGCCTTTTTGACTGTCGCTCACCTCGCCTGGAGATGAAGCATCAATTTCGGACTGAGATAAAGCGTTGCTCCGGGCTGCTCCTGCCCTTCATAGCCTTCTAACAGTGTCCAATCACATCTTTGTATCAAGCCTGAAAGGGCAATGTAAATCTCTGCCAGGGCAAATTGATCTCCTATGCACTTGCGGGGGCCCAATGAGAAGGGAAAAAAGTATCGAGGGATGCTATCAGATTGCAACCATCTTTCTGGCAGGAACTTGTTGGCTTGCTCGCAACAGGCTTCCGACCGATGCAGCTGATAAGGCGAAAACATAAAATCTGTCCCCGATTGAAACTGAACTCCACCGGCATCCGCCTTTCCCTTGGTGGTTCGGGTATTGATCCAGTTTGGCGGATACATGCGCAAGGTCTCATTGACGACGGCCCGCAGGTAAGGAAGTCTGCCAATATCTTTGAGATGTAGGTTCTCTTGCCCAAGTTCTTGATCGATTTCTTCTTGTAATCGCCTGTACACTGCCGGATATTGAGCCAGAAGCCAGCAAGCGAAGGTCATGGTATTGGAACTGGTCTCTGAACCTGCGACAAAAAAGATTTTCACCTGATCAATCACATTGTCATCACTTAGTCCCGTTCCTGAGGATTCTTCTCTCCCATGGATCATCATATCTATCAAGGTTGTTTGCCCATCAGATGCCTGTTCTCGTTCTCTGATGGTCCTCAAAATGATCTCCCGGATGGACTTGATGTGATGTTTACTTTTTCTGTTTCTCCCAGTCGGAATCCACAGCGGTGGCAGCAATGGGTTAGATTGGCCCGCAATCAGGTGTTGGAAGAGGCTATTGATCCCATCGAGTACTGTCTGTAACTCATCTTCATCATTATGTGTTCCAAACAAGGCATCCTGAAGGCTTCGGATAGCAAATTTGTAAAAGCCATCTGTCATATTTACCATGCCTTGATTCTCCTGTTCTGCCTGCCATTGATCCAGGCTTTTTGAGAGTTGCTTGTGCATCATCTCTTGATAGGACTCAATTGCTTTTTGGTAAAATGCAGGAGCCATGATGCGTCTTTGTTTGGTCCAGTCCGCTTCTTCGGCAAATACCAATCCGGTCCCCAATACTTCTCTGGCCAATTTACTTGACCCTTTTTGGAAGTCTTTCCATTTTTTCAACAACTCCTCCAGGACTTCATATCTATTGACATAATAATATGATTTGTGCGCCAAACGAAACTTGACAAAAGGTGCATCGATTTTGTGGGGTTCCTCAAAAAATATCAGTGGATTTGCCAAAAAACGTCTCATCACTCCCAAAGGGCCAGAGTTCGACAGACGAGGTAGTTCAGTAGAAGATCGCATAGCAATTCATTTACCTTCCAATGTACGATTTTCGCAGAGTTTGAGCAGCAAATTTCGAAAATCAATAAAATGAACAAAGCTAAATTTTTGTTTGATCGGGAATATTTATCTTTCAATTCCACCTAACCAAAAACAGGCTCTAGCATCCACTACAATGTTATTCTGATGCCCTTTCTGTTCGCTCATTTCCATTAACAAAAGCTTATTTTTTCATCAATTGGGGAAATTTCCTTGAGCAATCTACCGGATTTATCTTTACTCCCAATATTTTAACATTGCTAATCTTCTAATAATCTGAAGATTCCAACTAATATGGCAAAACTTCTGTCTTGTTTAGCCTCCCCCCTCTTGACATCGTCCAAAGGATTTGACATATTTACCTATAGTGACCTACCTCTTATGTGAATTCTCAAGTCATCCTTCAAGATGAATTCAAATCTATTTGTACCTATTCAGACAAGAGCGTTGTTCCTGTCCAAAGACACCTTAGGTTCTGCCCCTTCCATTGACTTTCGTAGACTTCCATATAAGACTTCTTTTGGAGAAGTACATCCCAATACACCTTACTTAAGCAATGCCATCGTTTCAGAGCCTTTTCAGGATATTGGATTTTTATTACAAAAAGGGATACACCTACATTGGGAACTTCCCTCCATCTATACACTTGCGAGGGGAGAAGGACACGACCTCCCTCCTGCACCCAACAGATGGCTGCTGACTCGCAGGATTGGCGCAGATATGAAGCAGTGGGTCATTGAAAGTGATCAGCTGTCAGAAACAGCTCCTGAAGGTACTGCTCTCACCGTGATCCCCCTTCCTTTTGATACCAATCGTCTTGGGCAACCGTATCGCTTCATCGGGAGTACCAGGGAGATAGACAATTATTCTCCAGGTGAGCACACTGACTATTGGGCCCGGCATTGGAAAAAGCCATTCACCGCAACAGGATATGGAGATCCCCATTTTGCTTCCTTTTATCCCAATTGTAGCAGTGTTTTTGGATTTCACGATGCCGAGATTGAAGTCATTCCGGCAGAAGGGATCAAGTATGAAGTGATCGGTTGGCATCATCAGACGGAAGACAGTCCATTTGTACAAACTGCAAAAGAATTCCTCTCTCCATCTTTTCGTTTTGCACAGGAACAGCTCATTCAATACGGACAAAGGATGGGAGAAGCGGTCTGGGAGCAATTAACTTCCTCTTCCCAATTTGATATAGACGTCATTCAACCGCAGGAATCCTCTCCTATTTCAGATGCTGACTTAGATCGTTTTCTCTCGCCCAGTCCACTCAAGACATTGATAGAAAAAGATGATTTGCTCACTGAGGCGATTCTGGGATCAGCAGAGGATATTGATGGGGAATTAGATAGCCTTTGGGCAGAATTAGACGACAAACATTGGATCAATATCGAGGATCAAAGCGAGCATCCTGATCAGGCTAGTATCGTAGCTGATCCTGAACTGCGATTCGCGCTGGACATAGCATTTGCAAGTAATGAATCAGCGATTCTGACTCTGTTTCAACAAAAGAAGCAAGGGAATATTTTCCCTAGACAAAGATTGATCGATCGGTACGGGGAAGAATCTGCCGGTCCCGTGTGGACCATCATACAAGAACAAAACTGGACAGAAGCATTATGGCCCAACCATTTGTTGCTCACAGGCACGATTTCAAAGGATTGGGTAGCTGGTCTTGCCCATACACCTAGCTACAATCTGATACAACAAGATGTGAGCCATAACCGCTTGTTCAATCTGCACGCCAGATGGGGGACAGTGGATCAAGCAAGTATTGATGCCCGTTTTCCACCTAGTCCTGACAACAGCACATGGACAGCTCTTCAAAACGCATACAGAAACGATACCAGGACACTCTGCAAGCTCGATGATCAACCGATCACAGTTGGCACAACTTATTCTGTTTTACACCAATTTTCTTCCCTTTTACAGCGCAATTTTTCACATGCTCCAAAAAGCCTGATCCATCAATCTGATTTGCTCGCCTTGTTCAAGCAGAAGGCGCTTGAGACCTGGACCTACGCGATCCAGAAAACCTGGATTTTGCCAGATGCTGGCAAAGCCATTCCTGAAGCCCAGACAAACCCTGTAGCTGCTCCGTATGATTCTTTGGATGGGATTACAGTCCCTTACCTTTCTTTTCACCTACAGAAACAAGAGTTGGAAAGCAGGATTGGAGACCGAGCTGATCAAGTATGGCAAGACTTGATTCAGACAGGCAAGATCAATGAAAATCCCGCTGGTTCCGGTCTCGGTCTGGCCAGAGCAGGAAGCATTACTGGCTTATTTGTCAGATACTCTCAGGAGATTCAGGATGAGATAGAAGACTTTGTCATTGGGCCGGATTATTCTGTGGCATCCATCCAGCAATTGCTGGCCAACTTTGCTGATCAGTTATGGGCTGATGCACTCCAGATCGGCTGGCTCAAAAGTGATGAACGTCACCGCGTCTATTTTGAGCCGAGGACGTCATGGAAGGAGGTAGCGAACAGACCTTTGCTAGACAAGCAAAGAAGGTGGCTGGATGTGTTTATTCGTCAATTGCTGTCTGACTCAGAATCAGACTTACAAAGATTTTTTGGTGATGCTCAAGGCACCTCTCTTTATCAGACTCTTACACAAGAGAATTATTTTGATCAAAGTCCTCAACCTCTAAGCGGTTTATTCACTTTTTTTCAGACGCATCCTGAAGGAACAAGCGAACTCATCGATTCTTTTGCAGATCTTCTCCGGGTTCGCTTTACCAAAGCACAATTCAAAACCTATCTGAAAGAAGAAGTGGCTGTGCCCTTATGGAAGGCCCTGGTTCAGGCAGGGAGAATAGATACGGCTCCTGCAGATCATGCCTATTCTCTGTTCAATCCTGAATTGAATGAGTATATGGATACGGTCATGGCAGCAGATCCTGAAAGCGATGAGTATGCCTACCTCAGTCTCATCCAGAAATTTCTCATGACCTTTCATGGAACAAAGTTTCAGGATTTGCTTCAACTCAAACTGTATCATTCCTATGCCCAATCCCAACTTGATCGAAGCATCCAACCCCAGGATCAGGAAAGCGTTGTAGAAGATTTGTCTCAAAGAGGCTGGGGCCATAGGCTTCCGCTTGATTATCCCCTTTTTCTGATTGCGCCCACATCATACCGTCAAGCGCTGACAACTGCTGCTGATCGAGAGAAAGAAATGAGCATCTTACTTGATGTTGTTCACCTAAAGAACTATCAGAATTTCACGTCTTCTTGTTGCTTCTCCAGAGTAAGAATCCTTCCTACTGCTGATCAACAAAATCCAGCACTAGATAGCCAGAACCTGAATATTAGCATTGGAAATACCGGAACTGAGGCCATCTCAGCTTATTTGGCACATGAAATTGACGCAGGGAATCAAGGGCAGATGGAGCATCAATTGGAGGCGATTTCTTTTTTGGAAAAATTTCAAGCCTCCTCCAATGATGTCGGAGCCAGATTGACTGAGTTGCGGCATAGCAAAGGATTCAGGGCAGAAAAAGGCAACCTCCGATGGACCATTTATCAAGTAAGCGCCAATCAATCCAAGACAGATGCTGTTGTTGAGGTAGCCTTGCCAGAAGAGTTGGCGCATATGCTTCATCAATTGAATCGCACCCAGGCTGCGTATGACCAATCGCTGGCCAACATAACTCAAATGCGGAGGCTGTTGTTTTTTGATTGGCACAAATATATGGTGGCGATATATCCACCAGAGGATGGCAATCTGAATTACCCGGACATCCAGCAGATCCAGGCATTCATAGAAGATTTTGACATAGAACCTCTGAAACGCCTGATGGCTTCCACGGGCCTTGTCCATCTGGTAGAGACACCTGTCGCGGTGAACCAGGCCCATGCAAGTCTGATGGGAGAGGAAGAAGGAGATCTTCTTCTGGAGCAAAGCCTCGCCTGGAAATTGGCTGGACAGATCAATGCAGTGATCCAATCACTCAGTCAGGTCAATGCAGAACGAATCAGCCAGGGCTTAGGCCCTTATCGTCTGAAAGCGAGTTCAGATGAGCATTTTTTTCGACCGACCGATTTGCATATGGTCCTGACAGGAGACCTAACTGCCGGAAGCTATGCCCGTGATGTGGAAGAGAGCCTGGAATTGGACAGACAAGGGGCCTACATCATTGATAACTTCCTCGATTTCGATGATTTCAACAAAATCCTTGAACCAACATTCTATCAATATGTAACCACAGTCCTGGATGCCTTGTTTGCCATTGAGCCTGCATTGGATGGTATGTCTTTGGCAAATGGAGAAGTTTCCCAACAAGCCTGGGACCCCATGCTTTTTGATTGGATGGTATATTTTCAGCCACTATATGATCCCAATCAGACAGAGGCCTTTATTCATAAAAAAGCGTTAGGCTATCACACAGATTTCCTCAGCAATACCTATACCCTTGCCCCCAATACCTCTGTATTAAGCCTTCAATCAGGGAATGCGGAACTGTCCGATCATGTCAGTGTCTACAGTGGGAGAACCTTTCTGAGTCACACCTTTAATAATGTGTTTCGACAACGTCTGGAGGCTTATCTCAAAAATGAAGTAGGCGTGGATTGGTTAGATGAGTTCCTGCTCAATCCATCCCAGAAACTGAGCGAGTATGTAGCCGATCATCAGTTGAACAATGAAAAGGAAAAAGCGGACGATCCAGTATATACGGCCTTGCGTGCGCTGGATCATTTGCTCTCTCATCCAACCCTCACCCAGGCACTCAGTGGCTTGAATGCTGCATTTCTTGCCAGTCACTCTATCTTTCAACTCCCGGTCGGTGATCCTTTGGGCTTTGAGGTTTTTCGTGCTTTTGGGGCCAAAGTCAAACACTATGTAGAGGAGGAGAATATTCATGCCCCGGCCCCATTGAACGATTTACAGGCCATCCGGGCAGGAGCCATGCAGATGAGGCAGCTGCGGGTGATTGATCGCTTTGGCATGTATGTGGATAAACCCGTCGATTCTGTCAATATCGCGCAAACACTGCAAAGCGATTTCGATTCGGATAAAATAGGGATTCCCCCTCGATTCCCCCAGGCTGCTCGCCTAAATTGTCGCTGGCAATCTGCCATTAACAATGACATAGAAACCAATGAACATCCAGCTTCCAATCCGATTTGCGGATGGATCATTCCCAATCAACTGGATGATGCCTTCCTAATTTATGCCCCATCGGGTAGTCTTTTGGGCTGGGTAAATGAGGCGGGAAACTGGATCACACCACCAGACAAATCATCCATCACCCTGGATCAAGTCAGACTTGTCAATGCACATCTGGCTGATTTCGTCGACTGGCTTCGCAACAAGGACAGTGCACAACGAGCGGACTTCCTTAGCTCTATCATTAATAGCCTGGACAATATAGCACCGGAATATGCCACCCAACATCAGGCCTTGAGCCTACTGATGAGTCGCCCCATCGCTTTGGCACGCGTGAATATCAGTTTGGAACTCAAGCATATCCCTGTTTCAGATCACAAATGGGATTCTTTTCGCGGTTCTTTGGCGATTACGGATCGAATGCGTTCAGAGAAGGTCTATTTTCAGCCAGAAGAAGTTGGGGATTTCATCAAGGCAACTCGTCAAACCTATGGATTTACAGAAGTTACTGTTCCGGTTCGGATTGGAGACTATCACAAACTCAATGATGGTCTTGTAGGCTATTGGATGGGAGACATTGATCCAGCTACAGATACCTATTATGCAGCAGAATCCAGCAATAGTGCACCGCATCTTCTACAATTGAGCCTGGATCATCCAGCCCAGACGCTGACCTGTTTGCTTGATCCCCAAGGTGAGCTTCACGCCGTATGTGGAATGCTCCCCAGCAAACAGATCAGCCTCCCCGCAGATATGTACCAAGAGGCCCTCCAAAAAATGGAGGTTGATTTCCTGACAGCCCCAATCATTAGCCCTAAAAACAGCCTGGATATCCCTCTCCCAGAAGAGGTTGGCTATACCTGGTCTTTTTTGCGGAAGCATGCTGGCCAATATCCCAACTACTCTGGGAATATCATGAGTGGAGGCGGCTATATTCATACTCCTTATCTAGATCCAATTCAGTTCCGGGAAGCCTGGAAGCAACACAACGCTACCACATATTGGGATTATCTGTTAGGAGCAGGATTTCTGATTGAAAGCGAGGATCATTTCTCAATTGCCGACTTCACCGCACCAGGTCTACAGATGTATTCAGATAATTTTGAATTCTCAGATGCTGCATTCACAAAGGTCGATTCGGTCAAACATATTCTTTGGGCGATCCGTCCACTGATTTCTCTGGTGAGTCCCATCAGAAAGGAAGATTTTGTCAATAAATGGGTAGCTCTGTCAAGCGAAGAATCAGAAGCTGTTCAGCTCGTCAATTATCTGCTTCTCCACAATTGGCTAACAGATATAGGTCCGAGACCCTATCTGCATGTTGTACGCGCATCCAAGCGAACTAAGCAAACGCTCGACGAGAAATGGCTGGGCAAGGACGCCACGGTGGAAGAATTGCTGCATACCCTTGCTTATCGGTTGAGTGAAGTTAAAACTGAAGCCACCTTCGACACCAGCAATGAGATCATAGAAGGGTGGTTAAATCTGTCAAAATAAATGTATCATGCTTGATCCACAATCTGCTCTACAAGTATTTCTACGCCTGGAACAAGATCGCAGTGATGCCACACACATAAGCAATGAGGCCAGTCAGGGAGGGACCATCAGCGTGGCAGGAAATGGCTTTTCGATTTCTGCAAGCGCTCCTGGAGATTCCTGTCCCTTCCCGGGATATGGACTTCTTGCTTCTGGAACTTCTCTTCAGATTCCGGCGAACATGCTGACTGAGATCAATAAGCAGATGTGTCTGGAATTTTGGGCACAATCGGAAGCAGATCCTGCCTCTAACTTGCTTACAACCCTCAATCCGCATCAGCAAACAGATATCAGTATTGGGCTCCCTCGGACAAATGAGGGGCATTTTCGATTTCATTTCACCAATCACACGGGTGTTCCCACCTCTGTGTCGGGCGCATGCACACCTTCCACTGATTGGGTGCATTGGGCGGTCAGTCTGGACCCGGCACAAGGGAGTTGTCAGCTCTATCGCAATGGAATATCGCTTGCACTCAATACTCCCCGGATTCTCGATGGAACCTTTGATTTCTCACAAACAGGAGGATTGAGCATCAGCCCTGGAAATGGGACAATCAAACTTGCTCGCTTGCGCATCTGGAATACAGCTTTGAGTGAGGACGATATTATCCTCTTGTACCGACAAGATCAGGGATTATTAGGCCAGGTGTATGCCAGTCATAGCCCCATAGATCTGGCGTTCGAAGATGAACAGGGACAAGCTGCGATCTACATCCTCAATGCTGGAGAGGAGGAAGCCCTGAAGGTAAAATTACGCAATCAATCCACTGCGCCTCTCTCCTTTACAGCCCTGAGTGGAACACCAATAGAACAAGAGAACAGTCATGTTGAATTGACATTCAAACCGAATACGCTTCAGAATCCTGAAGGCGTGCGCATCTCTTGTCCAGCAGACTGGGAGGCCTCTGCTGCCCAGACCAATCCTGATCAGAGCCTGAGCTTTTTCCTCCGATATACTGGCTCGACACCAGGGACGCTCACGGCTGTACAACAATTGGGGAGCAGTCTGATTTTCACCTTTCAGGGAATACGGGCAATCGCTGGCTCAGAAGGTTCCCGCGGGACACGGGTTTTGTTGGTCTATAGAGGATTCGAACAAAGGCTTGCTGGTGGAAACCCGATGCCCATTCAAGGCTTTGGCCAACACTATCTCAACATCATCAATCATCATGGGAGCAAACAATTGCCACTTCATGTAGGGGTGATTGGTTCCAACTCCATCCTCAACAATGGCATTAGCAACAACGAACGCTATATTAAGCTTCACAATACCTTGCCCCTGGAGTCTACAGATCATATTTCATTTGGGACCCAGCCTGCAACCGAAATTGTTGTGTACTTTGATCAAGGCGAAGAAGAGTGGAATTTGATTGATCAAAACAATGTAGAGGAAATCGAGATCGAATTGCTGCGGATCAATACAGATGGTGAAGAAGTGGTGGTCAGTGAGTTTAGCCCACGAGAAACTCCAATTGGTGCGTATACTGCAGTCTGGATCTTTCGATGTTCCTCTGCCATTACCCTCCCGGCAGGTGAGTTTTTCCTGCTCAGGATCACCGGCTTGCGCAGCCAAAAAGCCGATGGATTTGCCAATGCCTATGTGGAGTTTCACGACTTACCAGCTTATCAGGATCAGACCTTTGTTATTCAATTGGAGAAAACGCCGCTGGTGATTCGTGGCCAACGAGTAGGTGTGGATACCAGTGAACCCCTCACACAGTTTCACCTCCACAAAGGAGAGTTGCTGGTCGCTGATCAAACAGCAGTCGCCATTCATCCGACATATGAGGTTGTCAGGGAATTGAAAGCCGACTACTACCCCTACTTCATGACGAAGAAGCTCCAGCGCATGTATATCTCATGTGGCTATGATCCATTTCAGATCATTGATTACAGCATGGCGCATCACTTTCAAGCCACACAAGTAGCGGTTGGAATAGGGAATTTCTGTATACATGCGATGGCTGATGACCATTATCTCTATTTGCTTAATCAATCAGATGGGACCTTGTACCTGGATCGATGTGACATCTACAATCCTGTGGTTCCTTCAGACTCCTCTGATCCCAATCGCTTGTCGCTCGGTCAGGCAAGTGGTAGAACGCATGAAAATTCTTGGCTGTCAAAGTTCGGACACCTGATATTTTTCTATTCAGGGTCGATCGGATTAAGGATTGTCGATATCAATATACAGGTCTTTGGAGCCTCTGAGGTAAAAACTGAGGACTTTAGCAGTTTTGAAGTATCCTCATCGGTTTCTCCAGCTTCTGTTCCAGACTTCGACCAGCCAAATCTGGTGATTGGGCGATTTCTTTATCTGCTCAGCAGAGATGGATTTATTCTCTACAATCTGCAAAGCAATCAAGCGCATACCAGAATCGCTGAAGCAGATCTGGGGAATGGTTTCGAATTCAAGTCTCCAGTCTGGGGATTGGAACATATCATAATAGGGGGAGCGCACTATCTGTTTTGTCATGGATATCTCAACTATTATTCATTCCGGCTGGAGAATTTGGAGGAATCAAATGGCAACCCGATAAGGATTATACATATCTCCAAGCTGCCTTCAAGGTTTTTCACTGGTGATGTACAAAGGCAGGGACGGAATTTTTACTCTGTCAAAGCTGCAAATACAGCAACTGATGGCCACTTTGACATTCTTACGATGGATGAAGCGGGTCGATTAAGCTTTGCTTATACTTCTGATCAGAACCAGGAACTCTCCTATCAGGACAATTCGGGCAGTGAGCGTTTATGGCTTTCTTCGGGCGAAAATACGGCTTTTGAGATGATTCCTTCAGGTGATTTTTTGGCGACTGTGCTGCTGACAGATCCAGCAGTGCATCAACTGAATTTTCGAATGCTGGATGTGTCTGACAAGGCCGCGCCCACAATTGTTCGGAATGCATCTGTCGATGTTTTTGAGATCCCGGGCGATATGACTGTGACCACATATAAAATCGCTTTTTTTACACGCATTCCCGATTTCTATCTGGTGGGGCTTAAATACTTTGAGCAAGTACAAGGAAGTAACCACCCAAGCAGGGAGCATTTTCAAATATTCAGCATCGATGTGTCTGAGACCGAATTACAAGGTGGGGCGAGCCAGATTAGCCCCTATGGGATCTCTACGACTGGCAGGGTGCAGGATCAGACGGGATTTGTAACACCCCGAGGTGGGATCATGATCTGGAAGGGAGAAAGTGCGCCTGCTGGATGGGCTATCTGTGATGGAAGTTGGTACAATGAGTCCGGGAATGCGGTACCCGTATCTGATCCAGCCAATCCGCCAGAAGGTGTGATTCAGGCCCTTGATTTGAGAAGTTCTGTGCCAGCGGGGCAGGCGGGTTTACACTATATAATGAAACTTTAAATTTTTTGTGTTATGCGACCAGTGAATAGAGGTGATAAGCCAGTAGGTTATGTGGAAAATATTCCCGGAATTACAAATGACGATTATGAGATGATCAAAGTTGAGAATGTCATGAATCTACAGTTATTGCGGATCTATTTACGTCTTCCAGTCATGTATAAGGATGAAGATCTGGTTAAAAGTAATGATGAGGAAGTGGTAGATTATTATCTGAGAAGTGTGGAGAAGGAACTTAAGCGTCGTCCAAAGAATCAGAGATTGGAACCAAGAAGAACAGAAACCTATTCTGTGAATGAAGGGAAATATCCTAATCCAGGCACAAGAAACGAACTCCTAGCCTGTGTTCAGAAAATAAATGAAATTGCTGGCAAAAACGATGATCTTCTTCCAACTAATGTTTCTCTACTTTATATGTTCATATTTCTGGCTGATAGTGTCAAAAAATTCACATCAGATATCCACCAAGCTTGGAATAAAATTACAAGGAAGTATCGTGAAGCGAAACACTATCTAATAACGCAAATGGGACCGTATTGTTCATTCTGCGGATTGGATATTTCAATTGGAGGAGCAGTAGAGCACAATTTACCCAAGAGTTCATATCCTGAAAGAGCAATTCTTTGGTCAAACTTCCTTCTCTCTTGTCAATCCTGTAATTCATCTAAGGGAAACAAACCAGTGGATTTAAGTAGAACTATAAATGAAGTAATGGGGGATTATTACTGGCCAGACAAAATTGAATATTCGACCTACAAATTCTTAAAGCATAAAGTGAAATATCGAAAGATAAATGGTAGACGAATAGACACAGGTGCAGGACAGAAATATATTCCTGGCGATGAACTAGGGCCAGATCGCCCTAATCCAGATAAATCACTTCAAGAATATGTCTTAGAGAAATTCAAGAGTGGGAGTTTTATATACGGGAATGGAAGAATGTGTCATCAAGTAGAGGATATGGAAGTAGATGGAAGAGGGAATGTGTCCTTTGAGTCTATTGAAGTTTTGCCACAAAAAGGAGCCACAGCAGATGAGACAAAGTATTTGGCAACAATCAATTTAACCAATCTGGCTTGTGAAGAACGAAGCAATTTCAATCAAGACAAACGGCTTG
Organism: Bacteroidota bacterium; assembly: GCA_039029315.1. Lineage (GTDB taxonomy): Bacteria > Bacteroidota > Bacteroidia > J057 > J057 > JBCCCJ01. The sequence continues at coordinate 9,318 of JBCCGK010000075.1, read as the reverse complement.
CCTGGCGATTCGAATCCTTAAAGAGTGCCATTCTTTCCTTCTACTATAAAAGTGAATTAATAACCAGGACTTCGGCAATGCCTCAAGATCAAAAATCTAAATTGCTTGAAGATTGCGATTATTTAATTAGAACATTGAGCCACTTTTCAGGGCATTTTTCGATTTGGGCTTTTGTCCTAGAGAATAATGGGCCTAACGCTCAAAATGAGCTTTACCAACATCTGTCTTCTTTTTTGCTCCCCCCACCTGCTGGTCAAGGATATTTTGTTGGGACCAGAACGGGAATTGAATATTTTGTTTAGTGGAATAATTTTATTTGGTACGCCCCTTAAAACATACCTTATGAGACCCATCAAAAGATATATTGATAATCGCCTTATGGATGACTACATAAACTGGCAACCAACTCTATTACGTGAGTTGGGTCCTTTCTGTTCCTTTTGTGAAACACCACTTAAGAATAAGGCTGATATAGAGCATAAAATCTCCCAGTCTCTGACAAAGGCATTGAAGGAAAAGATCACTAACCTTGTTCTTGCTTGCATTAACTGTAATTCAGTAAAAGGAACAAGGGTCAAAATTGATAACTTCGAGTCGTTTGTTTGGCCAGATGGATACGTACCCCCACAAAGTAACACGATCCCCCAAAATTCCTACGCAAACAAACATTCACTGTTTATTTATTATATGAAAAAGCAGTATGATGTTAAAGATTATGATTTGACCCATTGTCCAGTATTACCCGAGGAGGGAGGGCAATTAACTGTTAATCAAAGAATTAATAATTATCACAAGAAAATCATCGATAATTTACCAAAAAATGACCAGGGTCAGCCAAATCTCGAAAATATTTGGGCTATTCCATTTCCTTATAGGCAGCAAGGGGATGGCTTTATATTGAGACCACAAATGAAAACCATTGCCACAAACACGATTGTTCTTTGTGGACTGAATTATGCTGATTCGGAAACCAGATTGTTGTTGCAAAGAAGAAATAGAGTATGGGATGTTGCTAATGGTGCAGCAAGGATCTATAAGACAGTCCCCGATAACCTAAAAGATATTTTTAAAGGGCAAATTCGATTGTTAGCAGCAAGCTCTGGGTTTTGGTCAATCTGGATGACTGTTTTTTACGTGCTGTGGAAATTTTCATGGCAAGATGTTTTTTCATTATTTGTAAAATTAGCCGAAACTGGTGGAGGGGATGTACCCGCATATAATAATTGGAACAAGGGATACGAAATTGTTCCTGGAACAGATATTCGTCGGGTTCAGTTGGATGAAAAAGCCTGGGAACATCTGAGAATCAACTTAGATACAATTCATCCTGGAGTGGTCCCTCCAGTACCTTAGTTGCCATTGAAGGTATTATGTTTAAGCCTTAACAATTTTTATCATGGGCTATTCATCCGTTTGTACAAACATAGACAATGAACTCAGTAGTGGCAATTCGCTCACGCTTACAGATACATTACTGGAGTGCCCACACGCAACTTCCCTCTTCCAGGAAAGCTTCAAAAGCGACACGGTTAGTTTTGAAGCCAGTGCCACAAGCCTTGAAAAAGATCCAGACAATTCATCCATTTCCCTATTGCCGGGGGCTGTCTCTCTATATGATCTCGTCAGCCTTCCTGCCACCTTGAGAATCCTGGAAGATGCAGAAGGCAATGCCCAATTCACCCTGACAATTGGCATCCATGAGCTTACGCTTCCCGACATCCTTACCCAATACTTCCCATACAGTGCCAATATCGCTAGTTTCGTTTCCGGCCTGAGTTTTCTTCCGCAGCTAAGCCTCATCCTCGACTCTAGCCAACGTTCCTGGACAGCCTCATGGAAACCCGAAGTCACATTATTCCAGGCACTCGATATACCAGGACTGAACAATTTGCAGATCACGCTGGAAAGTCTGGCCTTGACAACCACTGGCATTGGGGTTTTTGTTCAGCGCAAGGCCTTGCTGCGTGCCAGCTTTAGTTTTTCTACCAGTGGAACCATTGAGCTGGATATTTCTCTTCCTATTCATGGAGATGGCTATGAATTCGTGATTGTGGGCGGAGCTACCTCCCCCTCTCTTCAGGATTTTTTCAATGCCTTCCTGTTTCATGGTTCATTGACTACAGCCGACTTATTGCCCAGTTCCTTGCAGGATTTTCTTGCGGGAATCCACCTCATTCGAGCCTCCATTGGCTTTTCTTCCGCCTTTGTTCCTCAATCATTTCAATTGACTGTTGGCAGCACCGAAGCCTGGTATCCCCTGACAGGGGCAGATTCTGATCCTGTTGCTCTCAATGATTGGTCCCTGTCTGCCAACTTCCAGAAATTTGGCACGAGCTACTCAAAATCCTTTTTCCTCAATGTATCAGGTCTGGTGTTCAGTCATCAGCTCAGTGGTCAAATCGGGATCACCGATGTCTATTCCTTCAGCATTTACAATGAAGATCAGGCAAGTCCTCTTGACAAAGATTCAGTAAGTGATTTCTTTGATTCGGTTCCCTACAATGAGGTTCTACCAGTTGACCAGTTGTTTGAGGGAAGCAGCCTAAGCATTCGATCAATTGAATTACAATTCACGCCCGGAAATGGCCTGGACTTTATTCGGATCCGCTTTACCGCCAGTACGCATTTTCAGGTCAAACCAAATCCAGCCAAACCGGAATCATACGTAAGCGGCAACCTGGACCTAACTGCTCAGTACACAGCAGGAAAGACAACTCCTACAGTGACCCAAGCCTCCTACGATGTGAACGTATCAGGCAGCTTATTGCTGGATACATTTCCCATCTACTTCGTTGCCAGTTATGAAAAAGCTGAACTGGCAGCGGGCTTCGATCTACAAGCCAATTGTGGGCCAATCAGCCTGGGAAATCTGATGCTCAACATGCAACAATCCCTTGGGCCAGACGACTTGACCATTCCCACCCCTTTGAAAGAATATTATGTAGATGAAGCGGAAATAGCGTTTCATTCGACCTCTGGTATGTTTTCCTTTCATTTGCTGGGTAGCATGCCAGTGGGCAATTATGGCCGTGCCCAGACAGAATTATACCTGACTCGCGACAGTCTGGGAGGAGCATTCAGCATTGAAGGAGTGTTTAACCTGGAAGAACGTCGCTTCTCCTTTGGAGTAGAAAGCGGAGCAACCGAAACCAATCTAGTAGCTCTCTACCATAATTCCATGGGCGAAAAAGTGGTGCTGAAGGAGATGGTGGAATATCTCTCAACAGATGTGGCAGAGGTATTGCCCGATAGCCTGAGCATATCCCTGACCGATGTGTTCCTGGCCTACGAAAAGAGCAGGTCATCTCCCCCCGAAGCAGCCAAAACCTCACAGGCATTGATGGGCCTCACACTCTCCATCGCTCTGGATTTGGCAGAATTGCCCGTCATCGGTCGAGCCTTCCCCGCTGGCACGCATGCAGGCATAGATGCCTTGAGCTTTGTGCTGGCTTCCAAGCCCTGGACAGAAGGAGATGTCTCTTCCCTCAATCCGCCCATTACAAGCTTGAGTCCGGGAGATTTGTACCGAAATGCAGATCCTGCTGTTCATCCCAATCTTTTCGAAAAAGGGATCAATATCGTCGCAACCTTTCGCTTGGGCAATGCGACCAAATCCATTCTTGTTCCGCTGGGCGCTGCAAAACAGCAACAAAGCAGCAATCCCCAATCCAATCCTGTTCAACCTGCTTCACCTACGCCCACAGATTCAACCCCTGCTGCAACAGCAGCCACAGTTGAATCTAATCCTACAACCGTCAGTGTTCAAAAACCCTCCTATGGTGCTCAGTGGCTGAATATCCAGCGAGGTCTTGGTCCTGTCATGGTAGAGCGCATCGGGGTCTCCTTCAAAGATGGGACCCTTTGGTTCCTGATCGATGCCTCCTTAAAAATGGGACCTTTGACCCTCTCGCTTGAAGGGCTGTCTCTGGGGTCTCCCATTGATCACTTTGAGCCGAAATTTGACCTGAAGGGCATCCTGATCGATCTGAAACGAAACAATCTCGAAATTGGTGGTGCGCTCCTCAAATCTGATCCGCCTCCTGCCGGGGTCAAATATGAATATGATGGCTATGCCATTGTTCGCTTCAAACAGCTCTCCATTGTAGGTCTGGGTTCCTATGCCAAATTGCAAGACAATACGATCTCGCTATTCGCTTACATTGCGGTGGATTATCCCATCGGCGGACCTGCATGGTTTTATGTCACAGGCTTGAGCGGAGGTTTTGGGGTCAACCGCCGTCTGGTGCCGCCTGCCCTTGCGCAAATGGATCAGTTTCCGCTGGTGTCTAGCGTCCTCCAAGGCACAACTCAATCTACGACAGGCAATAACAGCAATGACCGCCAGGTGCTTACAACGCAGCTGACCTTGCTGAAGAAGTATATTCCCCCCAGCAAAGGCAACTATTTTCTTGCAGCGGGCCTCAAATTTACCTCCTTCAAACTCCTCAATGGCTTTGGTTTATTGGCTGTGAATTTTGGGCATCGATTTCGGGTCGATGTTTTTGGGCGCTTGTGGATGGTCCATCCTCCTGTGGACCCAAAAATGGTCATGAGCAACAATCCATTGGCAGGTCTTGGGATCAAACCTTATCTGGTGTATGTGGAAATTGATTTGCATGCAGCTTTCATTCCGGATGAGGGTATCTTGCTCGTCGAAGGGGCTATCAAGCCAGGCTCTTTTGTGTATTCCCCATTGGCAACCATTGCAGGAAGCTTCTCCTTCCGGGGTTGGTTCCTTGGGCCACATGCTGGAGATTTCGTGTTTGTATTGGGAGGCTATCACAAGGATTATAAACCACCAGCTCACTATCCGCAGCGGAACCAGTTGAAGATGTTGGACATCCGCTATGGCGTCGATGATCGATTGTACGTTGGCGGTCAATTGTATTTTGCCCTGACTCCAGCTGCCTTTATGGTTGGCGGCACCTTACATGCAGTGTTTAATCTGGACCCGCTGCACGCCACCTTCGATATGTATGCAGACTTCCTGATCTACTGGAAGCCCTACCATTATGACATTCGCATCGGAATTGAAGCACATATTGAGTTTCGTCTGTCGACGCCTGTTGGTACCATTCAATTGGATGTAAGTCTTGGGGCCAGCTTACGGGTATACGGTCCAGAAATGAGTGGAACTGCTGAAGTGCATTTTCATGGCCTATCCAAAACCATTCAGTTCGGAAGTGGATCATCTACGGCTCCTCCTGGCATTTCCTGGACTGAGTTTCAGAAGAGTTTCTTGCCAAAAGAGTCTGATCGACTCAGCTTCGTTTGTGAACAAGGGCTGATCAAACCCTATGAGGAATCGAATAACAATATTTGGGGGGTGAATAGACGAACCGTCCAAATTGGGTTGACATCTGCTGTTCCAGGATTGACTGCAGAATTATATATCCAACAAAGCGATGATTCTACGCTTTCGACAGCCACTGAAGCAGAGACACATGATCTGGGAACAGCTAATCCTTTTGGGATTTTTCCCATGCATATTGATCCAGATCGGATCTCTTCAACTATTCGCCTGGAAGTTACTCATAAAGGAAATCCGATTGCTCAGGATCAGTTACGAATCGTTCCTATCTACAAACCTATCCCCAGTGGGATGTGGGGGAATTATCAGGATCACCGACTCAACAAAGCCAGTTTGTTGCCAGAAGCCTTGACTGGACTGAGAATCAGCCCTGGCACACCGTCCACTCCCGGCAGCTCACATGCAGTAGATAGAAATAATTTGTTATTCGACACAGAAATCCTGCATGACAAGAGCCAGAAGCCGCCAGTGCCCTCCTATGCTTTCCATTGGGAAACGCCTATTCAGTTTTCGGACGATCAAACTCCAGAGGACATCCTTGCGAGTCTGAAGCAAGATTTACCTGAATCTGACACCTTTCAGCATTTCACAGGCTTGATCAGTGAGGAAGATCTTTCAAGCCTTAATTTGTCAGAGTTCATCAGTGAAATCGATAGTTGGACTGCGATTCCTCGGATTGGGCAACTCGTTTAGTAATTCTTTCCCCCATGAGCAAACAAAAAATCAAATACATCGCAACGGACCTGCCCGGACTACAGAGTGGGCAGTATCAGCTATCGGCCCAGCAAACGCTGGCTATTGATGGTCATCAGCAGGCGTTGTTTCAGGCCAGTCAGGAAATTGCTGTGAGTGGAGAACGATTTGGCTTGAATCCTCAGGAGATTTATACCGTTTTCCCTGCAAACAATAGTCAGGGGGACCATTCTCATACCTTGCCGCATGTTGTGCTCAATCGCAGTACGCATCCTTGGGAATGGAGCATGCCAGAGGTCGATGACACTATGCTCCCCTGGATGGCTGTCATTTTGCTTCAGGAAGATGAACATCCTGTTGGGGTGATTGAGCAATCAAGTTTGGATACTGAATTTCCCTCATATCCAGGATTATGGGCTCATCTGATAGATCACAACTGGATACAGCCGCTTACTTCGCTTCCGAGCAGCGCCATCATTCTCATGCGGAAAGATCGGGAAGAACTGGACGAAGCATATGTCGACATTGTTTCTCAGCTAAAAAAGTTCCTCAACAAGAGATGCCAGGAAGCAAGTGTTCCCTTGTCAATCCTTGAGACCAGTCCAACAGTAGGTTCTGGTATTGATTGGCCCAGGATTTATCGGGAGCCATTCGAGGCACCAGACAACAAGACACGAATCATTCATCTCCCCAAGGATTTCTTCCTCAACATCTTGCCTTCTGGAGCCGAACTCGCCTTGCTGAGCCATGTTCGCCAACCGATCATCGCCTCTGCCGGAGGGAAAGAAATCCCGACAGGGCAATCAAGATCTGTGATCATTGGTAACCGTATGCCGATAGCAGGAAAGACAAGTACTGCCTACCTGATCTCTCTGGAGAAACGTCTACATGATGATGGGAGTTTTCGCATGACAAATACAGAATCCAATGGGCTGGTCCGGCTCGTTGTGCTTCACAGTTGGTCCTTTCATTGTCTCGAAAGCAATCGAAATTTTGAGAATGCACTCCAAGAACTCAACCTGAATCACAGAACCGAAAGCAATACCCTACGCCTTCCTCCCCAGCCTGATGCCACAAATCTCGAGGATCAAGCCAAGGTAGATGCCATCAATGCCTATCTCTCCCAAGGCTATGTTCCCTTGAAACATCAGATGAGAGAAGGAAACACTACTTTTTCCTGGTATCGAGGTCCCTTGATTCCGGTGCATTCAGAGGCGCAAATCGCTCCTCCCAGCAAAGACCGTCCCTTGATTCAACATGCAGATGAACTCAAACGATTCGATTCTTACCTGAACATGCTGGATGTATCCTATTCGTCCGCCTGGGAGCTAGGCAGGATGCTCATGCTGAAAGAAAAAGATGTGTCTTTTGCCCTTCATCAATGGAAACACCAACATGCGCTGTCGATTCGACAAGGGGAAGAACAACTGGTCTATCAATTTCTTCCCATACAAGCCCCTACTGATTCATTGTCGTTTCCAGAAAATGTCCAGACTTATTTCAATGCGCTTCGCCTGTGTCAGCACATCCCTTTTGTCAATTTGGTCCCGGACAAGCGATTGCTTCCAGCGGAATCGCTCCGCTTCTTTCAAATAGATGAACTGTGGATGGAGAGCTTATTAGATGGCGCTTATAGCATCGGTCGAATGAGCTATGCCAATCAGATCCTCAATCGACCAGTCTCAACGGGTGATAGCAATGCCGCTCTTTCCGGTTTTCTGTTGCGATCTCACATTGTGGCTGAATGGCCAGGCTTGCAAGTAGATGCTTATGCTGATACGCCTCCTTTGTCCAATCCAGATCAGCAAGGCTTGACTTCTCTTCAGCAATTGAGAATGGAGAAACTCTCGAACAATGTGTTACTTGTCCTGTTTAAAGGGATAATTGGAACTGTCGATTTTCACTTACACCCAGAGTCTATTCACTTTGGGTTTGACCCAAATCCAGCTTTTACTCCTGAGAGTGAAAGTGAAAGTGAATATGTCCATTTCTTAAGAGATGTCGACGGGTCCCGTGTTGAGACGAGCACTGGCGGCACATTCCCCATCGACTGGAAAGAGGTGAATGGCAATTTGAGAGTGCTGAACATTAACAGTCTGGGAACAAATATCGAGCTTGCAGCTCAGGCAGCTTCCAAGACAATTTCTATCAAAAATTCGGCTGAACTTGCTTATCAGTTGACTGAGGGAATTCCAAATGTTCGCTTTATCCGAGAGGGATAATGGGCTTGTAATGAAATTGTTTCCTTTCTTTTGGCTATTCAATCCTTTTCATCTCTCCTGAAATAATCATCTCAAGTAGTTCATATTTTGCCAGGAACCTGAAGCTATCCTTCTCACAATGGTAAATATTGAATACCAGGTCCCCAATACTTTCCGTTTGGTCTGCTTCATTTTGTTCAGGTTCCTTCAAAGAAAATCTGCACTTACTCAACCAGGTAAGATCTCTTTCGATCTTGTCTTTCTGATTCAACTCCAGGATCTTGTCATTGCGGATATCAAAAATCACGGATTCTCCCACCCAATCACTGATAAATTTTCCCTTTTTTGCTTGATTGCATTTTTTGTATTCCCTCTCAAACTTTTCCTTTCTTTCTGCCTGAATTGTACTGTGAACCTCCTGAATCAATCCTTCGAACATTTCCTGATTCAACTTGATCTGAATCGCTTTGCCGACTTCCTCTATTTTTCCAGCAAGAAAGGAGGGCATATGCAAAAAATATCCTTCTTCTCCAGAAGACTTTTCTGCCAAAACTGCCCGTTCAATGTCCTTCTCAGAGTATCGCTTTGCAACAATTTCAATACTCTCAGCCAAGATCATGGCTTTCATGGTATCCATGATCGTTGAAATCAATCGGTCCTCGTACTCCTGGTCCATTTTTTCAGCCAAACTCCCCTTTGGGGGGAGGCCTTTGGTGGAGAATTCGTGGATCAGATCAGGAATTCCCTGAAGGTGCAATAGCTCAGATATGCTTGCCTGATAGGAGCTTTGGGAAAAGGCGAGTGTTCCATATAGGAAGAGGCCAGACAATAAGATGAATCGTTTCATGGTAACAAGGAACCAATCGAAGATCGTTTATTCAAAAAAAGCCGCAGAATGAGAAAAAAATACACCCTAAAAATTCTCAGCACAGATTCCAAAACAGTCTCTAAGTTTGACTTTGTCCATTTTTTATAGGAGAAAAATCCTCCCATATGCTCTGGAAACCGTCTTTTTGAATTAATGCACTTCGCTGTTTTTGGGTGATGTTGATTAATTCTCATTGAAAATTTATTCACAACTGTACACTTTTTATTTTCCTTTGTTTTTAGAAT
>JBCCGK010000074.1:0-63486 GCA_039029315.1 Bacteroidota bacterium | reverse complement strand
GTGTATTTTTTTCTCAGGCAAGGCTCTTTTTTGTTCTCATAGTGGTGCTATGAGAACAAAAAAAGCCGCAGAATGAGGAAAAAAGACGCATACAAAAAATAAGTGACAGATTTTCAAACAGTCTCTTAGTTCGACAAGGCATCCGCACCAGCAGCAATCTCCAAAATCTCTTTGGTGATCGAAGCCTGACGCGCTTTGTTGTAACTCAGTTTGAGGCTCTTGAGCAATTCTTCTGCATTCTCGGTAGCAGAGTCCATGGCAACCATTCTCGCTCCATGTTCCGCAGCATTGGATTCCAGCACTGCCCGGAACACTTGTGTCCGCAGGGCCTTGGGAATCAAGTCGGTCAAGATTTCTTCTCTTCCTGGCTCAAATATGTAATCCGAACGCATGCCAGTTGCTTTCTGTTCCTCATCTTCTCCAATATCATCTACTGACAGCGGCAACAATACATCTGCGCGTTTGGTCTGGCTCATCACATTGACAAATTCATTGAAAGCGAGATAGACTTTATCGACTTCTCCACTCCTGTATTTGTCAAAGACGATATTGGTTACCTCATTGACTGCCTCAAAATTCAGATCGGCAAATACATCAAAGTTTTTCTCATTGACATTGAATCCTCTTTTTTGAAAGAATTCATATCCTTTGCGCCCCATACAAATAAACTGCACCCGACCACTCTCCATTTCTGCAGCGTGATTTTCTTTCAGATGCGCAAAGGTGTGTTTGATGATGTTGGTATTAAAAGGACCAGCAAGGCCTCTATTTGAGGTAACAAGGACAACAAGGATATTCTTCACGTCTCTTGCCTGCACCAGATCACTTGGAATATCTTGTGCATCAAGGACAGAGACCACATTACCGATGATTTCCCGAAGCTTCAGCGCATAGGGTCGCAACTGAACGATGCGATCTTGCGCTTTTCGAAGCTTAGCAGCCGCCACCATCTTCATGGCTTTGGTCACTTGTTGGGTACTCTTAACGGTTTTGATTCGGCCTCGTATTTCTTTCAGGTTTGCCATAAAAAATGGGTGTTAGGCAAATGAGTTAGCAACAGATTCAGCGACAGACTTCAAGGTATTTTGTTCAGCCTCAGTCCAGTTTTTGTTACGGATTGAATCCATGGTTTCCTGATGGCTGGATTCCAGTTCTCTGACAAGTCTTGCTTCAAATTCGTCCACTTTCTCAACAGGAACATTATCCAAATAGCCTTGTCCGGCAGCATAGATCATCGCTACCTGATTTTCAACTTTTACAGGAGAATATTGCTTCTGAATCAGCATCTTGACGTTGCGTTTTCCGCGTTCCAGCTGTCTTTGTGTCGCTTTGTCCAAATCAGAACCAAATCGAGAGAAGGCTTCCAACTCACGATATTGGGCCAAAGAAAGCTTCAAGGTTCCTGATACTTTCTTCATTGGTTTGATCTGAGCAGAACCACCCACACGTGATACCGAGATCCCCACATTGATCGCAGGACGGACACCTGAGTTGAACAAGCTCGACTCCAAAAAGATCTGACCATCAGTGATCGAGATCACATTGGTAGGAATATAGGCGGATACGTCTCCTTCCTGCGTTTCGATGATGGGCAATGCTGTCAGAGAACCTCCACCTTTCACCTTGTCTTTCAAGGCTTCAGGCAGGTCATTCATATTGGCTGCAATGCCGTCATCATTGATGACTTTCGCTGCGCGCTCCAACAGACGGGAGTGAAGATAGAAGACATCCCCAGGATAGGCTTCACGTCCCGGAGGGCGACGAAGCAACAAAGAGACTTCCCGGTAAGCAACCGCTTGCTTGGACAAGTCATCATATACTGCCAGGGCAGGATGGCCAAGATCCCTGAAATATTCACCAATCGCAGCACCTGCAAATGGCGCAAAGAATTGCATTGGGGCAGGTGTAGAAGCTGGAGCGGCAACAATCACAGTGTATTCCATCGCACCGGCCTCTTCCAATGCACGAACAACTTGTGCTACTGTAGAGGCTTTCTGTCCACAAGCAACGTAGATGCAAAAGACAGACTCTCCTCTTTCGTGGAATTCTTTTTGGTTGATGATGGTATCAATGGCAATCGCAGTCTTTCCAGTAGATCGGTCTCCAATGATCAGTTCCCGCTGTCCACGACCAATGGGGATCATGGAATCAATCGCCTTGATTCCGGTCTGGAGGGGTTCACTTACTGGCTCACGGAAGATCACACCAGGTGCTTTTCTTTCATAAGGAACAGAAAACAGATCCCCCGTGATAGGGCCTTTCCCATCGATGGGCTCTCCGAGCGGATTGATAACTCTTCCCAACAGTCCTTCTCCCACCTTCAGGGAGGCAATCTGACCAGTACGACGAACATTGTCCCCCTCTTTGATTCCCTCAGTATCTCCAAAGAGAACTGCCCCTACATTATCTTCTTCGAGGTTGAGGACCATGGCCTTCAAGCCCGTCTCAAATTCAATCAATTCACCAGCCTGGACTTTGGTCAAACCATAAATACGAGCAATGCCGTCCCCAATCTGAAGTACCGTTCCGGTTTCCTCCAGTTCAGATTCGGTTTTGAAATTCGACAGTTGTTCTCTTAGGATTGCAGAAACTTCGTCTGGTCTTACTGCTGACATATATCTTGTTGTTATTGAGTTATTAGTTATTGGGAAATTTCACGTCTTAATCTTCTCAGGGAAGAGGAAATACTGCCATCGAACAGCCGATCACCGATTTTCAGTTTAAACCCTCCAATCAGATCAGCGTTTACCTCTGTATCCATTTTGAACGTTTTACCCAGTTCTTTTTCTACAGCTTGTTGGATAGCTTTTGCTTCTTCATCACTCAGGGGTGCTGCGCTTGTCAGGGTGCCTCTGGCGATTCCTTTGGCACGATCATACAGGTCGATGAATGCTTTTGCGACATTCGGCAGATACTGTTCGCGCCCTTTGTCGATTACCATCTTCACCAAGAGAGTGGTCAATTCGGCTTTGAAGGCATCTGCGAACACGCGATCTACAATTTTTTGTTTGGCATCCCCATGCACCAGCGGACTTTTGAGCATTCTGACGAATTGTGGATTCTCCCGTGATACTTGATGGATCAGGGCCATATCAGTATGGGTATCCTCCAGCATATTCTTTTCCTCAGCAAGGCCAAAGATGGATTTGGCATATCTAAATCCAATACGATCTTCTACCATGATTCACTCCTAATTTTCGGTGAGGTCCTTGATGAGTTCTTGCGCATATCCTTCTTGCGCATCTTTGTTTTGGAATTCTCGTCTGAGCAATTTTTCGGCCACTTCTACGGCCAGATTTGCAGCTGTGCTTTTGATTTCATTCAAAGCAGCATTTTTCTCAGCTTCGATTTGTTGTCGTGCTTTTTCGCGCTCTTTGGCACCTGCGGCAGCGGCTTCGTCTTTGGCTTTCTTGATCATCTCATCCCGGGTAGCTTTCGCAGCTTGCATCATTTTTTCACGCTCAGCCCGGGCTTCTCGCAGGAGAGATTCATTGTCTGCCTGGAGTTTGGCCATTTCCGCTTTGGCATTGTCGGCTTCAGCCAATGCCGTAGCAATACTTTCTTCACGCTCATGAAGTGCACTCAGAATGGGTTTCCATGCAAATTTTCGAAGCAAGAAAAATAAGGCAAGGAACAGGATTACTGTCCAAAGATATAAACCCGGATCGGGAGTAATGAGTTCCATATATGAGAGATATGATTAGTTATATTCAAATAAAATTTCTGCAAAACAGACTCAAAATGAACAAGGGGGCCGGGGCATTCCCCCGGCCTAACCTTGTTTTACTGAAATACAGCGAGAAGACAAACGACCTCACCAAAAAGGGCAACCCCCTCGATGAATGCCGCCATCAGGATCATGGCTCCGCGAATGTCACCAGAAGCTTCTGGCTGACGTGCGATAGACTCAACTGCAGAAGCAGTCAGTCGGCCAATCCCCATTCCAGCACCGATAGCAGCCAATCCAGCTCCTATACCAGCACCGATCACGCCAATGTTTCCAACTACACCTTCCATAATGATATTGGTTAGTTATGGTGAAAAAAGAGTAAAACCTATGTCAATGATGATCGTCATGAGACGTCATCGCATCACCCAAGAACACTGCTGTCAGCAGGGTGAATATATATGCCTGGATAATCGCCACGATCACTTCCAGGCTAAAAATTGCAATACCGAATGCTATAGAAAGAGGCATAATACTCAATGCCCCGGTTACATTATGCCCAGCTTCTCCCAAGATGAACATCAAACATATCAGGGAGAGTACCATGAAGTGTCCGGCTGAGATGTTCGCAAATAATCGAATCATCAAGGCGACGGGCTTCACAAACAAACTGATGATCTCAATCACCGTCATCAATGGCAGGATCGCAACAGGAACGCCCGGCATCGCAAAGATGTGCTGCCAGTAATCTTTGGTCCCGTTGACTTGCACAATGATGAAGGTCAGGGTAGCCAAAGCTGCTGTAACCCCGATATTTCCCATGATGTTGGAACTAAAGGGCATGAGTCCGAACACATTTGAGAACCAGATAAAGAAAAACAGGCTCAACAAATATGGGGTGAAGCGAGCTGCCTTGTCGCCCAGATAGTCTTTCGCAATATCATCCCTCACAAACAGGATGATCGGCTCAAAGAATGACTGAATCCCGGATGGGGCTTTGCCTTTGTTCTTGGTATATCCCTTCGCAACCGCTCTGAAAATAAAGAAGACAAGCAGTGCCATCAGAAACATATGCACCACAGTCTTGGTAGGAGAGAGGTCGATAATTGTGACATCTTTGTTCAGAAGATTTTCATCCAGGTCTCCATGACCATGATAATCTGCCGGAATCGAAGCCCCGGCCTTGAGCATATACGGCTTCTCATGATACGAGACATACTTGCCAGATTCCTGAAGCGAATGTGTGCTTCCATAGAATTCAAAGCCTGTCTCACTGTTGTAGAAAAACCAGGGCAAATGGATTGCGATGGAAGTCGAATGTCCATCCTCTCCCGGCCAATCTGTCAAGTGCCAGTCGTGAGAATCCAGTACGTGATGAATAATGGTTTCAGAAGCATTGAATTTTTTGTGCTCATCTGCATGTTGCCCAAATACAAAGCTCCCGAGCAGGAAAGGTAAAACGGTGATTAAGAGTGTCTTGCGTATGCTCATTTGAATGGTTTTCTCCACGTAATTTTAAGCCGCCTTTCATTTAGGCGCGCAATTTACGCATTAAACCATAAACTTCAAACGCAGTGAAAATAAAATAAGAAAAGAAGTAAGAGATGACGTATTCTTTCACCATATGCTTGTAGGAAACTGCCACAATTACGACGATGATAATTCCGACCAGCATTTTGGTAGACATGGCAACTACAACAGACGCAAAAAACTTTCGATTCCCCCCTTCGAGTCCATTAAAATTAATGATATAGGCAAAGACCGCAGTCAGGAATCCAACCAGGATGGCATAGTTGATGGCTGCCTGACTGGTTTGAGGAACCCAATAAGTATGCAGCAGCATTCCAATCAAAACCAGAATGATCGCAACTGCAGAGGCAATACCAAGAAATGTGGGAATTTTCACAGATAAAGATTGATGATTTTGAAGATCAGTTTCGTTGATGTTGGCTACAAATATAGAAGGTCGAAGAACGAATAACCAATGTCGAATAGGAATTGTGACTTTGGACAATGTAGGGAGTATTGCCAGATTTCATTTCATGTTGTTTACTCAGAGACTGCTTGAATTTCATTCTAAAGTTTTGTTTTGACCCTTTTTTCGAATTCTTCCTTGCAAAACTCCTCATGTAGCACGGCAAAATTCTGACCCGATGGTCTGGTGCGCTGCCGATCGGACGGTCTGGTGCGCTGCCGATCGAACTTAAAGATCTAAAAAATGGACAATAACAATTTTCATAAACAAAACTCAAACAGTCTCTCAGTGAATTGAAAATGATCAAGGTATGGTCAAGCGGCTGCGTTTCTTCTAAGACTTGTAGCAAGCGTCCGATTTGATCATCGATCAGATCAATTTATGCCAAACCAGGAGTTGGGCTGTGTAAGGAGACATGCTACCCGTAAAATCACAGACCACCAGCATGTTGTTCCAATCTGGATTTCGTTGGAATACATGGAAAACCGTAGAGTCAGGAAGGGAGTGGCTTGAGGCTGTATCCCCAGATGGCATACCTCTTATGTAATCTGATTCAAGCGGCACATCCGTATACAAAGAGATTTCTGGGTCTCGGATCGGGATGGAACTATCTAGGATAAAATGGATCTTGATCGTATTCACCGTATTCACAGGTTTCCCATTTTGTTTGAAGGTATATGGTGTTTTCCGATTGTTGCGGGATAACCTTCTCCTGTAGCTGGAGGGAGGAGTGGAGAATCTGCTCAATTCGATCTGTCTGTCCGATTGCGGAGAAGATCTTCAGGAAGAGGATTGTAATTAAAGTAAGTGATCTCATTGTTTGGAATTTATGCCCCCTTATCCATATCGGGAGTCTTATTTTTTTGATTCCTCTGGGAGCCAATATCGCTATCCTCCTGATTATCAGTCAAAGTCAATATCACATTATGAACACATCCTACTCGATGAATTGACCTATCATATGTCAATATAGACATTGCTCTTAGCATTTTAGATATTCCCATTTAGCCGAAAAAATCAATACCTCCCCAATCTAACTGGGCCTGTATCCATCGAAAGCACAGTCTGATCAAAGCTAGCCTTCATCAATTCCAATTTGATTTGCTGATAGTCAGGATGATCCCAGAGGTTCCGGAATTCTTTGGGATCATGAACCATATCGAACAACTCGCCTTTTTCGTGGCCGTGATACATCACCAATTTATAGGTCTGTGTTCGATACATGGTCGCGAAGCTAAGTTTCTCACTCAGGGCAGCATCATAAAATTCTGATCGAACGAAATCCCGGTGATAGTCAGGAGATTTTGTGCCAGTCAGGATCGGCAGTAGGGATTTTCCCTGGATACGATCATCGATCTTGAGTCCTGTCAATTCCAATAAGGTTGGAACAATATCAGTCAATTCGACCAATGCCTCGCTTTGGATGTTTTCCTGAAAATAGGCTGGGTACCAAAAGATCAAGGGCACACGAACCAATCCTTCATAAAATCGGCATCCTTTAGCGGTCATGCCATGATCTCCCACCATATCTCCATGATCTGAAGTGAAAATGATCAAGGTATGGTCAAGCTGCTCCGTTTCTTCTAAGACTTGTAGCAAGCGTCCGATTTGATCATCGATCAGATCAATTTGTGCCCAATATCGAGCCAGACGCTCCCGATTCACCTTATCCGAATATTGTTTGGGGTATCCCTGGAACATGACATTGTTAAACTCTGTTTTTTCTTCCAAATCAGACTCCTGGAACCATGGCAAAGGGAGCTGATCGATCTCATACCGATCCAAATATTCTCTGGGAGGATCGAAAGGACCATGCGGATCATAGACATTCAAACTGTACAACCAGGGCCATTCCCTCCCTTCCTTGATAAAATCAATCGCCCTGTCCGTACACCAGGTGCTCTGGTGATATTCGGTGGGGACAAATCCTTTTTCTTTTTTCATCGCCATGATATCGATGCCTCTGTCCTGGTGCCATTTCAGATAGTCGTTTGCTGAACCGCTCTGATAGGGGCTATGGCTATAGTCAAAAATTCGATATCCATCATCCTTGGGTCGTTGTTCCGGGCGATGCGCGATCGCTGTTGAGAGGTGAAACTTCCCGGAAAGTCCACAATCATATCCTGCATCTGCTAAGGTTTTGGTAATCAAAGGAGCCGCTTCAGCCCATTTGGCAGCCCCATTTTTGGAGGCTCTTACTGTAGAAGGGTACATACCTGTAAGAAAACTGGCCCTGGAAGGCGTACAAAAAGGGGATTGGACCTGAGCTTTTGTAAAACTCATTCCCTCCCTCACCAATCGATCAAGATTGGGCGTCTTGACATATGGATTACCCAAGGCTCCAATGGTATTCCACCGTTGCTGATCGGTGACGATCCACAAGATATTCGGGGCATTCTTTTTTACGGTAATGAATGGTTGACTCCATTGGTTTTTGGGCTCTGGCTTGAGCTTATCTGTTTGTGCAAGGGAACCTTGACAAATAATTCCCAGAAAGAAGACGAAAAGGGCGAAACTGGTCCTAATAGGCTGAGATAGATGCTTCATTTTTTTATTTAGCGTTTTCAGGCTGATCACTCATCATATCAACATGAAGATATCTCTTCTTCTAGCACAAAAAAATTGACCAGCAAGGGATAAGGATTCCACACACCGAGAAACTGATACAAATCATTGGCTTGAGGTAGACCTTTGCATCATCAAAGCAAAAAAGAATGGTTCTCTGACAAAATTAGCGGATAAATCTTTCATGTTGGTGAAAGTGCATAAAGCGGGTGTACGACAAAATGCAGAAGGTAACTTATTTTGTTCCTCTTTAACCTCTTCCACTCAGCCCCCGTTTCTCCTACAATGAGAAACACCCCCACCATCCAGTGGTGCTATGGGAACAAAAAAAGCCGCTGGATGAGGAAAAAATACCCTCTAAAAATTCTCAGCACAGATTCCAAAACAGTCTCTAAGGCTTGTGGGCTTGTTTCTCATTGTAAGGAAGCCTGTCCCAGACTTGATCTGGGAACACGGGGCAGTGTGGAAGAAGTTCATGAAACAAGAGAAATCTCTGGGTTGTGAAAATTGTTGTACCCACAATAGAGCTGCTCTCTCTCGTTTGTAGTGAGCGAGAAAAAACTTGCTACAGTTTTTTATTCAGAAGAGGATCAAAAGCAATGCGGCAAAACAAGCTGTCTTCCTGAACATGTGCTTGTGTGTCAGTTGGCTGTGAGAAGGGAGCTTTTGGAAGCAGAAAACCAAGCTGCAAAAAGTCCTTCAGTACTCCTTCAGGCCAGCACCTGATCCCCATTCAGGCTGACACCTTGGTTTGCCCATTTTTTATAATCAGTTGTCCAATAAGAAGGAGAGCTGACAAATATATCGGCTGAGGCCCCAACTAATCATCTTTTGTTGGGGGGTAAAAATTTTCGTACTACCAGATAGATGGCGGCCGCTGAACCGAGCAGAGAGAAGACCAACATAAACCAGGGTTTTTCGGTTTCTAGCCAGTTGTCCAGTGCGTATCCAGCTCCTACAAATAAAAGAATACAGGCCAGGAATTCAAAACCCAGGCCTGTATACCGTAAATAGTCCGGAAGGGGACGTTTTTTTTGAGATTTCATAGGAAAGAAGTCTCGCTAAAGATACTTCATCTTTAGCTGGCTTTCCCAATTTTTTTGTCTTGAGGTTTCTGAGAAACATTTACCTGACGAGCGCTGGATTTTTGGAGTAAATCCTTGGCGCGCTGTGGTTGTTTGGTCAGCATGTCTTTCGCAGCTTCCGCCATTTTGCTACTTCCGGTAAAGATGGCTCCCATTTGGACAACCAGCTTCTGTGTGAAGATATCACCGAAAATTTTTCCGGTTTTGTCAATGGTCAGAAGTTCCCGGGTAACAACATTTCCCTTGATTTCACCTTCTACTGTGGCAACCCGCGCATCAACATTCCCCTCAATATATCCTGCACCACTAATGATCAGCTTAGAATTGCACACCAATGTTCCGATGACTTTCCCCTCAACCCGGAGGTCTCCTTCAGCATTGATGTTTCCGACAACCACAGTTCCTTCAGAAATAACGTTACGGCGGACTTCCCCTTTGGATGTAGAGCTAGAGGTAACTTTTGGACGATTGTTCTCGTTTTTGTTTCCGAACATGCTATTTGGCTAGTTATTGATTGAATCTGATATAATTAACTGGGTTCAGGAGTTCTCCGTTTTGCCATAATTCAAAGTGAAGGTGAGGTCCAGTAGAATTTTCCCCCGTATTCCCAATTTTGGCTATTGGTTCACCCGCTCGAACATAATCTCCTGATTTTTTCAGCAGACTACTGTTGTGTTTATAAAAAGCGACAACGCCTTCTTTGCTTGCCACCCCAATCACCCATCCATTTTCATCTGAATATTCTGATAGGATAACAAAGCCTTCGGCGATGGATTTTATCAAGCTATTCTCTTCCGCTACAATATCCACGCCATAATGTTGACCGCTTATGTCAAAAGCTTTTCTAATTTCTCCAATAAGAGGAGGAAATAAATTGAGTAACAGTGGCTTATCCACCAGTTTCATGGCTTTAATTCTCTCTTCAGGGAGATATACTATTTTTTGAGTTGTCGTAGTAAGTGTCTCTTTTTGCTGTGTTGGCGCAGGGGTAGAAGCGGCAATCTGTTCGGCAGGATTAGGCTCTTCTTCCTGAGGGGGACTGACTTGCTCTTCTATCTTTCTGAGTGAGTCCAGTCTTTCCTGACTAAACACAGGAACTGAATCATTGCCCACACCTGCTACACGCTTCAAACTGGAAATATAAGCCTCAAATCTTCTGGTTTCTTCATCCATTCTGGCGATTTTGGCTGCCATGATGGCTTCCTTTTGCTTGGCTTCTTCAGGATTGATATAGCCAGGAATCAACACGTGAAAATTGGGGGTATAAATCACCAAGGCAGCGGTGCCTACCACAATCCCGATCAGCAGCAACGACCCTATCACAAATACCGTTATAGGTTTAACCAAAAATTGCCTGGACTGAGACAAGGTAATATCGTCGATCAATTCCACACGATATTTCTTGATCAATCTGGCCTGAATTCTCCTGTATAGTTTTCGCAACATATTGTTTTTAGACTTGCTGCGGGAATTAGATATATTTGCCTGAAGAACTATCCTCAGGACTCAACTGTACCTGAAACCACATGAATTATGATGATGCACCCCAGTAACCACAAATGTATACATTTTTTAGGAATTATTGCTCTCCTCACCCTCCTTTCATGTAGTAAGGAAAAAGATACGCTCCCCGCCCGAGCCTATCACACCACCACTTCTTACTTCAATGGCTATTATAATGCCAATTATCTATTTAAGGAAACAATCAATCGGTTGGAGGACGCCTATGAATTCAAGGATGAAGGATTCATCGAAGTGGTGTACTATGGGACAGAAGAAGAAATCAAGAGCTATGACAGTGATTTTGAGACCATCACCAAAAAGAATGATGCAGTATTGTTCAAGCATCCAAACGGAAATTATGTAGACAATTGTCGCTTGTTGACCGGAAAATGTTGGCTCTACCGGCAGAATTATACGCTTGCTCTCAAGAATTTCAATTATGTTCTGGAAGAATTCCCGGAATCGGATCTCGTGCCTGAAGTTTGGTTTCGAATTGCAGAATCACATTATCTGATGGAAAATGGGGAACAGGCCAGGAGTGTGTTCCAGGAGATGATTGTCGAGAATGACACTTTCTATTTCGATGAAGAATTGTCAGCGGAAATTGCCCTGTTCCGAACCAGACTTGCTATAGAGGATGAGAAATATCAAGAGGCCATTGAGGTACTGAACGAAAATATCCCCTATATGAAGGGGCGACAGCGCATTGCCAAAACTCACTTTTTGCTGGGACAACTATATGCACAAAACAAAGATTTTGCCCGCTCTTTGGAACAATACAATCTGGTCGAAAAATACAGTGGAGATTATGAACTCGCCTTCAAAGCCAAAATCCGTGTCGCCCGATTATATGTAGAATTCCAGGATGGGCTCAATGAAGATTCTGAAGTGTATAAATATCTGACTTCCCTTCTCAAGGATGAAAAGAATCTGGAATATCGGGATCAAATTTATTATGAATTTGCATTACTGGAACTCAAGCAAGAACATCAGGAAAAAGGAATCGAATACCTGAAAGAATCCATCCGGGTGAATGTAAGCAATGACAGACAAAAGGCGCTGTCCTACTATAAAATTGGACAAATCTACTTCTATGAGGAGCAAGACTACGACTTGGCTCAAACCTATTATGATAGTGCAGCCACTACTATTAGTCCACAATCTCCTGAATACAAAGAAATCACCACCCTCGCTGCGACTCTGAAAGAATACATTACCCAGAAAAATACCATTCACTATCAGGACAGTATGCTGACTCTGGCTGCTCTTCCCGAAAAAGAACTGGAGGCATTGATCGACAAGCTGGTTGAAGAAGACAAAAAAAGAAAGGAGGAAGAAGCCAGGCGATTGCTAGAACAGATGAATAGCAACAACTTGAATGATCCGTTCTATAATCCCCAGCTGCAAAATGTCAACAGGAACAATAATCGCCGAAATCAGGGAGCCATGTGGTACTTCGACAATCCAAGTACGATCTCGAATGGCAAACTGGAATTCCAGCAGCGATGGGGACAAAGACGAAATGAAGACAATTGGCGCCGAAGCAAAAAGACTTCTTCTCTTGCATTCGGAAACGGCAATGATAATCAGGCGCAAGCTGAACCTGAAGTAGTAGATAGTACCCTGTTTCAGGCAGTAGGGAAGGACCGATACCAGTACTATAAGGATATCCCCAAAACTGATGAAGAAATCGTAGAGGTAACGAAAAAAATAGAAGAAGCGATGTACAAACTGGGACAGGTATATAGCCAGAAATTGAATGAACCTGATTCTGCCATTGAAACCTTTGAAGGCCTAATCGATCGATTCAGAGATGGCGACTACAATCTTCAGACCCGATACGCACTGTATCAGTTGTACCGGGAAAAGCACAACAATGCCTCTCGGGTTCATGAAAATTATATCCTCGACAATCATCCCAATAGTGTCTATGCCTACTTGATTCAGGGACGAGATCCCAATGAACTCAAGAAGAGCGAAGAAGAATTCCGATTTGCCTATGACGGATTGCTCAATGCCTATGTCAATCAGATGTATGAATCTTCAGTAGGGTTCAGTGAATTTTTGTTGGCGCAGGCAGATTTTGGGGAAAATCCAGATCTGGATATGGCCCAACTTCAATACATCAGGGGCATGTCCTATGGCTATATCGGCGAACGCGATAGTTTGGAACGAATTCTCACTCATGTGGTGAGCACCTATCCCTCTCATGATGTAACTCCCAAGGCCCAGAAAACACTGGATTTTCTCAAAAATGGCATTCCAACAGCTAGTCCCAAAGGCGCGGCCGGGGCAGCTGCGGAAGAAGTCGACAAGAATGACCCCCGCTTCAAGGGATTCAGCGAGCAACCAAAGGCAAGTGATAAGATCTTTGTGATCATGTATGTCGACAAGACCAAGATTTCGAAGAATGATGCCAACTCCAAGATCTCTAATTTCAATAAATCCTATACCAAGCAGAAAAAGCTGAAGGTGTTCACCTTTATGTATCAGCAAACCCACTTGCTTCCCTACATCAGCCACTTTACCAGTGTGGAAGATGCCAAAGCATATATGGATGCCTTTGCTGGCTCTCCTGCTTCAAAGGAGGTGATCATGTCAGAGGAGGAAAAGATCTTCTATATTTCTCATTCTAATTTCAAGGTTGCCT
Source organism: Bacteroidota bacterium (assembly GCA_039029315.1). Classification (GTDB taxonomy): domain Bacteria; phylum Bacteroidota; class Bacteroidia; order J057; family J057; genus JBCCCJ01. The sequence goes on along the minus strand of JBCCGK010000074.1, from coordinate 50,041 downwards.
ACGGCCAAAAGCGCATGGAGGACTATATCGCCTTCTTCGAGAGCGTACTCAATAAGTAGAGGGGGAATCATCTCCTTCTGGCACATGTGCTTTATCCTTACAGGTCATGAGGATAGTGTTCAGCCAACATAACACTTTTTGAGTCGTCGTTTCCAAAATCGATGGCGCAGAAAGGTTTTGATCTTGTTGCGCAACAGGCGTCGCCATAGAACCTGTTCCAACAATCTGTACATCCAGACCAGTGGGACCACAATCAGAATCCAGACCACAACCACACATCCGACTGCAAAGACCAACAAGGCAGCAGCAAACTTGCTTCTCAAGCTATTATTCTGGTATTCCGACAAGAGAAAAAATGGACTTGTCAGGCCTACTATTCCCAGGCAAATCAACAACCAATGTTGGGCTTTTCGCTTTAATAGCAAGACGGGCCCAAATATATAGTCCCAATTGATATATTTGCCACTGACTTCCTCTTCCTGAAATGGCTGGTGGGAAGGCTGGGAAAACAATTCTTCTGCGGCGGGAGCATGACCGGCAAGGGAGGCCCGGCAAATCATAAAGATTAACAAACATATACTTCTCATACGACAACAGGTCTTCATGGAGAATAGGAAGGAATGCGACTACACAAGAGATCAGCATAGTCAGTAAGCATTTGTGGCTAGACCATCAAAACAGCCTGTCAGCCAGAATATAGGGTTGACCCGTATCTCAATTTCACAAAAAAAGGCGGACAAAGAAATCCATAAATTTCGACAGAAAAATTCAGGCATAGGTGGCAAATTTTGAGGGTAGTGCAATACATGAAAGGCTGTCATCGGTACGTAGCAATGATCGGTAGACCATTGCTAGGTGGGAGGTTATCGAAGCGGATGCCTTCCCATCCACAATAGGCAAAGCGAGAGATGGTCTGCCGATCATCTCTACAAATATTCTGTCGGAAGATTAGCATTACAGTTGAATCACTACCAATTTGAGGAATATACTCTTCCATTGAAGATTTCCCCGAAAAAAAAATGCCAACGCAAATGCAGCAGATCAGAGTCATAAATAGTCTTGCATCTTTGCTTCCTAGAATTTTTCATTTCATATTTGACTCCCATATGCAAATCTCCAAACAATCTCTCAACAAATTCATGCCATCCGTTTCGGCCATCATCGTTTGTCTGGCTACTGGCACCGCTACCAATGCCTGGGAGGATGTACATATGCCCGGAGGCCTGATCGTCTTTGCGCTGGGCATGGCTGTAGCGACACTCGCCATTCAGATCATTCAGCATCGCAAGGAGGGAAAAAGCTCACAAGAATAGGGATCAGGAAACCTGTCTGAGTTCGATCCGGGAAGCTTCTGATTCAGGAAGAATGCGTTGGATCATGTGTTGCAATCCATCAGGATTTCCTGTAGTAAGGCATTCATAGACAGGGTGCGCTTCTGATGGCGAGAGCAAATCTCGCGCTTCCAACTGTGTCTTGACTTGTCGGGCTACTGCGGGGGCCGGATCGATGACTGCAACTCCCTCTCCAACGATCTCCTCGATCATTCTGCGCAAAAAAGGATAATGGGTACATCCCAGAACAATTTGATCGACGCCCTGCTCAAGCATAGGCAGAACATACTGTTGGAGCAATTGTCTGGCTTCGTCGCTGTCCATCTTTCCCTTTTCTACAATCTCAACCAGACCTTCTCCCACCTGAACATACACATCGATTCCTTCTGCAAACCGTTTTCGGGTATCGAGGAAATGTTTTCCTCTGAATGTGCCTTCGGTCGCCAGTACACCAATTTTTCGGCTTCTTGTCTGTTGGACTGCGGGCTTGATCGCAGGTTCCATCCCGACAAAAGGAACAGGATAGCGCTGGCGGAGATGTTGAATGGCTGAGGCTGTAGCGGTATTACAGGCGACCAAAATCAACTTGCAAGACCGATCTAGCAAGACCTCTACGATGGATTCGCACAGATGAATAATCTCTTCTCTTGTTCGAGGGCCATATGGACAATTGGCTGAATCTGCGAAATAGATCAGCGATTCTTTTGGCAATAGTTCTCGTACTTTTTGCCAAACAGAAAGTCCTCCAAGACCAGAGTCAAACATCCCAATAGGTGCAGTATTCATAGACATCCGAACATACAAAAAAGCTCATCAATCTGTCAACAGATCATGAGCTGAAAGGCGTATTCGTGTTTATTCTCGAAGGATTGTGTGTAGGGATGGTCCTAATACAGAGTATAAAAATATCTCAGAACTATTATGGACATCGCTCTTATTCAAAAATAGCCCACAAAAGATCCGGGTACAATCGGGAATCCATATGCGAGCCTCTCTGGCAAGTAAGCGGTATAGGATCTTGAGTAAATGGTCATCGAAAACGCATCAGATCCTTAAATCCTACTAATCCACGGAGGTCATCAAAATTCCTGTCATAACGCAATCTTCTTCTGACATCCAGACCAGCATCTTTGGCCTTGACCAGCCACTGTATAGCTTGTTCGTGTTGAGATTCCAGCGCATAGGCACTGGCTACCTGATACGCATGCCTGCCAGTAGCCGTGCGTTCAAACAATGGTTCGGCATATACCCGGCATACGGCAAAATCCTTGGCATCAAATAGCGCATCAGCCGCAGCCTCTGCAATTCTGTCATGAAAGCTGTGTGCTTTGGCATCCAACATAAAGTCATTCAGCTCCTGATGCTGATGTCGATGCGCCAACAATTTCACATACGCTTCTCCCAGACCTGCACTGGGATGTTGCTGATAGGTCTTTCGGGCATATTCAGCCGCTTCATCCGTCTTGCCTTGATATCGGAGGAGCGCGACTTTGAGTTCAGGGACTTGTTCCTCATAGGCGGGATATTGTTCGGCAAATTCTGTGGCATCATCCAACTGGCCTTTTTTATAGTATACTGTCGCAGCAATACGCAAAGCTTCTAGCCTTTTGTTCCCACGCCTCGTCTTTTGGAGAACTTCCAGAGCCCCCTCCAGCGCTTCTTCATAAAATCCCATATCCAGCTTACGTGTCAATCGATCGATTGATGCTTTGGGCTGGCTACTGCCTTTGGGAGCAGGCGTATAATTGTAATAGTTTCCTAATCCTCCTCCTCCCAAGGCACTTCCTCCCTGCAATCGTCGAATATTAGTGAACAGAAGCATAACCACCAGAATCAGATTCCACAAGGAAAAGTTCATCAGTACGTACAACAACAATAATCCACAAATCCCTATGCTGATGTAGGCGGAAATTTTGACAGCATCCCAATCTCTTTTATAAGACAAAACAGCCTGAAGAATCTGCCCCCCATCCAATGGATAAATCGGAATTAGATTGATAATTCCCCACCCAAAACTAAACCAGAGTGCCCAGAACAAGAGTTGAGAACCGGGCATTGTCAAGGCAGGAAGTCCCCCCAGAAGATAGGCGATCAAGAAGAATACGCCTCCAATCGCGAAGCTTCCCAGCGGCCCGGAAAATGATACCCAAATCTGTTGGCCATTACTCAGACGACCGCCTCCCATAGGAATGGCCAGGCCTCCCAGCATATACAGTTCTACTCGTGCAGGAATGCCGAATCGCCGAAAGGCAAGTGCATGCCCGATTTCATGTGCGAGCAAGGCAATGAACGCCCATACTGTCAACTCAAGCGCTCCTTCAAATGTCCCCTGCCAACTGTACAATAATACAGTCAATATCAAAAAGGTTGGTTTGATTTCGACAGGAAATCCCAACAGTGTAAATCGAAGACCATTCATGTTCATACCCTAAAAATACGTTTTTTTTCACAGAAAGATCTGCATCTATTCAAGATCAATGCACGTATTTTGTTCCAATTCGGTTCCAACGGATTCCGAAATCACTTTCATAGGAGAAAAAGACAAATAGCGGTTTTCCGACAATGTGGGTTTCAGGCACAAATCCCCAAAACCGACTGTCTTCAGAATTGTCCCGATTGTCTCCCATCATGAAGTAGTAGTCATATTTGAAGGTATATGAACTGGCTTCTTGTCCATCAATTGTGATTTTGTCTCCTTTCATCTCAACTTCATGCCCTTCATAAGCAGAAATTGGGCGAAAATACAAGGAGATATTTTTAGGGGTAAGATCGACGGTCATCCCTGCTTTGGGCAAGGTGATGGGGCCATAGTTATGGATGTTGTGAAAGAAGAGTTCTCCTTTGGGATTGTTGTAAGAGGGATAGATCTCAGGTTGAAAAGTATCAGCCAAACGCGTCATGGTATCGACCTTCACAACATTGTCAAAGCTCTTGATAATCTGAGCAATTGAATCCGGCATGAAAAAGTAAAAGATTTTACTTTTTACCTGAACCCAGTTAAGGTTTGCGTTTCCTTTGTTTCGGAATCCCAACTGGTTGAGTTTCCGGGGAGAAAATCCAGTTCCATCAGTCTCTACCTGATATTTGTATTGCATCTCAGCAGGATTCCATCCAAGCTGATCATTGATATAGATTTGCTGATTTTTGATTTCAAGCTTGTCTCCAGGCATAGCCACACAACGCTTGATGTAGTTCTCCTTCATGGAGATGGGTTTGACCTTTCCGACCCCATCCCCCAGATCATCGATATCATGAGCCGGATAGTTAAAGACCACAATATCGTTTCTGGATATCTTGGTTACGCCCGGAAACCGAAAGTAAGGGAGTTGCAGAAAATCCAGATAGGACTTCATGGTCGCCCCGCGAACTGAGATTTTGTTATGAAAAAATGGAACGGAAAGAGGGACCATCGGCATTCTTGATCCATAATGAAACTTGCTCACAAACAGAAAATCGCCTGCCATGAGTGTCCGTTCCATTGAACTGGTAGGGATCATAAATGCCTCAATGAACACCGTCCGGATAATCAGGGCTGCTACACCTGCAAACAGAATGGCATCTCCCCACTCCCGCATACTGGATTTTTTGGGGAGGTTCTTATGCTGATCCGGAGGTCCCAGATATTTGACATCGGCATCAAATCCTATTTTAGGAAAAAAGTAGAAGGGGATAAATAAAGCCGCAGCATGATGCTTGAGTTTGTATTTGCCATAGGCTTTTGCCAGTTCGATCACCATCGCTACCAGGACCAATACCTGAGCCAATGGAATGAATAGAAGGACAACCCACCAGATGGGTTTTCCAATCAGCTTGGCCCACAAGACAGAACTATATACGGGAATCAATGCTTTCCAGGCTTCAATTCCTGCTTTCTCAAATAGTTTGTACAATCCTACTGTGAATCCTCCATAGATGAGGAAAAAAACACCATAATAAAACAGAGCTGCACCGTCCATCTTCTACATTAAATTGTGTGAAACATGAAAACAAATCAATTACGCGCTTATGATTCGTCTCAAATGGAGCAACAAAGGTATAAAATCCTTGCGGCCTTCCCACAGAAAAGACAAGAAATCCTCTGTGATTGAGGTGAATGACGAATGAGTCGACCAGAAATAGCAAAACTTACAGTCAGTAAAAAAATAATTCCAGGATAAATTCCTGTGATCCACATTGATCCTGACTTCTGGTATCTCTGCAAATATTTTAGGTCCCGTGTATGCCTGGAATATGAAGTCAGCCGATCAGCATGATAGAAGGCAGAGGTATGGTTGTGAATCAAGGCGAATATTCTAATCGGCGGGTCTGCGGTGCGGTTGCATAGATGGCGTTCGAAAGATTGAACAAGGAAGATTCGTATGCAAGATCGAATGACATCAAAGATTTTGAACGTACTTTGAGAATCGATTTTCCCATCTATTCTGATGATGTCCTATGTATTAGAGTAAAATGAATACGGTATTTTTGTCCTAAATCAATTACCTGACAACCAATGCCTTATTTCCCCTACACCTCTATACCCCATACCTTCACCATTTTAGATGTGAAGGGTCTTCCAGACTTTGGGAAACACTTCATGTATTTGGGCCAAAATGGCTGGGGCCTTCGCCAGCCATTTTCTTTCCGCTAGATTCCTTTTATTTTTGCCGTAATTTCCTGGCACAATTGGACGCAGCTTCGCGTCCTTGCTCTTAGCGTCTAACTTTTCATTTGCCATGCGACGATTGTACTTTCGCCTATTCCTGACTGCTTGTATTTGTTCCCTCTGGTCTTGTACTTCCCAAAAACGGGTTCAGAGATATGCGCATTTGTTTGAAGAAAAGACATTTATCCCCCCTCCTATTTCTATTCCTTCTCTCTTGCCACATCCCAAACTTGTACGCAAACCTCTCCCTATTGTCAAGGCAATCCATTTGTCTCCAGCTGTCGTTGAGGTCCCTTTGACCCCGGTTTTGGACATGGAGACTCATCTGGTCGTGCAAACCGCCATGAGCTATCGCGGTGTGCCATATCGATATGGAGGGATGAGCAAGACAGGCATAGATTGTTCTGGATTGATTTGTCGAGCTTATCAGGCAGTTGATCGTCCCTTGCCACACTCTTCCCGTATTCTCCTCAAGCAAGGGACTCAGGTTCTTAAGGACCAACTTCGACCGGGACATTTGGTGTTTTTCAGTGGGAAAAATGGCAAAACGATAGATCATGTAGGCATGGTGCAGGAAGTGACAGACGGAAAAATCGCCTTCATCCATGCAACGGTCTCAGGCGGTGTCCGAGTTGATCGATTAGATGATCCTTATTGGCGGGTCAGATTTCGGGATGCTGTGGCTTTGTAAGGCTAGTAAATTGAGGCATGAGGAAGTGGATAAAATTGCTTACCACATCCGGCTTTGCTTGTCTATGCGATGGAGACAGGCTTTGGTGTTGAGAATCTGGGCTAATTTCCTGCTTTCTCCATAGCAGATGTTCAGGACTTGTTTGTAATAGCCCCATGTATATTCCATCGAGTAGCGTTCATTGGAGAGAATCTGTATCCAATTGTTGGGGGGAATGAGAGGAAGGCGTTTGCCATGTCTATTTCTGATCCAGGAAGTGAGTTGCAGCAACTCTCCTTCACACCTAATGACGATCCCCCTGTCTCGAAGTTCCTGATCATTGATGGCCTTGAGTGCCTTCTTCTTGGAATGTTGAAAGTTGGAGAATTCATGGAATTGAATATCACTTAGCCAAATGCCTCCCTCCCTATCAGGCAGATCCAGATCCAGCTTTTCGGGCACACGGTTTCTTGGGGTGGCATGGGGGTGCCCACGACTCTTTTTGGTCCAGTCTGTCCGAATTGATTGAATAATGATGGTCATATTCCAAAAAACAAAAAATTCCGAGGAACAAACAAGAATGAATATCTTTCGGCCTGTTGGTTCCTCGGAACGGGGGATGAGCGTTGCGGTTACTTGCCTTGCTCGCTTTCTTCGTCCTTGACGATCTTCATCTCCTCAAGCAAATAAGAAGCTCCGGCAAATTTATCCACCACAAATAGGATATACCTCGCATCCACACAGATGGTTCGGCTGAATTGTGGGAAGATGTAAATATCTCCTGTCATGGATTCCCAGTTTCCATCAAAAGCACACCCAATCAGCTCCCCTTTGCTGTTGAGCACAGGTGAGCCTGAATTTCCGCCAGTGATATCATTGGTGGTTAGGAAACAAACTGGCATTTTGTCGCCTTCGCCATACTGACCAAACTCCTGATTCTCATACAATTCGACCAATTTAGGATCGACGAGATAATCCGGATCATCGGGATCTTCTTTTTCCATTACACCATCCAGGGTTGTTTGGTACTCATAGATCACGCCATCTTTGGGCTGATAGGACCATACTTGTCCATAGGTTACGCGCATGGTGGAGTTGGCATCCGGGTAGAAGGTTTTGTCAGGGAATTGCTCTTTTTGTCCTTCAATATATGTCTGGCGAACTGCATTAGCCTGATATTCAAAGGATAATTTTGAATAGGCAACTCGTTCGTAATAAAAGTCCATCATTCCACCAACATAGTACATCATTGGGTCAGCTTGCAAGGCTTCCAGATTGGGATTGTCCAAAAAAGCAGAAAAACGCGCTTCATCTGTTGCAATAGAGGTATCATACGCATTCCGGGTGAATTCTATGATTTTTTCTTCCACGGTCTTTTCTGGTTCTTCCTGAGGCAAATCAGTAATCACGACAGGTTCAGGCTCCTTATTTTTCTTCTTTCTCCGTCTTTTCTTTTTCTTCTTGGGTTCTTCCTCCACAACGACTGGCTCAGGAGGTGCTACTGGGGTAGGTTCAAGAATATCCATGAAGGCGGTAGGATACAAGACATCTGGCAAATCATTATAATAGGTCATGAACATATTGGCAAACACCTGCTCATCCACTTCTTTGACAAAATGCTTGAAATGCTTTTTCATGTCCTTCCGGGCCTTTTTGACGGACTCATCTATTTGCTCCTGATCACCTGACTCAAGAGATCCTCTGAGATCCATCAAGGTCTGGTAGGCAAATCCTGAAGCTTGTGGGGCAAGCACATTGTGCAAGAGATAGGTATAGAATTTATCTGCACCGACATATATTTCGTGCAAATCTTTCAGGTCTGTGAGGACTGAGCCGTATTTTTCCTGTCGATCTGGCGAACTATCTGCCCATTGCTGAAAGTCTTCTTCTTCCTTTTGCCGTTCTGACACGATATCATAGCGGTCCAACATGGTTGTCTGACCGATATAATATTTGTAGCTGTTCATCAGGCTGGAATAATCACTGGCCAATTTAATTCTGACATCATCATCCTGATCCATGGCAGTCTTCATGATTCTCGAATGTTGTCCCATGAGGTTGATCCGATCCAGATTGGTTTGGTTCAGGGCCAGATTGATAGCTGATGAGGTCAAATATCGCGTAGTCGTTCCGGGATATCCCATGATCATCGCATAATCTCCTTCATCTACTCCATTCAAGGATATCGGAAAAAAATGTTTGGGCTTGAATGGTTGATTATCTTCTGAATATTTTGCCGGTTCATTGTTGGAATCTGCATAAATACGGAGCAATGCAAAGTCTCCTGTATGTCTTGGCCACATCCAATTGTCTTTGTCCTTTCCGAATTTTCCAATGGAGGTTGGAGGCGCACCGACCAAGCGGATGTCCCGATAGGTCTCATAGACAAACAAATAGTACTCTCCTCCATGGAACATTTCCTTCACCTCTGCTTCCAGATTCGTTCCTTCAGTCGCTGCTGTGGCAATAGAGTCCAGAATATCTTCTTCCAGAAATGGATTTGCCGGGACATTGGCGAGTTCTTTCTTAACAATCTCAGTGATGTTTTCAGAATGTTTGAGGAAAGAAACAAAGGCGCCTTCAATCGGAAGTTCTTCTTCCTGACTTGTTGCCCAAAATCCATCGGTCAGCAAATCATTTTCAGGCGTACTTAAGTTGGCGATGTAGTCATAGGAGCAATGGTGATTGGTCAGGACCAGCCCTTGTCCAGAGATAATTTCTCCTGTACATTTCCCACCATCGAGCCGGAGGATCGCGTCTTCGAGGCTTGCAGTTTCTTCATTATAGATTTGGTCAGCAGGGAGCTCAAGTCCTTCTGCCTTGATATCTTCATAGTTTAATTCTTCCAGGTTGAGGGGCAACCACATTCCCTCATAATTTGGCTTTTTCTGCTGATTCTGGGCAGATACAGAGAGAATCAGCATCAGATACATTGCCAATCCTGAAGCCAAAATTTTCATTGTGTTCATAAGATCAATTTGAGTTGGGTGAATAATGAGTTAGGCAAAGCTCGAATAGCATGCAAGTTAATAAAAGTATAGAGGTAAATCACTGACTTTCTTCTTCTTTCGCAAACAAAGCAAACATCGCACTCCCACTTCCTGACATCGAGGCATACAAAGCGCCTTCCTGGTATAACTGTTGTTTGCGTTGTCTCAGCTGGGGATACATGTCAAATACAGGAACCTCCAGGTCATTGTGCAGCTTGTCTTTCCAATGCTCAACAGATTGGGAGAGGACTTGCTCCAATGATCTTTGAGGATCAAATTGGGTATAGTCCAATCGTCGATAGGCAGCTATGGTGGAAGAGTGTATGGGTTGGGGAAATACCTTCAGCAAGTACGGAAATGACAGAGAAAATGGGTTGAGGTCTGTCCCGGTTCCCGAAGCCATTTGAGGGATATCTTTCAGAAAAAACGGAACATCTGCTCCCAGGGTTGCTGCTACTTCATGAAGCAGTGCTTCTCCTCCCCTCACCTGGCATAATTCTGCGAGCCCACGAAGCACAAATGCTGCATCAGAAGAGCCACCGCCAAGTCCGGCTCCAGCAGGAATTTCCTTTCTCAGTCGAATCCGCACCCCTGGCAATTCTGGAACCACTGCCTTCAAGGCTTTCCATGCCTTGACACACAAATTGTCTCGGGGATCTCCTGGAAGTGCAGGCCCATCCAACTCAAACTCACATCTCGCCCCTCCTACTTCTATCCAAAGATGGTCTTGCAATTCCAGTACTGGATACATCAAAGTCTCCAGGAGATGATATCCATCTTCTCTTTTGCCCTTGATGAACAACCCAAGATTGATTTTGGCATGGGGACGAAGGTATAACATGCGCTGAGGGGCTAGGAATCCAGGTCTTCGAAATCAATGTCTTCCGCAATTTCGTCTTCTTTGATTTCTTTCTTTACAGGGTTTTTAGGAGCAGAAACTTTGATGGAGTCATCTACATACACATTGTTGCGGTTGGAATCTGCATAGTTGCGTTCATATTCTAATGACTCATCCTGAATTTGAGACATCATCTTCCGACTAAGCCGCTTCAATCCAAACATCAACAATTGACGTCCAAATAGACGAATCATCACATATCCTCCAAGAAAAATTCCCACTATCCAAAGTAATACTGACATATATTCTGCTCTTATCGCTCAACACTCACTGACAAACCAGTTTGTTCTTATATTGGTCTTGCCATTTCAAAAAAACTTACCCCATCCTTCTGTCGAGACTCCGAATGACACATTGGGTCTTTATCAGACGGATGCCGTATGAAAAGATTGTACGACTTCCTTATAATAGGTTTCATAACGTGGAACAACTTCTTCTATCGCAAACCGTTTGGCATACTCGAATGCTTGTTTTGAGATTTCCTGATGAAGGTCTGGATTCTCCAGAAGAAGAAGAGATTTTTCTGCCATCAAATCAACCTCTCCAATTCCGGTAGTAAAGCCTGTCTTGCCATTTATGACAAGTTCGGGCAGGCCTCCGGCATTGGAGGAAATCACTGGAACCCCACATGCCATAGCTTCTAGTGCTGCCAAGCCAAAACTCTCATTCTCTGAGGGCATTAAAAAAAGATCTCCAATCGAATAGATCTCCTCCACTGCATTTTGATTTCCCAAAAAATTCACGTCCGTACAAAATCCTTGCTCTCGACAAAGCTCTTCTGCCATTGGTCGTTCAGGGCCATCGCCGATCATCAACAATCTGGCCGGAATCTGAGCACGTATTTGGCGGAAGGTATGCATAACGTCTTCTATTCTCTTGACTTTCCGAAAGTTAGATGTATGAAGAACGATCTTTTCTCCATTACTGGCAATGATCTTCCGGAAGTGGTCTTTGTTTTGACGAGAAAATCTGCTGAGGTCAATAAAATTCGGGATAACGCGAATGTCAGACTGTATGGAAAAATTATCGAGGGTGGCTTGTCGCAAAAATTCAGACACGGCCGTCACGCCATCACTTTGCTCAATGGAAAAGCTGACGACAGGTTCATAACTTTTGTTTTTCCCTACAAGGGTGATGTCTGTTCCATGCAAGGTAGTAACCACCGGGACATGTTGGCCATTTGCCTTCAAAATCTGCTTGGCCAGATAGGCGACAGAGGCATGGGGCACAGCATAATGGACATGAAACAAATCCAGATTGTGATATCTCGCAACATCTACCATCGTTGATCCCAAGGCAGATTCATACGGGATAAAGTCAAATAAGGGATAGTCTTTGGTTCGAACTTCGTGATAGAATATGTTTTCAGAAAACAAATCCAGCCGGATCGGTCTATTATAAGTAATGAAGTGGATGGTATGACCACGACCTGCCAAAGCTTTGCCCAATTCGGTCGCTACCACTCCGCTTCCTCCATAGGTTGGATAACAAACAACACCAATATTCATAGGTTCAAGATTCAGAGCATACTATAGAGTTTACGAACAACCCACTCCACTGAGAGCATCAGTAGAAGCAAGATCATAATCCATTTAAACTCATGAAAAGACACTTTGTTTCGCTTAAATTCGGAAGTTGGCTTCAAGCCAGGCAAGGATTGGATATTGGACGCTAACTGGACGATATCTGACGCATAAGTAAATTCTCCTCCCGTACGCAAGGCGATTTGTTGCATCAAGTCCTTATCCGCTTGTAGAGAGAAATGCTCTACACTAGACTTACCGATGCTGAATTGCCCTCGATCATTCCCGACTGACACTTCATTTTTCTTGCCTTCCGCCACATAATTGTAGGTTCCTTCCTCAAGGTTGTTCAACTCAAGAAAATATTGCGCCTGCCCCGTTTCATTCAGATAATAATCACTTACCTTTCCATCTGGAGAACTGAGGCTGAGTTTGATGTCAACATTTGAGACAGGATTATAACTATCGTCATACACCTGCCCTTTGAAAATGATCGCTTCGTTTCCTGAGAATACACGCTTGGAAGGCTGAACCTTGAACTTGCGCTTGTCATCCGCAACCATCAGCCATTTGATGTTGTTGAACAACCATCCGTCAAAGTTTTCAAAATCCTCTGTTTCCAGATAGCTATGCGCGCGCATTCTCCAAAAATTTTCCCCCAGAAAGACCATGTTTTTTCTTCCCAAATGACTCTGTAAGGCAAATACAGGATAGTCAAGGGCAATATTTTTGATCTTGGATGTTGCAAAGATTTCTGCAGTACTTTTGGCCTGCCAGTTCGATTGGTTTCGATATATCGGGGGAGAAGCATTGACCCATTGCAACCAGGAATCCGAGAAGGTATAGGTAGAATGTTGCCGATAATCCCGATCAAAGTTCACGATCACTTCTTCTGATTTGGTCGTAAAACTCCTCGGAGTTAAAGCCATATATTCATACATGGGACTCAAGGCCCTCAAATCTGTAAAGATTCCGACGAAGTGCATGATGGGCTTTTTGTTGTCCTTGACCTGCGTAAGAATCCGCGAAAGGATAGCCTCATCTCTTCCACTTTGCGGAAAATTATGCAGAATAAACAGATCAAAATCTTCCAGATTGTATCGTCCGGGATCTTCATAAAATGTCCCCGGACTCTTGAGAATAAACTCGGATAATTCGTAGCTTTCATCTTTGTCAAATGCTTTTCTCAGGGCACCTACATCTGGATGAGGACTTCCCCCAAAGAGTGCAATCTTTACTCTGGTTTCCAATACATTGACAAAGATTCGTCGAGAATTATTGCGGTAGGTAATTTCGTTGTTGAGTCGGGATACTTGTATGGTGAATTGCTGAAGGCCGGGTTGATCAGGAGTGAGCAAAAAACTGATTTCCCCTTCTGGCTGATTTCTTCCCAACGTCAGGTTTTGTGTAGCGAGTACCTTCTCTGTATTCCGAATGCTTACTTTCAATGGCGCTTGGTCAAACCCCTGACTCTGAATTTTCACCCGAATAGGCATCTGATTTTTCAGATAGGCTATCTCATTGAACAAAACTTCCTTGATACGTATGTCCTTTTGAGAAGTGGTATCCCCCAATAAGACTGTATAGACAGCCTGCCTTGTCCCTTCGATCGCATACAAGGGGTTGACGCCTGCCGTCGCAATGCCATCCCCCACGATGACGATGGCTCCCAAATTCTGATTTTGATACAATTCCTGTACAGATTTTACTGCCTCTGAAATATTGGTTCCTGTCCGATCAAAATACAAGGAATCAGTCTGGAAGTTTTTGTCCAAATCTGAGGCAAATCCATAGACATCGACTGTGTATTCATTTGGATCAAATTCTCCCAAAAATTCTCGAAGAAGTCCTGGATATTGCTCCCTCACAAAGGTCGAGTCCTTCTGGATAACCAGGCTCTCAGAGGTATCCTGCAGAACGGCTACAATCGGCGCAAAGGAGATTTTTTGTAGTGAATTCAGAAGTGGTTGCAACAGGAGAATCCCTAACAGACTCAGTACCACAAATCTAAATACGCTCAAAAAAATCCTGGGTGCTCTTGGCAACAGATCTTTTGTGCCCCGGTACATCAGCCAGGTTAGCCCCGCAGCAAGAGGTAGAATCAAAAGCAGGTAGGCTGGAGAAAAAGAAAATGAAAGGTTCATACATTTGATTGACTTGCCAAATTGGCAAAGAACCAGTTTGGGAATCTTCTACAAAATTAACAGAAATAGCGATTTTTCACGTATCTTTGCGCTCAAAATAGCAACCTATGTCGATCAAACAATTTTCAGGTTTATCTTCATCTGATAGCGAACTCCTGCTCAAAACACCTGCTCTTGTCACTGTACTGGTCGCTGGAGCAGACCAAAATATTGATAAAAAAGAAAAGGATTGGGCCGCTAAGTTGGTGCATTACAGAACATTCACCACCGAAACTCGCCTGCTGCATGAATATTATGAAGCGGTTCAGGAACGATTTGAATCTGATCTTGATGCTCTTATCGGTAGCTGGGATGCGGACAAGAGTCAAGAGACTATCACAGCTCAATTGACAGAATTAAATACCATTCTTCCTCAACTTGAAGCCGATATTGCAGATCTTCTCAAGGATAGTTGGAGAAGTCTCGCCAGAAAAATTGCAGAAGCCTCTGGTGGATTCCTCGGTTTCGGAAGTGTGGATGAAAACGAACTCAAGGTGATCGACCTCGCCATGATCAAGTAATTTCTACTGATCAAGTTTCTCAACGGTATTCGTATCTTATAGGTATCCCCGGTCATTGGTTGTCCTGCCAATTGACTTGATCATCTATTGACACTCAGAGACTGTTTGAACATCTGTCACTTATTTTTTGTATGCGTCTTTTTTCCTCATTCTGCGGCTTTTTTTGTTCTCATTGCACAACTATGAGAACAAAAAAGAGCCTTGCCTGAGAAAAAAATACACCATAAAAATTCTTCCTAAACAGTCTCTAAGTTTAATTACAGATGCACGCGAGCTTGCCTCAAATCTGGGAGTCGAGCCCTTTCATCTGTTTCTGATCAAACTTAGGAATTCAGAGATTTTGTTTTGGGCTGGTGCAATCATTCCAGTAGATTTATTCCACATAAATCAAAATCCAAATACAAAATAATTCGAATGCCCTCAATGAGAAAGGCCGGTTTCCTGACATTTCTCCCTTCTCTCCTCTTATTCATCCTGTTTCTGGGTGGCAGTCCTGCACTCCTCTCACAGCAAGTCATTGTCACAGACGATCCCAGCTATCTCAACGGAAGCGGGCATGCACTTCTGGAGCTCTACTCCAAAGATCACAATAAAGGTCTCCTGATCAGTCGCCTCACATCGACCGAAAGAATGAATGTCCAACCGGATTCCAGTGAGTTGGGATTGTTGGTATTTGACCAGAACACGCGTTCCTTCTGGTATTGGGAAGGAAATCGTTGGCGCGAACTCCTGATGGATAATCAACAAGCCCTGCGCATTGACAAACTAGAAGATCTGGATCAGAATACCCGGGTGACTGTAGAGGCCAACCCCAATGAAGACATCATTCGATTCGAAGTAAGTGGGTCAGAGGCCATGCGCATCGACAGTAGCGGGAAGCTACACCTCTTTGAAGGCTTACAATGGAACAACGAAGCCCTGATTGTTGGAATTCAATCAGATGCTTCCCTGCAAGCCTCAGACAGTACGCTCATTACAGAAGGCGCAGTGAAGGCCTATATAGAAACCCTGCCTCCCCCCAGCCTGATCTCCGATGGAGATGGAGACACACACATCACAGTAGAAGCGGGCACTGATGGAGACAGCATTCAAATGGTGGCAGGAGGCCAGCAAGTCCTCTCCCTGACCGATAGCCTGACACAACTCCTCACTGCTTTACAAATCGGGCAGACGGCACCAATACAGGGAATCTCGAATGGGACACTCAGCAATTCGGACAGTACCCTTGCCACAGAAGCAAGTATCAAGGCCTATATCGATGCCTTGCCGGCAACTTCTCTCTATGTATCCGTTAAGGAGTATGGCGTCGTCGGGGATGGCAACACTGATGATACAGATTCATTGGCGGCAGCCATTGCAGCCAATCCCAACAAGACGCTTTTTTTCCCGGACGGCGTATATAAAGCGACACTCAACATTCCTCATCCGATAAGGCTATTAAGTCTTTCAGGCAATGTACGCATTCTCAGCGATGAAGCGGGAACTCCTGTGCTTCATGTACAGGCAGCCCTCCATATCGATGGTCTGTCATTTGAGCATAGCGATCTCAGCAGTGGCTCTCATGGTCTTTTTAATGATGGTTATGATATCATAGCCACGAGATCAAGCTTCAAGGGCTACGAACATTATGTCACCCCAGATACCTCTCACTCCAGATTCGATCAGTGTACATTCACTTGTACCAAAGAGAGCTTTGGGACAGTCTGCTGGAGCCCAAATGCGGTATTCACCAATTGTAGCTTTGATGGCGTGGTCGGGGCTGATGTACAGGACAGCAAATTCTACTATTGCAACTTTTCCGGTTTGTGGGGAATTCATATGCCAGATGGTGAGATCAACAATTCCGGGAATCCGTCCGGCTTTGCGGGGAATGGAGAATTCCATCATTGCGAAATTCGCGGAAGCTACTATTATGCGATTGGTCTTGGCAATAAAGCACATGCCAAGATGTACAATTGTGTGGTGATCGGCTTTACATCCGGTGCCTATGCCAGAACAGCTTCTACATTTGAAGCCTACAATTGTTTCATCGCCTGCACCAAAACGGGAGGCGCCTCCACCGCCGTCAAATTCGCCAAATACATTACGCCCGATAAGGATGCCATCGGTTTGATAGATGAAGGGGTTTCTTATTTCTCCAATTGCCGTTTCCTTAATCTCGGGTCAGCGAGCGGATTTCAAATGATGGTTCCGAATAAAGATGCAGCCGGGCAGGTCTATCTCAGCCAATGTGGCATGGATCTGAACAAATTCTGTACAGAAGATACCATTGGCATTTGTACAGGAGATATTTACAAATATATCACCCTGGAGGAAGGGGCCAGCCGTGTTCCTCATGAAACCCGTACCGTCTCCAGCAATGAAGTGCTCACTCCACAATACTCAGGAGCAGGAATCAGCTATTTGGATATTACAGGAGATGGTGGTCCTGCCAGCGGGCTCCGCATTCATAAGTGGTATCAACACGGGAAAGAATATCCGCTTGGATACAGATTGGTGATTCGGTGTGGGAGCAGCACCAATTCTGTAACCATCAGAGAGGGGTATTATGGCCCAGTGGGAGCAGGCGTATCGACCTCCAATGGCCGGGATCTCACCCTGGGAGAAAATGAATCTGCCGTCTTTGTCTATACCAAAAACTTTTGGGTACAAACCTCCAATAATCATGCAGTCTTCACAGATCAGTATGGCAATGTCTCTATCGATGGAACATTGGCCGTGGATGTGGGCACGACTATCAATGAGTTTTCGACGGATGGCACCCTGTCCGATGCTTCTAATCTTGCCATTCCGACTGAGTTGGCGGTCAAAACATATGTGGACAATCTGGTACAACTTGAGAATCAAAGTGGAATTCAGGCAGATGGAAATCTCGCTATAGACCTTCCGGCTGGCTATCGTCTGGCTGCCCTTGTTCTGGAAGAAACTGCCAATCAAGGCGCTGGTACTGTGAGAATTGGCTCTATACCCGGAGGAGATGACATCATGGGAGATATTGCCATTGGATCTGGAGACTTGGTGGACGCCAGTTTGAAAAAGACTGTTTTGAGTCTAAGTGTGAGTAAAACCCTGTATATCAGCAGTTCGGATTGGGGAAGTGGGGAATTGAAGATGTATGCACGGATCGAAAAAATATTGTAATGCTCTATTTCCTCAACATCTCCTCGCCTCCATTGTTCGCCATGAAAAAAACAGCTTCACCAAACAGACATTTTAGCACATTCATTCCACTTTTCAGACGCATTGTATATTTGAGCGGGATCATTTGCTGGATCACAAACGGGTCTCCCGTTTTTTCTCAAGTCCATCTTATCAACCAGGGCGGAAAAATTGTCATACAGGAGGATACACAATTACGGGTAGCAGGGGATTGGGTCAATCTATCCGTCAATGGGGAGGAGGGTCAGCTGATTGCAGGTGGAGAACTGGTTTTAGGGGGTAATTGGCTGAATCATGCCTCCAGCACTTCTATATTTTTTCCAATTGGACCCAAAGGCAGAATCCGTTTTCAGGGAAACCAACATCCACAATTGTTGGGGGGAACAACTGCCAGCAGATTGGGATGGCTTGTGATAGACAATCCGCATGGTCTGGAATTGCAACAGGAATTGCGTGTGACAGATCGCCTCAGTTTTTGGCAGGGCAAGCTAGATGCCAGTCTGTTTCTCTTGACCATCAGCAATACGGCAACTGGCATCATCGATTCTGTCAGTGAAGATAGATACATCATTGGTCAGTTGAGAAGATATCTCACCAGTGGCATCTATCCACTACCCATTGGCACACCAGCTTATTTGGAAGCAGCCTCTCTGGACATTCATCATTCACAAGGGCTCCCTTATATAGACATTCATTTTTCAGAAGAACAGCTCCCCTCCCCTATCGATCTGTATCAGGATGGGGCGAGGATCACAGAACTGTTGGATTATGGATTTTGGCAGATAGAGGCCCCTTACGGCTATCAAGCATCATTTGATCTGCGTGTTCAGTCGAGGGGCCATCAGAATGGAGGGGCAGATCCCCGACAGCATGCCTTGTTTCATCGCACAGCACAGAGCTGGGAGAGCAGTGGACAGCATGACAATAGTCAACAGTCTGGCAGTGGCCTTCAGCCGATCACTTCGAGCAGACAAGAGCTCAACACCTTTGGCGAGTTTGCGATTGGGCTGAGTGAGTATGTGTTAAGCAATGGCACCGAACGTGATCCAATATTTAGCCACTTCAGTGTTGGAGGAAATGGCGGGTCTTCCAGACGTCTTCACATCCGATTTTCTGCACAAGAAGTACGAACTTATAGCCTGAAGCTGATGGATTACCAGGGAAAACTATTGTCTCAGCAACTTGGGCTATCCAAAGTCGGCATCAATGAAGTCATGATCGATTTGGGACCATATGCCCAAGGTGTATATCTCCTTCAACTGGAAAGAGAAGGGGAAATTCATCAGCGAAAGGTCTGGTGAGAACAACGACGATCTACAGAATCTCCACCTGCTTCAGTCCAACAGGAACCGTGACCTCTGTTGTCAATGCTTGAAAGCTCACAGAAGCTTCCTGCCCATCGACCAAACAGCTTGCTGTCCGGAATGGGAGACCGTGAAAAACAAGTCGAAATTCCGTGTACTCTGGCTGATAATCTCCTGAACGATCCACGGACAGAGAGCAGCCAGTCGGTGTTCCCGAGAAATGGAATTGATGAAGGAGAAATTTCCCTGATTGGTAGTCATATCCTTCCCCGGCATCGACATAGAGTTCACTGCTTTGGCTGCCTTCGAGGTAGTAGATGTGCAATTCCAACACATCAATCATCCGTTCGCCAATAAATTGCATCACCGGCGCAAGAGGCAGAATCCCTCCTGCTCTCACATACATCGGAATCTGGTCCAATCCTGCATCTGACCAAATTTCCTGCTCTCCTATTACGGGTTGATCCGTATTGAAATCGTACCACATCCCCTTCGGAAGGTAGAGCGATCGTCCTTCTGCCCCTTGATCTGAAATCGGACAAACCATCAGATGATCGCCTACAGAAAATTCCTCCATTCGATGCAAGGTTTCCGGGTCATGCTGGTCCCAAAATGACAAGGGGCGCAGAATCGGAGTTCCCCGCTCAACATATTGCCAGAAAGCGGTGTACAAGATTGGCAACAATCGATACCGGAGTTCGATGGTCTTTCTGGCAATGCTGGTATAAGGTTCACCAAATGACCAGGGTTCCTGATCTCGTTTCCCTTCAGCATTCTTGATGTTGGCTTCTACGGCTTCTTCATCTATTTCTGCATCTCCAAGATCGTGATACCCAATTGAGTGAACCCGACACAGTGGATGAAATATCCCTAGCTGTAGCCATCGCACAAATAGTTCGCCATCTGGTGTATCATTGAATCCTCCAATATCTGACCCGCAATAAGAAAAGCCTGAAATACTCAAGCGCTGGCATTGTGTACTGGCAAGTTCCAGGTGTTCCCATGAAGCGACATTGTCTCCTGTCCATACAGAGGAATATCGTTGGCCGCCTGAGTAAGTGGCCCGAGTGATCATCACAGGTCGATTGGGATATACGAATTCCTTGACACCTTCATAGGTTGCGCGGGCCATCTGCATGCCATAGATATTATGGGCTTTGAGATGACTAACATTGTGTCCTTCATAGTGAAAGCGAACATCCTTGGGGAGTGTTTTGCTTGGGACATCGAATACGGCAGGTTCATTCATATCATTCCAGACACCATTTACGCCCATTTTGCGAATTAAGTCCTTGAACAAGCCTGACCACCACTCTCTGGTTTCCGGATGGGTATAATCTGGAAAATAGCATTCTCCGGGCCACACCTTCCCCTGTGCATAAGGTCCATCTGGTCTTCGGAGGAAATGCTCTCCCTCCAATCCTTCCTGGAACACCCAATAGTCTGGATCGATTTTGATTCCCGGATCAATGATCACAACGGTATGATATCCCTGCTCCCTCAGTTCCTGTAGCATCCTGGCAGGGTCAGGGAAATGATCGTGATTCCAGGTAAAACAGCGATAGCCGTCCATATAATCAATGTCCAGATAAATGGCATCACATGGAATCTGCAAATCGCGAAACTGCTGCGCAATCTCCTTTACTTTCGTTTCTGGATAATAGCTCCATTTGCATTGATGAAAACCCAAGCCCCACAACGGTGGAAGTTCAGCCCTACCAGTGAGGAGGGTATATTGTTCTGCAACAGCGGTCAATTCAGGACCATAGAAGAAATAATAATTCATTTCGCCTCCATGTGCCCAAAAACTGGTTGCATCCTCTCGTTCTTTGGCGAAGTCAAAATAGGTCCGAAAGGAATTATCGAAGAATACGCCATAGGCATCCCCTTCATTGAGTCCATAATAGAAAGGAATAGATCGATACAGGGGGTCTGTCTCTGGTCCATAGCCAAAACAATCTGTCACCCAATTGTTCAGCCTTTCTCCTCGAAGATTCAAATGGCAGCTCTTATCGCCTAACCCAAAATAATTTTCATCCGGGAAAGCTTTCTTACTCATGAACACATGATTGCCACCACTCTCTTCATTTTTTTCCCAGTGAAATCCCTTATCATCTCCTAAGATCAACTGACCTTGCCGATCAAAAATACGAGTGGTGAGCCCTTTCTTTTTCAATTTGCAAACCAGCTGATTTGTTCGGATGATGATATGCCGTTCTTTTTCGGAGACTTTGAGGGAGCTAATCTGTTCGTCAAAGTCAGGATCTATGGCATAGGAAAAATCCTTGAGAAAGTAGCCTTCCGTAGAAAATCGAAAACGGAGAATAGAATCTGTGAGGACAGACACTTGCAAGATCACCCCATCATCGCAATACAGATAAATGCGATTGTGATCTTGTGTCCAGTGTGTGAGGAGTCCAGGGGTATGTTGCAAGGTCTTGGAAAGAGACAATTCTGACATAGACAGGTGGGGATTGGTTCCACTAAGAAGTTTCTCCGTCAAAGGTGATTGGGGGCAATTTCACCTAATAAAATGGAGTAGTAGTCCTTTATAGCGATGCAAAGGTAATACCTGATTCTGCATCATGCAGGAAAAAGTGTGAAAAAGAACGGATTTCTTTTCAGGTATTTCAAACATCCTCTTTTGCAAGCAGAGGGTTCCACGAAGCTTTCCTATTCCTGCCTTTCTATCCTGGGCTAGTCATGATTGGCCACTCGCCCTTCTCATCTGCATTGAGCCAGATTTCTTTCTCCCCACATCGAACCCGAACTTTATTCAAATTCAGAAGGCTTGCAGATACTATAAGGGTGTCAGGAGTGATTTGTATCTTCAGCAATTGTCCTTGTATCCTGAAAGCAAAAGACAAACTACTCCACTTTTCTGGTAAACAGGGTGCCAGTTCTATTCCATCTTCCAATACATTTATCCCTGCAAACCCAAAGACCATCACTTGCCAGGCCGCTCCACATGCTGCCGTATGAATTCCACCGATGAATACCCCTCCACTTGATGGGCGTTGTTTCTGGTACAGATCCATTGTCAGAGATCGATGGGTATAGCGGTAGGCCATCTCCATCTCCCCTACCCTTGTTGCCAATCGCGCATAGGCGGAAGGGCTGAGCGAAGAAGCATGCTCCGTTCTGGGCGCATAATAGTTCAGGTTGGCAAGTAATACTTCTTGAGAAAATCCCTTGTGCATACACAACAATTGGACGACATCTGCCTGCTTGATAACTTGTGTATTCACGGCTATCCCTGCTGGATAGCCCCAATACTCTTCAGGAGAAGATACTTCTTGTTGCAATTGAGCAGGTGTTGTATCTCTCAATCGCTCATATCCATCAAACTGAGGGATTACTGCTGTTTCTTCATTGGGCAAAGCACGAAAAAGGGCATCGCGCATGTGCCTCCAAGCCTTAATCTCTTCCGAGCTCAGGCCTAATCTTTCTTCCAATTGATGCAGAAACTCAGTCTCTCGTTTCCTTAAGTCCTCTTGCAAAAGCAGAGCCTTCGTCAGAATATCATGAGCCAGATAGTTGGTATAGGCATTGTTGTTGACACCTTCGTGGTATTCATCCGGTCCAATGACGCACAAGAGTTCATATCTTTTTTTGCCCGGATTGAAGTAGGCAAAAGAATATATGAATCTCGCGACTTCAAACAGAATTTCTGCTCCTCCTTCCAGCCAAAAGCGAGTATCTCCGGTCGCTTCCACGTATTGGCATACCGCAAAGGCCACATCGAGGGATATATGAATCTGCCAGTCATTGAGATGATTCCGGGTGGGTCGATCAGCGTACACATCCCAATAGTAGAAATCAGGACACAATTCTTCTCCCTGCTTCCCACTGATCCATGCAAAATAAGCCCCTTTGTATCCAAGTCTTTGCGCTTTTTTCCTGGCAGCGGGCAAGGTTCTGTAGCGGTATTCCAGCAGGTTCCTGGCCATTCGGGGCTGTGTATGCAGCAGCATCGGAAGATTGAAGATTTCCTGATCCCAAAAAGCCCCTCCCTGATAGGCTTGACTGGACAATCCTCTTGCTGCTATCGGAAGAGGACCATGCAGGGGAGTTGCAATCAGATTGTGAAACAGGCAAAAGCGAAGGGCAAATTGTAACTCAGGATCTCCTTCCAGTTGAATATCACAACTCTCCCAACTGCGTTTCCACTGTTCCTGATGCACTTGTTTGGCATAGAGGTATCCACTATCCAGGCAATCTTCCACATCCTGAAATACAGCCACCAAGGGATCACGGGTTCCCTGATATCGGGGCCTCTCGGCTAGTCGGGCAGTATCATTGCTGTGGTAGATGGAGACCAGTTTTTCAATGATAAGGGGCTGTCCTGCTGTCAGCTTAAAGGCGTAGACTCGATAGATTCCATCTTCTCTTTGCACAATATCATTGGATATGGCCTCCGCTCCCTCTACGACAATTCCTTCAGCGATCGCAATCCGAATATCTGATTGGCTGGTTCTGGCTTCCATCGCGATGATGCCTTTCTCCTGCCTCGTCTGACAATCCTTCAAATGTGGCCCATGCAGATCGCTTACAAGCATATCTATTCCCGTGATCACCTCAAGTTGTACCTCCTTATCCGATGTGATCCGAACCTGACTTGCCAACAGATGAAGATCGTAATAGCTGGCGAACCGTTCTTCCTCTATTTGAATGATATGGCCTTGTTCGCTTTGATAGCTGCCATCGCGGTGGAAGATTCCGTCCTGAAGGTCCATCGACCGCTGGTGGGCGTGTATGCTGGACTGAAAGGCCGATATTTCTTCTACATTTACCCGCAGCGACAGAAAGAGCGCATTCGGGACATTGCACAATTCTGTCCACTGGCCATCGGCACAATTGAACGTATCTGAGACAATGCAACTGACCCCTTGTTCGGCTCTTGCTTCTGCCAGGGTTCCTCTGTAGCCGAGGTAGCCATTTCCGACCATGAAGAGGCAGTCTCTTCCAAGATCTATCGATCGTGGCGAATATGAATCCTCGGCCAGAATCCACCCATCCTTGGCTGATAGTGTATCTGTTAGGCGAATGGAAGACATATTGAGTGAGGATTGAGGGAATGAAACGGGAACAGAAACATGCTGGCTGACTCTCAATAGAAATGTACGTTCTCAGACAAGAGGTTAGGTGGATGGCGGAAATTCTGATGCCTGCTCCAGCGCCTGTTCCACATAGCCACGATCCTGCTGATATCGCGCTTCATCCCAGCCAAAATGCGATCGAAAGTCTTCCAGAATCGGGTCCATATATTCCCGAACGCTGTCAATGTCAAAATACAATCTTCCGGTTCGTCGGCTGAAGAAATCCATCGGGCTGATCACCATCTCATGTGTAAACCCAAACCACAATTCTGAGCGAATGAGTTCCAAAGGGGAGTGATCTTCCTTCGCAAACAAGTGATCCAGGATGGTGTCTGTTTGTTCGCCATAGTTGTGCACCAGGTAAGAAGCATCCAGAGTAGAAAATCCAGCAGGTATCAGTTTTTCTTCTACTTGTCTGAGATAGACTTCCACCGCCTCGGCATTTGCCAGGGTTTCGGCTCCAACCAAATCGATTTTGTCAGTCTTGACTGGTCCGAATTCCAGTTCAAACTTCTTTTTCAATCGCTTGGCGACCCGGTCTACCACACGCTCGGCCATCTTACGATAACCTGTCAGCTTGCCCCCTGCAATGGAGATCAGCTTGGTATCGGATACAAAGATTTCATCCTTTCGGGAGAGTTCGGAGGCTGATTTGCCATCTTCATGGATCAGGGGACGCAGGCCTGCCCAACTTGACTTGACATCTGCTACAGCCAACTTGAGGCCGGGAAATATCAAATTCGCTCCGTTGAGCAAGTATTCTACATCTTCCAGATTGGTGAGGGGTGTTTCTTTTTTCCCATGATAATCTGTATCTGTGGTCCCAAGGTAAGTGGTTTTCCCTCTGGGGATGGCAAAGACCATTCGCCCATCTGGCATATCAAAATAGATGGATTGTTTCACTGGGAAACGCTCATGAGGAAGGACAATGTGCACTCCTTTGGTTAAATGAAGGCGCTTTCCTTCCAGAGATTTGTTTTGCTGACGAAGCTCATCCACCCAAGGACCGGCGGCAGAGACCACTTGTCGGGCACGGATCTCCAGCGGTTGGCCAGCAATCAATTCCTGACACTTGACACCCGCAACTTTGCCTTTCTTGGGTTCATATATGAAATCCTTGACTTCAACATAATTGATACAGTGTGCGCCCATCTTGGCAGCTGTCTTCAGCACTTCTATGGTCAAGCGCGCATCATCAGTTCTATATTCTGCATACAAGCCACTCCCTTCCAATATATCTGTCCTAATTAGCGGCTCATATTCAATGGTTTTTTCCTTGGACAACATGATGCGCTGATCAGGTCGCTCTACGCCTGCCAGAACATCATACACCATCAACCCAAGAGAGGTCGCAAATCGGCCATAAGTTCCTCCTTCTATCAATGGCAACAGCATCTTTTCTGAGACAACCAAATGCGGAGCCAATCTGTGGACAATGGCTCGCTCCCTGCCGACTTCTCTTACCAGCGCGATTTCCAGCTGTTTGAGATACCGAAGTCCTCCGTGGATGAGTTTGGTTGATCGACTACTTGTCCCCGCGGCAAAATCCTGCTTGTCTACCAAACAAACACTCATGCCCCGGGAAATCGCATCCAGGGCTGTTCCAGCACCAGTGGCACCCCCTCCAATGATGACGAGATCATAGGTTGTCTCCGCCATGGTTTCAAGCAAGGCAGTCCTGTTTTTGCTATCAAAAAAATTCATCAGGTGGATGGGTTTGGGGTTAAGTGTTGGGTCAAGGCTGAGACCAAATCTTCCAGATTCGGATATTGTGGAATCTCATATCTATTGCAAATTATATCCACATTCCCTTTTCTCCAATAGCCATCGGGACAACAGACATAGATTTTTTGACTTCTGGCAAACAATCCCAATTCCAGCAGACTGATGGGGGCCAGACTTTGGGGATCAAAATACAATAAAATCTTATCTGCTTTCTCCAATGCATCCAACTCCCACTCAACCTGCTCACGAAATGCTGGGTGGTGAATGCTTTGTTCCCATTCTGCATTCCAGCTTGCTCGTCGGGGATTCAACAAGGTCCCTGAGAAGTCAGAGAACGCCTGAATGACTCTCTTCTGCCAATTGTCAGCCTTGTCTTGATCGATGCTCCCAGCCAAAAAGATAGATGGAGATTGGATGATCAATGTTTCTGGAGCAGTCAGGACCTTCATCTCTGCTTATACACCGTTGAGGGCGAGTTTGGTCGCAGGAGAGATATAGGTCCCAATCGTTTCTCCCTGACAAATCCGTTCCATGGCTCCTTCTTCCAGAAAGTTGAAGATATGAATCGGCATTTTGTGATCTCTGGCCAATAAAATCGCCGTTTGATCCATCACCTTGAGGTCTTTGGCTAGGAAATCATCATAGGCAAGCGTTTTGAACAGTTTGGCGTTGGGATTGGATTTGGGATCTGAATCATACACCCCATCTACTCCTTCTTTGGCGACAAGTACCAAATCACAATTGGTTTCAATTGCTCGCTGGATAGAAGGGTAGTCGGTGGTCACATATGGTTGACCAATTCCCCCGCCAAATATGACGATATGGCCTTTTTTCAAATGCTTCATGGCACGTGCCCGAAGGAATGGTTCTACCACTTCGTCCACTCTTACGGCAGACAATACCCGAACATCGCGATCTGTCTGACTTTTGATTGCAGCCCGTAACATCAAGGCGTTTACCACTGTCCCCAGCATACCAATTCCATCTGCTTCAGCACGCTCCAAGCCCCAATGAGCGCCGATGCTTCCTCTCATGATGTTTCCTCCTCCAACAACAATTCCTATTTCTACCCCCATTTCTGCTACTTTCAAGACTTCCTTAACGATATGACTGATTCGATTGGGGTTAAAACCAAATCCTGATTTGTCGGCAAGAGCTCCTCCACTGAGCTTGATGAGTACACGCTTTGGTAAAATCATAATGAATGTTCAATTTTTGTTTGATACCTACATACGTCTATGGGGACTCCTACTGAATAAGGAGTCATATCTCTATCAGATGTTGATTCTGTCTTACTTTTTGAAGAAAAATAGTTCTTCCGGGATCTGTACATCCGCTTGGTAGAGCAAGGGAATATGGAATGAACCCTGAACTTATGATACATGAGTGACAAATGTCGGAAGTTAGTGGATAATTGCAAAATGAAAATTGGAAAGTTCTATCAGGAAGTGGCTTCTGAATGAGATTGGCAACTTATTCTATTCTGTGGCAGATTTCATCCGATCGGGTGAGGGATTTGAATCTGTAGAAATGGAATTTTCAGCCAAATCTTCATTCCACTTATTTTCTATATTGATGAACACACCCCACTTCTTGAAACAAGCTTTCACCTTCCTGATGTTCTGGAGTTGCCTGAACAGTCTCTTGATACTTTCTTGTACTCAAACACCCGATCCAGATCTCGTGGATCCTGTTCTACCCACTGCGGAATTGACACCTGATCAAGCGTCAGAATATCTCACATTTTCCGATGCTACCCGAATGAATGGGAGCCCGTCCCAAGCAGCAGATGGTCAATTAACAATCAGTGTCTACGATACCATCTTTGTAGTCAAAGGCATACAAGAAGCTGCTGCCAGACTTCAAATCAAACATGAAACAAGTGTAGACATTCAAGGTTTTTTTGTTTACCTGGATGGCGCTTCCTTTTTTTATGATGTACCTGCCTTAACAGAAAATGGTACGCCTGCCCCTGAGGACGCAGACTCACTTAGCGTCCTTGTGTTGGACTTTCAGCCAGAGGATGTCAGTTTTCCCTATACCATTCCGGTGATCATTCAGCCACATGGTCCTGACAATCTCCCTGTCGACGAATTTGTGAGGAAACTTACTGTAGAAGTTCCCAGTACTGATCCCGCTTCCACTTCCTCAGCTTGTTCAATCATGGCAGATCACCCTTGTCCAGGCCAAGAACCCAAAACCTGTCCCAATCCCCAGGCAAACAAATACTGGAAATGGGAATTCACTTACGATGAGGGAAGTGATTACTTTATTTTGCCAGGTGTATTTCGTTATAGTCAGTGGGATTTTCATGGATGCTGTACGAATAATGGATTCAGTGTCAGTGCTGCCGCAGATCCAAGATGTCGTCCCGGAGTTGGGAATGGGTGGCAATATAAGGCTCTGGCTGCCAATCGAACTGGACACGAAAGAACGGAAGAAGTGCTTGCTATTTACCGCAATGGAACGTTTTACCGCAGATTTCTTTCCACCCTTCGGAATGTAGATCCAGTGAATACAGACTTTTGTGGAGAATCTGTTGACTACATTGAAGACAATAATCAGAGACAGTTAGGCGGAACACATACCTATTCGGATGGAGATGAAGAGATTCGCATGGTGGATGATTCTGCCCCTGCGGGGATTCCTCCCTTTTTTCATTATGGAGGCAAAGTCATTCATACCTGCCATAGCTTGATCATCCGTGAAGGCGTAGAGACAACCTCTACACATGTTTACCGACGATACCTTGGTCCATCTGTGATAGCGGATGTTTTCAAGAATCCCGAGACGCATGATTTTTTCTTTCATTGAGGAGAGAGGCAAACACAGCTTTTTGTCCAAAATCAGCCTATTTCAGAAGCACTGTTCACCCACCTTTTGAGTTTCTGAACAGCTGCCGCCATATCTGGAGGGAGATCACTGTCAAATGCCAGCCGCTCACCGGAATCAGGATGAGTGATTGACAGGGTCTTGGCATGAAGGGCTTGTCTTGGAAGCAGATCCATCAGATTGCGGATCATCTGTTGGTATTTCTTGGTGGGGGGTCCTTTGAGAATCCGACTTCCACCGTAGGCAGTATCGCTGAAGAGCGGATGACCAAGATATTTGAGGTGAACACGAATCTGATGGGTTCGCCCCGTTTCGAGTTTGCACTGGATCAGGGTCAATACGCCAAATCGCTCCAATACTGTATAATGGGTAACAGCATGTTTCCCTTTGCTTCCATCTGGATAGGCCCGATAAATTTTACGGTCTGAGGTATGTCGACCGACATGTGCTGTGATGGTGCCTTCATCTTGCTCCACATCTCCCCATACCAAGGCAAGGTAGGAACGGTCGCTAGTCCTGTCAAAAAACTGTTTGGAAAGATGAGCCATCGCATATTCAGACTTGGCAATCACCATGATGCCAGTGGTATCTTTATCCAGTCGGTGAACGAGTCCTGGCCGTGTGTTACCCTCTACTTGTCCTTTTTGCTTTGGGAGATTGGCAACATGGTGGAGCAGTCCATGGACAAGGGTGCCTGTCCGATGCCCAAGGCCGGGATGCACAACCATACCAGATGGTTTGTGCAAGATGATCAGGGCATCATCCTCGTATCGAATATCCAGCGGAATGTCTTCTGCCTCCAGAGAAGGAACGGGCGGAAAAGGAAGCATTACCTTCACCACATCATTTGGACGAACCTTATAAGAAACTTTGACGGCCTTTCCATTCACAGTGATGGAGCCAGTTCGAGAGGCATTCTTGATTTTGGATCGGGTGGTGAAAGGCAACAGGTTCGCCAGGAAGACATCGACCCGAAGAGGGCGTTGGTTGGCAGTGGCAGACAATGTATAATGATCAAACAGCGTATCCTCATCATACGCTTCTCGCTCCCGGTCTCCCGGTTTGCTGTAGTGCTTAATCAGTTGCTTGTCGCTCATGTAGTTCCTCTTCGCTTCCATCGAACGCTAGCCAGATAGAAGATCACAGCTCCGCCAATCACCATCAGGGAAGAGATGATTTCTGCCTGGGTGATCTCTCCGCCAAAAATATGATAGGTAGAATTGACGCGGATTTTTTCAATCAAAAATCTCTCTACGCCATTGAGAACAAGATACAGTCCGGTCATCTGGCCAATATATGGGAGGCGTTTTCTCAACATCCACAAGACACCGAAGATCATCAAGGCCATCAGAATCTCATAAAAGGGTGTTGGATAAACTGGCGGAACGAGGTGATTGCAAAAATCGCCTTCGCAGCCTTCAATGGGAACCCCTCTTCGCAAAACATTGTGTGGAAAGTCGTAGGCCCAAACCCAATCCGGAGCCCATGAAAGCCATCCTGGCTTGGGGGCCACATTGTCTATTCCCCAGTCTCCATCTCCTGCTACCTGACAGCCAATTCGTCCTACGCCATAGGAAAGAATCATAGCCGGGGAAATAGCATCAGCAAATGTCCAGGCATCATACCCTTTTTTGGTGAGATACCAGGCGATCGCTACAGTTGCAACAATCAAGCCTCCATAGAAGGTCAATCCATCAAATGAGAACAAGGCTCCTATGGGATCAGCAGAAAAATTGTCCCAATCTTCAAGATTGTGAAAGACCTTGGCTCCCAAAATCCCTGCAACAAATGCGATGGTGGTAATGGTTCCTAACTCTTGCTGGATTCCTTGTACCTCCTCTACTTCCTGGGGAGTTTCATTCCGATGTTTCCAATATTGATAAAACCGTATCCCTCCTGCAATAAATGCAGCAATCATTGCCCACAAAAATGAGCCCTGTGTAGACAAGATAGCATCTTGCGGGTTGGAGCAAAAGATGTCATAGTCTTCGAACATCAAGCCCAACTTGAAGCCAATGATACCAAACAAAGCGAAGGTGACAAATATGTCAAGTTCCTTGATAGGCCCGCCCTTCATGACTTTCACCTTTCGGGTAGGAAATCGGCCCATGTTCTGCATCCTGAGACATTCTCTCGCCAGCACCAGATAGGCAGCCAGGAAAGCCAGGGCAACAAAGAAACCAAAACTCTGAATCGGCAAGCAAAAACTGGTGCCGAAAATATCATTAAAAAAATCGCTGATTCGGGGATACATGGATCAGGTGCTTGTTCTTTTGAGACAAAGGTACAACAAAATTCACACCTTCACCTTACCCGCCTTAGCTATTCATGTTTAAAAAATCATGAATTTTGGCTGAAGCTTCCCCTGCCATATGGAATCCCAAGGCACGATATGCCTCAAATTGCGCATCATCAAAGTATTGATCAGCGGTAGATTGATGTGGAAAGTCTGGATTTTTCTTATGGTAGTTGTAAATATTAACTGGCAAAGGATTCAGCTCATCTATGTTCAAGGATGATTTGATATAGAAGATTTTCCCGGTGGTGTAATCCGGGTAGCGCACTTCTCCTTCCACCACACTGCATTTGCTGGGAGTGATGTTATTGCCATCAATGGTTTCAGGTTCCAGATCTCTCAAATCAATGTGAATATCTATGTTCTCTTCAATATTGGCCATGCGTATGGCATGATTGAATGATTCAAAGGTGAAACTGTTGTCTTGTTCAAAATCACAAATCACAATCACTTTACATTTGCGTCTGAGCAAAGGGACGAGTCCAAGATTATCTCCGGTATGGCCGCCATCCGAAACATTGATCAAGCGGGTATCGGCTGTCGTTCCGCCCAATAGTTCGAGCAATAAATAAGAAGGCCAGAATGTGAATCTACGTTTGGGATTGAAATACAGTCGGTATTTGCCCTGAGGCTCCTCTGAATTGTCTCCTTCTTCTGCAATATCCTTGGTCTCCATATCCTTCCATCCCTGAAGTTTTAACAGCCGATAGGTCAACCAGGAGTTGACAGCGCGCCCTTTGTCATAGTATCGATAGTACCAGGGATTTTCGATCCAATACCCCAATCGCAAGTTCAGCAAAGTCGTCAGGAAAGCCTGGGCAAAAAAGGAGGTAAATCCCATTCCTGAACTGACAGCAGCAGCTGAGATTGCCATGGCGCGAGCAAGTTTGGTTCTTCCATCTCGATAGGCATCTGTCTTTACATATCCAGTACTTCGAGACCCAATATAGTTTCGGGAGAAAATGAAATGATCTGATTTGAGGTCTTTTCTCACCAGTTCGTCTGAGCCTTGCAAGTTCAGGGCCGTTACGACCAAATGATAAGGGCCTCTTGGGTTGGGAACCAATACATCTCCATCTGGTTCAAATCGGCAGGCATGTACACGATTTGGATTGTCAATCAAATCCTGATGGGCTGCCAGTGCGTCTTCTTCAGATAATTTGGACCATCCCACATCTTTTAGCCGCAAATCCTCATCATTTCGAAGATTCACCAGTGGCATTCCTTGACGGTCTACTTCCTCCCTCAATACCCGACCATCAGTCCGCAGATAGGCTTCTGACAGTCGATCCCGATAAAAATAATGCAGGGATAGCTTGTTTGAATCAACCACAGACCCCAAAATCACGAAAGTCAGCAATGATCCGCCAAACAACCATAGGGCGAAATAGGCAATGTCGCCATTCAGATTCAGCACCAATGCAATAGCTGCTGCACTTAGAATCACAAATACCAAAATAGACAGACTCAGCAGTGGGATTGCCAAGGAAGACATGATTCCTGTAGAACCTCCTTTTCCACCTTCCCCTTTCTTTTGGCTGGAGGCGGCAAAATATCCCACCCCGATGGAAGCCACTGAGGTAGAAACACTCGAAGCGATCGCTGTATACAATTCATCCAGGTAAAAACTAAAGGCAAATAATAATAACAACCCAAATGGCAGAATCAGGGAGATTAATACGCCTGTAAATGCGCCACCTCTCAAATCTCCATAGAAAGCCCGGGTGATCCTCCCCTGCTTTGGATTGGCTCCAACTATAGCCACCACGGTATAGACTCCCGCAAAGATGCCCACAGTAAAACAGATAGGGAGCACAAACATCAACCAATAATCCGTTCGGGGTATCCAACCAAAAGAAAAGCCCAAAATTAAGGCAATCACCATCACCAGCAAGCTCCCTACAATATTGGTCATTTGGAATTTGCCAACAAACTGTTGTTCAAGAAAGGCTTCTGTATTCATGCCAGAAGGACCATCTGGCTCAGTGGCTCCAGTTTTGATTTTTTGTTTTTCTGTGCTGATTCGACCCACGACATTGCGAATGCGAATCTGAAAAAAGATACTCACCAAAAATCCCAGTGTGGCAACCCCAAGAGGCCAGACCCAATTGTCTTCATAGGATCGACTGATTTCAGAGAAGTACAAGGCCAAATGATCATCCCAAAATTCTACTACATCGCCCATCACGGAATCTGCACCTGCTTCAGGACTAACTGGAGGGGACGTTTGAAGGCCTTCTTCCAGCAACAAAGATGGTTGATCCATCACCTGAAAAAAGTGTCCCTTGGATACCCAATCGAACAGGAGATAGTTAAAACTCACCAACATACTGATCGTCAAAGCAAACAAAAAGATGTTGTGGATAATCCCGGCCAACACAGTCCCTACCGCCCGTTGGACATCTGGACTTAGAAAACTTTTTTGTGGAGTCAGGTATTCGCCATGCATCCGCAGATGATGAAGTTGATGCCGAGCATCCAGCTTGGTCTCTTCAACCGAATGATAGCTCAGGTCTATTCGCGGAAGAGAATCTTGTGAAGCATCATCCAAGCCTGCCAGTGAATGAGATGTCTCCCCTTCTCCTGACGCGAACTGTCCCGGAATAATACTTCTTGATTGGACTTCATCTTTGCCCAAAGAAGAATCTTCTGTCTGCTTCAATCTCCGCATCAACAAGGAAAATGGTGAGGTATCTATCTCAACGCCCGGAATTCGAGGATCTAGTTGACCAGTTTCTTCCTGACCCGGCTGAACAAATTTTTCAGGATCAGTGCTCATCAAGGTGGTGAGGCAAGAACCAATATAGCCGCCGCCAGACACCGTACTCATGTAGTCGAACTGTTTGAAAATTCGCTTAGCAATGAATTTTTGTATCATGCCCAGACCGAGTGTTGCGGAGCGAATCCCTCCACCAGAAATCGCCAATCCCCATAGATGATTGTAGGGATCTGAAGATTGTTCATCTAGCTCTGGCAATGCATACTGTTTCCTTCGCTGATCAAGAAATTCTTTCTCCGATGCAATGACATCTTCCAGGTCCGAAGTAAAAGCATCTGGTATGTAAAACGCGTGTTCAGAAGAATCCATGGGACGTAGTCTGATAGTGGGTGAGGACTAGGATACAAACAATCCTAACAGAACGAATGTACAAATTTCTGCAATATTGCCAACGACAAATAGAATAATCCTGAAGGAAATTCCATCCTGATCTGAAGACTGTCTCACAAAGCACAGCTGGTTGATAATGAAAATATTGCTTCTTATATCACAGATGACCAGCTCCTTCATTTGATCAAAGATTTTGTCCAAAACATCCGATCAAATCAGCAAAAATCTACCAGCCGTTTCGCGCACGCAAGGACGTAATATGGGCAATGTGATGTTCACAATGCCAGGCATAAAGTCCCAACATTTTGTCCAGGGTATATGTCCGTCCTTCCGGATGCTGGAGGGTGCGGGCAAAATCATCTTCCTTCATATTTCTCAATAAGGCTGCCCATCGGGCATGCAAGGCATCCAACAATCTGAGAGAGACACCGATCGGCCCCAACAACCCATCAGGAAGCATCGCCCATCCCTTCTCATCATAAGCCTTGATCATCGGGTCCTCCTCGGTCAGGGCCCATCGGAAACGGACATAGGAATTCATATGACTGTCAGGCATATGATGAACCACTTGTCTCACGGTCCATCCCTCTGGTCGATACGGTGTATCCAACTGCTCAGAGTTAAGTCCTTCTACAGCTTTTCGGATTTTTCCAGGTGCCATCTCAATGGTGGTGATATGGGCAACTCTTTCTTCAGGCGTTAGTGTGTCCGACAAAACGGCTTTGCCAATGGGGTATTGAAGTTGGGTACGTTCGATATCAGTCATGAGAAAACAATTAGATCAAGCAAAAGAGATTGGAGGGGAAATTACAGAAATCGGGTCGAGATATTCAAGAAGGTGCCAACATTCTATGGGAATTTGACACGCTTGCTCAATTCCATTTTTTCATGCAACGAAAACATCTATTTTTTCCTCTACCAGAATAAGTAAGTATTTTCCATACAACCCATTCCAATGAAACAACTCACTGTATTCCTATCTCTCCTTATCCCCCTCTTTCTTCAGGCTCAAATTTCTATCACAGGGACTCTCCTTGATAGTCAATCGAAGGAATCCATTGCCTATGCGCAGCTTCGAACCCCCTCTGGCTGGGGAACCATCACCAATAGTGAAGGCCGATTTCGAATCAATCTCCCTGCGCATGAACGCATCACAATCACACACCTGGCCTATCAGGCTGAAGAGATTGACTCCCGTAAGGCTCACCAAGAGGAAGCCATCACCTTCTTGTTGGTTCCCAGGCCGATGGAACTTGAAGCTGTAATCATTACTCCTATCGATCCCATTGAACTGCTTGAGGAAGCAGTCGCCTCTATTCCTGACAATCATGGCCACGATCCCATCATGAGTCAGGCTTTTTATCGAGAATTTTTGCAAGTGGGTGATAGTGGTGTTAGGCTCAATGAAGCTGTTGTAGAGTTATATCAGCAGGGAAATGGTGTCAGTTCTCATCGCACAAGTCAAGCTCAGTTGATTAAAGGCAGAAGTTCAGAGGCTCAAATGCCATTTAACAATGTCCATTTGATGTTTGGCGGCGGCGGAATCCAATCTGCTGCTGGCATTCCTGTGATTGGCAGTCCAAAAGCAGAAGCATTCATCGGAAAAAAAGTGTATAAAAATTACACCTATACCCTTAAGGATGTAGTCTCGCACAATGGAAGAGATACCTATGTGATTCATTTTGATCAAAAAAGAAAACTTCGCAAGCGCCTCTACCAGGGAAATATCTATCTCGACACCAAAACATTGGCATTTGTACAAGTCGACTATCAAACCAGTCAAAGAGGGAAGAAATTCCGATTTGGACAGATCGCAGGTCTCACAGGAATGGCAGCCAAAGCTGCCTTGAGACTAGCCGGGATTAAGCTTGAATTGTTGGATGATCAGGGAAGACAACAGTTCGTTTATCAGAATGGGCAATGGTATCTCAATTCTGCAAACCATCAATTTCGTGCAAATCTGGAAAAGAAGCGAGGAGAGGAGCAGAAGCAGTATGTATTAGATGTAAGCCGGGACTTCGTGATTACCCACTATGAGCAGGAGACAGCTGCTCATCCGATTCCAGAAGCCCAAAGGCTCAATCCCGAAACCAGCCTTTCCAAGCAGACAGGGGTCTATGATGAGTCCTTCTGGGACAACTATACCTATCTTCCAGCAAGCACCCCCCTCTACCAAACAATCAATCGCTGGCATGGATCACAAGAGACTGTAGATCCATAAGTCTCAGATGTTGTCTATCAAGAGATGCCTTAGTATCTTCAAGGCATCTCTTGAAAAGGCTGTTCTATGAAGTTGAGAATCCTGCTTCTGATCCTGACTGTCAGTGTGACGTGCCAAGCACAAAATGCCTATCTCGATTCTCTCCGCACAGTCTCGCAGGCCACTCCTGATAGTCAAAAGCGCATCTCGTTTATTCATCTAGTCAATGCGTTTCTTCCCCAAGCGCGTGAGGGAAATCCAGCTTATTGGGATAGTATCGCAATGTATAGAGATAGCCTCTTGTCGATTGGGATTCAACATACTGACACCATCGCTCTCTTTGCACAGAATCAGATAGGCCGGATGATCGCCTTTCAGTACACCAAGGATTCCCTTGAACAAGACAGACTTTGGCAAGAACACAGGCTTCTGCGCGCCCATTATGGGATCAGATATCCAGAAAGATTTGACCGCCATTTCCAACAAAAAAACTATCTGTATACGCAGGTGTACTATGAATTGATGATCCTGAGAGACTCAAGCGGAAAGCTAAGCTTTGAGGAGGCCAAGCAAGGTCCGTTCCAGCAGAATGCGCTTCGCATGCAGGATTTGAAGGCGGGGGAAGCTTATTGGGTTCGGGCAAGATTCCGTGGTGATAGTCTCGAATGGCGAAATTTTTTCGTCATGATTGGATTTGAGCATCAATCATGGGATAGCATCGATATCTATCTCCCAAATGGGAGAGGCACCTATGATCATCTGGTAAGTGGAATTGCCTACAAGCCGGAAGAAAAAGTCATAGACGACTGGCGTAATTTTGTAGAAATTGGCGTTAGCCAACAAGCTGTCAAAACAGTGTATATCAGATTAGCCGGCCCTTCCCAAACACAGTCCCTCTATGGGATTTACCTCAATCTCATGGACCAGGACCATTTCATTGCTACTGAGAGGCAAACTGCCTTGACTCAAGGCTGGATGTTTGGGATCATGCTCATCCAAAGCATTTATTTCTTTCTCCTTTATTTGATGACAAGGGTCCGTTCCTACTTTTTTTATGTTCTCTATGTATTTGGCATCTGCCTGTTTTCTGCAAATGCCTTATTCTTTCATGATCTTTTTCCGCATCATGGTGGACATGAATTCACTGGATACTATGTGAGCTCATGGATATTGGGGATTGGCCTAATTCTTTTTGCCAGAGAATTCCTTGGCATTCGAGAAAATCTTCCCGCATGGGATCGGGCAGGATTGATCTTTCTGTTGATGCTGACCATCGTTCATGGAGTAAGTGGGATCATCGTTTATCAATCACATACGCCTGATGATCTTGATCATTGGATATTCAATTTTGACAGACTGATCGATCAGTCCATCAACTTATCCCTGGTGGTTTTTTGTCTTGGACTCCTGATGATCATTAGTTGGGGCGTCTTGTCCTATCGCAAGGGCAACAAGCATGCCTTGTTTTTTCTTGTCGCCAATGGCATGCTCCTCATTGGATTTCTGGTTCCCAGCATAGATACCATTTGGGATATCGGCATGTTTGATTTTGACACAGCTATTTTTGTTGCAGAAATCGGCGGAATTCTGCAAATGAGTTTGTTCGCCCTTGGAGTTGGATTCAAACGCAATCAGTTGGATCAGGATCGCAGACAAGCCTTGCAGGACAGTCTCCACTCACAAGAACAGGCCAATGAGGCCCTCCGCAAAGCCGACACCTTAAAAGACGAATTTTTGGCCAATACTTCTCATGAATTGCGAACCCCACTGAATGGAATCATTGGGTTGGCGGAATCCTTGCACGAAGGAGCTGCAGGTAAACTCAATGAAGAATTGAAAGAAAATCTCCAGATGATTGCCGGTTCGGGAAAGCGACTCTCCAGACTTGTCAATGATATTCTGGATTTTTCCCGACTGAAAAACAAAGACCTTCAGCTTCACACCAAAGCCATTGATCTCCATCCACTCACACAAGTCATCCTCAGCCTTAGCAAGCCGCTGATCGGGGCGAAACCGATCAGCCTGCATAATCATATTCCGCGAGATGTGCCATTGATTGAAGGAGATGAAGATCGCTTGCACCAAATCTTGTTCAATTTGGTCGGAAATGGAATCAAATTCTCTCAATCAGGCAAGGTAGAAGTAGGAACACTAGCGGCTGAATCACAGGCCAGGCACAAAAACGACCCTGCTCCCCATGTGGAAGAACAAGCAAGCCTCGATCGCCGACTTCAAACCTTTTTCGTGCGGGACACAGGCATTGGAATCCCGACATCCCAGTTTGAACAGATTTTTGAATCATTCGAACAAGGAGATGGCTCTTCAGCCAGAGAATACGGCGGAACAGGATTGGGATTGAGCGTAACCAAACAGTTGGTCGAACTCCACGGTGGCAGCATTTGGGTGGAATCAGAAGTCGGAAAAGGGTCAACATTTTATTTCACCTTGCCGATTGCACTAGACCAGGCAAGCACTCCCAAAAGATCCGAATCGGAATTGAAGCCTACAGAGGAGATCAAGCCTCTTCTTCAACTCGAAAAGGAGCAAGAAGCATTAGAGAATCTCCCTGTTTTGGCATCAGACAGACCGCATATTCTTGTCATTGATGACGAACCCATCAATCAGCAAGTCATCAAAAATCATCTATCCAGCAAGCAATTTCAGATCACCCAAGCTCTGAATGGGCAAAAAGGACTGGATATTCTTGCAGCAGGGCAGACATTTGATCTGGTACTCCTGGACCTGATGATGCCGCGGATGTCAGGATATGAGGTATGCGAAAAAATCCGGGAACAATACTTGCCCAGTGAGCTCCCGATCATCATGA
Organism: Bacteroidota bacterium; assembly: GCA_039029315.1. GTDB lineage: Bacteria > Bacteroidota > Bacteroidia > J057 > J057 > JBCCCJ01. The sequence goes on along the minus strand of JBCCGK010000074.1, from coordinate 10,729 downwards.
TCACTGCCAAAAATCAGGTATCAGACCTGGTTGAAGGTCTGGCCCTTGGCGCCAATGATTATCTCGCCAAACCCTTCAGCAGACAGGAATTCCTGGCCCGGGTACGAACGCATCTGAACCTGCTCCACATCAATAATTCCTACAGCCGTTTTGTTCCCCGGGAATTCCTGCATCATCTCGGACGGGACAGCATCATCGAGGTTGGCTTGGGCGATCAGGTAGAACGGGAAGTCACCGTCTTTTTTTCAGATATTCGGTCATACACAAGCCTGTCTGAAAGCATGACACCAGCAGAGAATTTTGCCTTTCTGAATGCCTATCTTGGCAGAGTTGGCCCGATCATCCAATCCCATCAGGGCTTTGTGAATCAATATTTGGGCGACGGCATCATGGCCCTCTTCCCACATGAAGCCAGGGATGGCGTACAAGCAGCTATAGGCATTCACCGGGAGCTCGCCAGATATAATATCGAACGGATCAAAAAAGCAAGACAGCCGATCAGACTGGGCATCGGGCTGCATACGGGATCGCTGATGATGGGCGTGATTGGAGATGCAGGGAGAATGGATGCGGGAGTGGTCGCAGATGCTGTCAATACCGCTTCCCGGATGGAAGGCTTGACCAAGTATTTTGGGGTATCTACCCTATTGAGTCAGACAACTGTAGATCTATTGCCTGATACAGAACATGCTCAGCTGAGATATCTGGGCAAGGTTCAAGTCAAGGGGAAGAAGCAAGCGCTTAGGGTATATGATTGTTTTGGGGGAGATTTGCCAGAGATTCAAGAGAAAAAACTGGAGACAAAATCCAGGCTGGAAACAGGAATCCAGGCGTTTTATCAGCGAAAATTTGCAGAAGCTGTTCAGATATTTGAAGAAATGGTCGCTATTTTTCCCGATGATCAACCGACCCATCACTTTCTTGAAAGATCACGCCTTTGCTTGAAAGAAGGAGTTCCGGAATCCTGGACAGGTGTAGAGTTGATGCGACGAAAGTGATTGCCTTTTCTCCATCCTGAGACACCCCCACACATAGCAGTCTCCACAACTTTCGTCAAAGGCCCAACTGCTTAAAGCATCTAGCACGGAATTCTCCATTGTCCTTCAGAGACTGTTTTGAAATCTGTCACTTATTTTTTGTATGCGTCTTTTTTCCTCATTCAGTGGCTTTTTTTGTTCCCATAGCACCACTATGAGAACAAAAAAGAGCCTTGTCTGAGAAAAAAATACACCCTGAAAATTCTCAGTACACATTCCCAAACAGTCTCTCAGATCCTTTGTCGATTTGCTTCACGGCCGGATTTCCCCCATTTTTGTCCTTGCCAAAACTCGACATTCATGGTATTCAGCTCCCTGGTATTTCTGTTCCTGTTTTTGCCAGTCATTCTGCTGGGACATGCTGTAATCCCCCATCCCTGGCGCAATTATTTTCTGTTGGTGGGGAGTTTGATTTTTCTTGCCTGGGGAGGGATAGAATTGTCCGTTCTGCTTCTTATCTCTATCGGAATCAACTATCTCTGTGGTCGGTTGATTGGCAGGCAAATGGATCAGAAAGGAAGTGCCAAAGCAGCCCTGGGATTTGGAATTGCCTTGAATCTCCTTTTGCTTGGCACCTTCAAATACGCCAATTTTTTGGTAGAAAATCTGAACCTTCTCCTGGGCAAACTAAATATGGAAGCCTTGCCCGATCCGGGAATTGTGTTGCCTATCGGGATTTCCTTTTATACCTTCCAAGCCATCTCCTATCTGGTCGATGTCTATAGGAAGGAGACACCTGTCCAACGACATATCGGCCATTTGGCTCTCTATATTGCCCTTTTCCCTCAGTTGATTGCTGGACCGATTGTGCGTTATGAGAGCATTCACTTGAGTTTGAGCAACAGGCGTGTTACCCCTGACATGTATGCTGAAGGGATTCGACGGTTTCTGATTGGGTTAGGGAAAAAAGTCTTGATTGCCAATCCGCTGGCATATATCGTGGACACGATCTTTGCCTTACCGCCAGATGGGATCTCAACCAGTCTCGCCTGGGTAGGTGCATTGGGATATACATTCCAGATTTTTTTTGATTTCTCTGGCTATTCTGATATGGCGATCGGCTTAGGGAATATGTTGGGCTTTCGTTTTCCAGAGAACTTCAATCTGCCCTATTTGTCTACCTCCATCCGTGAGTTTTGGCAAAGATGGCATATGTCCCTGTCTAGCTGGTTTCGGGATTATCTATACATTCCATTAGGCGGGAACCGAAAGGGAGGGCGAAGAACGGTGCTCAATTTATGGATTGTCTTTTTGCTTACCGGTCTTTGGCATGGAGCAAGCTGGAATTTTGTCTTGTGGGGCATGTGGCATGGATTGTTCCTGAGCCTTGAACGTATAGGAAAAGTAACACCATTTCCAGGAGTAAAGCTAATGAGGGGAGTGTTCACTTTCTGGGTTGTAGTCATGGGATGGGTGCTATTCCGTGCACCCGATATTGGATTTGCCTGGGAGTATCTGCAGGCCATGTATCTCCCACAATCCCTGGCCAAACCCTTTCATTGGGAGTGGGTTTTCAACAGGGAGACATTTCTGGTCGCAATTCTGGCGATCTTCTTTGGATTCGGTGGTGGCAAACGGCTCCTGTCTGTCAAAGGATCAGGCACTACGCTCTTTCGGGTAGGGGAAGTGCTTCTGCTCTTGGGAATCTTCCTACTTTCCATCGCATATTTGGTGGCTGAATCTTACAATCCATTTATCTATTTTCGCTTTTGATGAAACAGCAACTCCCAATCTTTCTGTTGATTGGAGGATTCGTTCTCCTCTTGGTCTTGCCTAGTCTGGAGGGAAGTTTGCATGTTTTGCCTACTTTCGAGAATACTGAGAACCGTAAGTTGGCTGATTTCCCCTCCCTGGATTCCAGTCACCAGCTCCTTGCTTTTCCGACTGGATTCGATACCTGGTATCAGGATCATTTTCCTTTGAGGAATCAGTTTCTCCGATCTCATCAACGATTGCAAACATTCGGCTTCCAAAAATCAGGAACAGGTCGGGTCATCATGGGCCAAAAGGAATGGCTCTACTCTGGCGCGAGCGATTGGGTGTTTCTTCATGGTGGTGGAAAATTCTCACAACAAGAACTCCAGCAATTGGCCAATGGACTAGCGCACCGCGAGAAGGCCTTACGAGCGCAGAATTGTCACTACTATCTCGTCATCATTCCCAACAAACTCAGTGCATATCCTGAATACGTCCCACCATACCTGCAAGATCTTGACATAGAAACTCGAACCGATCAGGTTGTCGAGCACCTTCAAAACGAATCAAGTTTAAAAATGCTTGACCTACGTCCCATTCTTCAAGCATCCAAGGACAAATATCCCGGCAATTACATTTATTACAAACATGACAGTCATTGGAATTTTGTCGGCGCATTCATTGGTTACGAGGCCATCATGGAGATGCTTCAGCAGGATTTTCCTGAAATGCAGGCCCTTCCTTTTGCAACATTTGGGTGGGAATCTCAGGTGGTTCGGCAAGGAGACTATGCCCGTATGATGGGATTTCCTAAAAGTTTTCCCGATACCATTTTTGATGCTGTAGACAAGTGGCAGTTTGTCACCAAAGCACCAAAAGTTCCCTATCGGGTTCCGAAGGATGTCCCTTACAAGCCCAATTATGAGCGAGTCTACACCGCTTGTGCCCCAACAGGCCATCGAATGGTTCTTTTGCGAGATTCTTTCGGTTCTTTTCTTATGCCATTTTTATCTGCCCATTTTGACCGCTCTGTTTATATTTTTGACAGTTGGAAATATCGCTACAAAAAAGAGATTGTTGAGCAAGAACAGCCCACAGTTTATATTGATCTGGTTTTGGAATCTAGTCTGCATGGGTTGCATCGGAATCGTTGGAAGAATTTAACAGATTGATGCAGCATCTCTTTTCCAGTTCCCGTTAGGAGTGAGCATAACCATTTGACACATGCTTTTCTCCTCCCTGGTGTTTCTATTTATTTTCCTGCCGATTATCTTGATCGGGAATTCCTTGATTCCTTCTCAATACAGAAATGGCTTTTTGTTGATAGGGAGTTTGATTTTTTTTGCATGGGGAGGCGTCTCTCTGTCCATTTTGTTGCTGATCTCTATTGTGATCAATTACTGTTGCGGGAGGCTTCTTTTTCAGTTTCTGGATTCCCCAAAGCATGCGAAGTGGATTCTGGGTGTCGGTATCGGGATCAATCTGACAATTCTTGCCACCTTCAAATATGCAGATTTTTTTATCTCAAATCTGAATATTTTGGGGGAGTATGTTCAATTATCGCCCATAGCTAAACCCAATCTTGCGCTCCCAATTGGGATCTCATTCTATACCTTTCAAGCGATTTCGTATTTGATCGATCTCTATCGGCGGGAAGTACAGGTGCAGAAAAATGTATTTCGCCTGGCTCTCTACATTTCTTTGTTTCCTCAGTTGATTGCAGGACCGATTGTTCGATATAAAGATCTGGAATTTAGTCTCAAATCCAGAGTAATCACAACGGAAGATCAGATCAAGGGGATCCAACGCTTTCTTCTTGGCCTGGCAAAGAAGATATTGCTTGCCAACCAATTTGCGTTGGTGGCAGATGCCGCTTTTAGCAGCTCAACAGATGAATTGTTGAGTTATCAAGCCTGGATCGGCCTCTTTGCCTTTGCCATGCAGATCTACTATGACTTCTCTGGCTACTCAGACATGGCGATAGGATTGGGACGCTTATTGGGTTTTCATTTCCCTGAGAATTTTGACTTTCCTTATCTGGCCCAATCGGTCCGGCACTTCTGGCGACGCTGGCATATCAGTTTATCCAGCTGGTTTCGGGATTATGTTTATATCCCACTCGGAGGCAACCAGCGCCGCGCCAATCGTGTTTTGTTCAACCTCTTACTGGTCTTCTTCCTCACTGGTTTCTGGCATGGAGCGAGCTGGAATTTTGTGATCTGGGGACTGGTGCATGGATGTTTCATGCTCCTGGAACGAGGAAGGTGGGGCAGAGTATTGAATGGTCTCCCTGCCTGGACCAAATCCGTTTATACCCTTGGTGTGGTCTGGATGAGTTGGGTTATGTTCAGAGCAGACAATTTTTTACATGCCTATTTGTATGTCTCCAAGCTTTTTGTCTGGGAGTCCTCTTCAAGTTATTCCGAAATAGATTCATATATCTTTCATCCAGCATTTCTCCTGGTAAGTCTGTTCGGAATTGCTGGGGCTTTTGGCGTATTCCCATATTTGGAACAAAGACTAATCTCCATTCTGAAGAGTTTCAAGCTCTCTGATGATATGATGAACAATCTGGCGACCCTTTCCCTTTATATTCTCGTTCCAATTGTTCTTGGAATCTGTACAATGTTCCTCGCAGTCAACTCTTATAATGCTTTTATCTACTTCCGATTCTAATGATCTCAGCAAAACATTCTATTCCCTACAGAAAACTGATCCTCATATGGTTCATCAGTTTGCTATCTCTCCCCTTTCTCAATGATCAATTTGGATGGGTTCAGGAAATACAATCGACAGAAAATCGTCGACTCGCAGCAAGACCGATCTTTAATATTACTTATCTCGATCCATTCCCACAGGAATTTGAAGCCTGGTATACAGATCATTTCAGTTTTCGGAACCTCTTGATCTCGCTCAATACCCATATGAATCTCTCCATTTTTCATCGTCCACCAGCTGATCATCATTCTCTCCCGGGCAAGAATCAATGGTTGTTCCTGGATATGAATAGCGTAGACAATTATTTCGGACAAAACCTATATGAAGCTTATCAACTAACAGATCTTGGTCAAGAACTCCAAAGAAGAAAGGACTCTCTGGAAAAACTGGATTGCCATTTTTTGTTCTGCCTCATCCCAAACAAACTGTCTATTTATCCTGAATATCTTCCAGACTATCTTTCCAGAACTCCAGGGCTCTCTCGGGCAGATCAATTACTGACGCATCTACAAGCAAATACAGATGTAGACCTGCTGGATTTACGAAAACCATTGTTTGATCGAAAACAAGCATCCGAGATGTTTTTATTCCATAAGCTTGACAATCATTGGAATGATTATGGGGCCTTTGAAGCACAAAGAAGCATTATTCAACACTTACAATCTCGTTATCCTGAATTACACCCACTCGGGATGGAGGATATTTCCATTGAGAGAAAGACGCATCATGTAGGCAATCTCGCAGTAGCTCTGAATATTTCCAGCTATATGGATACCTTTCCCAAAATACATCTACTTGCTCCTGCAAAGCCTGGTCCCAAGCCTCCCTATCAGTTGCCTCCTGAGTCAAAGCCTGCTAAGAAATATACACAACTCCTCCTCGGCCCTGATTCTGCCAGTCCTAAGTTGATGCTGATCCATGATTCATTTGGAGAGTCCCTTATCCCATTTCTCGCACCGCATTTTCGGGAAACCATCAGTTTTTTTGATGAGTGGAAATATCGAGCAAAACTTCATATTGTGCGGAAAGAACGACCGGATATTTTCATTCTAGCCATCGAAGAAGAGCCCAACCTTATGGGAAATCTTTGGCGATATCGGGATGATCCAGGATAACAATAGAGGGACTTCTTGCAGAATTCCAATAAGTCAGCAAAATAGATCTGGTATGTTCACATCAGCCGAACAGGTATCAATCCATAGACATATTATCTTCAACTGACCGCCGAATGATTGAAGCCTGGATTTTCTCTTCAATTTGTTCAGGCACCATATCAATCGGGAAATAATCAGCTGGATTCTTTTTAATCCAGGAGTTAGCATTGGAACTATCCTTCATCATCACCTCATAGTGTAAATGGGGTTTGGTGGAAAGACCTGAATTCCCACTAAATCCTATGATATCTCCTCTTTTGACATGCTGGTCTTTCGAGAATAGGCCTTTGGACAAATGCGCATATCTTGTTTTAAACCCTGTTTTCTCATGCAGAATATCAATATAAATGCCATATCCTCCTTTGTTGGTCCCAACAAAGTCTATCACACCATCTGCTGTTGCGTGGACAGGAGTCCCTATTTCAGCGGAAAAGTCTATACCAGTGTGTCGCTTTCGAATCTTGAAGACTGGATGCATCCTCATCCCAAATCCTGAATAAATCTGGCCTTTGATAGGTTTGATAGCGGGGAGATAATTTACCTGAACATCCTCTTCTATACTAAGGGACTGGGATGATTTAGGCAGGACGATTTCAGGCTTTAGCTCAGTGATAGAATCGGCCTTCCTGGGAATAGGCTGTACATCGCAAGAGAAGGTAAAGACAAACAATCCAATAATCGGAATGAGTAACGCAAGCTTTTTGCTCCCCACCTTTGTTGGCCCCAGCAAGCGTTGCACTCGTTTGGATAGCATAGATTGGGCGAAGCCATTGACAAAAGGAATCGCTTTAACAGTTCCGACTGAATGTACCAGGAGCCTCGCATACGCATGCACATATTGATCCTGAACAGTTTCTTCATCAGCAATATATTCATGCACTTCCTTTAGCCTTTGAGTGATCAAGGGAAGGAGTGGATTGAACCAAAAAACAATACGCATCAATTCCAACAGGAGGATATCAAGACTGTGGAGATTTCTAATATGTACCAATTCATGTGTCAGCATCCATTCTTTTTCCTGCTTTGGCAGTTCTTCAAAATCTTCATTGACAAAAACATATCGCCAGAATGAATAAGGCATCATGTCCTTTTCCTGATAGAGAATGGTATAGCCTGGATATTTATTTCCACTACTTTCATAGATGAGTTGGCCAAGTGTGCGTATTCTTTTCAAAAACTGAATAGCGAGCATCCCCAAACCTGCCATATACACAAAGAGAAAAATGATCCAAATATTAACTTCCTGATTCATTTCCAGATTGCCTATTGGCTGAATAATCTCTAAAGAGCTATCTGAGAGATTTGGTTTCGGTAGCCAGGTGTGAAGTGGAGTCGCCAATGAAACAGTCTCCATGGAAACAGGAACTTCAATCGAGATAGTGTTGGCAGGAAGAACCAAACTCAAAAACACTGTTCCCAAGAGTATCCATCTATTCCATTTCGCTGGAAGGGAGCCATGGAAAAACAACATATAGCAGCCATACATTCCTGACAAGCATAATGTTGAAGCAAGTAGGTAGGAAAACAATAGGGGCATCATGATGGTGAATTTTTACGATGTTCATCTTCGTCTATGAGGTCAAGAAGATGTTGGAATTCTTCCTTGTCGATGGATTCCTCTTTGACCAAAAAAGAAACCATCTGTTGATATGAGCCATCAAAATATGCTGACATCATTTTTCGGAAAGAGAACTTTCGATAAGTCTCTTTGCTGATTAATGGGTAGTATTGGTAAGTTCTCCCATAGGCTTTATGTCCGACAAAGCCTTTCTTTTCAAGAATCCGAACGACAGATGAAATCGTGGAATATGGCGGCGGTGGGGGAAGCAATTGATCGATTATTTCTTTGACCACACATTGTTCCAAGTCCCAGATCACTTGCATGATTTTTTCTTCGGTAGGTGTTAATGAATCCATAGTCAAATGTACAACGTATTTATACGCCGATCAACTATTTTTTCGTTTATTGACGTATAGATACGCTCGTTGTTTTCTAACGCGCTGATTATCATATAACTGATTGTGGAAAATATATCGATTCTAAGTTTGACTTTGGTCAAAATAGGAATCCCAATATCCTATCAAGATCTCACCTGCCATTTTTCAATGAAGGATGTGGACATACTTACCTATGCTTATTCTATTCCTCCCCCAGCCCCCTCCAAAGGGAAATCGTTGATTCCTGGCCTTGTGCACAATCCGCTAGAAACTGGTTCATCGTCAATTTTGCTGCATAGATCTATAGCCCCTCTATCAATCTAGCGAGGTAACTTACTGAATGTCCCTTGCTCAACAATTACTTCCCTCTATTTCTGGCTTGAAGCTTTTGAAAGCAGAGATTTCGCAGACCTTGGTTGCCCTGGATGTAGTTTCTTGTAGATCAAGCTCTCGCTGTCCCTTATGCCAAACCTTCTCTTCTCATATCCAGAGCCACTATCATCGTAGATTGATGGACGCGCCTTGGGCCTTCCGAAGGGTTAGGATCCGTCTTCGTGCCAGGCGATTTTATTGTCGCAATGATGAGTGTGAACAAAAGATGTTCACGGAAAGATTTGACAAAGAAATCTTTCCCTATGCGAGGCGTACTCAACGTGTCAATGACTGCCTGGAGATGATAGGATTTTCCTGTGGTGGCAAAGTCGGCGCAGACCTATCCCATATTCAAGGTATAGCTGTTAGTCCCTCAACTATGCTTCGGATCATTTTCAGAAGCTCAACAATTGGCTTTGACACGCCTCGTGTTCTGGGAGTAGATGAATGGGCCTTCCGAAAAGGGCATAGCTATGGAACAATTCTGGTGGACCTGGAAAAACGTAAACCGATTGATTTGCTTCCAGAAAAGAGCGCAGAATCATTCAAGGACTGGTTGAATAATCATCCTGGTGTTGAAATCATTAGTCGGGATCGAGCTGGGTGTTATGCTGAAGGAGCAAAGGAAGGAGCCCCAGATGCGATTCAGATAGCAGACCGGTGGCACTTGCTCAAGAATATGGGAGAAGTCATTGAGCGAATTTTGAGGGGGAAAGCTCCGCAAATCAAATTGGCAACCTATGCCTATCATGGCCAAGAGAAGGAAGAAAAGGAAGAACAACCATATCAGATGCTGTCCTATGAAGAACAAACATTAAGCCATGCAGACAGCATTCGCTTAGCCAATTTTCTCAAAGTCAAACAGTTTCAGAAAGAAGGCAAAAGCATCTATTATATGTCTAGAGAACTAGGGATCCATCGACAAACCGTTCGCAATTATATGGCTGCTGAAGAATTTTCTCGACGAGCTTTGGCAAGAACTGCCTATCCATCCTTAAGACCACATATCAATTATCTGAAGAAGAGATGGGGTGAAGGAGTGCACAGTCCGACTCAACTATGGCGGGAGCTTCATGAGAAGGACAGCTCTATCAAGCGTGGGAGTGTCTATCGCCTGACCAAGCGGCTCTTTGGGATGGTTCGAGGTCCAAGAAACCAACAAGTGAGACATGAAGGAAAACCACCAACATTTTCTGCTCGCAAGGCAAGTATACTTTTGAGTAAGAATGCTGAGGAGCTAACGGAAGAGGAAAAAAGATTTTGTGCCACCCTGCGAGAATCATGTAAAGAAATTCAGGAATCCTATCCTGCCATCCAGGAATTCATTCAAATGATCAAACACAGGAAAGAAGAAGCTTGGGAGGACTGGATAAAAAAAGCACAAGCCTGTCAAATCCCACCAATGGTCAACTTTGTTGAAAAATTACTCAGAGATAAAGATGCTGTCCAAGCAGCCTTGACATTTCCATGGAGCAATGGGCAGGTAGAGGGGCAAATCAATCGGCTCAAGAATATCAAAAGACAAATGTATGGAAGAGCTGGTTTTGAACTACTTCGAAGAAGAGTCCTGTACCGATCTAGGGCAGGATGAGGAAGGGAATGCAGCAAAATTGACGATGAACCAGCTTAGGCAGGATTTTGCAGAGCTGATCTACCGTAGAGAGCACCTCACTGATGGGGACGAAAGCTTCGGCAGGAAAAAGCGAAGCATCAGCCCTCTGTTTCTCCTTTTCGGATTTGGGGGTACGGATATGATAATTTCCCTTTTTACTTTTCCTGAAATGATTGTTTTTCCCTTTGAGGATGCGGGTATTG
>JBCCGK010000073.1:0-63946 GCA_039029315.1 Bacteroidota bacterium | reverse complement strand
TACATGCCAGAAACCAAACCCAAGTGATCCAGCCGTTTGCTTTCGTAGCCATTTTGGCTACCTTGTTTGTGAACTACCATACTTTCGAAGTCTTAAGGCTCGAAAATACAACTTCTCAGTTTCTTGAGTGGGAAAGTGGGTTTATATTCTACATTTTCCAATTCATATGCTGTATGCGATGTCCTGCACGCCAAATAGAAGCTTGGATTATTTCTCTTTCTCCTCCACAAATAGGTCAGCAGTGATCCGATCTGAGATTATCCATCCCTCCGGCGAAAGAACGTATCGCTTGTCTGTTCGCTGCATGAGTCCTTCAGATTGGTATTTTTGTAGAATAGGGGCAAATTGATCTTCCCAGTCTTCCATCCATGCGTGTTGGATCAAGGCTGCATCGATGCCACAATCCCGGCGGAGGTGAGTCATGAGGTATTCATGATAATGGTCCACCAAGGAGAGGCGTTCCTGCCCTTCTGAGGGTATATGTCCTTGTGTCAAGCTTTTGAGATAGCGGCTATTGTTGGCCTGATTCCAATAGCGCACGTTGCCATCAAATCCATGCGCAGAAGGCCCTAGCCCCAGATAGGGAACCCGATTCCAATAATTGCTGTTGTGAACTGCCTGCCTGCCGGGTTTGGCATAGTTGGAAAGTTCATAATGTTGGTAGCCCGCCTGCTCAAGGCATGTGTGAGCCATCAAAAATTGTTCCTTGTAGGCCTCATCCTGTGGAATCAGAACCTTGCCTTGTCGGACTTGAACATCCAGCGCTGTTTTCTCCTCTACAGTCAGGGCATAGACAGATAAATGAGGAATGTCCAGAGAAATGGCTTGTTCCAGATTGGCTTTCCAGGCATCCAGATCCATATTTGGGAGGCCAAAAATCAAGTCGATGGAGATATTATGAAAGCCCAGGTGCTGTGCACGGGACACCGACTGAATGGCTTGCTCAGCATCATGGCTGCGATTCATCCATTGCAAGTCTGGCTCCCGGAATGATTGTGTGCCGATGCTCAGACGATTGATGCCAGATTCAAGCAGATGGCTTAGATAAGCCTTCGTCAGATCATCAGGATTGGCTTCTAGAGTAATCTCTGCAGCAGGGGCTAGTGGATAGTGCTGTTTCACCCCCTGGATTAGGCGACTCAATTCTTGCGGAGACAATACGCTAGGGGTTCCTCCACCGAAATACAGGCTATGCAAAGGGCTAGATGGCTCCAGAAAGTCCTGGCGCAGTTCTGCTTCCTGGAGAATCGCATCCACCATGTCGCCTGTTCGCTGCATATTCGTCACAAAGTGAAAATCGCAGTAAACGCAGGCTTTGCGGCAAAAGGGGATATGGACGTAGAGGCCTGGCATAGTGGGGTGGTGGGAATGGACGACCCTCGAAGGTAAATGAAAAAAGGGAAATTACGATTGGGATCTGATAATTCCATACTCAATGTAGAAGAAAGAGATAGCCGTTTCCTGAAGCGTTCCACTTCCTGCTGAGCGACTGAAGCGAAAAATCGCCCCCTCTCTCCTGGCAAGTTTCTTGAATTGAGATGACAAGAAATGGCACAAAAATACAAAAGAAAGAAGCAATCAATTAATTATCAGACACTTAACGCTCACAGACTCATCCATCAGACGCAGAATCCAGCATAAATTTTCCATTTCCTGAAGAAAAAAATACTTCCCTTTTGTGGAATCCAGTCCAGCTCCCTCTCTATTCAGGAAAATCAGGTGTACGGATCCCTTCAGGCGAGGCCCTGACTGAGGAAACTCTTCGGAGCTTCTGCCTGGGATCTCTTTGTCTAAATGATTCGCAATCAACTACCTCTTATGAAATTACAATTCACCCGCATGACCTTCGCTTCAATGGGATTTTTCTTACTGGTGTCAGTCTGGGCACTGACAGGAGGAAAACCATTTGAGCATCCCAGACTCAATCCATTTCTGGAAGAGTTGTTGGAAAAGATCGAACAATTTCACCAAAACAAACAGGAAGAAAGAGTCTATGTTCAGACAGACAAGCCCTTCTACAAGCCAGGAGAGACGATTTGGTTCAGTGCTTATATGAGAGACGGGATTGACTTCACGGCATCCGATGTCAGCGATGTATTGCGTGTTGAGTTACTCAATCCCAAGGGAACCATCGAGCAGGAATACCAACTTCAGGTGAGTGAAGGCGCGACCAAAGGAGATTTCAACATTCCTGAAGCAGCAGCTGGCGGCTTGTACAAATTGAAAGTATATACCAATTGGCAAAAAAACGATCCAAGACCTGCCATATTTGAAAAGGAATTGCAGGTTCAGGCAGTCGTATTGCCTCGATTGAAAATGAAACTGGATTTCGAACGGGAAGCCTATGGCGCAGGCGCAGAAGTTACAGCAGAACTCGACCTCCATACCAATGAAAACAAGCCTTTGGCACACCATGAATTCAATTATGTAGTGAGTCTGAATGGCGAAACGCTGGTTCAGGATCTTGAACGCAGCAACCAATCAGGCAAAGCCAATATCAGGTTCCTCCTTCCTCAAGATCTGGAAACCAATGATGGCCTGCTCAATGTCATGATCAACTATCAGGGACAAACAGAGTCCATCTCTCGTTCCGTTCCCATTGTGTTGAACCAGGTCTTCATGAGTTTTTATCCAGAAGGAGGCGACATGGTTCATGGCCTGCCTGGAAGAATTGCTTTCAAGGCCTTGAATGAATTTGGAAAACCCGCAGATGTGAAAGGCGTGGTCCTGAATGAGGATGGACAGGAAGTCGCCTCCTTCAGTAGCTATCATATGGGCATGGGAGCCATCGATTTGATTCCAGCCAGATGGCAATCCTATTCTGTGAAACTGACAGAACCAGCAGGAGTAGAAGAGGTGTTTCCCCTACCAGAAGCACTCCCTCGGGGATTTGCACTGTCCGTTCGGGAGGTAGATGAGAACGACATCAGTCTTCAGATTCATTCTACCGAAACAGAAACATTATCGCTGGTAGGCATGGTCCGTGGCAAAGTCTATTATGCTACCGAAGTTCATCTCAGTCCTTCTGGTCGTCAATTGCGCATTCCAGCTTCGAATTTCCCCATTGGAGTGGCCCAGTTTACCCTATTTGACGAAAAAGGAATTGAAAGATGTGAGCGACTAGCCTTTGTCAATCGGCACAAGCAACTCAAGATCGATATTCGTACCAACAAAGAGCGCTACCTACCAAGAGAAGAAGTAGAACTGAGCATCAGAGTCAGTGATGAGAAAGGCATGCCCATACCTGCAGATTTGTCCCTCTCTGTAACCGATGATCAATTGCTTAGCTTCGCCGATGATAAGTCCAGCAACATTCTATCCTGGATGCTGGTGGAGTCTGATTTGAAAGGAAAAATTGAGGAGCCCAACTTCTATTTTGACCCAGAAGAAGAAAAGGCAGAAATCGCCCTCGACTATCTATTGATGACAGCTGGCTGGCGACGATTCGCCTGGAAACAAATCAAGGATCAGGAAGTATTGCCACAACCATATGCGGCAGATCAAACTCGAATAGGTGGAACTGTAACGGATTGGGAAGGGAATCTTGTGAAAGGAGCTACAGTAAAAGCTTACGGATATTCCACCCAAACTGATAAGCAAGGAAGATATGAATTCCGAAACATCTCCTTGCCAAAGGAAAATATTCTTGTTTCTATAAACGGCAAATCAAAACGTACAGGAAAATCAAATCAAAATGTACAATTTTGAATATAAAAAGAATTGCAGCCAATTTCTTAGCTGCAATCAACCTTCATTCTGACTCTAGCAAAAATCGAATGAAGTTTATCTTTTAGCAATCAAATTGTTAGCCAATTACATCCTTGAACAATCAAAGTTTCTCCATTTGATTCAAGCCTTTTGCCTGCTTGACCAGACAAGAAGCAAATAAGCCTTTTTGCAGGTGCATTTGATGCATTAGCCATTTGAACACCTGAATTCCAATATACAACAGTTTTATTCGAACTTACACCATCTTCAGAAGCTAATGCAATTCCTGATCCATATGATGTTGCATACAACAAACCTGTGTTAGATGTCAGCACATCCAAAACACCTGTTGAAAAACCTGCTGTGATTGCATGGCTGTTGTCATCAACATTAATATTCTGTGTGAATCCTGTTGTTGCTGCACCTGATGTCATTCCATGACCATCTGCAAGTGATGCAGACATTGCAAATAATGGAATTGCTGTTGATGCGAAGATTGATTCTGCATTGGCATCATCTGCTGAAGCTGACATCAAAATCAAATCCTTATCAGTTGAGTCACCAATAACAACTGCACTGTCAAGCACATATGTGATATTGTAATTGTTTGCTTCAAGCAATGTGGCAATATCTGTATCTCTTTGTTCTGGTGTTGTTGCATTGCCAACCACAAACAGAACTTCTTTTGCTGCACCTGCAACAACACTGACTGACACTTCAGATGGTGATGAAGATGACAGTTCAAGAAACTTGCCTGATGTGGAATCATATGAATCAAGGTCAGTTTCATTACCAAGAATAGCTGCAACAAATGCTGCCTTGTCAGTGTAGGTGGTAGAATTATATATGATGCCATTGTCTGCAAGTGCTGCATCAATTGCGGCATCTGACAAGACTGTTGTGCCATTCTTCACAGGAATTCCAGCAATCAACCACACATTAACTTGCCCTAAAGGAGTATTTAAACCCTTTTCAAACTTAAATTTCCCATCAGCATCACTGTATGTAATAATTGCAGGCAATTCACCTGACACAACTGCTGCTGACCAAGATGGTTTATCAGCATATCTTGTTGCAGCATACGACAAACCAAAGCCTGAAGAAAAGGCATTATCAATATCAGATTGTGTCATGATTCCAGGTGCAGAATCATCAAATACATCTACATCAAACAAATATTGATGCACAGGAGAAATGCAACCACTTTCTTCATCAACTGTTCGCAGTTGCAAGCCATTGGCTGAGAAGTCAGCATGACTGATATCATTGGTTTGCAAAACATCTATATCAGTCCAAACGGAATTGATTAATACTTGATTCATGGGTTTTAGGATGAAAGATTTGCTGTGATATCTGCATCAGTTGGCCTTGCTCGAAGCCTTCTAACAAAGTGGAATTTCTGTGAAGCATTGTTGACCCTTGCACGACTCCAACAGTACATATATGAAGGGTTAATCAAGCTGATTGGGCCTGCACCACATTCAGCCTGCTGGCCAACATTAGCATTGGTTACGTTGGCCATATGTTCATCAACCACCATAGTTGGATAAGCCGTGTCATTATTCATTGCCAACTGTAAAATCTGATCACCATAAATCAGATTATCTGTGAAGTCTTCATCACCCCTTGTGATTGACACAAATGCAAAATCCTTATTCAATCCAATGCAAGAAGCTTGGCCACCACCTGAAGGCCCATGCTGACCATTCCAATCTAACACCTTATAAGCCCTAAATTCAGCATGCCTGTTCCCTGTTTCAACATCAGTAATGATATCCCACACAACTGCTGCCCAATCCTTCAAGAAGATGCCTGCAAAGTGGCCTGTGTTGATGTTGGATTGACCTGACATGGCCACCAACACACAAGGCTTATAAACCCCATTTTCCTTGAACCATCCAAGGTCAAAATGATTTTTTGACCCAATGACCCGTCCCAATTCAATGCCAGACATTGAATAAAGCCTTGTGCCATTCCCTTCAACAGCAGCAACAATGAACTTGCCATCAGGGGTCACAGCAGCATAATCAATATTAGGGTTCCAATTCCATTTTCTGGCAGTTTGGTTGTCTGCTGGATAACGGGCTTCTACCCATTGATATGATCCTTCTGTGCCTGTCAATTCTTCCCACACTACTTCAGATGGCGAAACAGATATATCAAGGGCAAAGGTGGATTCGTACTTATTGTTATGCGTTATCAATGCATAAGGGTCAAAGTCATTCCCATCACCACCTGCAATTCTTCTATCATTGATTGGATTGCCAACATTGCCCAAGGCTGAAGTGTATGCCCTCCTATCAAGATCGGTGAAGAAGTCATAAATCCAAATTTCATTGTCTCTTGGATAAGCGATACATCCAGGAATTGGACTAAGGATTCGCACTTCATCCATTGTGTTTTGGGTATCAGTAATCAGCCTATTATTGGGGTCTGTGCCTGATTCCAGATTTGGAGGGTCAGCCATGTCAACTTCTCCGAAGATCTCCCCAAGACTGTGATTACCTTCAGGGTCTTCAATCCAATGTAAAGCGAATGTCCAACTTCCCGAACGTCTGAGCAGGAACATTCTGCCATCAGGAAACAGCATAAATCTTGACCTTTCTGAATTACCAAGACTGTTGCTTCCAAGGTTGAATGTTTCTACCCCATATGGCCCCAAGAAAGAAACATTGACACTTGCAGGAATTGTTGCTTGATATGCTGGCCTTGTGATTCTTGGGTCAATCAATTCACCCTTGAATCTTTGATCAAATAAAGTTTGCCATGCTGAAGGGTAATTTGCTTGCAACCAATCCAAAACAGTTTCAATGGCAATGGGGGGTTGTGAATCATCAAACCATGTGATCCTGACTGCACTGCCTGTATCAGACCACGAATCAACAGCATTTGAAAGGTCAGGAAAGACCACAGATGCACAAGGGTTGATGTATTCAAAGAAAGTCAATGCAATGGCGTTTTGGCCATCAGGTGCCGTTACTGAAAGCTCTGCCGTATAAGTTTGGCCAGAAACAAGAGACATTGACCCCAAATTCACACTTGAAGGCATATCAGATTGGTCATAATTTGCAGTGAAAGCAACTGCACCTGTGCCATCTTTGATATTGAAAACTGCATTAAATTCACCATTGCTGTAACTGGCAGGACTTTCAACGGTCAAATACACAAATCCTGAAGCATAGGTCAGATTGGCTGTTGGTGGTTCTGCAAAGGGTCTTTCAACAGTTCTGCTATCTGTACTTTGGCCACCACAATCAGTGGCTTGAATTTCCATTTCGTAGCTTCCGGGCAAGATTGACATCAAGACAAAATCAAGATCTTCTTGGGGGAAGTCTGCTTCAGTGAAATTGAATGTATGAACAACCTGTGATTCTTGAGAGAAAGTCACAATAGAAGTGAAGGCACCGTTGCAATTTGGGTCAACTGATTCAATGGTGAAATCATCTGCACTGACATGAGGAAGAAGGCCAATGGTACTGAATTCCCAACCAGCATTTGCCACAACTCCGGGCTTGTATCCTTGCCATGTATTTCCTGCTCTGTCAATGATATGTGAGCCAACAGGGAAGTTGGGTTCAATATAAAGTTGTTTGCCCGATGGTAGTTGATTTGTTACTACAAATCCAACACTTTGGAAGTTGCCTTGATAGGCATGAATCAAAGTGTTGTCAGCAAGTGAAAAAACCTGTATCAGATTGTCATCAAAGTCAAAAAGGTTGAATTCTGGCACCCCTAGAAATCTGACTTTATCATCAAATAGGGCAAACAATGTTCCCTGCAAACTTGGGTCAACATTTGCTTGATCCTGTGGGGATACAAATGCAATCAATGGTCTTGTCTGATCATCAACCATTGTGAAGGCAAAATTGGTCTTTGATAGTTCGGGGGCAAGATCTCCTGTTGGTGTCTCAACATATCCTTCAGGGGCAACCAAATAATACTTGACAGCAGGTGTCATGACAGGTTCATGAAGCTGCAAAGTGGTGCCATGAAATCTGACTTCATCAGGGTTACTGACATCAAATGATTGAATCAAGGCATCATTGTCAAATTGCCGCAATTCAATAATTGAAGCAGTGCGAACAAGTGGGAAATTGAATACAACACCAACTTCAATATTGAAATTGACATCAATGCTATTATGCAAGGGCACATGATTCAGTACAAAGCTTGCAGAGAAGAAAACCCATGAATCTTGGGCAATGCCTGGGAATGAATTACCTACCAAATCAGTGAAGGTATTGGGGGCAATATAAATGGAGAATTGACCATCAAGACTGATGCTAGGGTTTAGCAATTGTACTGTGTCGCTACTTGTTAATATGACCTGATCAGTTCTTGATACATCCCATGACTGAACAAATACACCATCCTTGGTCATTGTGATCAGTCCAACACCCCTTTTGATATCTTCATCAAATTGAATGGTGATGTCAGCATCAATTGATACTGCTGCTGACAAGTGGGCCGGACTTAAAGCCACAATTTCAGGGGGGTCAGGGTCAGTGATGCTGTTTGGATCTGGCAAAACAACTTGCCCACCAATGACATCAATGTCATAATTGGCAAAAAAGTTTGATATATTCCTGTTCACAGGCAAGGTTGAATCAACAATGACTTCTGTGCCTGGGACAAGCAAAAGGCCCAAATGCAAGTCAGGATTCAATTGCAAAATACTCCAAATTCCTTCAATGCTCCCATAATATTGAATGGCAATATCAAGTAATGTTTGGCCTTGTGATGTTTGAATTGATGTTGACATTTGATGTTAGTTTGTGATGTAGTATTCATCTGTTGCTGTGCCTTCAAAGGCAACAAAGTTGAAGTCCCTCACTTCAAATTCAAGGGGGTCTGATGTCGCTGTATCACCTAAAGTGATGAAGTAATTTGGGTTTGATGCATCCCAATTTTCTGCACCAACTGGAATGGTTCTTCTCATGTCTACGGTTCCCACTTGTCCATGTGAGAGACTAAAGCCCCGCCAATCACCAATCCCCTTCTTTGTCACTGCATCAAATTGAGATGTTGTAAAGGCCCATTTGACCATGATGATTTCACCAACCACCTTGGAAGCATCTCTAATTGCTTCCTTCAGGGTTCGCATCCCATCAGACCGGATGACCAAAGATTCGCCTGAAGGATTGGTCACACTTGCATCAACCATCAAGCTGATTTCAAAAGCACCATCCTGAGTGGTTTGCAAGTCATCGTATGGCCTGGGATAAAGACCAGTAGTGACAGGATTTTCAGTCAGCACATCTGAGACAGTGATATTGACAGCAGTGGCACCGGGAAAGTCAAAAATCTTCCCATTGAGATGTATGACACCTGCTGCAATGTCATAATTGCTGCCATTTGGGGTCACTTCACAACCACTGATGACACAAGGCCCAAGACCCTTCAACATCATTGAAAATATATCTGCCTGACCTTGCAATACCTGCCAATCTTCATTGGCGGGATGTCTACCACCTGCAAAATTTTGTAGTCTTTTCATAATTATGTTATGGCCAAAAGTCTAACTTGATATCTGAAAGGGCTTGCCTTATATTTGTCAATTGTTGCTTCAAAGCCCTGGGGAATGACCAAGAAGTTGGTGCCAAGGGTTACTTCAAAATCTACATCCTGTTCATGCTCTGAAATCAAGAACATAGGCACACTGTTGGAATTGTTGGGTTCTGTTGTCAGCCACCAAGGAGAACTTGAAGGGGGGTTCCTTTCAGTGGTCAACCACATCTTCTGATATTCTCTTTTGGTCGATGGATTGATGACCCTGATGCTTCTGAAGGTTGGGTCAAATTTATTATTCAAGAGATGTTGAAGAATGATGACAGTGCCATTCAACTTGACATCATAATCAGTTGCAGAACGATATGAAAGGAAGCTTGAAAAAAGATCTCTGATTGGCTCAAAACAAGCCCAAATGAAATATATTAGTTTGACTTTCCTGATGCCATATGGCACCATAGAAACCAACCAATTCCAAATGTTCCAATTATAATTCATGAAGGTGTCATTGTGATTGTGCTATTTGCAGAATCAAAAGTCATATAACCTGATGCAGATATATATTCTTGATCGATGGTGTTGGGTTGGGTGCCAACATATGCTTGAAGGGAAGTGGTGTCAACCGTTTCGACCCCATTCACTTGCTGCAATACATCCTCAAAATCCAGCCTGTTGAAGGTGCCATCAAAGGGCAATGTTTGCAAAAAATCTTGTACCTGGCTTTCAATATTTGTCTGAACAGTAGCAGCAGGCAAGATTGGATCATATCCAATTTCAGCCACCCAACGCAATGCATCAGGATCAAGAGAAGACACAATCATCTGCACACCTGCAATCTTCACTTGCTCCATATATGCAGAAAATTCAGTCAATTCATTTGCTGTCAGGGGTTCAAGTGATCCTGAACCATCTTTTGCAGCCTTGATGAACACAAAACCACCTGAATCAGTAGCGGAAGCATGGGTCACAATCTGGGCAGATTCATCAACTGTTGCATATTGAAACTGATCATTGATGACAGTCAAAGTATAGCCTGATTGAAACTGCTTGGCAATCTTCACATACCAAGGATTGGTGCCAAAGATTTGATTGTCCAACAAGACCTGCACATCTGCCTTGTATGAATCCCACAGAGCTTCTAAGGTGTAGGTAGCAACAGAAAACAAAAATATCATCAGTCGCCAAATGGCAACCTTACTTGTTGATGTTAAATCTGACAGCAAATTGGCATTTGTTTCGCTTAGTGGGGTCAAGGCATTCAGTTGAGTCATAGATTCCTTTTCCTGAATGATGCTGTCATATATTTCTTGTATTGTCCTAGCCATTTCTATTGCCTATTATGGAAAGTTCACCATCTTCAATCTTGGTTTTGATTTGCTTGAATTCATCTTGTCGTAAATTCCTGATGACTTCAAGCCTGATCTTTGCTAAGTCAATAGGCCCGTTCAAGAATTGGGATATACCCACACCTAGCAGGGGGAATTGCTTAAACTCCCCTTTGTGTGCCTGCACAATTGACCTGATATGCTGTTGACCAGATTCAACAATGACAAAATCACCACCTTCAATGGCAAGTTCATCAGAGTCATCAAGTTTCAAATCAAAATCCATTTAAGATGTTTTTAAAAGGGTTTCAATACGTGCTGAAATTGCGCTAAATGCTGCTACATTGTTGGGCACTGCACTTGGGCCTGAAGGGGTGGAAACAGTGATAAGGTTGATTTGTGTCAAGATATCCTTCAGGATTGCTGCAAGGCTTTCTGTGCCCCTTGACAAGACAATGCCCGATGCATCAACCTGAAGCACTGATTGACCAACATCAATCTTGATATGATCGATATCAGAAGCCAAAGCAAGGTATGCTTGATGCTTAGAAAGCCATGTGATGACCCCTTCACTTCCCACCTTTGGGATGACATGAAGACCTGCATGGCTTGGGGATGCTGACAACCTAACGGCTTCAACAGGGGCACCACCATCAAGCAAGTCAACTGTGCAGGTTGCTTCAGATTCATCGACTGAAACCACCTTGCAAAGCTTACTATACAATTCCTCTTTGGGCAAGAGTTTTTCAATGATGCTTCCTGTATCCACCACACCAACTAAAATTTAATACGAAATGATCTTTACACTTTTTGATCCAATTCTATCTTCTGCCTATATCCATTGACCCCTGCACTATATCTAACAGACTTGACCAGATATTTGCCATTCCTATCAGGGTAGGTATCATCAATCAATTCCACTGTATCACCATGCATGACTGATGGTTGGCCAAAGGTTGAGAATGACCCCTTGTATCCTTCAATTCTGAATTTTTCAAGGTGCTTTTCTGCTGTTGCTGTTAGTTGGGCCTGATCCATACCGAGAAATGGCAGGGTGCGAACTTCACCACCATCATCACCAACCTTGACTTCAATTTTTTGATTATTGGGCAAGATGGAAACAGCCTTGATTGCCAATCTGATATCTTCTTTCTTCAGATATTCAAGATTGGTATATTCTTCAATGATGTGATGGCCAAATTTGAATGTATGTGTTGCACCATCACCCCAATAAGCCAAACCACAGAAGAGAGTGCCCGACCTGATGAAGGAATGAAGACCGTACACCCGTCTGAGTTCTTGCAATACCTGGGCACCACTTACATCACTGATCCTGAAAGGCCCAAGATTGCCATCAACTGACTGAAATGGTATAGGGGAAATGTCAGACAATATCTGTTTGATGGTGGCTGACTTATAGGACAGATTGAAATTGCTTTGCTTCAGAAGCCACATATCATCTTGGCAATCAAATGCCATTGGAAGAAGGGGTTTGATAGCTGATACATTTCCTTCAAATATGGTATCCAATTCTGAATCATACCCGACTTTTACCGTGACCCTATCACCCTTTCTAAAGAGTGAATCACCTTGTGCAACTGCCTTGCCATTGAATGCCAATTTTCTTGGCACCTGAATGGTTGCCACATCAGTCAGATTTTCCCATGATGATTCAACTTTCAAGGCATGGGCAAAGCCAAATTCATATTGACCAATTTCAATGTTGATGTCTTGTCTTTTCATGTCAGGTTCGCTTTTACTCTGAATTGAGAAGCAACTCAACAGAAGTGTCAGACAAAGCAGAAATTTCAAAGATTTGTTGATTTTCATATGCTTGTTTTTGGTGAAATTTATAATCGGTTATTACTATTTCTGTGATATCAAAAAGCTGAAGGAATGGGCTAACAACACCCAATGACACAGGTGCCTTACATATCTCAATAAGCCTGTCAACTTCATCTTCAGGATAGCTGCCATCAAGGGTCTGCACTGATCCATAAATTTGAATAACGTAATCAGAATCAGATATCAATTCCTTGACTGTGCCTGTTCTGCCTGCAATCTGAGTCATGACAATGTTTTTCTTCTGTGCCACCCTCATCAATACAGCATCCAAGGTCAGTGCGCCAAAGCTTTCACTTTCCCCTTGTCGATTGGTGAAATTGCCTGCTTCAAACTGAAGATTGTCAATGACATGGTTGCCAAGAAGTGACCTGCCTGGGTTCTCCCTTGTGCCAACTGGTCTGTCAAGACTTTGGCTGACCGTTTCAGCTTCCTGAAAGGTGTATACCTTCGTATTTTGAAGGTTGAAGGGGGTCAAATCGAATTTGTATTCTGCCATTATCCTGCATTCAATTGAAAATCACGCAAAGCCTTCATCAATGCTTCCTGCACTTCTTCTGCTATATCATCAGCACCTTGCCGGACAGTGGTGCTATGGATCTGTATTGTTTCAACAAGCTTGTCAATGTTCAGGATAAATTGCTTGGGTGCCGTATTTCTGGATTCAACACCTGCAATGCCTGCTGTCAATCCTGTGTTGCCTGTATTCCCTGTGCTGCCCAATGAAGAGTCATTCCCACCACCAAGGCCACCTGATGAACCAAATCCTTTTGAAAAGCTTGATAAGGGGTTTGACAACTTGCCTTGTGCCCTGCCTTCAGCATCACCTTGCTTGTATGCTTCTGCAATCCTTCTTGCGCTGTCCTTGATATTGAAGGTGCTGCCAATTTGGGCAATGCCCTTCTTGATCTGCGAAAGATCAAAAGTGAAGATCCCTGCAATCAGATTGCCAAGGCCACCAAATGTGTTGATAATGTTTTCCTTCATTTGGGTAAAGATCTCCTTGAGAGAAGCCCACAAGCCAACCATAAAACCCCTGAAGCCTTCAAACTTATTCCAGGCAAAGACCAGGGCACCAACTAAGGCACCAATGGCAACAACTATGATGCTGATTGGGTTGGCCATCAGTGCAATATTCCAAGCAATGGTTGCAATTTTGACTATCCCTAAGACACTAGCGACAAGGCCCAAGCCTGATGCAAGCCCCTTTGCAACTGCTGTATTTTTGCCAAGCCACATGACAGCAGACTTGGCACCATCAATCAAGCTGCCAATTGTGCCAATGGTTGACATGATTACGGGTCTTAGATTCTGACCAATGGCAAGCTTCAGGCTTGTTGCCCTATCTCCAAGATTTGACATCTGTCCTGCCATTGTTTGGCTGATAGCTGCCATTGATCCCTGCACCCCTTGCAAGTCTCCAAGGCTTAGGATATATTCCCTGATGGCAGTTTCATTGAACTGCACTTGTTTTTGGACACCTTTAAATGAAAAAGTGATCAAGTCACCATTTTTCTTGGCACGAATACCAAATTCTTTTAGTCGCTCAAACTCTCCAACTTCAGCATCAATAAGGGCTTCAGTTAGCTGATTGAAGCTTTTTGCCTTGGATGTGGCCAAGTCACCCAATTTTGTCATCTGCATCAAGCTTGGGCGAAATCCTTGTCCATTTAGCTTCACAAATGAGTCCCGCAAAGCATCCACCTGAAAGGGTGTCTTTGCGGCAAATTCGCTGATAATTGATAAGGTTTTTTGTGCGGCTGATGCACTGCCTAAGTCATTTTCAAGTACTGCTGCCATATTTTCAAACTCCCCTGTTGTATCGACAACAGACCTGCCAAGCATGAAGATGCCTGTGCCTGCTGCCAATCCTCCTAGAGTATTTGAAAGCCTGCCTGTGGATTTCTCCAACCTGCTTTGCATTCTATCCAAATTGCCAAAGACACCAGCACCAATTCTGCCAATCCTCTTCAGACCAGCAGACATTAAATCTGATAAAATAAACTTGTGCGTTTCAGCCATTGATGTCAGGATTCAATTGTTTGGATAGATATTGCACCTGGGCAAACTTTAGGCACCATTCATCATCTGTGAGGGTGTCAGGATTCAACCTGAAATAGTAGGCAATCCAAGCATCAGCCTTGTCATAATCGCTTGACTGAAGATACTTGGTCATTTCTTCTATTTTTTTTTCAGGATGGCTTGCCGTGATACAATCATTTGTTCTATGATGGTCATAGAAGCAATGACAAAATCATCATCAGCAAACAATGATTCTGGGCCTTCAATGAGGGTGTTTTTCAAGACCAACTCTGTGACTGTCACAAGATCCTGTTGGGCCAACAATGGGGTGATTCTCTTAATCACTGCCCTTGATGGTTTCTTACAAAAAAGAATGTCATGTTTGCCTTCATTGTCAGTTTTTGGGACTGCAACAATGTAGACCGTTCCATGTTCTTTTTTCAATTCTTCTGCATAGGCTTCTGCCTGCTGAAGATCCGTGATTATGGTGGGTTTTGACATATTAGTTGGTGTTTTGATGTGAATAGGTGGGTTCATACTTGGTGAATTCCCACAATACTTGCCAAGCCAAGCCCCTTTTTAACCTTCAAGGGCATCGTTTTCGAAAATGGGTTATAGGGTTATGAATGCCATTGGATAGAACCAATGAACAATTCTATTTCAGTTTCAATAGTCGTATCACCTTGCGACATATCGCGGCCATTGCTTTTGAAAACCACACCATCAAGCCTGTCAGTCATAACAATGCCATTGGCTTCTAAAACAACAGGGATGCTGAAAGGTGGGATTTCTTGAAGCCTGCCTTTGGGTGCAGCCTCCTGAAGCTGCCTGACTTCCTCTGCAAGCAATGTGATACTTCCTTCATATGTGATATTGCCTGTGCCGTATGCAATCGGTTTATTCCCGACACCGTACACAGCATCAACAGATTGATTTTCGCTGTATGAAATGGCACGAATACCAATTACGTCAACACCTGCAATATTGACTGTGACACTTGCCCATGAATAGGCTTTGCCATTTCTCAAGACTGATGTTGGGTTTGCTGTCATTTTAGCTTAGTTGCTGTTTGAAACCAATATTTACTGTGAAATTCCTGGCAACTCCAATGGCCACCAATTCAACAGATGCTTCAATTGTACCTGTTGCCTGCACATTCTGTGTTGGATCAATCAGGGTTTGATAGCCTGACAATTCCCCTGCACGTTCCATCTGTGCCAATGCCTGATCACCAATGCCCTTCAAGTATTCAACATAGGAATTGGATAGCTGCCCACTTGTTGCATCAATGTTGACAGGTCCATTCAGTTCTGAAACAAGGGCAGCATAGACAAGCCTAATGGCCTTGTCAATCGTCCTGTTATTCTCCTGGTAGGCAAAGTCAGATGTTGATGTCACTGCTGTTGGAGTGCCGTTGAAATAGCTACCAACCACCCCAACATAAGTGCGCAAATAGGTGTATCCCCTGTCATTCAACTGGTCAATCAGTGCTGCTGATAGGTTTGAATAAAGATCACCATTGGCAAAGGCTGCCAAATCAAGTTCCACTTCACTTGCCCTGAACTTTCGTACATAGCCAATATTTTCATGCACCTGGGCAAGGCTATACAAGCCAAGTGATGCACCAAGGCAAGTGATGGCCAAGCCTTCACTATCTGCCAAGGCTTTTCCTGTTGCATTGCCATCTTCCCCGATGACCACACTGACATAATATGCTGTTAAGGCACGTAAGTCAGGCAAGGTGCCAAGATCTGCAATGGCAGATATATCAAAGGCAACCAGGGCAATCAATGGCATATGAAGGGCAAACAATTCTTCTGATCTGGATTGAATTGCTGCAATGACAGTGGTGTTGACTGTGGTGACTGCTTCCAAGTACAATGCAACCTGACGGATTTTGCCACTTGATGCAAGCTGAAGAGTGTTGATTTCTGCATAATCATGCAACAAGAAGTCAGCAGGATTGTCATATATCCCAACCCAAATGACCCCTTTGGGATTCATGCGGAAGAATTCGGAAAGGTGGTAATGCAATACTTTGTATGCATTAATTGATGTGATGCCTGCTGCAACAGCTTCAGCTAAACTGAAGAAAGCCTTTTCGCTATCAGTCCCAAATCCAGTGGGCAAAACACCTGAATAAAATATAATTCCTGATATATGGTCTTCACCTGCAAGGGGTCTTCCAAGGCCACCTGATTGCTTGGTGAAGGTGATTGCTGATTGGGGCATTTGTTTAAATTATGGGTTGAAAAATGCTACAAACAAGAGGGGATTACTCTTCTTTCTGGTTCGTTGCCTGGGTATTCCTAGTAGCAGGCTTCTTGGTAGCAGGCTTCTTGGTAGCAGGCTTCTTCTTGGTAGCAGGCTTCTTATTGGGCACTTCATTTGCCTTGATTTCAATCAAGGTGTGTTCTGTGCGTCTGACATGGCTTTGGGCCAATGATTTCTGATCAGGCCAAAAGAATTGCCCATCTGTGGTAGCAATGATTGATTCAGGTGCATTTTCCTGCTGGAAATATTCTGCATTGGAAGCCATGATGATCAAGTCTTCTTTGCTTTTCATAATTTGCTTGCTTTTAGTTTGAATGCTCGGAATGCTTCTTTAAATGATGGGGATTGGAAGTTGAAGTTTGAGTCAGTGGATTGACAAGCAATGTATGACAAGAAGGAACCATCATTATCCTTGATTGTCCCAATGAAGGCAGTTGCAACACCCTGAGCTTCATACACATTTTTCAAGATGCCGTCTTGTAATTCTGAAACTTTCATTGTGTTTGATCCTGTCTGCACCATTTCAGCCAATTGCTTCATATAAAAGTTGTCAATGGGTTGTTTCTGCCAATCGATTTTGATTGAGGGAAGCCTCATCGATACTGATTCATGGATGATTGACACATACAATTGCTTGTGGGGTTTGGGGATTCCCCCACCATTTTCACTGATCATATACAACACCCTATCAACTTTTGTTTCCACCCTAAATAATTCCAGCAATTGCAATAAATACTCTGATTTTAGGATGGCTTTTGATACTGCTTTCTTGGTTTTCTGTCTGTGTTTCCACAATTCCACAGCACCATAAATGAGTGCAACAATTACAGAGCTTTCAAGAAAGGTTGACAAGGTTGGCATAGTTGGTTGAAGGGTTTATTGGGCCTGCAATGCCATCAGGCAGGCAGGCAGGCCCAATCATATCAATAAGGATTAGACAGCAGCACCATAAATGGCACCAATAAATTTGGCACGCATTGGCATACTGAGGAAAAATTGTTGGAAACCAATGATGTCACCACGGGCTTCAGGATCTTTCAACCTGCTATACATATCAGTTGACCCTTTCGCCTTCATGACTTCACCCCCAACAAAGGCAAATGAAGAAATTGTATCAGTAGCAGGTACAGGAGCAGCACCATAAGCCACTTTCACACCTGTTGACCTGTTGAAAATTGCACCTGATCTGAATTTGTAGATTTTGAAATCTGCCAACTCAAGGAATGTTCTTGGAATGACTCCGGTTGCAGCCAATTTTCTTTGCTCTTTCAAGGTTGGAGATGTTTTCACAACATGGTTCCACTGTTTTGAATGCAAAACCAAGATTCTATCATCATCAGGGGCATCAATATCGTCAAACCGTTCAGACAAAAGCCAAATATCATCTTCTGTCATCATTTTGATGCCATTGCCGTCATCACTTCCAGTGGTAGGAATAACAGGAGTAAAAGTATCATCTGATGAAGGGGTGATTGCATGGGAAGCTTTTTGCCCTTGGGAGTTCTTCAAAGCTGCACGATGGCGACGAATAGCAGATTCCATCTTGGCATATGACAACTGCTTTTGAACAGCATTTCTGACAACAGTGTTTTTGGTATCAAAATAGTCAAGTGGCAACGCATGATGAACATCCGCACGCTCAACAATATCAATTGGATAGGTGGTATTGTTGACCAGCACTTCAGGGTCAACACCTGCTTCAGCAAGATTGATGGTGTCATTTTCCACTGCTAATGACAAGTCTTCACCAATGGCATCCATCCAGGTGTGTTTTTGGTCTTTGGGTTCAAGGATTTGGTTTATCCAAATCTCTTTCAATAATCCAGCCATATTATATCAAGTTTTTGATGCTTTGTTTGGGATTGGGCCTATGAATTGAAGTTATTGTTGATTATACCTTGGGCAAGGCTGCAACCAGGGCATTGAATTTTTCAGGGTCATTGGCTTGAAGCAGTCCCAAGCCTTCAGGGTCTTTTTGCCGCCATTCTGTCAGCGTCCACTTATCACGTTCTGTGCCTTGTCCTTGCCCACCATTACCTTTTTGGAGTTCTTGAAGCAGTTGTCTGATGCTGATATCATCATCAGTATCATCTGACTTCTGATTATTTTGGGGCTTGGTGGTTTCGATTAGTGAAAGGGTGGATTCAAAATTGGCTTGGGCAAGAGCCTTGAAATGGGTTTCGTTTTCTTCCGTGATTGTGCCATTGGCTTTGCCAAGACTCAACAGGGTGGGCACTGCCTGACTTGCAAGCGCATTAAGCTTGCCAACTGCATCACATATTTGTTGTTCTGATGCATCTTCAGGAAGACCAAGCAACACTGCAATTTTCTTCATGTCTGAATTGGTTGAAATGTTTGGAATGAAATCAGCCAAGTGTTGGTCAACATTGCCCGAAAGGGTCACACCATGTTCAGGAAAACTGAGTTTCATTGCACCACTATTGGCAGGGATATCAACAATGGAAACTTCGTACAAAGCTGCCTTTGTAACGGTTGCCCTTGTTTGTCCTGGCAATAAATGCTTGGGGTCATCAGAAGTTGCCATGACTCTGAATCCGATGGATACGGCATTCAAGATGTCTTGATCAACTTTGCTTTTGACCTTCTGTGCAAGTTCATCTTCAGTATCAAAAACAGGGTCGCCCAAAAGCTTACCATCCTTGACCTTCAGATTTTCAATTTTCCCAATTGGAAGTAACCTTCTGTTATGCATCAGAAGAAGGATGGGGTTTCTTTTGTATTCAGCAAGGTCAATACCTGCTGTCAACACTCTGAATCCATACTTATTGACACGTTCATCAGACAATACAAATGTTCCCATTGAGTTCTTGACTATTGTGAAATAATGACAGAAGCAAAGCACAAGTTTCAGAAGCGATATTCCAAACCCGATCTAATAAATTGTTTCTAATAGAAGAATAATTTGCCTCTGATTTGGGGCAAATTGCAAAGTCAGTCTTCACATCCTGATTGGCATATTGCATTTTGCAAGCATGGACAAAAAAGAAGCAGGATATCAACTTTGGATTTCTGGATTCAGTCAGAATGAAGTGGCAAAAGTCTTGGGAGTAGCACCCAAGACTATCACCAATTGGAAAAGGGGGCAAGGATGGGAAGACAGAAGAAGGAAGGAAACTTCACGCCAATCAGATTCAGAAAATCTTGTTTGGAATTTGTACCTGCACAATCTGAAAGTCTTAAACCACCAAATTGGATTGTGGGAAAAAAGCACTGACCCTGAAGACAAGTTGAAGATGGTTGACAAAGGTGCTGCTGATTCCTTGCTAAAGTTCTATACACAAATCAAAGACAAGCATATTGCTTGGAAGCAGGTTATCAAGCTGATGCGTGAATTCTTGGGGTTTGTCTATTCAGAAGATGTTGTCTTTGCCCAAAAGCTTGACAAAACAAACCTGATTGATGACTTCATCAACTACAAAAGAAAAGAAGCATGACAGCAGCAGAAAGAAGAGAGCTGCAAATGTACTTGGATCTGAAGAAACGGATTGCAAGCGCAACTGCACCTGATATCTATGAAACACCAAGCAAGCAAAAAGCACGCATTAAAAGGCTTTTGAAAAAGCCTTTAGACTTCTTTAAACATTACTTTCCTCACTATCTTGATGCAGACTTTGGATGGTTTCACAAGAAGGCAATCAGGGATGCAACCAATGACCGATCTTCTTTCATTGTGGCTGAATGGCCAAGGGAACATGCAAAGTCGGTATTATTTGACATCATGTTGGCCTTGTACCTGCTGGCAGATGGATGGTTGACAGGCATGATACTGGCATCTGACACTGAAAAAAAGGCACAAGGCTTGATTGGTGATATTCAGGCAGAATTGGAAGCCAACCTAAGATTTATACATGATTTTGGTAATCAGAAGCCTTCAGGGGGTTGGGCTGATGGTCACTTTGTGACTCAAGATGGTGTTGGGTTTTGGGCCTTTGGTATGGGTCAGAATCCAGCAGGGGCAAGGGAAGGGGAAAAAAGGCCCAACTATGGAGTGATTGACGATGCAGATAATAAGAGGAAAGCCCGAAATCAACAGAGAATTGAAGAAGATGTTGATTGGGTGTTGGGGGAATTCTTCGGGTGTCTTAGCATCAAGGAGTCATTGAAAGTGTATTGCAATAACAGGGTTCACCGAAAGGGATTGACAGCACATATTGTTGGAGATATCGAACCTGGGGATTCCAAAAGAAAGGGCATCAATCATATCAAGGTGTATGCCACTGAAGGCAGAAGGCACCAAAGGCTTCTGCCTGATGCAGGTGGCCAACCAGCATGGAAAGAAAGATATACTCTGCACCATATCACAAAGCGGATGGGTGAAATGGGGTGGGCAAATGCAATGCGGCAATTCTTTCACCATCATGAAGAGAAAGGGCACACATTCAAGAAGGAAATGATTCATTGGGTCAAACCACTTGCCTTCAATAAATATGACAAGATACTCACCTACTGTGATCCATCATGGAAGTCAGGTGCCAAGAATGACTTCAAGGCTATTGTGCTGATTGGGAAGAAGAAAACCAACTACCATATTTTGTGGGCATGGGTAAGACAAACATCAATCAGCAACATGGTCAAAGCCCACTACATTGCACATGATTTGGTGCCAAGTGAATCCATTGTCCAACACTGGCTTGAAGCCAATTTGATGCAGGATGATCATATCAAGAATTACAAGGAATTTGGGGAAGAAGACAATCAGACTCTTCGTATAAGGGTCGATAAAAGGAAGAAGCCTAACAAATATGATAGGATTGAAAACCTTGAACCATTGATGACCCTGAAAAGATTGTCATTCAATGTAAGAATGAAAAATGACCCGGACATGCAAACATTGATCAATCAATTTTTGGCATTTCCTTTTGGCTTTGATGATGGCCCTGATGCTGTTGAAGGTGGCATCCATAAGATAGACAGGATGACCAAGAAGACAGGCAAGGCAAAGATGGGCAGAAGCAAGCAAAACAATCAAAGAAGAATGTAATGGCATATCTAGTATTAGACGATTACAAAAGCGACATCAAAGCATCAAATCTTGATGCAATGGTCAATTCTGATGTCAGTGTCAGAACAACAGCAGAAGATGAAGCAGAATCAATGATCAAGACTTATTTGAATCAACTATATGATACTGCAACCATCTTTGCACAGACAGGCACAGACAGACACCCACATCTGATGTCAATCATGAAGGCTATTGTTTTGCACAAGCTTCATGGAAGACTACCTAAGCGAATGATGCCCGATAATATCCAGGCTTCATACAATGAAGCAGTCATTTGGCTTGAAAAGGTGAATGATGGAAAAATATCACTTGAACTACCAAGAAAGACTGACAGTGATGACAAGACAATCACACGTTTCAGATATGGTGGCAATACTCCCAAAACCCACTAAATGACACTTATGGAAAAATTACATGACACCAATAGAGTCAAATCTATACTTGGTAGGCTTTCTGCCTATTTAAGAAAACGCTTTGTGCCAAAAGATGACCAAAGACACAAAACGAAAAAGAAAAGGGCTAAGAATCAAAATATGGGCCTTTCAAAAAGTGGTAGAATTGGAGGTGATTCAAGCAGGCTTGTTACATTGTCACATGGATCAGGCCCAAGACCACCAGTGGACAAGAGAAGTGCCCAATACAAACTGAAGAAGTTTGGCACCTACAATGTAGATGCAACAATGGATGTCAGGGACACTGCAATATTGACAGCAGAAAACCCAATTCAACCCAACAGAATTCTTCTGTATGGATTGTATAAGAAAATTGATGAAGATGGGCATTTGACAGGGGAAGTCAAGAAGTTGATTGAAAAGACACTTGGGGAAAGATTTGAACTGATTGACACCAAGAAGCCCATTGGAAAAAGGTTTGATACTCAATCAAAATTCCTGCTTGAAAATCAATGGTTCTATGACTTCTGTAAGCATGCCTTAGAATCATTGTTTTGGGGTCATTCCCTGATTGAATTTGATCCTCCAAAAGAAGGAAGATTCCAAAGCCTTGGATTGGTTGACAGATTGCATGTAAGGCCCGAATATGGTGACATCTTGCTTGAGATTGGGCACACTGTGGGCATTCCCTTTAGGAAAGGCCCATTGTCAAAGTATTTGATTGAAGTGGGCAAGTGGAATGACCTGGGCATATATAAGAAAGCATCAAAGTATGTCATTCTGAAATGGTATAGCCTTACAGACTGGTCAAGGAGAAATGAAAGATATGGCCAACCCATCCTGATCATTCGCACAGAATCAGATGATGCCGCTGAAATTGACAAGAAGGCTGAAATGGCTGAAAATCTTTCTTCCAATTCCTGGGCAATCCTTGATGATACAGATGAAATTGATTTGGTAGAATCAAACCAGGCATTCACATGGCAGACTTTTGATGGCCATGCCAAGCGAATGAATGAGAACATCAGCAAGCTTATCAATACTGTGGTTGTAGGTGAAGCAGGGGGTGAAGGGTCAAGAGCTAAAGAAGAAGTAGGTGAAAGGAAGATTGATGCTGTGATTGAGTCTTCTATGCGTTGGCTTGGCTTCCAGGTGACAGGACAATTACTTCCATTTCTTCGCAAACATGGATATCCTATATCAGATTCCCTTGCCTTCAAATTCTACAAACTAACAGAAGAGTACGAAGAAGCAAGGCGTGAGCAACGCATGGGGGGTGCTGCTGGCAAATACCCTGAAGGCAAAAAGGGTGAAGGGGGTGAAAAAAAAAAGCCAACCCTAAGAAGTCTGAAGAAGGATTAATATGGTTTGATGCTGTTGAATTGTATGGGTCATGTGATGATGGATGCAGCCATGATCACATGACCCTTGACGTTCCTGACAGCTTCTTTGCCAACATCAAGAAGCTTGTTGATACAGCTATCAAACAAGTCTACAACAGGAGATTGAAGGAAGGTGATAGTGTAGCTGAAATGATCATCAAGACAGGGGAGATGATGCTAAATGAAGAAATGGAAGGCTTTGGCAAGGATCTGTCATCTATCAACTATGAAGATCCTGATTTTGCCACCCTTCTTGAACTTCGTCACAATGCCCATGTTTTCATGACCTTCAAGAATCACCAATTTGTTGGTGACTTGGTGAAGCTGTTGCAAGATGATGAAGGCAAGGTCAGAACCTTTGCAGATTTCAAGGCTTTGGCTGATGAATTGGGGGAAGACTACTATCAGCATTGGTTGAAAGCCGAATATGAAACAGCCATATCAACAGGGCAGATGTCAGCCAGATGGCAGGACTACAAACGCAACCAAGACATACTGCCAAGCCTTAGATATCAGACAGTAGATGATGATCGGGTGAGACAAGAACATGCCTTGTTGGATGGTGGCACCTATCCAATTGATGATGACTTTTGGGATGTCTTCTACCCGCCAAACGGATTCAGGTGTCGATGTGATGTCATTCAAGTTGCTGATGGTAAAATTGAAGTGTCAAGCAGTCCTGACATTCCCAAGTCATTTATGCAGAATGTTGGGAAGTCAAACAGAATTGCAACAGAAGATCACCCATATTTCAAGGGGTTCACCAAGCAGCAAAAGGAAAGCCTGAAAAATCAGGTTGCAAGCCTGATCAATCGACCAAGTAACATGGCCAAGTATGGGGTTGATATCAATCCTTTGTTTTGGCGTTTTGTCCGACACAAGCCAAAGGTGTCATTTAGGAAGAATTACAAGGGGTCAAGGTATAATGCCAACAAGCCTGAAGTGCAGATTGCAACAGGGGCAAGATTCCAAAGAAGCAAGGTCTACCAAGAAAAAATCATCTATCATGAATTGGGTCATGCTGCACATATCCAAAGAAAGCTTGTGGATTTCGCAGATTCAACAGATGAACTTGATGCAGCATTTGCCAAGTGCAAGGATCTTATCAAGGGCAAAGAGAAGCAAATTAATGATGCCCTTACTGCATTGAATCAAGCCATATCCTTCAAGGCCCATGATTGGGAATACAAAGGAATGAATAAATATGATTGGCATGAAGAAATTGGTGCAGCCTGGGACACATTGCAAGCATTGACCAAGGGTAAGTATGGGTTTGGACATTCCAAAAAATACTATAAGCGTAAAAACTTTGATAAATTTGAATGGTTTGCACATGCTTCAGAAAATGCCTTCAGGGGGAATACAGTCTTTCAGGAAGTCATGCCAGAAGTATACAATGAGATGGTTAAATACATAAGATCCGTTGAATTATGAGCCTGCTAAATGATATCAAAAACAGTGGCAAGAATACCACTGACAAACCTGTTGAAGAACAGTATTTGGAATTGTATCCTGATGATAGGGTCAATGTCATGGCTCATGTCCTGAATAATCCCGACCCTGACAGGTTCAGCCAAGATCTTCACAAAGCCATTGATCAAGGTAAAAGACTTGTGTTTGAAGATGCAGAAGAAGACATTGACCAGTTGCCACCATATAGAATCAAATAATGCCAAGACCAAGAAACGAATTTCCAAACTTTGAAGGCAAGGGTGATGCCTTGCGTCAAATGTTCAGGGCACTGCCAAGGGTGGTGGGCAATATGGCAGTAAACTTCTATAAAGACAGATTCAGAAGGCAAGGTTGGCATGACAACAGTTTCAGTAGATGGCCTGACAGGAAAAGACCTGAAAAGGGTGCAAGGCGTGCTGTCCTTGTCAAATCTGGCAGACTTAGACGGTCAATCAGGATTATCAACACAACCTTCAATTCTGTTACTGTGGGCACAGATGTCCCATATGCCAAGATACACAATGAAGGGGGGCAAGTGAATGTCAGTCAATCAGTCAAACGACATGACAGGAAGGCACACAGACGAAGGGTAAGAGGTAGGGAACAAAGGGTGAAGGCACACAGCGTCAAAGCACACACAAGAAGCTTCAGCGCAACCATTCCTCAAAGAAAATACATGGGTCGATCAAGGCTTCTGACCAAAAGAATTGTCATGCACATCA
This sequence comes from Bacteroidota bacterium, assembly GCA_039029315.1. Classification (GTDB taxonomy): domain Bacteria; phylum Bacteroidota; class Bacteroidia; order J057; family J057; genus JBCCCJ01. Next base: position 38,296 of record JBCCGK010000073.1, on the reverse strand, counting down.
ACAAGCAGATTGACAATCTTTCATAACAAGCAGTAGAACAAAACGTACTATTTTAGTATATTGTCGCCATTGGTGTCAGACAATTATACTATTTGCGTCATGCTCAAACTACCTTTTCTTCTTCTTCAGCAGAGATTATCAGAAATGTCACAGCTTCCTGATGTTCGTTGGTTCAATGCCCAATTTGATCAAAACAAAGATGAAGCAGTCTTCTATGTTCCATCTGTTTACATTGAATTCTTGCCAATGGATTTGGAAGATATTGGTGAACAGGTGCAGGGGGGGGAAGTCATGTTCAGGATTCATCTAATGACAGAATTGTATGATGACAATGACAGAGTATTGGCACACTTTGACCTTGTTGATGACATCTTCAAGCATCTTCATGGGTGGGATGTCATGAAGTCTGCCTTGCCTGAATTTTCAGCACTCCAGGACACAGAAGATGATGTTGCTATCATCAATAAAGTTGTTCGTACTCGTTTGATTCCTGACCATGCTCAAAGCAATACTATCATCACAGTGCAGGAATTCAAAACATATGTTGCTGACTTCGCTGCCATGAAATCATATATAGAATTTTCACCAACTATAACTGTATTACGATGACCACCACAATTGTTCCCACTTCTGCCCTTCAGCGTTCTGGATACACAGACAGGAAAAACAGAATCCAAAGACGCAACAAAGCCATACTTGCAAGAATCAATCATCTATACAATGTTGATCGGTTACGGTTTGATGACTGCATTGAAACAGTTGCAGATGAATTCTACTTGTCAACAGCAACCATTGCTGTCATCTACAAGCAAAGATGATTTATCTGATTCTTATCATATTGACCATCCTTCTGATTGATCCTGTGTTGGATCATCGAAAAATCAGACAAAACATCAAGATCTTGCATGACAAAGAAGCCCTGCATGTCATGTTGGTCATATTGGGTGCCTGCCTGGGTGCAGTCATTGCAGGGGTTCATGTCTTGAAGATTGCTGCTGTTGTGGCAATGGTGCCTTCTGTCAGATGGGTCATTCATGATTATGGGTTGAATATCATAAGGGGCTTGCCATTGTCTTACTTGGGCAAGGGTGAAGGTGCTGCCAAATCTGATAAGCTGTTGGCATTTATGAAAGATGAATTTGGGGTCAATGGGTTTCTTGTTCGCTTTTTATTCCTCTTAAATAGTACTTTAATCTCTTGTTTGCTATGCTTATTTCATTGATTCAACATTACAAAAATCCTGTCATATTTATCATGACAGTTTTGGCATTTTTCACAGGCATTGCCACATATGTTGCAACAGGTGGTGATGGTGTTGACTTCTTGGGAATGCCCACCGTTTACCTGTTTCTTGTTATAGTTGCATGGGGGGGGCTTGTTTGGTTATATCTAAGATGGGCAAATAGATCTGTTTGGACTTTCAAGGATTCAAAAGAAAGGCTTGATTTATTGTCAGCAGAAGTGGAAAATCCCACCATGTTCACAGACAAGCAGAAGGCAAGGTTGGAAGCATTAAATGTCAAGTGGCAGAAAACTGCAAGAATAAATATTTATTGATTCCAACATTTCAAATTTCTTCATATCTTTAGTCAGACTCTAGCACAAACGCAAACCAACTAATCCTTCTGTAATGAAAAAGTTTTCTTTGATCTTCCTTGGGATTGTTGCCCTGATTTGGGTGGCAATTATTACCTTGGGTGCTGAGTCTGCAAAACCAATCCCACCCAATGAAATGACTGAAGCACAAGCAAGCATGATTGAAACCTTGCTTGAAGAAGCAAAAGTCAAACAGGCTTCTTTGACGACTGATGGCACTTTGTATCTATCTACTGAAGATGATGGCACCATCAGGGATGGCCTTGCTGAATATTTCTGTGAGATGGTGCAGGATGTCAACAAGATCATTATTGTTGAATATCTTGACCAGGAAGCACCCCATGAAAGCAAGCATATTGGTCAAAGCATCTGCATAAACTGACACAAATAGCAATTCAAAACGTACATAAAATAAATCAGGGCACCCACTGGGTGCCCTGATCACTTTAGAGAAGAACCAAATGTACCTAGTCCCAAGGGACTAAAGGCAGCAACCTGCTCGAATTCTTAGGAAGAATTAAAACTTTCTTTTCTGGTTTCTAATATTCCATTTAGGTATTTATCAAATTTCCTTTGCTTCCTTTCAATGACTTTCTGTATTGATTTTTGGTCTATGTCATGTCTATTTTTCAAGTGTTCAAGAGTGATAAGAACATCTGCAATTTCTTCGGTCATTTTGGGTTTTAAATTCTGTTCAGGATGAATGTGTTGCTTTATGATTATGGCAGACAGTTCATTCAATTCTTCAGAACATTTCAAGGCTTGGGTAGGACATCCAAAGACATCAAACCCTTTGTTAATTACAGATTGATCAAAATGAAAAGTAGATTGATATATGTCAGGATTATACATTTGATTGGTTATTTAGTGATGAATGCAATGGGGTGAAGTCTGTGAAGTCTTGACGAGATATCCGACACTGTTACAGCACCATCTTTGTTTTCATCAAGCCCTGAATTTTGCTGATATGCCCTGCTTGGTTGGGCATATAAGGTGAAGCAAGGATCTTTCTTTCTGGCCTTTGGGTATAAGATGGCCAAGTATAGATCTGTCAGGCTTTCATAACTTCCATTTCTGGCCTTTACTCTACTTAGATAGGCATAGACATAATCTAGTTGTTGTGTGGCTGACATGGCCATCAGTGCGCTTGTGGTGGTGTGCAACTCTTCTGCTGTCGATGGCATGAATTGAATCAATCCAGTGGCACCACTTCCCATATAATTCCTGACACCTACTTGGAATTGTGATTCGCATTGCATGACTGCCATCAGCCAAGCTGAAGGGATGTCAAGCCTGCTACTGATATCTTCCACTTTGTGACTGAATGATTGCATATCATCAATCTTTCTGCTTGCTTCTTCCATCAAGTACAATTCAGGCTTAGGGATGGGGTTGGGCATTTCAACCACTTTGGCCACTTCATGCCTTGGCGCCTTGGCAGATGGTTGCCAATTGAATGATATTGCATTTGTTGCAATCAGTAGGGCAATCCACATCAGTTGCCTTTGCTCGGTCTGAAGTTGATGGATGGGGTTGAAGGTGTGTTTTGAAGAGTTCATTTTGCTAGATTTAAAAAGTTGGACTGATGTGCTGATTTGGTTCTACATCTCGAACAGTTTTAATATTCCGTGTTTCTTTTCAAAGTTCCTTTTCCTGTTTCGGGCACGCATCTTGGCATCATATCGGTTGTGACATTGTTGGCAAAGTGCTGCCAAGTTCAAGGGGTGACAATTCATTGGGTCAGGGTCATTCAGATGGGCAATGGTCAAGACTATTTTGATTTGTTTGGGGGTGTGATATACAGGAAACAACCAATCATGTAAGTACATACCATCTGCCCAAAACTTGCCATTGATGTCACGATATCCCAAAGCCCCATTTTCAACCCCACAAAATTCACAGCAGTTGTTGGCCCATTTCAGAATCATGGGTCTGATTTCTGTTTTCCAATTGGCAGGGTATTTCTTGTAATCAATTGGCATGATCTGTTGTTGGTTTTACTATGATTTCAACTTGAACTTCTTTGTCAAAAATCCATGCAGGCCACTGCTTGACATCTCCAACAATATCAGGCTGATATGTGGAATGAATGCAGACCCCTTGGAAGAAGTTTTCTGTGATAATTGGGCCTAAGCAAAGAATGATTGAATCATCATAGTCATTGCTAGAGACAGCATAGAAATGGCCTTGCTTGTTCATTTCAAAACTGCATTCAAAAGGTTGATAGAATTCTCAATTACTCTGATTCCTGCTTCAACGGAACTGAAATAGAGCTTGTATTTTGTACCTATTTCAACAAACCCTTCTTCTGTATCGTCGATTGAAAGGCTAGTTGTTTTGACATTCTTATGCTTGTTTACAATGTTGGATAGTTGTTTATATTTTTGAAATAATTGATCCATGATTCATTGATTAAGTTGTTGTACTTCTTTGATCATTTCTTCGATTTTGCAACCTAGCTTGTCATAGCTAGTAAAGGCTATTTCTAACAGATTGATAGCTTGGCAAATTCTGCCATTAGGCTTGTTTCTTGGATACATCCTTATTTCTATAAGGCCATAATTGCAGGGTATCATTTCAACAACAATTCCAAGCGAAAAAGCCTTTATCAATTCGGTGTGTAGTGGTGTTTCTGGCATGACTTTCTAAGGTTGTTTGTATACATTCAAACACTCTTCAACATCCTTCATTTCATTAGGGTCAAATAGGATATTCAAAGCGTCATCTATTTTTTCAATAATCAGTTGTCTTGCTTCTTGTTTACTGATTTTTCGGAGTCTATCTGTGATATATTCGGAATAGCAACTGAGCCTTTTTAGTCTAAAGTCTTTTGATTGGTCAATGATGTCTATTGAAATTCCATATACATCAACATGGGTCATGTCATGATTTTGGCGTTTGGGTAAGTGTTGGCCAATAATCAATGACTTTCCATTGTAGTCTTTCCCATCTGACATGTCCCACTGAAAAGAAATAATATCCATAGCTTTGATGATTATTTGGTTTAAAACATTTTCAATTGTGTATGCTTCTTTGACTTAGGTGTGAACAGTCTTTCTTGGACATATCCATCTTGCACAAATCTGCTTTGGACGGTCAGCAAGCCTTTATGTAAATGGGCTTTGATATCCACTGCATACAGAATGTCTTTCCTGCCCTTAGCTTCGCCTTTGTCATTGGCATGACTGATGATGATGAATGACTTCTTTGGGTATCGGTCAACCATCTTTTGATATTGACCATAAGTCAAGCCCATCCACTGAAGAGAGTCAATGACAATGAATTTATATTTGCCTCTGCCCACCTTTTCCAACATATCATCATATGGGGTTTTGTTTCCGAATGATATTCGTGTTGAATCAATATTGTGTGCAATGATCCTGTCTTGAAGGGTCTTTCCATGACCTTCTTCAAAGCTGTTGTAAAATACCCTACCAAAATTGTGTGCAAGGTAGTTAGCAAACTTGATGACTTCTACTGACTTTCCTGACCCTGATGACCCATAAAACATGGCTTTGAAGTTGTCTTCAGGATGGCCATATCTGGAAGCATAGGGTTCTTCAAATTCAAGAATTTTGTATTTCTGTTGCAACAGTTGTTTGACTGATTTGAATTTTGCCATTGTTGTTGGTGTTTAAATTGGTTCTACCATCTGATTAGTTGCCCATTGAATTCATCATCATGGTCAGGCACAAAGAAATCCCTAAAGGCTTCCAGGGTGCCAAAGCCATCTGCAATGGCAATGTTTTGTATTTCCCATGTTTGCAGATATTTGCCATCAATTGTCACTTCAACAATCATGGCATGATTTGTCATGAAAATATGGCTGACCCTTTTTGCCTTGGCTTCACCAAGCTTCAGGGTGTTTTTGGTTCTCAATCCTGAATAGAAGTACAAGGTTTCACCATGCTTGAAAGGGTTCTTTCGCATCTTCCTAATTGTCTGATTTTTAGGAATGGCAGACAACTGCCAAAGCCCATGAAATGCCTGACACCACTGTTGGAAGTTCTCTTCACCACCCTTATTCTGATATTGAATGAATTGGCCATGAAGAAAGTCATGCCATTGGTGCGGATTGGGATACAATCCTTTGATGACACCTGCCCTGAATTGCTGTTTAAATCCTACTAAAGCCATGTTAAAACTCTTCTAAAAGGGTGATAATTTCATTGTCTGGAAGGATGCCAATACAGTTGATAATGTCAACCAATTCATTAAAGAATTCGCTGGCTGTTTCAAGGTAGTCTTCAGTACTGTCAAGAATGTCTGTCATGATTTTTTCTTGGGTGAAGAGTTCATCAAGCCGAGTTTTGATGTTGTCAGGAATTTGCATGTTGCTAGATGTTAAATGGTTGAAAAAAAAAGTCAAAGGCCATCATGCGACTTGCAGAAGCCCTTGACCCAATACTAAGCAATGTCTTTAGTGTTATCAGGTGGGCTTGTTGCGCCTTGTAGTAGTTGGTCACATCTGTTGGCAATCTGCCTTGCAATTCTTCTGTGATATGGATTTTTGATTGTTGATTGGGCATCTGTGAAGACTTCCCGTAAGATCAGGGCTTCATATTCCTTGATTGGCATGTCAATGGGTTCTTCTCTGACCACAATGGCTGACCGTTTGAATTCTTGCCATAGATATCTGCACACACTCACGATGACCAGGAAGGGGAAAGGTGGGTTTTCAAGCTTCTTGATGCTTGAGGCCCACAACATGACCTGATCACCCAAGAATGATGCATCATTTGAGTGGTATTTAATCTGAAGTTTCATGACTTGTCTTTCCTTCGTAGTTGTTCAAATTGACTGACAAGGTTGACAAGTTCTGATTCGCTGTGCTGATTCAGAGACTTTTTGACTGCACTATATTGCTTGCAATACTTGTTCAAGGCACCCATGTCAATCTTCCCATTAGGCTTGACCCATTTTAGGCCATATGCAATGGCAATAATTTTCCTCTTCATCTTCTGCTTGGGTGACCATCCATATTGCCCAATGTTGAAGGCTAATATCATGGAATTGGCTTCTTCTTCTGTTAAGAATCGTTTGAATGGTGTCCTGCCATTGGTATGCTTCAAAACGATGTCCTTGACAGCTTGACTATCAGAATCCAACTTGTGTTCATTTAGTACTGCGTGAAGCCTTCTGTTGGTTGTTGGTGTTAGGGTGGTCATAAATCTTGATTGTATTGTTGCTGTTACAGTGTGGGCATTTAGAAGCTTTTGAGTGGAAGGGTTTTTTGCAGGTTAAGCACTGTCGAACATTCATTTCAAAGTGGTTTAAGGGGTGGTGATGGGGCAAATGAATACTTGCCCCACCTGCCTTGATTAAAGGGAAGAAAACTGAAGCACGATGGCCTTGAACTTGCCTTGGCTATCCTTCTGATAGAATCTGAAGTACCTTGCTGAATCCAATGCCTGATAGCTTTCTTTGAACAGCCTTATTGCTGATGTCCAATTGTCATCTTTGAACTTGTCTTCGTACTTGTAAAGCTTGGTGATTTTCCTGGGGTCAAATCTGCCTGTTTTCTCGTCTTTCTGAATCAAATCAATGATCAATTCAAAGATGGTTTTGTCTTTCTTCTTGACTGTTGATTTGAGGAATTCAGTTATTTTTTGTGCAGCCAATGTTGCCCTTTCATCAAAGCCATATTTGATGTCATTGCTGACTTCAACTTTCATTGTTTTCGATGTATTGAAAAGGGTGTAGTTCCCTTTTCCTTCTGCCTTGACATCACCATACTTCAGAAGCTTTGCATGAAATTCATCCAAGGCCATTGCAACATCAGTCTTGAAATGATTAAGGGCTTCATTTGCTGCCTGGGCTTCTGAAATGAGGGATTCTACAAGATTACTTTTGGCTTGTTCGTATTCTTGTCGTTTTGCTTCTGTCTTCTTCCTTTCTTTCTCTTCTTGTTGGTCAAGTTGCTGCCTGAGTGCTGCCAATTCTTCAGGGGAAAATTTCCCTAAATCAATTGTTGGTTGGGTGGTATTGCTCATTTTTTGAATGATTAAAGGTTGATTTATTTTGTAAGTTCTTGAAAGGCTTTATAGCCTTTCTCTTGTCGGGATTCCTGTTGTTCTCTGAATTTGGGCCGCATCAGATGGGCTTGTTTGACTATCTGGCTGATCATCTCTTCATCATGGATATCAGCACCACTGATGATAGGTGTTGTATTCAGTACAAGGGTCACAGTCAAAAAGGACTTCAAGATGCCTTCAATGAAGAATCCGGGTTGTGAAATCCTGAAAGTCATCTTGATGTGCAACTTGTCAACATAGCCTTCAATTTCAATGGTTTTTGATATTGAAACATGCATCATCCTGCCTGATTCATTCATTTTTTCCAATGCTTTTGTAATGCGTTCCGATATGGGTTTTTCTCCTATCATGATTGATAATTTTGTTGGTTCTATTGGTGTCCAATCGAGTGACTTTAGAAGCTTTTTATTCCTCTATTAGCGACATTTTGGGGCAAAAAAAATGACTTAGGCTTGCAGGGTCGATAAACTCTTGATAGTGCTTTAGGCAAGCTTCAGACTTTTCGTAAAATCCTGCCTTATCGCGTCTTAGATTGTCAAATTCCTTCAAGGCGTGAAGGATGGTTGTATGGTCTTTCCTGTTGATGTGTCGGGCAATCTCCTTCAATGTGTATCCTTGAAGATGGAATATCTTGCAGGCAATGACCCTTGCTTCAAACAATTCACGTTCCCTGCTTTGGCTTATCATGGCATTATCAGCAACACCACATTCTTTGGCCACAAGCTGAAGTACAACTTTGGGTTCATGCTTCTTCAGTTTCCTTTTTATTGACACCATCAAATCAACTTGAACAAGGGTTGCAGATTGAATGTCTTGGGTTGCCTGGGCAAGGATGGCTTGTATTTTTTCTATATCAGTTTGGGTGATATTTATCATTTTGCTAGAGTCTTAAATGATTGATGAAAAGGTTGTGTATGTATGGGCAAAGTCAGTAATCTACTCCCCAAATTTGTTCAGCAAGTCTGACTGTGATTATTTCATCTTTTCTTGATGCATAATGCAGCAGGTCTAATACACTTGTTTCAATCTGCCTGTATTCCTTGAATCTGTGGAAAATTGCCCTTTGTACGGGTTCAGATTCAATACCATTGACCTTGCAAATCTGCATGACTTCAGGCAAAGTAGGTTCTTGCATGTTCTGGAATTGACCAATCCTGCTGACAAGTTCAGGGATGCCCATTTTTTGCCTTCTAAGGGCTTTTTGAATGTTGTCATACATATATGTTACACCTGCCAAGACAATGCCTGCATTGTGTTCTGTCATATCTCTAATCTGCTGCACAAGCATCAATTTGTCATTGTTCAACTTTCCTGCATCATCAAGCATTAGCAAGGGTGATTCCAGTGTGTTCAGTCTTTCTGATATCAATTGCAACATTCTGTATGGGGTGGCTGACTGATTCAGCCCCATGCTTTTCATGATTTCAAGCAACAATTCTCTTTGGGACATGGCCTTCTGACAAAGCACATAAAAGGCATTATCAACATCCTTACGCATTCTGTACTTCTTCAGTGCTGTGGTTTTTCCTGCACCTGAATACCCAAGAATACAACGCAATCTGTGACGATTTTGGGCATCTTCACACACACTGTGGATTGTGTTGAAGTTGGCAGTGCCTATGATTCTCCAAGATGTGAGGCCAAAATAATTGGCCAACTTCAGCCACATTTTTTCACTGACATCACTGGCTTTGTCATTCAGAATTTTTGATACAGTTGCATCTGAAATGCCAAGGAGATTTGCAGCCTTTCTTGCACTGCCTGCCTTTGCTACTTCTGACAACAAAGCGTCTTTGATTTGGGAGTGATCAATTTTCATAATAAAAGTGATTTGCTAGATTTAATAATTTATTTCTTCAAAGGTTGGGTCATTCTGATAAACTCCTTTTGTTTTCTTTTTTCGCTTGCCTGGGTTGTAGTTATCTTCCTTTGGGTCGTGTCTTTTCAAAGGCATTGATTGCTGATCTGAAAAGTATCTTGCATAGACTTGTGATTGTGCTGTGTTGATTTCTTCTTTCTTCACTGTTGCAACATCTGTGATCAATACCAATTCCACATCACCTGATTGTTGCTTGATGGCTTCATCTCGCATAGTTTCAAGTTCCTTTTCAAGTCTTCTTTCCCAAGATTTTATTCTTGATTCCTTGCCCATCAGCAACTTGATGTCTTTGTCTGTTTGGTTTGCTGATTCACCAACCACCTGAACATCTTGTTGACAGATGCAAAGGAATTCATTGGTTTTGGCGTCAAAAATCATGATTTCAGAAAGGTCTTTTTCATCATACCTGACTTTCACTTTGATATCCCTTTCAGATGTGTTGCAATCGTATTTTTTCCATACTTCATATTCAAGGCAGGCATAGACATATTTGACACCACGAATCTGAATTCTGATAAATGAATTCCTCATTTTCTCCAATCTGGAAGCCCAAAAGAGATTTGCAACATCTTCAGTGGTGACACCATATACAGATGGCTTTTCTGATTTCTGAAATCTTTGCCTTGGAGTGCCCAATTCTTTCTTTCCACCTTCACTGACTGTTTCACAATACAGATTGATTGAATCAAGAATCTGAATCATTACCCCATTTCTATCAGGTAGATTTTTCGATTGTTGGGCAATGTATTCAGGGCTTGGGCGTGCGTTGCTTCTTCTTGATTTGATGCCTTCCCCTACAAAATTTGGCCACCATCTTGCAGCCAAATTGTGGTATGCTTGGAAGCCCCTTTCAACATGCTTGTCTTTGGCATTCCCTACTTTGGCATATCTGACATTGGTGCCAAATTCTTCCACCTGGGCAAACAGGTCTTGTACTTCCTCTGTGTGTTTACTGCTGAAGTTGTCCAACAAGATCTGTGCAGGCAGATGGCCTGTGATGCTGACTGCCATTTTCATTGCCTCTATTAGTGTCCACCTGTCTTCATTGTCAGCCATTGCAAAGCCTAATATGTTCCAACTGTGGGCATCCATGACAATGAACAAGTCAAGAAACTTGATTTTCCCACCTTCCCTGAATGCAAAAGCTGCCTTAGTTCCATCCAATACCCATAAATCAGAAGAGAAAAGCACACCCTTTCTGTTAATATATGGTCTAAAGAAGTCTGCAAAAGCTTTCTGACCATGCCTTGAAGCAATACAGATGTTTTGAATTTCCCTTTTTGCCACAAAGTGTCTGATAGTGCTTTCAGATACCAATGGCTTGTCATGCAATGTGCATTGATACAGCAACAGTGCAGATATCATTGGTGCAGTGAACTTTTGGGGGTGGGCATAATATGCTGTGATGACATATTGGTGCCAAGCTGACATCTTTTGCCTGTGGTCATTGCCTTTGTTGGGTTGTTTTATAACAGTTGTGACCCCTTCTTTGATGGCTTTTCTGACTTTTCTGCCAAGCCTGTCAGGTGTAGATGTTTTCAAATACTTCAATCCAATTCTTTTGACTTCCCTGCCAAATGACTTGTAAAAATCAGCCTTTGAATGTATGTCAAAATCTCCCTTCTTCCATTCTACCCCAATTTGTAGAACTGCACACGCCTTGGCCAACTGCCTTCTTGTTTCAAGTGTGGCTTCAGGGTAATAAATCAAATACTTATCGAATCCCCTACTATCAGCAAAATCAATTTTACCTGTCAAGGCTTCATTGTTTTCTGAAGCTTTCTGCTTCATCTCACTGACAACTGAAGCTTTTGTTGGCAATCCTTTGTCATTGACTGTTTGGGTTGGGATAGAATCCCAATCAATCAAGACCTTGATGCCTGGGAATGGTGGGTTTTGGATATGTTGCCATCCACTCGAATGATTTATCCGTTGTTGATGGATTGCTTTCCTGATGTATGATGATGTCAGGCCAAAATTGGTAAGGCCGGAAATTGTGACCCATAATTTTTCACCATCATGGAAAAAGGTTTTCTGTGAATTCCACATATCAAGATGGTTGATGGATTGAAAAATATGGGCATGTGTTGTGAAGTGCTGGGAGATGGGTTGCCTGCCTAGTGAAGGGTGAAAAAATCATTTGCTTAGTATTTAGGGATTGTAGAAAGTGCCGGAAATAACCTATACAGGTTGTAAAATTTGGAGGCTTTTTCTTGATTCAATCAACATTTCTGCTGCTGTTTTGATCCTTTTTGAAAGGTCTGAATTGATTGGCCTATTGCCTTTTAAAACATCCCTTACATATCTGGGCGTACAGCCAAATGTTGCAGCAATGGTTGCTGCATCTGTTCTGGATTTTTGTTCTTGGATTTGCACTAGAGTCATAATTTTGTTTCATTTGTTCCGCAATAGGGAACAAATATACCACTATTAGAGACAATTCCAAGGAATTACAAGAAGAAATTGATACTTATGGAAGAATCAAGCAGGAAGGCTTTAGGCAAAAGATTGTATGATACAAGGAAACCAACAGGAATGACACAACAGGAGGTAGGGCAGATTTTAGGGGTTTCTCGCTCTTACTATGCTGGTTTCGAGTCAGGAAGCAAGAAAATAAGTATTGAACTGTTGATACTATTTGCCGAAAAAATGGGTGTAGATTTTGAATGGTTGACACATGGTGAAGCGGATGACACCAATGGTAACATTGACGGTAACACTGATGGTAACATTGAACACAACGTACTAAAGCCCACTGAAAGCGGGCATTCAACTGATTCTTTGGGATCGTTGAGGGAAGTAATACGGGCCAAAAATGCCCTGATAGATTCATTAAAGCGAGAGAATGAGACATTGCGCGACATGATTGAATTGCTGAAAAAAAACAGCTAAGGAAAAGAATCTATGGGTATCTTAGTACGTGTTTTGGGGTGAATTTGTTTGCGCAAACGGTGACGCAATAGAAAAAAATGTACGTTTTGATTTGCAAGGCCATTGACCATAAATGGTCTTTTTTTATTGATTTGCAGCTAGTTAAGCGTTTTTTCGATGATTTTTAAATGTGTACGAAGTGTTATGCCCCTTATATTTCAGTCAATCATGCCGACTTAGGTGGATGTTATGTATCAGTGAATGACTATGGCAATCGCTACAACCTGAGACTGAGAAAAATCAATACAGTCGTCGGCGTAGTGAAGAGTGTAGATGGAGAACCGTTGCCAGGAGCGACGGTCCTGATCCCTGAAAACAATCAAGGGACCATGACAGATATGGATGGTCGGTTTCAACTGGATGTTCAGAGTGGTCAATCCCTAACATTCTCCTACCTGGGTTATACCTCCGTTCATCACAATGTGGGCAAAAACAAAAATCTGGAAGTACAACTCGCACCAGATCAGGTGCAGCTGGATGAAGTTGTGGTTTCGGGAACAGGCATTCGCAAAAACAGAAGTACTGAAGGAGTTGCTAGCCAGGTCATCCCGAATCAACTCAATGCTATGCCGGCTGATAGAATAGTGGGAAAAGTTGCTGGGGTCAATGTAGGCCGAGGCCGAGCACGAAAAAAGAACAAACAGGCAGCTCCAAGGCGGAATCGCAACGGAAACAATGTCCCTGTTCCTGCCCAGGCTGTACCTATGGAGGAAATCGCTGTCTTGGACAATGAGAGAGACAGAGAGGAGATCGATATGGCAATGGATATACCAGAACCTATGCCAGATATTGCTCCGGAACCTGTTGAAGCTGTTCCTCCTCCCCCACCCGTTCTATTGGAAGAAAAGAAGGAATTAGCCCCGCAGAATGGACCTATTGTATCGAATGAGGAGTTCGCTGATGATTTTAAGGATAAGAATATAGAGGATGAAGAGTTCTTTGATGGAGACACGATCGAAGAATTGCCAGCACTGCCAGAAGAGGAACCAGAAATGAATGCCTTTGTATTTGCTGATCAGCAACCTGGCTTGATCAATATTCAGGAAGTACGCCAACAAATTGGCTATCCGACAGTGGCGAAAAATGCCGGCATCGAAGGAACGGTTGTGATGCGGGTGCTGGTGGACAAAGAAGGAAACTACAAAAGGCATCGAGTGATTTCTTCCCCACATCCCTTGTTGGGCAAGCAAGTCGAAAAGCAAATTCACAATTTGAGATTCACACCAGCCTTGCAAGGCAATACTCCAATGGATTTCTGGGTCAATATTCCCTTCAAATTTGATCTCAATGAGCAAGTTCCCTGGACACAAATGCCCGCCAATCAGGTCGTCAATCGATCAGGCAATGGCAAGCGAGCAACAGCTTATTATCGTGCCCGAGAATTTTCTGCTCCCAATTACAAAGGTCAGTCAGTCCCCGCAACACGAAATGATTTTCGCTCCACCATCTACTGGAATGGACATGTGTCAGTCGGTCGCAATGGCAAGGCAAAAGTAAAATTCTATACCTCTGATGCCTTGACTTCCTTCAATGTGACTGCTGAAGGCATAGGTGTGGATGGAAGCATCGGACATAGTGAGCACAAATTTTTCTCCCAACTTCCTTTCGCCCTTAGTACCAAAATCCCAACCAGTCTGGTACAGTTCGATACCTTGATGTTGCCCATTACCCTGGCCAACAATACAACTGAGCCTCAGTATGGGCAAATGAGCTACGCCATACCTGACGGCTTGATTCCATTGAAGAAACTCCCAGCTCGCATTGACTTGCCCACGGGCAAAGCCTTGACACTCTTTGTCCCATTCCTTGTCAATGCTGCCAAAGGGATCGGCAAACTCCGGATAGGATTCAAGAGTCGGGGATTGTCAGATGGTGTAGAGGAGGAAGTGAAATTTGCGCCCAAAGGATTCCCAAGCTCTGTGGCTTTTTCCTCAGAAGAACCGACAGCCAGTTTTGATGCAGACTTGACACATGCAGTTCATGGATCTATGAACATCTCTCTCACAGCCTTTCCCGATGTCTCAGGAGAAATCCTTTCCGGGCTTGAAGGCATGCTCCGTGAACCATATGGATGTTTTGAGCAGACATCTTCCAGTACCTATCCAAATCTCCTGATTCTGGATTATCTGGAATCTACAGAGCAGGACAAGCCTGAGATTCGCAAACGAGCACATTCCCTCATTCAAAAAGGCTACAACAGATTGATCACATTTGAGTCTAGTGGAGGCGGTTTTGAGTGGTTTGGTGGAAATCCCGCGCATGAGGGCCTGACGGCCTACGGCTTGATGGAATTCGTCGATATGAAGAAAGTGTATAGTGGTGTGGATCAAAACATGATCGACCGTACGGCCAAATGGCTCCTCAGTCGTCGGGATGGAAATGGTGGATTTATGCGAAACCCAAGAGCCCTTCACCAATTTGGATTGGCAGATCAGGCAACCATGAGTCTGTATATTACCTGGGCTCTGACTGAAGCCGGCTATAGTGGACTGGAAAAGGAACTTGATTATGCCTATGAGATGTCTAGAAAAAGTCGCAATCCCTATCAACTTGGGCTGGCTGCCAATGCCTTGTTCAATTATGGCATGAATGACAAAGCGATGGCTTGTCTGCAAGTACTGGAATTGAAAAGAAGCGAAGCAACCGGACAATTTCCCTACCAGACAACAGGTCGTTCCGCACCAGGTTCAGGAG
This sequence comes from Bacteroidota bacterium, assembly GCA_039029315.1. GTDB lineage: Bacteria > Bacteroidota > Bacteroidia > J057 > J057 > JBCCCJ01. The sequence continues at coordinate 23,161 of JBCCGK010000073.1, read as the reverse complement.
GACTTGCTCTGGGTATTGAGACCTCCTCGCTTATTCTACTTGCCATGATGAAGGAAGACAACCCAAATCGTCAGCAGATCAATGAATTGGCCAAGTCCATTCGAAATTCACGCAATGCCTATGGGGCATTCGGGTCCACCAACAGCACTGTTCTTGCGCTACGCGCACTGATTCAGCATGCAGCTTTTGCCAAGCAAACAGAAACGAGTGGCGTCATCGAAGTACTTGCTGATGGACATCCTATCCTGGAACAAAGCTATGAAGCTGGACGGACAGAGCCTATCATAATTCGTGGGTTGGAACAAGGATTGGACGCCGGACCGCATCGCTTCGAAGTCCGATTCAATGGTGTCAGACAGCCCCTTCCCTATGTATTGGCTATCAACTGGTATAGCAACCTACCACATTCACAGGAAACTTGTTCTGTCGATCTGGAGACGAATCTGAGACAAGCTGCTATAAAACAAGGAGAAACTGTCCGTTTAACCGCCCAACTCAGAAACAAAACTACAGGCGGATTGCCGATGACCATGGCCATCCTTGGGATTCCGGCTGGTCTCAGTCCTCAACCCTGGCAACTCAAGGAGATGAAGGAAAAAGGCATCCTTGACTTCTATGAAGTTCTGGACAATGAATTGGTGTGTTACTTCAGACAGATGACTCCTTCTGAGGAAAAGGTATTGAATTTCGACCTGAAAGCAGATCTTCCTGGCGTCTATGCTGCGCCTGCTTCCAGGGCCTATCTATACTATACAGATGAGTTCAAGACCTGGACCCAGCCATTGGAAATCGCTGTGAGTGATTGAACATAATACGCTCAACAACTTGATGAGACAGAGAGGTGAAGGATGCCTCTCTGTCTGTCTTTTTCACGTATATTTTTTCTCTACCAAATCCAGCAGAAAGGCATACTTCAGGGCGACTTCCTTGTAGGGTTCAAATCTTCCAGAAGCACCACTATGTCCTGCTGCCATATTGGTCCGAAGCAATAATCGATGATGGTCTGTCTTGAGTTCCCGGAGCTTGGCAACCCACTTGGTCGGCTCCCAATACTGCACTTGAGAATCGTGCAACCCAGACAATACCAGCAAATGTGGATACGCCCTGGCTTCTACATTATCGTAGGGAGAATAGGACAACATATAGTCATAAAATTGTTTTTCATTGGGATTGCCCCACTCATCATACTCTCCAGTTGTCAGGGGGATTTCATCGTCCAACATGGTCGTCACAACATCTACAAAAGGCACATCAGCTATAGCACCATGAAAGAGTTCGGGCTTCATATTGATAGTCGCTCCAATCAGAAGTCCTCCTGCACTCCCTCCCATGCAAAATAGCTGTCCAGGATCGGTATATCCTTCCTTTACCAAATGTTCTCCGCAGGCAATGAAGTCGGTAAAAGTATTGCGCTTGTGTAGCATTTTTCCTGTATCATACCATTTTCTTCCTAAATCTGATCCCCCTCGGACGTGGGCCATCACGTAGATAAATCCCCGATCCAGCAGACTCAATCTGGCAGAACTGAAATAGGGATCCATGCTATGTCCATATGATCCATAGGAGTACAGCAGAAGCGGTTGAGGGCCCTCTTTTCGTTGATCAATTCGATAGACCACAGACATTGGTACTTGCGTACCGTCTTCAGCAGTGGAAAACAGGCGTTCGGAACGATAATTTCCCACCTCAAAGTCCCCCAATACTTCCTGTTGCTTCAGCAGGCTTCGATCTTTGCTGTGGAGATCCATATCATAAGTGCTGACGGGAGTAGTCAGGGATTGATAGCTAAACCGCATGAGCGTGGTCTCGATATCTGGATTATACCCCACCCAGGCATCATAAACAGGATCATGGAAGTCGACATAATATTCCTTCTGAGGTTCCTTCCACGGAATGATTCGAATGTGGTTAAGGCCATCTTTCCGTTCTTCCAAAACGAGATAATCACGAAAAATATCGATGCTTTCAAGCAAGACATCCTCACGATGCGGAATTACCTCCTCCCAATGTTCTTTTTGCAATTGATCTATCTTTGTTCGCATCAATCTAAAATTGGTCGCCTCCCAATTGGTGATGAGGTAGAAATATCCATCAAAATGCGAACTGGAGTATTCGTGTTTCTCCTCTCTGGGCTGAAGAACACGAAAGTTCCCCATGGGATTGTCTGCTTCCAGTATTCTGACTTCAGTACTCAAGGTACTGGCACATCCAATGCTGAGATATTGTTTGGATTTCGATTTACTGATATAACAGCTAAATGTATCGTCTGTTTCCTCATACACCAGGACATCTTCTTGTGGATCTGTGCCAAGGATGTGGCGGAAGATTTTGTGAGAACGCAAGGTCTCAGGGTCTTGCCTGGCATAAAACAGGGTCTTATTGTCATTGGCCCAAACCATATTTCCAGTCATATTCGGAATACTTGTTGGCAAGGTTTCGCCTGTCCTCAGGTCCTTCACATAGGCGGTATATATCCGTCTGCCAACGGTGTCTACCCCATAGGCCATCAGGGAATGGTCCTTGCTCAGCTTCAATCCAGCAACCTGAAAATAATTGTGTCCTTCTGCCAATTCATTGATATTCAAGAGGATCTCTTCTTCAGCTTCCAGACTCTCTTTTTTTCGGCAAAAAATTGGATATTCCTTTCCTTCCTCATGGCGATGGTAGTAGTAAAACGCCTCTAAGCGATATGGGACAGAGGTATCATCCTTCTTAATCCGGCTTTTGATTTCTTCAAATAATTCTTGCTGAAGATGCTCAGTGTGGGCCAGAATAGAGGCTGAATAAGCATTTTCAGCTTCCAGATAGTCGATGACTGCTGGATTCTCTCGCTCTCGCATCCAATAATAATTGTCGAGACGACTATGCCCATGTTTTTCAAGCAAGTGGGGGATTTTGTTTGCAATAGGTGGATTCATAAGGATGATGGTTGACGGCAAGCATTCACCCATTGATTTTGAGTGAATGATTTGGGAGCACGAAGGTAGAAAGAAAAAGAAACAAAGTATCTCTCCTTTGTATTTCTCTCATATTTCCATCTAATTTTGCCCCAGTATTCACTCAACAATTCAGCATGAACGGCAATAGTAGAAAAAACATCAAAATCGGTCAGGCAGTCCAAATTGTCCAAAAGCATCATCAACGAAGCGGCACGCGTACCCAAGGCATCGTCAAACAAATTCTGACCAATTCCTCTACACATCCGCATGGGATCAAAGTTCGGCTCCAAAGTGGAATAGTAGGACGTGTAAAGGAGATCATAGAGGAGTGAATTAGAAACTGTTCAAACTTTGGAATTTGAAAGAGGAAGGGCATATTTTGGGTTCTGACAAGCCTCTTTTTGCGAGGAATCCCGATCCATCGGGATTTCGAGCGAAAAAGGCGCCGTCAAGGTTCCAAAATATGTCTCATTCTTCTCGAATAACATTTTTAAACAGTTTCCTTAGTTTGACTTTGGCCAAAATGGAAATTCAAATCTGCTTTCAAAGCTTCACAAATCTATTTTCGGTAGTGCAATACATGTAAGGCTGTCATCGGCACGTAGCAATGATCGGCAGACCATTGCAATGATCGGCAGACCATTGCTAGGTGGGATGTTATCGAAGAGAATGCCTTCCTATCTACGATAGGCAAAGCGAGAGATGGTCTGCCGATCATCTCTACAAATATTCTGTCGGAAGATTCGCATTACTGTTGAACCACTACCCTATTTTCAATGAGAATTAATCAACATCATCCAAAAACAGCGAAGTTCATTCATTCAAAATGATCGTTTCCAGAGCATATGGGAGGATTTTTCTCCTATAAAAAATGGATAAAGTTAAACTTATTCTTTGAGCAGCTTCTCTGTCCAGAATCGACCATCCTGAATGGTGATTTTGACGAGATACATTCCCGTCGGTAAGTGCCCAATATCAAGGAGACTTCCTTTACTGCTGAGGAGGAGGCTTCCATCTATGCCTAGCACCTCCACATGATCCAGCCTGACAGTCGGGCTTTCTTTTATCTCAATCTCAATCCGGTTTTTGGCGGGATTGGGATATAGCTGGGCATTTATGTCCTCCAGATCAGATTGTGCATGGCTAGCCAGGACAGGATCAGGCACATCGCAGGCTGTCGAATGATTGGCATCAAATCTGTCTTGAGCCTGAATGGTATGTGTATTGAGCAAATTCGGATGGCCAATCAAGGGAATATTGAGTTGACCATCAAACAGATTTGGAGCCTGATTGACAAAAAGAGAGTTTTCTGGCAAGACTTCCTGATTGGCTGGGGTAAGGACGCCACGAACGTTGTTGGCAATTTCGAGGTGATCCGATCCAGCAAGCACATAATTTCCGAATAGGAACTGTGGGTTGGGAATCTCATTGCCAAGAAAATTTTGGCCATTACTGGCCGGATCTGAATTCATGAACAATCCATACAACTCGGCTCGGTTGCGATAGAAGGTATTATGCGGACCATTGATTCCATGAGAGTTGTCAATAACGATGTTTTGCACCACATTCCCTTCCAGCAGATTGGCATATGGATAGTTGCCATGCAGCACAAGATCCCCTGCTGAATTGGCTGGCAAACTCACGCCTGTCCAATATGGATTGGTCGAGTAATTGTAGGCCAAAACATTGCCATTGGCACCCGCTTGCAGGATCATCGCATGCCGAAGACTACGAAAGCTGTTGTCCCGGATCAGGCAATTTCCCGAGGCAAAATGCAGCATGACGCCATAAGCTTTCCCGCCCCCGCCATAAGAAAAGGCCTTTTCGAAATGACTTCCGCTGATTTCTATTTGTGTGCTATGCTTGATTTCAGCATGAGCGAAGTTGCATCTTTCGCTTCTGATACAAGACAGCCAACTATTGGCAGCATATTCAAACAAAATATTACTGGTCTGAGAAGTTGTCTGGTCCAGGCGTTGGATCCCTAGCTGCTCAATGCCCACCTGTGTCCGAGGATGAAAAGATACCACACGTGCTGCGTGTCGGATAGAAAAATCTCTCCGCAATGGCTGATCCAACCAGAGCGTATCCGCCTCAATCTCACGTATCCGTACCAACTGACCGGTAGAATATTGCGCCCAGGAAGAAGTGATCAGACTGTCATCCGCTTCAAAAAGATTGATATACTCCCCTGCCTGAAGAGGATGGCTTCCCTGTACCTGAAGGTACTTCTCATCCTTGTGTGCTGTTTGCTTCAAATAAACTGTATCCATTCCCACTTGTCCCCGAATTTGAATCAGATGAGCCGGATCCTCCAGGTCAAACAATAACAGAGTAGAATCTGCCCCGCTTCCCCTCAGGATGATATTATCTGGCAAGTCGATTGCTTGACGGAAGAGGTAGGTTCCAATGGGAAATTGGAGCAGAAAGGGCGTAGAAGCGTATTGGGTCAAAACTTTCTGAAAAATGGAATCATTGGGAGTCATCCCATCATTGCTTCCTCCCTCTTCCAGAAAGTCAAGGATCAAAGGAGGATCTATTCTGTTTTCTGACAAACCAGCGAGAGTCCAGTCAGTTACCCTTGTTGAAGAAAGGGACTGTCCTATGGTAATCAAGGGAACAAACAGGCAAGCGAGAAAAATCAGGACAAAACGAATACTCATTGATTGGAGATATGCGATTAATGTTTATTTTGGATATTTCAATAATCAATATAATTTGAAACTCAACACAAAAAGAGACAGATCGTCCGAGATATTTACGTGTGTTTGAAATGGTTTGGATTTTTATCCTAAATTGTTGGCTTGTATTGATTTGATCTGAATTGTTTGATACTGACATGCGAAAACAACTACTGGCAGGGATGATACTGATGGGGCTATTTTCCTGCAAAACAGAGCTAACAGACAGCAATCATGAACCGCAGCTTCCTTCTCCAACATTCCAAACATTCGAAGTAGCTTCCAGTGTCCGGGCCCTGGAGGTATTGGCATCTGGCGAAGTCTGGTATGCTGGCTCCAATGGACAATATGGCTATAGTTCCAATGGGGGAATTGATTGGGTACGGGATAGCTTTTTGCTGGAGGATCGCCCTATGGAATTTCGGTCAATCGCCAGCACCAGGGAAGCCATCTTTTTGTTGGCAACAGAGTCTCCAGCTATGTTGTTCAAAAGCACAGACAAAGGCAGGCAGTGGCAGTTGGTCTATCGGGAAGATCATCCGGCCTGTTATTACAATGCCATGACTTTCTGGGATGATACAGACGGCATCGCTGTGGGCGACCCCATTGATGGATGTCTCTCTATCCTGCTGACGACAGATGGTGGAGACCATTGGGAGAAACTCTCCTGTAAGATTTTACCACCAATTGAGGCTGGTGAAGCCGGCTTTGCTGCCAGCAATACCAATGTCGCCGTCCTGGGGGATCATGCCTGGGTAGGTACTGGAGGAGCCAAAGCCCGTGTCTTTCATACCCCTGATCGTGGACAGAATTGGGAGGTATATGAAACCCCGATCAACCAGGGCGGGAAAATGACGGGGATTTTTTCGGTTGACTTTTGGGATGCACAATACGGAATCATTGTAGGCGGTGATTGGGAAAAGAAAGATAGAAATACCTTGACCAAAGCCATGACGACGGATGGTGGCAAAAGCTGGACATTGCTGAATGATGGGCAGGAACCGGCTTTTCGGTCCTGCGTGCAGTATGTTCCTGGCTCGGAGGGCAAAGAGTTGTTTGCGATAGGGATTCCAGGCATTTCCTATTCGTCAAATGGGGGAAGGAGTTGGGAGTTGTGGAGTGAGCAGAGTTTCTATACCATCCGAATATTCCCCTCTGGAAAGGGAGCCTGGTTGGCCGGAAAAAATCGTCTGGCAAAACTGGTTTGGTAAGTCTCCAAGAAATTTCGGAATTATGCAAACCCTTTCTTCGAACGATAAGCTTCGACACATATGAATCCTCTCACAGAACAATTCGGGAACATCGACATCTATCTTTTCGACCAATTGCTCAAAGGTCGATTCCATTCCTGTCAGGACATACTTGATGCTGGTTGTGGAGGGGGAAGAAATATCATCTATTTCCTCCAACAAGGAAAAAACGTCTATGGTGTAGACCAGAATCCACGCGCCATTGATGCGGTCCGTGACTTAGCAAAGGAGTTGGCTCCCGAGCTTCCTGCCAGCAATTTCCAACAAGCTGAGCTCTCCCATCTGAATTTTTCGGACCAACGATTTGATCTGATTCTCTGTAGTGCTGTGCTGCATTTTGCCCAGCATGCTGATCATTTTGATCAGATGATACGAGCAATGTGGCGTCATCTTCGGGAAGGAGGATATTTCTTTGCTCGTCTCGCCTCTACAATCGGCATAGAAACTTTGGTTGAAGAAAAAGGAAATGGTCGATACCTGCTTCCTGATGGTTCAGAGCGCTATTTGGTTGATTTGACCTCCTTGCTTCATTATACCTTTGAGTTGGGCGGAGAATTGTTCGAACCGATCAAGACCACCAATGTACAGAATCTACGAGCCATGACAACCTGGTGCATCAGCAAGCCAAAGAGAACATGATTTATCAGGAATTCGAATGTGATCCCGCACTTTCCTCTTTCATCTTGTGCTACTGGAAGTTTGAAGTACCAAGCAAGAAGGACGCTCCACCTTCTTTCCAGCACTTCATTGTTCCTGATGGCTGTCCTTCTCTGGTCTTTTTTGTACATACGAAGGCAGGCTATCGCGGAAGTTCTTTATTTGGTCCGACCAAGCACATCTCTGAGCGAGAAGTATTCAGAGGGAGCAAAACCATCGGCATTCGGTTTCGTCCTGGCCTGATCACCTCTATCTGCGGGTTGAACGGCATAGATCTCAGGGACCAAAATATTCGACCTGCGCCTCCAATTGGGGATCTGGAACTGCCCGCGATTTATGCCAATATAGAAGATGACACAAACTTGATCTCTGAATTGAATCGACAATTTCTTGCCTCCGATCTCAGGCCAGAATCCAGGGATGCTGCTGTCATTCAAGCCGCCGAGGCCATCATGGCGTCCAAAGGAAATCTGTCCATTTCCCACCTCATCACCCAACTCCCTAAAAGCGAGCGACAACTCCAAAAAATCTTCAAACGCGAGATCGGTCTAAGTATGAAAGAATTTGCCATCGCCATGCGAATCCGGGCCAGTGTCATAGATCTGGAATATCACAAGACAGATTATCAAGATGCTGTATTTGATATGGGATATTTTGATCAAGCACATTTCATCCGGGATTTCAGCAACATATCAAGCATTTCTCTCCCGGATTTCAAGCGGTATATTCGCAATATCCAGCACATTGGGTTGGCACATCGACAGTAACAGACAGATCTTGTGGAATAAGTAAGGGGACACATGTATTTATGAGGGACATAGGGGACATGACTGTGTAGAAAGAGAGAAATCTTACCAATCAAGCCATTATATCCCCTATTTCCATTATACCCAAAATCAACCCTAATATTGTCCTTCTACTTACTTATTGTATTGAGCCTCCTTGCCTCCCTGTATCCAGGAATCCTCATTGCTTGCTGGGCAGAACGACGGTTTTTTCCAATTTTGCCTATCTGTTCTTGTCTAGGTTTGTGGCCAATCAATCAGTTACAATTCTATGATCAGATGTCTTTTATTTACGAGCATCCTGCTGACATATCATGCAGGCATTGCACAAACGCCCCATCTCAAAGGATCCACAGCGCCTATGGAGCCAATGTCTTTTATGCTGGGCAAATGGGAGGGACAAAGTTGGACCATGGGACCGCAGGGAAAATCCTATGCCACCACGACTGAACATGCCCGATGTAAGTGGGAATGTGAACTCATCCTGGTCGAGGGAAAGGGAACAGTCTATGATAGTGCATCTCAACGCAGCAACATTGTGCACAATGCTTTTGGGGTGATTCGCTATGAAGCCCACAGACAAGCCTTCATCATGCAAGCCTATTCGCAAGGGAGAGGCATGATTGAGTCGGAAATACGCCTACTGGAAGAGAAGATGTTTCAATGGGGAATGGACATCCCAAATGGAGGCAAAATGCGCTATACAGCTGACTTTCGAGAAGAAGGAAAGTGGAAAGAATGGGGAGAGTATAGCCATGATGGTGAGAATTGGCGCAAAATTCTGGACATGGACTTGACAAAGGTCAGTGATTGAGAGACAGGCAATGCCAGAACACACAACAACAGAATCACTATGTGGAAAAACGAATGACTTTCGAAACAAGTTTGTCTATTTGAAAAAGACCTTTGTTGCATGCAATGAGTGATATCCTTTGTATTGATAATCCGTATTGGCCTCGTCATGATTTCTTTGGACGTACATAAATACCTCACAGGGCCTTTCACCTGGAATAAATTCAGGGATCAGAATTTCGGTCCTGCCGATAATTAATGGAGCACTCCCATACATCATCTCGATCTCTTTGGTTTGTTTGTTTTGCCTCACCAAAATGATCCTCAGTTGATCTTCATTGCCATAATTGGGATAACAATGATCAGAATCATAGCTGATGATAAGCTCGTCCCCCGTCTTTGACCGAAGCAGGGAACTTTCTCGGTGCTGACCAGCAACGCCTGCTCCCCTTTTCAGATCCTCCGCAACAGATTCCAGACTCTGCTTCCCAAAATCAAGCTGAGTGATGACGTGATAGGTATAGCTGTGATCCGATACATTGTTTATCGTTACGATCATTTCGCAAACGGGGTCCTGAGACAGCCCCATAGTTGGAAGAACAAAGAGAAAGATGAATGGGACAAGTGGTTTCATGCGTGGTGCATTGAGAGAATAAAAGCAGGAGAGGTGAATAAACAATCTTCTTCCCTCAATATTCATTAGAAAACTCAGAAGGAAAATACTAGCCAAAGCACTGACAATCAACCACCCAACTCCTCCATCTGATAGATGATTCGTTTTCCTTTCTCCTGCCCGATTCTGACCATTTCGTCTGCCCCGCCTGATGGACCACCAATTCTGAAAATCACATCACACTTGCTGATCAAGCGGATGGCAACCGGGTGAAATAATTCATCCCAAATGGCATCTCCCATTGCTTGGGAGCCTGCTGTTTCGATTAATGGCAAAGCAAACCATTCTCCCAAAACTGGCAGATGGCCCTGTTGATACACATGCCAGGCCATTTCATGCATGGCATCGACATTCTTTTGAATCAAGTGAGGGTCATCATTGGTCCCGGAACGATAAGGACCAGCAATCAGGATCATAAGAGGGACTGTTTGTTCTGACATATCTGTTGTTAATTAGCTTCTGTTGAATTTTGGAAATAAGATCATTGCCGCCAGATAGCCAGCATGAACAACACCGCAAAAACGGGACATTTCCCTCATGCAGAATATTGGATAGATTATTTCCTGGATAGAAGATGGTTCGTTATTCGGACAATCGTTTCCATTCAAAGATCTCCACCGATCTCGGAACCCCAAAGCTACGAAAGCCCCCTCCTTCTCCAAATGTTTTTATCTCCGTAAAGATTTTTCCAGTACCTTCCCGATTCCAAATATCATAATGAGCCAGGAGAAATAATTGATGGTCTCCGTAATAGCGTCTCTGAACCATATGGCCACGTTTCCGATCGAACTCGACCGTCTCATAACTCACCAGGTGGGGCATTTTCATATGATTAGTGGAAAAATATATCGTGTCCGTCCATTGATGTTTGGGTTTCAAGCAATAGTAGGTCTTCATGGGAGACCCTTTTAGCTGGTTTGCACTATCCAATTGAAGGAATGGTGTGAAAGATAGTTGATTGTGGCAGACAACTTCATGATCTTCGGTCAGCCAGTTTTCTCCCTGACAATGTCTGAGATAGTTCACAATCTGTTTCGAATAGGATTCCCTGACCATGTGTAGAATCCCCGCCCGCCCATAAAGACCATAGAATTCAAATTTATCCGATAGCGATATCTGTCCCAGGAATTTCCCAGACGCTTTTTTGACAGTTCCTTTTACCTTAGGTTGATATGCCTGATAAAAAGGGAGAAACAACATCCCGTCCCATTGGTTGAAGGCTGTGATTTCCACCAGAATCTTTTCCCCAATTCCTTCTTCCGTATATATATCATATCCTCCCCAATCAACCTCAATGGGGGGATTGCTGTTCAACAAGCTTCCGACAGTGATGGTGCTATAATCGCGAATGTATGAGATATCGACTGTCCCCACAGCTCTCCAGAATATCCCGCTGGTCAGCGAAACCCAGCATACAAGGATGGAGAGGTAGAAGATTTTTTCGAATGTGCGAAAACTCATGATCTAGGGTTGTTGTTCGTATGATTCAAGCTCTTGAATATGTTCGTCCATTGCAAAACAGGGTCCAGTAGAATTTCTCTTTCTGAGTCAAACTCGAATTGGTTTATAAGGCTTTTTATTCGAGGGATATTCATAATATCACTGATTTAGGGGAGGCAAATTGGCTTTCATGAACACAACTTGGGACAAGTTCCAATCTCAATAATCCTTCGACAATGAACCACAAATATGTTCTTCTTTTTTGTTTCTTCTTGGCTGGCATCTGTGCGAGCCTGGCCCAAAAGTCCATCAGTTTCAAAGACTTACACCAACCGCTGGATGGTGTGGTGGTTTGGTGCAGAGAGTTTAATGTGCTGGATCGATCTGTGCTCACAAAAAAGGCGGATATCTTGAAACAAACGAACATATTTCCTGCTGGATTTTCCTACCAGGTATTGGGTCCCATTCCGTTAAGATACAAGCAGGAATGTGTATCCCTGCAAATCAATCCGCGCACCTGCAAGACCTGCACCTGGATTTGGATTGACAAAGACAAAAATGGATTGATGAATCCCATGCGAGAGTTATTTCTTCATACGAATGGAACCAATGTCTCCACACCCCAGCAAGCGGGCTTGCCCCCCTCTCCCAAAACAATCAACTGCAAATAATCGGCGAATAGCCAATTTGTGGAAGGTGAAATCTTTGCCTCTTTTCTCTTTCTTTCAATGAAGGGGGTAGAAAAGAATTTGGAAAAATCGGGAAACTCCTTGTCTCACTCATGATATCGCCAGAGAGTGAGTGAGCAGCCAACAATCAATCCATTTCAACTCCTCCAAATGCCTTCGAACTTGCACAAACATGGCCCCTTACGTCTGATGATTTCTTATGATCTTGTACCCTCTTACTTCCCAGTCTTCAATGATCTTATGGAGTTGAGCCAACATATAATGAGAATCAATGTCAAAATTGAAGGTTCGATGTTGCTCTCTCTGCTGAAGGATCAAATAATTTCGCTTCATCCTGCCAATCAATTCTTGTCCTATGTCCTTCAAGCTTTCTTGCGGCATGGCATAAGAATCCTTCAGGATCAGTTGATCGATATCGTCCAGAGGAATGACCTCAGATTGGGTGCCGTTTTTAGACCTTATTCGAATTTCCTCTGCATCCATTTCGATGTGCTTATGATCCAATATGGTACGAATCTGTTTGTAGTTCCGAAACATGCCAAAGATGATCAAGAGATAGAGACCCCCAATCAGCGCAGTCAGCCAAATTGGAAGTTCATAAATACTGACAAGTAAGCTCATGGGGATCAGGGGAAAAAGCGAGAGTAACAACTGCTTGCTTTTCAAGCTGTAGTATCGATCATTCTCTATTAATGTTGCTTTGAACATAGGATTCATTGGCTAACTGATGACGGAATATAAGACGAACATCATTTTGTTGTTTCTCTTTTTGCAAACAGCACTCTCATCCCTCATGGAAATGAAGATATTGGAAGGAAGGATCATATGAAAGAAGGGATCTTGTGTATTCATGAGATTGCTGAGAGGAATAAATATCGACAAAAATCAAATCTATGCCAAACGCTGATCGACCTTTCTCTCTATTTCTTCCCCGATTTCCCACACATCACCCCACCTCTGGCAATACAATGTGGATTCGCGTTCCCATGTCTGAGTCGACGCGGAATTGAGCATGCATTTTTTTGACAAAAGACTGAACCAGCTTAAACCCCATAGACTGGGATTGTTCCATTTGAAAATTCTTTGGAAGCCCTACCCCATTGTCTTGTACCACCACCTCTATGCCCGTCTCCTTTTGTTCGATTTTCACTTCGATTTCGCCCTCTTTCTGCATAGGGAAGGCATACTTAAGTGCATTCGAGATCAGCTCGTTCAAAATCAGCCCAAGTGGAATGATGGTGTCTACATCCATTGAGATCGGATCAATGGCCCGAACGATGTCTATCTGCTGGGCATCGACCTTATATGAGCTGAGAAGACTGTCGGTCAGTTTCTGAATATAGGCCTGCAGATCCACCCCGATGAGGTTGTCTTCCTGGTACAGGTTTTGGTGAATCAAGGCCATCGCCTTGACACGATTGCGTCCTTCCTCTATGGCATCCAGTGCAATGGGATCATCTATGGTTCGGGATTGAATGCTCAGAAGGGAGGAAACCACCTGCAGATTGTTTTTGACCCGATGATGAATCTCCCGAAGCAGGGTTTCTTTTTCTTCCAGTGAGGTCTGGATGAGTTGTTTTTGCTGTGCGAGGGTTTGGTTCTTTTGCTGATTGAGACGATAGGCACGCCATAGTAGCAGAATGACCAAGCCCCCTACCAATAAGCCCCCAATTAGATAATTGCGGAGGAGTTGCTGTTGCGTAAGGTCTGCCTGGAGTCGATTCTCTACCTGTGCCTGCTCCAAAGCAAGGATTTCTTTTTCCTTGTCAAAATCGTATTGCATCTCCAGACGCGTAAATTCTTCTATTTTTTCTTTGTTAAACAGAGAATCTTTCGCTGTGATATAGGTGGTTTGATACTGGGCCATTTTCCGATATTCCCCCAATGCCTCATAGGCCACAATCAGGCATTCACAACTTCCTTCAATCTCCTGATAGTATTCATCCTCCTTGACCATAGCGTAGGCTTCCAGACAATATTTCTTTGCTGCTTGATATCGCCTGGTCTTGTTAGCCATCTGGCCCAGGGTAATCAACGTCTGGGCACTGGCCCGTACATCTCCGACCCTGTGATTGAGTTCGCGGGCAGTAAACAAATGCGCCTGTGCCAGATCATACTGCCCTTGAGGAAGTTGGATTCGGGCAATATGCAGATGACAGGCTGCCACACCGGAGAGGTTCTGCCCCGCTTGCCACCTTTTCAATCCAGACTGAAATTCTATCATGGCCTTGACCGTATCTTCCAACTCATCGTAGGCATTCCCAAGATTGAAATTCAGCCGTGCGAGCTGATCTATGTCCTGCAGTTCCTCTGCGATCTCTCTTCCTTTTTCAAAGTAGGGGATAGACCTTTCCGGGGCATTCTGATTCAAGTAGACCCTGCCAATACTGTTGTAGGAGGCCGAAACAAGTCTCTTCGGGCCATACTCCTCCGAGATGTCTGTTGCACGTTGCAAGTATTCGATGGCTTTGGGAAAATTGAGCATACTGGTATAGGTTCCTCCCAGATTGATGTAAACATATTGCAGATTTTTGACATCCTCTGGAGAGGGAAATTCACTGTATAGTTGCTCCACCTGCTCGAAGTATCGGATCGCCTCCTCATAATTGGATTGCTTGGTGTGTGCGATTCCGATTCCCATCAGGAGGACCGGAAACCCCTTTGAATCTGTCACAATATCAGGATCCTCAATCGCGAGTTGATGTGATTCGACAGCTTGCTCATAGTAGACAATTGCTTGATCATATTGGCCTTGATTGTTATACACGCTCCCTATTCGTTGCAAGTTGCTCGCGAGGCTCTTGCAATCGCCATACTCCCTGTACAAAGAATGAACGGATTGATAATGCGACATGGCTTCCGGATATTTTCCCAATCGAAAGGCGACATCTCCCAAAGCCTGTCGCAGAAAAGTCCATTTCCTGATCGGAACAGTCGCCGAGTCCGTGAACGCCAGACTTTGGTGCAAGTGTTCGTAGGCAAGCAAGTTGTCAAACCTCCCCTCATATACCAGTCCCAACCGCAAGTGGGCTGAAGCCATTTTGGATCGATCCCGAATTTGTTTGGCTTGCTTGAGTTCGTCAAAGGCCTGCTGCAATGGTTCGTCTTGCCCAATCACAGCATGAATAGACAAACACAGCAAGAGGATACAGAGAATTCGAAGCAAAGGCATAGTGTAAGAATGAGTTGCGGTTGAATGAAAATACTAAAAGTTCGAAAACCAAACTATTTTCTTCTGATATCCATTGAGTTGACCCGAGCAGGAGACCACAAGATCTTCTGCTCCTTTTACAATAAGACTCTTTCGACATCGTGAAATCCATTTATGTGCTGAATGATTTTCAGCTGAACAACTATGGAGCAAACCGACCCATACAGGCAAGATATGGGAATCAGATCAAATACGAAAATGCGAACAATTCCCAGAATTAATCTGAACCCTTTCCCAAAATCTCCGTACATCCTCTCATACCCTACCAACTCATTTCTACAATCTTCTGGATAATATCTCCACTGGCATTCCCAGCCATAGAAGCATTGTGCTTTTTCACGTACACTCCTTAACCAGTCACAACCATGACTCCTTATCAAATTCAACTCATCCAGGATTCCTGGAAGTTAGTCCTTCCTATTGCTGATCAAGCTGGGGCCCTTTTTTATGGGCGCTTGTTCGAAATTGCTCCATCAGTCCGGCCCATGTTCTCCGATGACCTTAGCAGCCAAACAAAAAAACTCATGGGGACCCTTGCGGTCGTCGTTTCACGTCTTCATCAACTAGACACCATCCTCGATCAAGTCCAGAAACTCGGTGCCAGTCATAATAAGTATGGGGTAACTGCGGAACAATATGCCCCGGTTGGAGCTGCCCTGCTCTGGACACTTGAACAAGGATTGGGCGATGCATGGAATGAAGAACTGGCCGAGGCCTGGGCAACTGCCTATGGCATCCTTTCTTCTGCCATGATTGAAGCAGCAGAACAAGCTGTCGCCTAGCACTCGATACAACTCCTGGCAGGGCACATTCATTTGACAGATCTGAATCCAATGCCTATCTTTTGTTTTTTAACATACGCATTGGACATATGAAGCGAAGAGCATTTATCAAAGGATCTGCCATTCTCGGAATGAGCCTTGCCAGCCCCTCTCTTCTGTTGGGCAGATCGGGAATGTATGAGAGCACTTCTACCCGAAAAGTACTCCAGATTCTCAATGCTGACAGAACCAAGGTAGGGACTTTACCCATTCTTCGGGCATTTGCGGGCGATCATTTGGACTATGTGTCTCCTTATGTTCTCTTTGATGAATTTGGCCCTGTAAGCCTTCAGCCAGGAGCGGCACCGCTGCGAGTCGATGCCCATCCACATGCTGGAATCATTCCTACGACCTATTTCCTTGCTGGCAACGGGCATCACAAGGATAGTCTGAACATGGATCTCCAAATCTCAAAAGGAGAGTTCATGATGTTCAGCTCGGGAAAAGGAGCCATCCATATGGAGGAAACCGGACAAATGCTCTATGAGCATGGCGGGAAGTACCACGGATTTCAAATCTGGCTCAACATGCCTGCCCAATACAAGTTCATCGCTCCCACAACCCACGTATATCAGGAGGAGAAAATGGGCATTGTGAACAAAGAATCCTATTCAGCGAAAGTGGTTCTGGGAGAACTTGAGGGGACGCAATCAGCTATCGACCTGCTGTCTCCAGCTTTTTACTATCACATCAACTTGAAAGCAAATGGAAGGCTGGATATCCCAACACATCCGCAACACAATGCGTTCCTTTATGGAATTGATGGCAAGCTTGAACTCGAAGGACAAAAACAATTAGGTCCTCATCAGATCGCTTTATATGAACGCGGTGCTTCTATCATTAAGCTGTATAGTGAACAAGGGGCCGAATTTCTTGTTTTGGGAGGACAGCCATTGAATGAACCGGTCTATTCTTATGGCCCATTTGTGATGAACACTGAGGCCCAGATCCGGCAATGTATTCTGAATTATCGAAATGGCAAGATGGGCAATCCACGACTGGTCAATCGCTAAAACATGAGCTGAGCTGATGGACAGATTCCCAGAATCGAGCGGCGTCACTCCACACAGAATGCAGTAATATTGACAGGCATATGATAGTCAAGGAAGCCACATAAAGCACCTGCCTCAATTCCTGGGCACGCAAGCCCCCCTGACGCCAGATAAGTAGTCCGAATTGGTTTATTCCATAAAAGGCTGGTATCCATCTCTGCCGGGAATTCTATCACCCTGAAGAAAGTCCCGTCAACAAGTGTTTGCATCAAGAATCCTTCACAACACAGGACCGTGGAGTCCAACAAGATCACGTGCTCTTGACACATAGGGTCCCGGGATGGCTCTGGTTGGCAGGAGCAGACAATCAGCAGGCATGCAAACAAAATGAATAGAAACGAAATACCCTTCATATTGATCTTTCTGAAGAAGACGTCAAACAATGGGAAAGTGTCGATCGATCAGGTCGATTTCTAGAAAAAGTCCGGCCGTGTATAGGTACTGTTCCTTACAGATAGGCAATCCCAGCAACGCGCAGGATAGTCAAGATAATACTTATCCTGTGAGTAGGTGCATTCCAGAACTTGATCCAGCGGGATATCCTGGCGCAGGACCGCAAAACGAATCTCACTCACGGATGACACACCAAAATACCCCAGGACTTCTTCAGAAGAGTCATTGACATTGAAGACATTGCCAGAGAGAGGGGCTGGCGGGGTGTCGAAAATGCTACCGACATTGGTCAGCAAATCCCTGACATTGTCCCAATAGTCGAAGGCTTCCTGATTCATGCCTAGTTGCTTGACAGTGAAGTAATGTTTTTCCTGAAAGGTCCAATCCAACACCTGACTGGCAACCTTGAGGCCTTCCAGTCTGCCAATGTCATTGACAGAACCATCATACAGATTCAAGTCAATCGCGCTGGGGTACTGATAGACATAACAGGGCGGCGGAACAAATCCAAAAGGATCAGGTTCATCTGTCGGTGTTAGCAAAAACACCTCCTCTACATCCCATCTCAGAAAGGTGGTACGATCCAGCTGACTCAACTCAACATCGATATAGGCATTGATATAGGTATTCTCGATGACGACACCAGCAGATGATATTTCCTTTTCCAGGCTAAAATCATAATAGATAGAATCAAGCATCGCCTGTTGTGGCTGCATTTCTTCCTCTTTGGAACGATAGACGCGCCCATTTGCCAGAGTAATCTCTACAAAATAGCTATGTCCAGGCTTTCCCTGAATCTTTGTCCCGTGCAAAAGATAGGTTCCGGGTTCTTCAGGATCATGGACATAGTCTTCGAATTCCCCACTATCCTCATACAGCCTTACATGCGCATCTTCGACAGGCAAGGGAAGTCTGACTACAGCCACAGTTTCTCCAAGTCGAATGCGCTGGATGCCTTCTTCATTGGTGAACCCTCCATCCACAACCAGTTGGCCAGCCGTCCTTTCTACCTCAAAATCGATTCGCTCTACACAGGCCCCGCTACACAAGCAAAGCCATATTGCGAGCAGGGCACGGACAGAAGGGAGAACAAGGGAAAGATTCATTGTCTTCAGATCTTTATTCCCCTCTTTTCTGGAAAAAGATACCATAGCTCCCATACTTAAAAGTTGAAATTGTAGATAATGGATGGAAAGGCACTTCCCAGAACGGCCAATTTATAGGCTTTGGGAACCACGACTCGGTTCGGCCGTCTGTAGAAGACCGAAAAAGCATTTTTTCTAGCAAAAAGATTGTAAATGGAGAGGGAAATATTGCTGTCGAAAGATTTGTCAGGTTTGGTCCGAAGGGCGAGCAATACAGATAGATCCAGTCTGATATAGTCAGGAATGCGGTATTGGTTCCGTTCTGAAAAATGAGGGATGGCGCTATTGTTGAGGGTGTAGGTAGAAATCAAGCCTGTGATTGGCCGCCCGGTTCGATAGGTGAAGTGAAACGAAAAAAAGCTCTTCTTGTCCAATTGACGCTTCCCTACAATATTCAGGTTATGAGGCTGGTCATAGCTGGTAGGATACCAATCGCCCGAATTGATCTGAAGGTCAGGATCATCATGTGCAAGTTGAATTTCTGAACGAGAATAGGCATAGGAGATCCAGCCTGTCCATCTCCCTACTTTTCGTCTCACATATACCTCCCCTCCATACGCTCGGCCAGTTCCGGAGATCAGATCTGTTTCTATATGATTGTTCAGGAGTAGGTCTGGAAAGTCTTTATAGTCTATGAGATTGGCGATGCGCTTGTAGTAGAATTCTATCGAGCTCTCAAATACATTTTGATAAAAATTTTGATACAAGCCAATCGAATAATTGTCGGCTCGTTGGGGCGGGATATAAGGGGTACTGACTTGCCAGATGTCTACAGGAGTGGGAGCCGTACTATTGGAGACCAGATGGATGTATTGATTCATTCTGTTGTAGCTGAGTTTCAAAGCGGACTGTCCCCCTAGCTGCCATTTGAGGGACAAACGAGGTTCCAAACCCTGATAAGCGTGAACGGGTTCCCAGGCATCGAATCGGAGGGTGTCTGTGATGTTGAGCAGCGTTCGGTTCTCTGCATGTTCATACACAAACAATTCTTCCTCTCCTATTTGCTGATAGAAGGCATATCGAAGGCCAGCATTCAGGCTGAGGCGGTTGGACAGTTTCCATTCATCATTCACATATGCTGCCAGATCAATGCTTTTGTCTTTGTCCACCACTTGTGGTACAATTCCAGATCCATCGGCCCACTTGTTGAGTTCGTCTGCTTTCATGTCATAGAGATTCGCTTCTATCCCAGCGTGAATGGCATGATTCTTTGGCACAAAAAACAAATCCTGCTCGAATTGATAATAGCGAATCCCATTATCCAGTTTAAATGCCAGAACGCCCTCCGGGACGAAGGATTGACTTTGGTAGTCTCCCATCACAGCAAAGGTGGTACTGGATAGCTTGTCAGACAAGATGCGTTTCCACACCAGACTGCCCATATTTGTGGCATAGGCAAATCCAAATTCCCGGGCGTAGCGAAAAAAATCCTTGCTCCTGTAATAGGAAAATGTCAGGGTATTGTTCAGATTGATCTTGTGATTGAGGATGAGATTGATGTCGTGAAAGGAAGCAGAACTTTCCTGTATCTCCGGTTGCTCGATCAAACGAAGAATCCAGTCCGAATAAGAGGTTCGAAGCCCAAGCAAAAAAGAGGTTTTTCCTTTTTTGATTGGACCTTCTGCAACAAACCGGCTGCTTATAATGCCGATGCCTCCCTTGAAAGAAAAGCGGTCAAAATTCCCAGGTCTGATTTGTACATCCAGAACAGAAGAGGCCCTGCCACCGAACTGGGCTGGCACATTTCCTTTATATAAAGTAAATCCATCAACCACATCTGAATTGAAGGCAGAAAAGAATCCCATTGCATGAGATGGATTAAACAGGGTAGCCCCTTCCAACTGAATCAAATTCTGATCAATGCGGCCACCACGCACATTGAAACCCGAGGCCCCTTCCCCAACTGAGCTTACACCAGGTAAGAGAAGGAGGCTTTTGATGACATCGACCTCTCCCATGAAGGTCGGCAATGCCCGAATCTCCTTGACTCGCAATTTATTGACCCCCGCGGATGTTTCACTGACATTTTCATCATCCATAGTCGACTCAATGACCACATCTCTGAGTGTATAGGCTTGAGCATTCAGTCCAAAATCCAGAATCCCGTCATCATACAAAATGATCGGTTGTCGAATCGTTCGCATCCCCTCATGACTCACAATCAGGGTGTATGTACCAACAGGAAGAACCAATCGATATTTTCCACTGGAATCCGAAGCTGTTCCCATCTTCAACTCAGGAATCTGGATCGTCGCATCGGCCAACAATTTCCCACTTTGCGGATCGCTGATCACGCCCTGAAGAAAGACAGTTCTGTTCCCTTTTTTGGCAAAAAACTTCCCAAAAGTGATCACCTCTCTTTCCTGTCCCAAGATGGGATAACTCCAACAACAGATCAGGATGAGGCAGAAAAGATGCGTGGATTTCATTTGAAGATGTGTAGGACTTTTGTTCTATGCCCCCAAATGTAGAAAAACCTCAGGCCGTTTTTTGTTTCAATTTTGCAAAAAAATTCTCATCGCCATTTTTTCTCAAAAAAAATCTCCTTGCGTGCAAGATGCCAGAAACATCCCCAAGCAAAAGTCTGTTCATTGAAAATATTGGCTCCGATCCCCGGCAAGCGATTCCGTATATTAGGCAGAGCTGATTATGCTAAACGCTATGGACAACACCTCATCTTCACGATCGTATGTTCGTTGGACCGCAAGAATTCTTGGAGGGCTGATGATTTTGTTTGGTGGATTTTTCCTCTTTGGCCATCTATTTGGGGCAGAAGATGGCCTTTCTGGATTTCACTCATCGACTGACATCTTGAGTTTTCTGTGTTTTCCTATCAGTACCCTCATAGGCCTGACACTCGCCTGGAAATGGGAAGCTGTAGGGGCCTTGATTACCCTTGGCGGGATGCTGGGCTTGATACTCTTGCGACCAGATTTGTTCGCTCAGCTGTATCTGTTTGCACCTGTGATTCCCGCTCTGCTGTTCCTGCTATCCTGGTATAAGGGCAGATATCATGGCTCAATTGTGTCCCACAACTGAACATTCAGAAAACTTGTCAGGGCTTCGGCATCTTTGCGGATACTGTTCAGGCTGGCATGATCCATGACATTGATCCGTTGGCCATCTTGCAAGACAAGATTCAGTTCATAACTGGGATAACTCCCTTGGGTCCCCATCCCCATCACTTGTTCCGCAATCAACTGAATCGCATAGATGTCATCCAACGCAAGGGTTTGCTCTCCTTTGATAAACTGTCCGGCGGCGGAATCAAACACAATGGTCTGTGCCACACTGTACCAAATCCATACCCCAATCCCCCCAAACACCGCCCCAAGCAAAATACTGGCATATCTGCCTGCCCCCATCTCCACTCCCTTCACTCCCTCAACATATCCCCAAATTCCAACCAAAAAGGCTGCCGCTACATAGAATAAGCCAATAAACAATTTCATCGACAGGGAGATCTTGACCTGCATCTTGCTCTCGGATATGAGGTGGACCTGATGGGACTTGAAACTGGAGCCCCCTTTGATCAGGGGGGTCCATGTAGTCTTTCTGGCAACTGGATCTGAGAGGTCGTTAATATTGGTCAGTGTAGCCATCATGAAAAAAATTGGGGGTGAGTAAGACTAGCCATGAAGCGCATCCCATAAAGGAATGTTGAGAAAATGGGCCAGGGCTTCGGCATCATTTCGGATGCTTGTCAGTTTTCCGTGGTCAATTACATTGATCCGGCTGGCATCCTTCAGTACAACATTCAACTCATAACTGTAATAAGAACTCTCACTCCCTGACACATGCTCAGAAATGAGCTGGATCGCATGAATCTCTTCCAGGGGGACCAGATGTTTGACTCTCGATCCTTCTACTTCTTTCCGGGTATCCTTTCGCCCTTTCCAGAATACATTTGCCTCTTTGTCGAAGACAATGGGAGGGGTTGAAGAATAATACATGAATCCTCCTGCCGCCATAAATATGGCCCCAAACACAATCAGGAAATAATTTGCACCCGCCAAATCTCCTAAATCCATCATGCCGACGATACCTCCTCCGATGGCCACAGCCGCACCGGTAACAAAAAAGACCCCTGAAAAGAGGATCATGCCAATTGACGCCTTGAATTTGATCCGGGTATCGGATACCACTTCCATCCTATGAGTTTTGAAGTTCGCTCCTCCTCCTTTGGCAGGGCCCCAGGCAGTTTGTGAAGCAATCGGATCTTCAAATCGAGTTGGATCAAAAGAGGAAGAACGTTCCAGAGATACCTTCATGGCCTCGATACGTTCTTGTATTTTTGTGAGAAATGACATAGGTGTGAGTTGCTTTGACATAAAGATCCGGAATGTTTGTATGAATCACAATGGGCAAATTCCAGGCTTAGGAACAGTCAAAAAATACCTATGCACCTTTCTTGATCTTTTGCACCATCTCATCGCAAAAGGTACCTTTTATTTTTTTCCTGTCTCTTAAGTTTGACTTTGGCCAAAATGGGAATTCAAATCTCTTTACCGTACACTTTTACCAGTTTAGGCGAGCTGGCCCCCAAAATTCGGTAAACTGGGGTGGATTTGTGAGTTGGGCTTAGAATTTTGGCGGTTTTTACGCAACTTTTTGCCGCCAAAAAGTTGCAAAG
>JBCCGK010000072.1:0-64286 GCA_039029315.1 Bacteroidota bacterium | reverse complement strand
CTGATTCAATATCGAAATGAAAAACAAATCAAAATCAACTGGCAATTTTCTATCAAAACCGCGAGAACTAAACTCATTAAAAAATACCAAAAGGTGAATAATCTAAATGTAGAATGTAAATAAACTTATGTTACAGTGTATTTAAGTAGGCTGTTAGGACTTCCATTCCAAGACCTTTTTCCAGATATTGATTGCTGTTGGGAATGTGGTGTTGTACCAAAGTATTTGGGAGGTTCATTCGGGAAAGATGAATTAGGGGAAAATTCGGGGAGTGGGAGGTGTCCTAATCGTTGATAAAACAAAGAAATCCCGAATCTTCAAAAAGAAGATTCAGGCTAACTTTTGTTAGTTTGTAACAATGTGTCTTAGAACAAGATTAGGAAGACGCTCTTTCCCACTTGGTGTGATTAGACCAATAAATGGTGCCGCCATCTTCCGACAAAACTCCTGTAAAGGGTGCGTTTCCTTCAAAATTTACATTGATCACATTTTGGTAGGTAACGTCAATAATGGTTCCCTCAAACATATCGTCTACAGAGTTATGAACATTAATCAAAACTTTGTCAGTGGTGTGCCCTCCACTGATTGTGACTTTTTCAGAGTTCTTGTAAAGCCATTCTCCATGAAAAAGTTTACTCATAATAGGAAGTTGTTTATGGTGATACAGAGTGAAAAGGTAGACAGCGTATCTTCCCAGCCAAAAAGAGCATTGGTTTAGCATAGTCTTATGAAACGAAGATAAAGAAAGTTTGGAATATAGGATAGAGTAAAAATGCTGAAAAATCCGATTAGGGGTAAAATCGAAGGGGATACGTATTTCTACGTATTTTTTCCGGTGAAATGCGGAATAAATTCGGTCCAATTGACCATGAAAGATGATATAGTCGACTGATTGTCAGTAGTTTTAATCTTTTTTATGTGGATTGTTGCGAAGAATGGACCTTATTGAATTTAGGAATGTTCAGTATATTGGCACTTGCTTGAACAATGCGAACATTTGTTTATTCATTCTCCAAATCCTGATACAATGAAAAATCAACTTGTTTTCTCTTCCTTCGTATTTTTATTCCTGTTCCTTTTTGCCTTCCAGTCGCCAGAAGAGCAAGCCACTTTTGATGAGCCAATAGAACAAGAAACAGCTCCCGAGATGAAATCGAGAGCTTTGGATTTAGCTATAGAAGGCAATGATGACAAAGATTGTCATTGGGATGCTGTACGTACGTTTGAAGAAACGAATACGGGATATGATTTGTGGAAAAAGAGATGGGAAGTTGGGCTAATTCCCGATAGCCATACATTTCCACAATCGGCGTATTTCAGTAAGACTTTGCTAGACAAGGTTATGGGAGATTGCGGATTCAGGGTTTATTATGCTTTGAAAAAGCAAGAAGATGCCAATTCAATGGGGCTTTGTTTTACTTCACATGATCAAGAGTTGCATAAAGCGAATACGAAACATCAGCTTAAGGAGGTATATTTTGTGCCGTTCAATACCACTTCAGCTAAGCTTACTGATATTTTTACAAACCAAATCGAGCCAATTTCCCTTGAAACAGCGAGAACCTATAGCCTGAATTGGCAAACATACTATGGGATTTGTGCCGACAACATTAAATTAGGAAAGGCTGGCTGTAGTTCAGGTACTTTGAAAAAAAAGAAACTAAAATCAATACGCGGGAATCTGCGAAAAGCCATTGAGCTCTGGGTACCTATCCATCACGCTTTTGCGAAAGAAGATGTCATTCCCAAACTTAATAAGATGGAGAAAGAAGATGGAGTAAAAGAGCATGGGATTGTATTTGAAAATATATTACTTCCACCATTAAAGCAGCAAACCGAAGCTTCCAGCGCTGAAGAAGTCGAAGATGACGCAGAAATTACTCATCTCACCAAACAAGACATAGAAAATTCTAATACCCTTCAATATGACTTATTCATACAGTTTGTGAGTGTGAAAAAGAACGAAAAAGGAGAAGTGGTGAATAGACTCAAAGATATAAAGTATTATTCAGAAGAAGATAATAACACAAATTATTACTTGGACAGAAGCTGCCCTTGTCCCTCAGCTCTCCCATGTTGTCCTAAGGAAGATTGATTAATTTATTTATTGGAAAAAGCTAGTCAATATAGTCATGATCGCTTCTTTTCTGGAATGGTTTGGTTTAGGAGAAACCTATTTACACATTTTCATGGCCATTGCCTTGTTGGTTGGAAGTATCAGATTTCGGCAGCTTTCCCCTGCTCAACGGCTATTGTCGCTTCTGGTGATGCTTTCCGTTCTGTCAGAAGTATTGGTGTCTACAAAAATTTTCACCAACAATATGCCCATTTTTCATCTCTATACTGTTGGGGAGTTTTGTCTAATCGTTTCTATATTTTATGTAGGTAGGAAGGACTTCCTTCCTAAGACCATCTTTCGGATATTGATTGCCTCCTTTTTGTTGGTTGCCTTCGGGAATGTGTTGTTGTATCAGAGTATTTGGGAGATGAATTCCTTGTCTAGCAGTATTGAGGGGATTGTGTTGGTTGGCTTGGCTTTGTGGTACTTCTATGACCTCCTGGAACGTCTGGATATGCCCAATCTTGGCAAGAGTTTTATGTTTTGGTTCGCGACTGGGGTGCTTCTGTTTTTTGTTTCAAATTTGTTGTTCTTTGTTTTTTCAAGTTCTATTGTCGCGAGTCAATGGCAAACTGAAAATGGTCAAGAAATAGTTCTCGTGATCTGGCCGATGTTCACCTTCATGAACATATTATTGTATCTCATTTTCTCCATCGCGTTGATATGCAAGGACTCGATCCCATCGCCCAAATCTTTCTGGTCAGCACCCTGATCATGGTTTCGCTGGTTGGTTTTATCATCTTCTTTGTGGTGGTCTACCAGCGCCGCCTTTTGCAGCAGCAGCGGAAGATGCGGGAGCAGGAGGCGGCCCATCAGCGGGAGCTCCTCTCTGCCTCCATCCAGACCCAGGAGAAGGAGCGGCAGCGGATCGCTCGGGACCTGCACGATGAGATTGGAGCGATGCTCTCGACAGTCAAAATGAAGGTCAGTCAGGCTAAGCGTAGGGCCAAAGGAGATGAAAGCCTCTCTCCTGTCTTGGTGGAAACCACGGATTTGCTGACTGACAGCATCAAGAATGTGCGGCGGATCTCCCATGCCTTGCTCCCGCCTGTCTTGGACAAGTTTGGCCTGCATGCAGCCTTGAAGGATCTGGTGGAGAAGGCCACAACTGAGGAAGGCACGAGAGTACGCTTGCAGATTGACGGAGAGCCAGTCCGATTTCCCCAGCATCAGGAGTTGGGGCTATTCCGGGTCTCGCAGGAAGTCCTGAACAATGCCCTCAAGCATGCGCAGGCGAAGTTGATTGAGTTTCGATTGACTTTCCGGCCAGAGCAGCTCAGTTTGGAGATACGAGATGATGGGGTAGGATTTGATTGGGAGAAAAAACAGGCGGAGTCCTCGGGCCTGGGCTTGAAGAACATTGAGAGCCGCGTCCTAACAATTGGGGGGAAGTGGCAGGCAGAGAGCAAAGTAGGGAAGGGGACGCGGGTGCAGATTAGGGTGGAGATGGGGGAGAAATAGTAGTTGGGATTTAGGAAGATTTCCCCCCCCAACCCCCGCCAGCGGGGGAGAGATTCTGCCAATCGGAAATTGTCTCTCGCTACAACGCACCAGGCTTCCCGCTACAACGCACCAGGCTTCCCGCTGGCGGGGGATTCAGGGGGTGGACAACCAGCCTTCTCCCGAAGAGACCTAGAAATGAAACCAAAGGAATTAAATAGTAGAATATTGCATAGCTGTTCCACCCCCCAACCCCCGCCAGCGGGGGAGAGATTCTGCGAATCGGAGATTGTCCTCCGCTAGTGCGAGATACAGGAGTTGGGTCAGCTCATAAACCCAGAAAAATATGAAAATCGCCATAGTTGACGACCACGCACTCTTTCGGCAGGGATTGGAATCCATGCTGAGAGACATCCCAAATACTGAAATCGTCTTTCACGCCAACAATGGCGCAGAACTGCTCGACCTTGTATCCAAACATCAGATAGACCTGATTTTACTAGATCTGGAAATGCCCGTCATGGACGGTCTTACCGCTCTGCCCCTGCTGCGCAAGCAAGCTCCAAATGTCAAGGTCCTCATCATCTCCATGCATCAGGATGACCAATTCATCTCCCACCTCATGGAACTGGGCGCCAATGGCTATTTACTGAAAGACGCTGAGTTTGAAGAGCTGGAAATCGCCCTCCAATCTGTCCAAAGCAGTGGCTTCTATTTCAATGATCATGTCTCCAAGGCAATGCTCTCCCGCCTGGTCCAGAAAAATCAGGTCGTCCCCTCCTTTCAGGGACAGCAGCCCCTCACAGAGCGCGAAAAAGAAGTGCTCGAACTCATCTGTCGAGAGCATACCACCGCCGAAATCGCAGATCGAATCCATCTCAGCCCCCGCACGGTGGAAGGCTACCGCAATCGCCTACTTGACAAAACAGGTGCACGCAATACAGCTGGTCTGGTCGTTTATGCCGCCCGACAGGGTTGGCTCGATCAATGGTTGGGCGGGTAATGAGGAGGAATGATGAATGGGGAATTTTGAATAGGGGATGAAAAGGATCAACTAGTCGGATGACTTCCATTCAACATTGTTTCCGCAGTACAAATACCCGTACCTTTTTCCCTCCTAGTTCAATCTTCTGTGACCATTCGATTTGCCAAAGCTTCAACTGCTTCATCGCATCTTTGAAAAACAGAACCCGAAGCACAAGTAAGGCAACTCGTCCCTCCGCTTGAAGGACTTTGTGCGCTTGATCCAAAAAATGATCATAGAACCAATAAAATCGAAGATTTTTGCCAAGCCGGATTCCGTAAGATGGATTGGGGACGAAATAGCGATACTGTCTAGTGGGTTTTAAATGAAAACTGTTCGGCGAGTCTACGGGCGTCTGCTTCCAGGAGCTGGATGCGAGTCCTTTCCCCGATGTTTTTCTTGATATTGATGTGTGAGGACTCAATGGGCTCGGGGAAGAGGTCGCTGCCAATGATTTGGAGGTTGGGGAAATTCTGAGCTGCTTCCATAAGCATAGTTCCTGAGCCGCAAAATGGATCGAGTAAGGGGCCTTCCTGTTTGAGAAAAAGGGAAACATTCCTGTTCAGGTTTCTAAAAAAAGTCGAATCGAGAGCTGGTAAAAGCCGGACTAAGGGAGTAGAGCAAGGAGGGTCCTATAGTGAATCTCGAATCGATAAAAGGTCAATTATGTCATTTTTCGGGGATTAGGGGGTTGACATGGATGTGGCGATTTTTCATAGCAGATATAGATAGTGGGAAGGGAGAATGATTTAAGGAGACATCGAGCCATATACAGTTCATCTTGGCGCGATGCCAGTTTTAAATTTTTTTTCCAGCAACCAGAAGCGCTCTTCTTTGCCGACTTTGCTGCTCACTTGGACTTTGTCCTGACTCATATGTAAGTATCTGCCTGGAAAATTGATGGATTCGATGGTGAAGGAACCATCCTTTTGTGGTTCGATTTTGAATCTTTCATATCTCCCGACAAACACCTGGATGACCACTCTTCCGCCAGGCTCTTTGCTTTCGGGCTTCACCTGTGAGCCATCGACCTGAAGGTATCTTTCCTTCACATCCGTAGAGGCGATCGCATAGATCCCTTCCGATACTTGTTTGATCTCAAACACCTCATGACTCCCGATCTCTTGTGTTACTTCTACTTTTCCCTGGTCGCCATAAGTACTTCCAAAGAATTCTCCATTGTCCAAACTGAGGTAATGATTGGGATGCGCGACGGAGGCGATGACTCGGATTCCTTCGATGGTTTCCGTTGGCTCATACTGGGTTTGTGCAAGGCAGGTGAGTGCGATGAGAAGAAGGGAGGTAGTTGCTAGGATTGATTTCATCATAGAGAGAACAAGTACAATGTTTAAAAAAGAACTTGGGTTGCTGTAGTCGAATGAGTGATAAATCGATTTATTGTCCGACTCTTTGTCATCATCGAACACTGCAAACATAGGGGTGTTCAACATGCAGAACCGGTCAAATTCTAGGCATTTTCTTTCAATTGAAGGATGCAGAATTCTTCATAACCTGACAATTCACTATCTATCAGTTGGTTATAAAATCGGATGATAGTATTCCGAATCTTTGCTTAGCCGCAGGTGTGAAGGTGTTTGGATCGGCATAGCCTCCTGTTGCAAGGGTTTTTTCTCATTGGCTGAAGGGAGAGGAGGAAAAAATCAGGACCTGACATGCAGGCCCTGACTTCACCTTGGGTTTTAGAATAAGGGCGCTTTCTCTTTTCTTTCAGATCTAGTCAATAGCCAGCCTTGACCAAAGAGGGAATCATAAAAAAGACGTTTGTCCTGTAGTTGACCTTCTCCTTATCAAGAAGAACAGAAAGGCGCAGATTGCAGGAGAGCGTTCAAGGATAGAAACATGATGCCTTCTTCAGAAATAAAGACCATCTTGCTCCTGCTTCATTTACGCTCAGTTCGCTTTTTGGAGCAAACGGAATCGTTCATGTGCACCGCTTCTGTTTTGGACCATCACCTCACCAGCAGCATGATTGGGATTGAGAGTCAAGTAACAGCCAGGAAAGGTGACAGACTCAAAAGAGTAGGTACCGTCAGAGTTCTTGTGGATTTTGAATCTCTCAAATGCGCCAACCAGATCCTGAAGATTGACAACTCCACCAGGAACTTTGCTAGCAGGAGTAACACCCCTTCCATCCATACGCAGGTGCCTATTCTTGAAGAAGGTAGAGGAAATGGTATAAATCCCATTTTCAATTTCCTTGATCTCAAACAATTGGTGGGTGCCGATGTAGTGATGCGAATCGACTTTGCCACCGCCTTGGGAAGAATTTCCAGACCAGCCTTTGCTGTCCATGGTCAAATAGGCATTATTAAATTGGGCAGAAGCAATGGCTCTTACTCCTTCGATGGACTCAGCTTTCTCATATGTTGGCTGTCCTACAACTGCGGCTACTGCCGATAAAAACACGACAAATACAAAAACTTTTTTCATTACAATAATGAGTTAAAAGGGTTAATACATGTGCCTACTCTATTTGAAGATTTTCGGCTTCCTCTTGTTGGGTGAAAGGTGGAGCACATCATAGGCTTGAGTATGTGCGCTCCCTGAGAAGAGATTGATCTTCTCCATTGGTACAGCCAAAGTGATTTTTGTAAAAGAATGGAAAACAAATAGCGTTTATCCACTGTTCGATCTATTGTCATTATCGAACACTGCAAACGTAGGAGGTTTCAGTATGCAGAACTGATCAAATGCTAGGCATTTTCTTTCAAGTGAATGATTTTGACGGATGGGATTTTTGCATAAACTCCTAGCAATCAGACTGCAACATATTTGGACGGTGGTTTCCCGAATCTTTGTCTGAATGCACGAGTGAAAGAATTAGGATCAGAATATCCCACTTCATAAGCGACTTTGGCCACGGAATTATAGGTCCGATTCTCCAGCATTCGAAGGGCTTTCTCCAGGCGGACTTCCTTGAGATACTGTTTGGGCGACAATCCGGTGATTCGCTTCATCTGTCGGAAGAGGGTCGGCTCACTCATCGAATATTCATCGGCAAGGAGGGAAACGGAGAGGGTACTGTTGGAGATGTTCTTCTGGACATAATCTTCCAGCTCAGATAGCCACTTCTGATCTTGCTCGGACATCAATGGTGCAGCGGGAACTGGTTTTGCTTTTGTCTCAAGGATTGGTTCTTGTTGTCGATTGTGTTGATGTTGCAAGAGGTTTTCAATGCGCACCAGGAGCTCTTCTTCTTCGAAGGGTTTGACCAGATAATCATCCACCCCGATTCGCAGTGCTTTCAGCTTGTCTCTGAGTTCTGCACGTGCGGTCAACATCACCACCGGAATATGGCGGGTGGCGTCATGGGCTTTCAGTTTTTCCAACAATTGATAGCCATCCATGACCGGCATCATCAAGTCCGACAGGATCAATTGATAGGTGTTGATCGGTTCCGCATCGCCATTGGCAAACAGATGGTCAAGCGCCTGCTGTCCATGTTCTGCTGTGGTAACTTCATAGCGGTCGGAGAGTAAGAGTGCCAAATACTTCGAAAGATCCGGATTGTCTTCTACGATAAGAATATGGGGTCTTTCTTTCTTCGAAGTTGGAGGTACTGCCAGGACAACACTTGTCTGATCATTGGAGATACCTTCCTGGGAAGGGCTTTGCAAGGAGTCCCTCAACACCTCATGCCCATTCGTTCCCACCAATTCTTTGGCTTCTCCCAGCTCAATGGGAAAGGTTAGATGAAAGGAGGTCCCTTTTCCTAGCGTGCTTTTTAGCTCGATCTTTCCTCCGAGCAATTCGACATATTCTTTACAGAGCGCCAAGCCAATGCCCGTTCCTCCTTCTATGGGTTTGTCGGGTCGGTTGGTTTGAAAATAGCGATCAAAAATGTGGGGAAGATCTTGCGGATGAATCCCTCTTCCTGTATCTGAGACTGTAAGAGACAAGCGGTGGTGTTCCAATGTGGTGCTTACTGCGATTTGCCCTCCATCCGGGGTGAATTTGAAGGCATTGGACAGGAGGTTTTGCAGGATTTGTCGGCACTTCTCCCGATCTAGTTCGCCTACGAAGCGTTTGTCAATGTCAACCTCTTGGGTAAACTCGATGTTTTTTCGCTCTGCCAGAGAGTCGAATTGTGTGATGTATCGAATGAAAAAAGCATGGAGTTCTGTTGTTTGTGGTCTGATTTCCAGTTTGCCCAATTCCAGTTTGCGCAAATCCAGGATTTCATTGATGAGTTCCTGTAGCTTTTGGCCGCTGTTTGCGGCAGTTTGCAAGAGACTCACTTGCTTTGGGCTGAGATGATTTTCTTTCAGCAATGAATTGACTGGTCCCAGCATCAAGGTCAGAGGCGTTCGGAGCTCATGGCTCACATTCGCAAAAAATCGGGATTTGGCCTCATCCAGATGTGTCAGCCGCTCTGCTTGCTCATGCTTGATTCGATTTACTTTTCTGAGCTGGACATAAAAATAAGCAAGCAAGACGATGAGCAACAACAATGCAGCAGATAGCATCATGGCTCTATTTTTACTGGATGTTTCAATTTCCAAAGCCTGTTCTTGCTGCTTGATTTGTTGGGTTCTCTTCTCTGACTGATAGAGCTCCTCAGCATCCATGATGGCCTTTCGATTTTCTTGTGCGAGGTTTTGGATTTCTGCCTCATTGGACAGGATTAGAAAATGCCAGGCCGTATCTATCTTTCCCTTTTGCTTGTTGATATCTGCCATATTCCGATAGACCCGGGAGAGGTTGGATAAGCTGATGTGATTGAAGTCTTTTTTGGCGAGATTGCTGTAAACTATGGCACTATCCAATTGATTGAGTGTAAAAAAGGATTCTGCAATCCTGATATACATATAAGCTTCTCTTTCATACTCTCCAATCTTTCGGAAGTAGCCCACTGCTTTCTTGAAATAGTCGATGGCTCCAGTCAGGGACTGATACCGAGTATTATGTCCAATGAGGTAATTCCCTTCAGCTTTGACCATATCTTCTTGTTCCCTTGCATGTTCCAAAGCCTCTCTGGCAAAATAGATTGCCGAATCCCGATGACCAGTGAATTGCCAATAATAGGTTGCTTTCCTCACGGCATAACTCGCATACAGGCTGTCAAGTTGGTGTGCATGTATGAGAGAAATCGCCTGGAACAGATAGCGTCTACAATAAGCAGATCGGTGGAGATTCTCATAGATGATGTCCAAAATGATTTGAGCTTCTACAACCTTGGCCCAAGCTTGTTGGGCAGTAGCCATGTCAATCAGCTCATGAAGTTCCTCTACTGTCTCATCTAGCTCTATTTCTGCTCTGGCTTTTATTTCTGCCAATTGAAGTCCCGCCGAAAAAGCCAGGGAAGAACCCTGAGCCTCTTGTTTGTCCAATTCTTCAAGGATATGAGTGAGGAGGATGATAGCTGAATCTGTACCGATTGCTACTTTATTTGTTACAACTGTATTGAATTGTGATTCAAGATGTTGGCCTAGCAAGCTGAATGGGAATAGAAATAGGAATAGGAATAGGAATAGGAATAGGAATAGGATGATCTTATTCATATGGGAGATAAAAAGATCTGGCTGATCAATGACTGAGAAAGGAATAATCCTCTTTCAAGAAAATAGAGCTTTGTTCTTTACATGTACGACTCGCTTGTTTTGCTGCCAGGCAACAAAGCAAAACAGATCACATGCTAAAAGGAGAACCTGTTAGTCTGGTTTCCTGAGCAGTTGAATCAAGATGTGAAAGACATCTATGTATGTCAAGGATAAGTAAGGCCCTTTTACACAGATCAAATCAACTGATTGTCAGTCATTTCATAGGCAGATCATGAAAAATTCAAATCAATGTGGTGTTTTTGTATAGAAGGTTGAGAATAATCAGCATAAATTAGAGACTGTTTGAGTTTTGTTTATGGAATTTGTTATAGGTCATTTTTTTGACTTTCAAGGCGGAAAAACCGAAATGTAGCAGAGCTACATGAGGATTTTTTCAACGCAGAAGGGCGAAAAAAGGGGCATAACAAAACCATAGGATAATATTCAAACAGTCTCTTAGAATTCAGCAGTCTTTTACCTGGTCTTTTCCACAAATCATATCCCCACATTTCTCCAGGAAAGCATAAGTCATGACAAAAGGGCTTAGGGAAGGGCGTGGACTGCTTTATTAGGGCTCAGGCAGTCTAGCTAGCTAAAAAATTGATCAAACGGTTCCTTAAGGAACGGTTTGAACCTAAAGAACTATTTCGAAATCAGCAAGCTTTTGGCCTGAAATGTTCTGAGGGATAGGATATCTGTTCTGAATGGCAGGTTTCTTCCACAATTCGAATAATCCGAACGACTCAAAGAATCCAAAGGAGGATAGGGAGAGATGATCGGCAGACCATCTCCATTGTTCTATCGGTGCAGATATTAGGCCCATCATCTCTGATGAAACCTTGCTTGCCATGGTTTGCCGATCATGGCTACGGAATCCGGATAGAATGACACAGATATTTATCCCAACAAAAAGATCAAGACCTACCGATGCAGATCCTGATCACTATTGGCCGCTTGGCCGCAGAAAACAGGTGCCTCTCTGCTTCTGGCCGGGAGGGTTTGGTCTCCTGGTTCATCTTCTGGATACGAATCGCAAAAGAGAAGCCGCCGGCTTGTATACGCACAAGATATATTCTCTAGGCTAAGTGGATGGACAATATTAGTTTTGACTTTGGGTATAAGGGAAATAGGGCATATAATGGCTTGATTGGTAAGAGTTCTCCCGTATTTCCCCTATGCCCACTATTTCCCTCACAAATAATTGTGTCCCCTTACTTACTTCCATGCCCTTCTCATTCTGTCCATTCCATTTGATGATCGCATCCTTTCAAAATGACAGTTAAGAATGATTATTCATCCATCCTATTACAGGTGTACAAGGATGCTCAGGTCCTTTGATGAAACAGTGTTAAGAGGAGTTCTTATCTGGTGATACTCAAGCGCACGTGCGTGGGCCGACATCCCCAAATATTTCACTCAAAATGTTCCGAATGGTAAGATCTATGTTCTAAACTGCACATTGTTTCGGAAATTAAATAGTACTGACAAAAAAAACACCCTCCAGAATCCTCAAATGCCCATGAAGCAAGACAGAAAATGGAGCATATCCTCCCTTAACGTCTCTATTTACGGCCCCAATCTCTATCATCTGGATGCCTTCATGTTCGGCATATTCCAGATTCTGTTGTATTTTGGGACCCAAAGGCGGCGTCTATGGCTAGCAACAAGGGAAGAAAATGGTTGATCAGGCTTCTGGGAGGGAGCCTTACGCTTTTGTTGCTGATCCAACTCTTCATCAGCCTACTCCTTGCACCACTTCTCGAAAGACAACTCAAGCAGCTGCTTCATTCCCAGACTGATGGCCTCTATGAATTAAGACAAATTGATATTGATTGGGAGCTCTTCCAAAGGCGGGTGTTGGTCTCCAATATCCAGGTGAGTTTGGATACCACCCAACTCGATCTGCTTGCAGAAGCTGTAGAACAGGGAGAGGTCTTTCTCCATATCAATATCCCACAAATCGAGATGGAGTGGCTGGACTTGATTGCGGCCTTTCAATCCAGGGTCATTCATCTCAGATCTGTAGAGATTTTTTCTCCTGATATTTCTCTTACAAGCCATCGCAAAAAGGAAATAGAGCCAGAAACGATTCTTCAGGACTCCCTGCTTGCAGGTGGATGGTTTTCTCGCTTGCCTTCAGAATTGAAGGGGATCTATGTGGATCATTTGAGGATTGGTGGGGGAACCTTGCGGCTGAATGATGGGAATTATTTCAACCAAAATTCTTTTGTCGCCAATCATATAGATGTGACGATGGAGGAATTTCGGCTCGATTCCATGACAAGTCCGAGTCCCGACCGCCCCTTTTATGCCAAGGATATATCGGTAGAAGTCGGAGTGAATGACTATTCGTATGTGCTGGCGGACAGTAGCTATACGATTCAGATGCAGCGGCTTGGGGTATCCACTTCGAAGAAAAGCATCTATGCAAAAGATGTTCAGCTTCAGCCCAATTTCCGGCTGTACCGACAGCGGCTGGAGGCGGGCAATCGTCCAGCCAATCTGGTCGAATTGCATATTCCCACAATCGAGTTAGTGGGCCTGGATATCAATGAGATCTATGTTGACAAATTGCTTCATCTTGATGCCATCAGATTTGAGGCCCCACACCTGATCCAGATTGGGCAGGTCAATGCAGATTCTGTCAATGAGGAAGACCTGGAAGCAGCAAATGTGTATCGCCTGTTCTCGCCTTATCTCCGAGCCATACAGACCGATAGTCTGATCGTGGAGCAGGGACATTTTCAAAAAATCCCGGAACCAGGCACAATCAGTCGCAGGCTGAATCTGGAAGGAATTGGACTTATGCTGTCCAATGTCAGTCTCGACTCCAGTTTGCTGGGGCCCCCTCAAAGACGGATGTTTTATGCAGATGAGCTGGAAGTGTCGCTGGATCGCTTTCTCATGAAGTTGTCTGATGATCATTATGTGCTCAGTGGACAAGAATTGACAATGTCAACCAGAGGACAAACGCTTCATACAGATTCGATTCAACTCCTGCCTACTCCCGAAATCTTGAGTGAAGCCAGATCCAAAGGGCAGGATGTTATTCAGTTGGCGATTCCGCAAGTAGACATTCAGGGACTGGATCTGCTACAGCTGTGGTTTGATCGGCAAGTAGAGGTAGAATCATTTGTGATTCAGCAACCGGATATTCAACTGCTCAACTATCCTCAAGTAGACAAAGAACAAGTCGATTCACTGGCTCAGGCGGATCTCTACGGATTGGTGTCAGATTATTTGGAATCGGTTACTGTAGAGGATTTTCAGATTGTAGAAGGGAATTTTTCTTTGAATACCCAGCCAGAACCCTTGAAACACGAATTCTCGGCTTCTGACATCCGGGTTCATATTCGCAATTTTCAACTCAATGATTCCTCCCGGCAACAAACGAATAATCCTTTTTATGCAGATGATATCGATGTGAATGTCAATATTTCTGGATACTCCTTTGAGTTGCCTGATAGTAGTTATTCCGTTCAGGCCAAACACATTGGGATTTCGGCCGCAGATTCTGCCATTTTTGCTGACTCTGTCTGGCTGATCCCCAAAGCCAGAATCAGCAGAGGTGGGAGTCAATCCAACCAACACCGGCTGAAGGTATTGGTGCCGCACATCCGATTCTCTGGGCTGGATGTCAATCAGGCATACTTTGAGCGGGAGCTTGATTTGGATAGTCTGTGGCTGGATCACCCATTGATTTTGCTGAACAGCGAGATTCAGGAGAGACAAGAACTGGTCTTTACGGAACTGGATAGCATCGATCTTTATCCTTTCATTGAGGGGAAGCTCCATGCGCTACGCGTTGGGACCTTGCAGTTAGATTCCGCCTCATTTTCATACGAGCGCATCCGAGGGGACACACTTCCTCCCTTGAATCTTCCTGCAATCAGTGTGAATATTCGCAATTTTTCGCTGGATTCGATTACCCACATTGGTCCCAACAATCTCTTCTATTCGGATGATATCCAATTGTCGCTGGATCATTTTTCCTTTCCGCTATCCGATGCCATTCACCAAATCGATGTTGAGCATCTGGAATTGTCAACGAAGGAGAAGAAAATCCATATGGAGACCATATTTCTCCATCCAGAACAAGAAACGATCATTCTGGAAGATCTGAAGGCTCCCAACCTGTATCATGTTCGTGTGCCGGAGATCCAGATAGATGGGGTGAATGCCTATGAATTGTACAAATATCAACGGCTGCTGGTAGACAAAGTGAAGCTCTCCTCCCCACACATTTCCCTGACCAATTATCCTGAAGTCAACAAAGAACAAATCGACTCTCTGGCCCAAAGCGATTTGTATGGATTGATTTCCAAGCAACTGAATGAACTGGAGATTGGCAGTTTTGTTGTAATGGACGCACAGTTTGATTTCAATGAAACAGAGACCAGCTCTTCCAATGGGTTTTCGGCCAAAGATGTTCTTGTTGTAATTTCTGATTTTCGGTTGGATTCAACTGCACAGGAACGAACCAACAATCCCTTCTATGCGGAAAAAATCGACATGAGCATGGATGTGGACAATTACAGCTTTCTGTTGCCAGACAGCACCTATGAAATTCAGGTGGATCATATTGCCTTGTCTACTGCAGATTCCAGTGTTTCTGCCCAGAATATTCACTTGATTCCTCAGTTCACAGCCAAAACCAATCAGGATGTCGCACATTCTTTTGAAATCTTCGCTCCCACCTTGACAGTCAGCGGGATCAATCCGGAGGAATTGTATTTCAACAGGATTGGCCATTTTGGAGGAATCAAGATCCTTGAGCCCAGGATTATTGCGACCCAACACTACCAGCCTCAACACAAGAAAGCCTTCGACCTCTACCAAAAGATCATTCCCCATCTCGATCAGTTGACCATCAAGGACATCCAGCTCACGCATGGCAGCTTCGACCAACAATTGCCTTCTGATGCCAAAGTCGAGCCTATGACCTTCCCGGATTTTTCTGCTCGACTTCAGGGCTTTGAATTGGATTCATTGGGCTGGATGCGCGCAGATCGGATTTTGTACGCACACAATACAGACCTTCGACTGTATGACTTTCATCTCCCCATTCAGGATAGCTTATATAGCTTGCAGGCCAAGGAAATTGGCTTATCCAGTGGGAGGGAGCACCTCTTCATTGATTCGCTACAGCTCTTCTCCAATTATGATTCTCATGAGTATGTTTCTCTCCTTGGCTACACAAAAGATCAATTGAATCTAAAGGTGCCATATCTCGAAGGCTTGGGATTGAATGTACACGAACTGTGGACAGCCTCTCGCCTGGATTTGGATCAGCTTTCCTTGTCCAGTCTGGAGATTTTGGTAGAAAAAAACCGAAACTATCAAGAAAACCCCAACAAACGCCCTCCTCTTCTCCAGGACTTGCTGCGCAATGTTCCAATCGCCTTCTCTATCGATTCAGTGAAAATCCAGGGAGGACATCTGAATTTTTATGAACAGCCTGCCAATTCTGATAAGCGCGGGCATTTCTTTTTTGATAATCTCACGGCCTCCGTTAGGGGATTAAGCAATGATTCCCTGAATCTGAATCGTCAAAAAAAGCCTCAACTGGTCTTGCAAGCGAGTGCAAATCTGATGGGATTAAGCAAGCTTTCTACCACATTTACCTATCAGCTAGGGGATTCCAGCCGACGCTACAGCTATACAGGCGTTGTGGAAAAAATGCCCCTCAAGGTTCTGAATACGATTCTGGAGCCATCAGCCTCTATCACTGTCCGGAGTGGACTGATGGACAATCTCCGCTTCAATGGGCAAGCCAATGACAGGCGAAGCCGTGGCCGGATGTGGATGGAATATCGCAATCTGAATGTGGCATTAATTGAAGCTCCCTCATTATTGGAAGATTCTGTCAAAAAGAGACGGGTGATGAGTGCGATTGCCAATACCCTGGTCGTCAAATCCCGCAATCCCAGGAGGCGATTCAGGGTGGGCCGGATTCGATACGAAATCGACAAAAGCAAAATCTTTTTCTCCCACTGGATTCAAGCATTGCTCAGTGGAATCAAAAGCAGTGTTGGCTTGGAAAACCGGGAGGAAAAAGACAAGACGACCAAAGGGAAATCGGAAAGGAAACGAGCTGATAGGGCGAAATAGGGATTTTTCTGTATATTTCTTGCC
This sequence comes from Bacteroidota bacterium, assembly GCA_039029315.1. Taxonomy (GTDB): domain Bacteria; phylum Bacteroidota; class Bacteroidia; order J057; family J057; genus JBCCCJ01. Next base: position 48,007 of record JBCCGK010000072.1, on the reverse strand, counting down.
TGTTTTACTCCCAATACTTTGAACTAACTTACCCTTCTCACATTATGTCTGACTCAAGATCCGGTTTTTCCAGTCGCATAGGCTTTGTCGCAGCCGCGGCAGGTTCAGCTGTAGGACTCGGCAATATTTGGAAATTTCCTTATGAGACTGCACAAAATGGTGGCGGTGCCTTTTTGTTTCTCTATCTCATTTTTGTGTTTTTGATAGGCTTTCCGGTCATGGTCGGTGAAATCGCCATGGGTCGCAATACCTCCTCCAATCCATTTGGTGCTTATAACAAACTAGGCGGCAAAAACTGGGCATATGTTGGGCTATTGGGTGTGATATGTGGAGTCATGATTCTGTCTTTTTACAATGTGATTGCCGGCTGGGCATTTGGATACTTCCTGCAAGTCTCCTTTGGGGATCTGCTGGCAGAAGAAAATTATGGGCAGTTTTTTGGTGCGTATATCTCTGACATTTCCAATGTGTTCTTCTTTTCTCTTTCCTTTATGGTGGTTACAGGATTTGTGGTTTGGCGAGGAGTCCAAAAGGGAATTGAGTTTGCCGCCAAATTATTGATGCCGATTTTGTTTGTCATTTTGATTGGCTTGATCATTTTTGCCCTGACCTTACCCAATGCTGGCCTGGGGATTGAATACTATCTGACACCTGATTTCAGCAAACTTACCCTACCAACGATCAATTCGGCCATGGGTCATGCCTTCTTTACCCTGTCTCTGGGGATGGGCGCATTGATCACCTATGGATCTTATATCTCCAAAAAAGATAATATCACCAGTTCTGCTGCAATCGTGACAACAGCAGATACGGCTGTCGCCTTCCTGGCAGGTTTGTTGATGTTGCCCCTGGTATTCATTCAGGGAGAAGCACCTGAAGCCAGTGGACCTGGTTTGGTATTTGTGATTTTGCCCGGAATCTTTGAGCAAATGGGTCCCTTTTTAGGACGCTTCATTGGGGGAACCTTCTTTCTGTTACTGTGTGTAGCAGCTCTGACCTCTACGATTTCTCTCCTGGAGGTGCCGGTTTCTTATTTTGTGGATGAGAAAAAATGGTCTCGGGCCAAGTCGGTCATCGTTCTGTCGAGTGTCATTTTCGCTTTGGGACTTCCAAGCATGATGTCACAGGGAGACAATGCATTGATCCCTCCCCTCCCCTTCCTTCATGCGCCCAACAATACCTTTCTGGACCTTGTGGCAGATACCTTCACGGTGGTGAGTCTCCCGCTAGGGGGGCTGCTGATGTGTATCTTTATCTCCAGAAGATGGGGAACAGCCAAACTCTCCGAAGAGGTGGCACAGGGCAATCCCTCCTATATAGGTTCCAGGCTAGAAAAAGCCATCAACCTTCTCATCACTTATATTCTCCCAGTAGTTCTGGGCATCATCTTCATTGTGAACGTCTACACCATTTTCATTGCATAGTCTGATCCTTTATCTCAAACCATTCATGCGTACATTCATCCTTCCTGCTTTTATTTGTGTTCTGGTGATGTTTTCCTGCAAATCCCAACAATACACGCCCGACTCCTATGAACAAAGACAAATCGTATTTGGTGGAGGCGGTGGTTTTACAGGTGCGGTGGATACTTATTGCCTCCTGGATAATGGACAGTTGTTTCACAAGGCAGATCTCAATGTGCCTTTTGAAAAAATGAAAAAGGTGCCAAAAAAGTCGGTGAAGGCCCTGTTTGATTATATCGATGAGCATGAATTGAACAAACTGAGCTTCAGCAGACCGGGCAATATGTACTCCTTTGTTGACATCAAGGAAAATAACAAAGGTCAGCATGTGGTTTGGGACCAATCCAACACTGAAAAAGTTCCAGCAGAATTGATCAGTCTCCACAAACGACTCATGAACGTTGTGAAAGGAGCTGCGACCAAATAAACAGCGATTCAATCAGGACTAACAGCATATCCTTTGCCTCTTCCAAGCTGGAGGCAAAGGAATTTTGTTCTTTCTGGGTGATATGTAAGAAGGCTTTCCCGACACATAAGGAAAACTTACAATTCATCCTTATGAACAACCGAATCCTTCTTCTTTGTAGCTTTTGCCTCATCATTTTTTGCAGCTATGGAACAGATAGCAATGCCCAGACCTATTCGTCTTATCCTAATCGTGCCTATTCCCAGCAGAAGCGCACAGTGATCGTCAATGATCAACGCGTGCCCGAATCCACCCTTCAGGCTTTTGAGCGCCAATATGGCATCCAGATTCTGTCTGGAAAATATTGGTATGATGCCCGCGCCGGACTCTGGGGATATATAGGCGGCCCTACTGTGGGCTACATTCTTCCGAATATGAATCTTGGTGGCAAACTGAAATACAATGCTTCCGGTGCCATGACCAATGTTGTCATCAATGGCAGAAGTATTCATATGCAAGAACTCCGATATTTGCAATCTCTCGGTCCAGTCTATGCGGGTCGTTATTGGTTGGATGCTTATGGCAACTATGGCTTGGAAGGAGGACCTATGATGGGAAATCTCGTCCAGGCAGCTCAATATGCACAAGGAAGAGGCAGAAGAAATGGGGGAGGCAGTAGCTTTTTTCGAAATGGCTATACAGGCGTTGGCGGTGGCAGTGATGGCACAACTTCCTATGTCATCGGCAAGGATTTCAGTGTGATTGTTGATTGATTGTTCTTCTCAACATTTTTGTTGGAAGTCAAATCTTGTTGAGCATTCGGGAGAAAATGTTGAAATTGAGTATTTTCAGCATTTTATTTCGCCATGAACAAGTCGGTTTACCATCAGGAATTTGAGGAGATCAGTCAGATGATCGCTTCTGCAAGAAATCAAGCTCTACGCTTAGTCAATCAACAATTAGTTGAGTTATAATGGAACATAGGCAAGGTCATCCATCAAAGAGTTTCTCAATCCAGATGGGGAGATGGAGTTGTCCAATCATTGGCAGATTATTTGGAAAAACAGCATCCAGACCTAAAAGGATTTAACAGACGGGGCCTTTTCCGGATGAAACAGTTTTATGAGACCTACCAAGAGGATTCAAAAGTGTCCGCGCTGCGGACACAAATCAGTTGGACCCATCACAAAATCCTTATCTCTCAAGCCAACACCCACAAGGAGAGAACATTCTATTTGCAAAAAACGATTCAGGAAAGATATTCAACTAGAGAACTTGAACGTCAGATCAAATCCTCTCTTTATGAAAGGAGCCAATTGGGAAAGCCTTCATTGTCTACAGCTCTAACTGAAGCTCATCCTGCTGCTTCAGAAGTATTCCGAGATCCTTATGTATTGGAATTTTTACAACTTCCACTTCAGCATACCCAAAAGGATATTCAAAAGGCCATCTTATACAATTTATCAGCTTTTATCCTGGAGGTGGGAAAAGATTTTTCTTTAGTCGAACAAGAATACCGAGTACAGGTGGGCATGGAAGATTTCTACATTGATCTCTTGTTGTTTCATCGTGGACTACAATGCCTGGTCGCCATAGAGTTAAAAATCGAACACTTTAAACCTCAACACCTCGGATAGCTTAATTTTTATCTTGAAGCACTAGATAGAGATGTACGCAAAGCTCATGAGAACCCTAGTGTTGGGATTATCTTGTGTAAAAGCAAAGATGAGGAAGTCGTAGAATATGCACTCAGCAGACAATTGTCTCCTGCGCTGGTAGCAGAATATAAAACCCAACTCATACAGAAAGAAACACTCAAACAGAAATTGCATGAGTTGTTTTTACTTGCAGAAAGGGAAAATGACGGATAAGAAAGGGGAGAAGAATTCTTCCATTTCTCGAAAAAATTACGATTTTGGGGGGAGTTTGCAGAATCTTCTATGCTTGAACGATCTAAACTCCTCCTACTCATGCGTAACAAACTTCTTTACTGGTCCATTACCGTTGCAGCGGCTGGATTTCTGTTTGGATTTGACACAGTCGTCATCTCCGGGGCCAACCAACCGATAAAGGAACTCTGGAATACCACGCCATTTTTTCACGGCACCTTCATCATGTCTATGGCCCTTTGGGGCACAGTGATTGGGGCACTCTTCGGGGGAATCCCCAGTGACAGGATCGGTCGAAAAAAGACTCTGTTCTGGATTGGCGTACTTTATACAGCTTCCGCAATTGGATCAGCAATTGCCTGGGACCCGTATTCTTTTTCCTTTTTTAGATTCATTGGTGGATTAGGCGTAGGGGCCTCATCAGTTGCAGCGCCTACCTATATCTCTGAAATCTCCACGGCATCTCGCAGAGGTCGTCTGGTTGCCCTGTACCAATTCAATATCGTCTTTGGGATTCTGATTGCCTTCTTTTCCAACTATTTGCTAGATGGGGTCGGCGGTGCCAATGACTGGCGCTGGATGATGGGAGTAGAAGCAGTTCCTGCCATCATCTATACCTTCCTGGTGTTGGGTGTCCCCAATAGTCCACGGTGGCTGGTCCTGAAAAAAGGCGATGAGGCTGCCGCAGCTGAAGTACTGAAAAGTCTCCATGGCACGGATCAGATACAAGGAGAGATCGAAGCCATCAAACAAGACCAACAAAGCACCAAAGCCAGCGGGATATTTTCAGGCAAATACAACTGGCCGCTGATGTTGGCATTCTTGCTGGCTTTCTTCAATCAGCTATCGGGCATCAATTTTGTCCTCTACTATGCGCCAGAGATTCTTGAGCGTGCAGGCTTGGCTACTGCAGAATCTCTGCTCAGTTCGACCTCCATCGGGGTGGTCAATCTGTTGTTTACTCTTCTTGGAATGTATTTGATAGACCGGGCTGGGAGAAAACAATTGATGCTGATCGGCTCTCTGGGCTACATTCTTGGATTGTCAATGGTGGCATATTCCTTTGCCAGCGCCGCAAGCGCCAATTTCATGCTGTTTTTCCTCCTCCTGTTCATCGCCTCCCATGCGATCGGACAGGGAGCTGTGATCTGGGTCTTCATCTCAGAGATATTTCCCAACAAGGTCCGTGCATTTGGGCAATCATGGGGCTCCGGTACACATTGGGTATTTGCGGCCTTGATCACCTTGCTCACACCCATCTTTCTGGATGCAGATCAAGGAATCTTTAAAGACAATCCCTGGCCAATCTTCGCCTTCTTTGCGTTCATGATGGTGCTGCAACTCTTGTTTGTGCTATTCATGATGCCGGAAACCAAAGGCAAGTCGCTGGAGGAATTGAGTCAACTGCTGTCCAAATCCAAAAACAAGGTCGAGGCCTAGCCGATACACCATCATGCTGCCTCTTTGGGCGGTTTGGGCAATGGTATAGGAGATCAATCTTTCAATGCCTTTCAGGTACCTTGAACAAAAGCGGGAATGTAAAATTGTTTGAACAAAAACGATATTGGCAATTGAACTAACAAAACCACTATGAATGCTACTTTCTCTTATTTTCCTCTATTTTTGCTTGCTCTTTTAGCTTGTCAACCAAATGCTACACAGAACGTGCAACAACTAGAAAGCAGTCCTGCTGTCAAATCGGCGGACTATTATACAGAAGCACATCGGCCACAATTTCATTTTTCTCCAGAGGCCAATTGGATGAATGATCCAAATGGCATGGTCTACTACGATGGAGAATACCACCTGTTTTATCAATACTATCCGGATGGAGATGTATGGGGTCCCATGCATTGGGGGCATGCAGTGAGTCCGGATATGGTGAACTGGGAGCACCTCCCGATTGCTTTGTATCCAGACAAATACGGCTATATTTTCTCCGGAAGTGCAGTGGTAGATAAGCAGAATACAACAGGCTTCAAAACAGGAGAACATGATCCACTTGTGGCGATATTCACCTATCACGATACAACCGGGCAGCGGGCAGGCAAGAATGATTTTCAAACCCAAGGGATCGCCTATAGCAATGACCGGGGCAGAACCTGGACCAAATATGAGGGAAATCCGGTGATCCCCAATCCTGGCCTTCGGGATTTTCGCGATCCCAAAGTCTCCTGGCATGAAGAAAGCCAACAATGGGTGATGATTTTTGCCAGAGGGGATCGGGTGCAAATCTACAACTCGCCGAACCTGAAAGACTGGACTCTTGCCAGTGAATTTGGGGAAGAACAGGGAACACATGGAGGGGTATGGGAGTGTCCGGACCTCTTCCAACTTCCTATAGAAGGCTCCAATGGTCAATCCAAATGGGTCATGCTGGTCAGTCTCAATCCCGGAGGTGCCAATGGTGGGTCTGGAACGATGTACTTTGTAGGAGAGTTTGACGGAAAGACCTTCATCAATGATAATTCTGCAGAAACTGTCCTTTGGCTGGACTACGGCAGGGATAACTATGCAGGTGTCAGTTGGTCAGATATCCCCAAAGAAGACGGGAGAAGGCTCTTTATGGGCTGGATGAGTAATTGGCAGTATGCAACCCGTGTCCCAACCTCTCCCTGGCGAAGTGCCATGACCATCCCCAGAGTACTCAGCCTCAGCAGTACCGATCAAGGCTTACGTGTCAAGACCAGCCCTGTAAAAGAACTCAATACATTGAGAGGAATATCCACGGATCTGGCAGAAAGAATGATTGCAGGCTCAATGGACCTCAGTGATGAATTCGAGTTCGATATCTCTACAAGTGAAATGAACCTTGAATGGGATCTCTCAGGCAGCACTGCTACAGAAGTTGGTATCGAATTGACCAATGCCAAGGGGCAATCCGTCGCCATAGGCTATGACAAGGCGCGTAACGAATTTTATTTTGACCGAGCCAATGCAGGCAAAGTCGATTTCTCAGATAAATTTGCAGGCAAATTTCCAGCACCGAATCCATCAAACGCTTCCAGCATCCAAATGAAGATGTATATCGATGTGGCCTCAGTTGAGCTATTTGCCCAAGATGGGGCCGTGGTGATGACAGATATTTTCTTCCCGGATGAACCATTTGAGCAAATCAATTTTTTCGCCAATGATGGAGAGGCAAAATTGGTATCTGGACAAGTCTGGCAGTTGAAGCGGGCGTGGTAGATCGGCTTTGCCAATAGCGTATGCAAAAATTTCGTTCTATTTGGGAGCTTCCCACTACGGGAAGCTATCCCTCTTGTTGTATGTCCCCAAAATTCCCTAATTTGCTCGCCTCATGCCTGTCAGACGCCCTCCAATCTTCGTTCGTGTCACATCAAAAGCCTAAATACATGCAAAAGAGTCTACGCTTCTGGAGAGTCTATCTGATTCTCCTTTGTGGGATAGGTCTTATGTCTCTTCACGCTCAGAATACTTCCTCGCTTCACAAGCCAAAAAAACAACAGCCTCCTGCCAATTTTGATCCAGGATTCCCGGTCAAAGAGATTCGCAGGATCGAATCCGCGAAGTATCTCACTCCCCCCACCTATCAGTCGATTCCCTTCTCTCCAGGCACTGTCCAGCAAGCCAAGAGCAGCAATATTATCGACATCAAGCGCTCTGGGCCTCAGCAATTGCCTATCCAAATCAGGAGTCACTATTCCAGTCTCAAGCAATTGGGGGCGCTAACTCCAACAGAAATTGAAACGGAAGCCGTCAACTATCTGACTTCCATCAAAGCCGATCTCAACATTTCAGCACCGGATCAGGAATTCTCGATGAAAGAGGTTCGCGAAGATGTGCAAGGCTATACCCATGTCAGGCTTCAACAAATGTATCAGGGAATTCCAGTGTATGGAGCTGAGCTAATGGTTCATTTTTCTCCTAGTAGTGAAGTGAGAATGGGCGGCAGGTACCAAAGCACGCCTGCCCTCTCGGATTTGACCCCTGATTTTGTCGAAGATTCCGCCAAGGCCCTTGTTTTGAGAGCAGTGAAGGAACATACCGTCGTCCATGAACTAGAACAGCAATGGAAGGATGTCTACAACTATTCGGAGCCTCAGACGACTCTGGTTCTGTATCGACCCAATGACGGTCGTATTGGTCCACATCGCCTCACCTGGCATGTCATGGTCCGTCCCAATGTGCTTCATCGCTGGGAATACTTTATCGATGCCGAGACTGGGGAGGTGGTTCGGGAATTCAGCAGTCATTGTACCATCACAGGAGATACGGGTACAGGCACGGATTTGAATGGAACTCTCCAGGACCTGAACATCTCCAATTTCAGCGGTACCTATTCCTTATGGGATGTCTCCAAGGACATGTACACTGACCATAACAACAATAACCAACCCGATGATGGAGAAGGGTTTATTCTCACACTGGACATGAACAATGACCAACCCGGTCAAAATGCGAACGTTACCTACATCACCAGTCAAAACAAGAACAGTTGGGATGCTGCGGGGGTTTCTGCCCATGTCAATGCCGGGAAATGTTATGACTACTTCCGGAGCAAGCATGGTCGATCTTCCATCAATGGGCAAGGTGGAGATATCATCTCCATCATCAATGTAGCGAATCCCAATACGCCTACTGCCCAACCCATGGACAATGCCTTTTGGTCTGGCGGACTGATGTTTTATGGTGCTGGCAATACCGATTTCACCCATCTGGCTGGTGCCCTCGATGTTGCAGCGCACGAAATGACGCATGGAGTAGTTGAAGCAACAGCCAATCTGGAATATCAGGGACAATCAGGTGCGCTCAATGAATCTTTCGCAGATATCTTCGGTGTCATGGTCGATCTGGGCGATTGGCAGTTGGGAGAGGATGTGGTCAAACAAAATGCTTTCCCTGGTGGAATCGCCTTGCGCGACATGAGTGATCCGCATCAGGGCGGAAATAATTTGAACTCTCCGGGTTGGCAGCCCAGTCATATGAACGAATACTGGCCAGATCCCAATGACCAGGATCATGGGGGCGTACATGTCAATAGTGGCATCGTGAATCATGCCTTCTACCTGTTTGCAACAGCCAACGGGATGAATGAAACGAAAGCGGAAAAGGTCTATTATGAAGCCCTTCAAAATCTTACCAGATCTTCTCAATTTATCGATTGTCGATTAGAAGTGATCGCTGCCGCCAAGCAAATCTATGGTCAAAATGAAGCGGATGCGGCTGCGAATGCCTTCTTTCAGGTTGGGATTGGGGATGCGGCGACTGGCGGAGGCGGAGGCAGCGGGGGTGGGTCCGAATATCAGGTGGATGTCCCTCAAAATCCGGGAACCAGCTTCTTTGCAACCAACAACGTAGACGATCTGGTCTCAACTACCTTGCAAATAACCAGCAATTTCAATAATCCCGCGACCCCATTGAGTACGAGGATTCCCATTTCAAAGATGAGTATCTCGGATGATGGCAGCATGGGATACTTTGTCGGAGATGACAATCATATATATGAGATTCGGATGGATACAGGAAATCCACAAGAACATGCGATTTCCAATGAGCCAGATTGGGGCAATGTCGCGATCTCCAAAAACGGCAGATTACTCGCTGCTGTAACGCAGTATGTTGACACCTCTATTTTTGTCTTTGATCTATGGGCCAATCCTATTGCAGGTTGGAAGTTCACCCTTTACAACCCCACCACTGCACAAGGCACCAATAATACAGGCGGAGTTCTGTATGCAGATGCCTTGGCCTGGGATCATTGTGGAGAATTCCTGATGTACGATGCGTTCAACAAACTTCCCAATGCCTCGCCCGGTGCTCCGGATATTGAGTTTTGGGATGTAAATTTTATGCGGGTATGGGATCAAAGTGCCGATCAGGTTGGGGATGGAGTCGTGGTCAAATTGTTCAGCAACTTGCCTGAAGACGTGAGTGTGGGAAATGCGGTTTTCTCCAAAAATTCGCCATATATCATTGCCTATGATCAGATTACTCCTGATTCCGTAACGGTTTTTTCAGCCAATATAGAGACTGGAGATATCGGATATATTTGGTCCAATGCCTCCGATGTGCTGGGCTATCCGGAGTGGGATCGTTCAGACCAGTTTCTCACCTTCAATGCCAAAGGGCTCAATGGGGGAGATATCATAGCCCTTGCTGCAATGCTGCCCAACAAGCTCCAACTTGATGTTAATTATAGCACCTACAATCCCTTTGTTTTGTTGGAGGATGCGAATTGGGGCGTCTGGTATGCGGAGGGAACAAGAGATCTGAGCACGGCTTGTATCCGCCCCAATACCTCCATCAGTCCAGACTTGCTGGCTGGCCCGATTGAGGTGTTCCCGAATCCTTTCTCTGATCAGTTGACAGTACAGGCCGAATTCAGACAAGCTACGGACTTGCGCCTACGACTATTTGATCTTCTGGGCAAGGAACACTGGCAATCACATCAGATAAGGGTTCATCCAGGTGCATTTGAGCAGCAGATCCAGATTCAGGATCTGCCGGTTGGTACATATCTATTGCAAGTCGAAGCCAATAGACAAGTGGAGATGCGGAAGATCGTGAAGTGGTAGCAGATGATCATGACCTCAGCAGTAAGCACATGAATCATAGAGACTGTCTGGATTTTTCCCGTCTCCCCTGACAGGAGAGCTTTTGGTATCTCCTCTCAGAGGACAGATGCCGGAATCCGGGCAGTTTCTATTGTTTGTGCTGTGTGAATTGTCAAGAAGGACAATGTTTCTTTGTTGCACATCAGGTGTCCTCAATCAACTCCAAAAACCCATGGACGATTTGATTTCTTCTCACATAGACTTCTTCATCCTCTATGATCCCAATCCTCTTATCATCATTGAGTTGGCTTAGGGCGGAAGTCAACACAATGACCTGATTATATTGCTTTCGCGAGGCTTCTTTGGCGTGAAAATGATGTTTGAGTTTTTCTCCGACTGTACTTAATTCTCCTTTTTCAATCAATAGGATCAGGTTTTGTCGCAATTGTTCCAGGGACTGTTCGGCTTGATCTGCCCCGGATTCCAATATCAAGGCTGTCCTGACAAATTCCAGCAAGCCCAGGTAATAGATTCGAATGTCTCCACTCAGGTGTTTGATATCCTTCAACAGTTCATCTCTGGATGATTTGAGCCACTCATAATATTCGAATGGATTCAGAAAAGTACTCCGGGTTTGAAAATCGTTCACCCAACTGTTGAAAACCAGACGAATCGATGGATCATCCTTTTCCATTCTCTCAATGAGTTTCATCATTTCCTGGTAATTGTTTTGCAGAGTTGTGGGTAAATCCATAAAAGCAGGCAGTTTCATCTTACAATTGTGAAATTCTCTTCAATTTCCTCTTTTTTTGCCAAAAAATCATTATTTTAAAATCATAATCCAATTCTTCCAGAGAAGAATCTATGAACAAATTCCTTCCATACCTGATTGGGTATTGTTTGTTGACCTGTACAATAGGACTGGGACAAACCTACAATTTCGAGCGATATGGAGTGCAGGAAGGGCTCAGTCAGAATACCGTATTTGCGATGTATCAGGATCGAGATGGGTTCATGTGGTTTGGCACACAACAGGGTCTCAATCGCTATGACGGCAGAAATTTTCAGGTATTCAATACCTCCAATAGCGTTTTGAAGAGCAACTCCATTCGATTTTTGGTTGAAGGGGCGGAAGACATGATTTGGGTCGGTACGGAAGAAAATATCTATTCCCTGGATCTGTGTACTGAAACCTTGATTTCCCATTCCTTTTCTTCACAAATCAAGGAGGGAGCACCCGAAATTTTATCCTTGAATTGGCATGAATCCAAGATATGGATTGGCACAGATCAGGGATTGTTCTATATGGATTCCACCAACCTCCAGTACGTTCAGCAAATTTCTGACTCTCTTTTGCTCAAACCCATCCGCAGCATCGCTTTTGGGGATCATCAGGAGGTCTTTTTGGGCACTTCTACCGGGCTTTTCCAATTAAACCAGGACAGAAAGGTAGATTCTATCGCTGCCGACTTTGGAGAAATTTCTGCCTTGCACAAAGATGATGAACTTCTTTGGGTTGGAACAACTGAAGGAGCCTTATACGCTTACAACCTAACTTCTAGGACGCCTCCCCAGCTCCTCGAAATCGACCCTTATGAACCCAGTCCGATTCGCTCTCTATGGGTGGACAGGAACCATGATCTCTGGGTAGCACTTCAAAATGAGGGATTGATCCTCGCACAGAAAGGCAAGTCTCCTGATTCGGAGGAAGATATCTGGACCTCTCAGATCCTGCGGCAGGATGTTCGAGATCCTTACAGTTTGAGTCATAATGATGTGCTTTCCCTTTTTGAAGATCATTTTGGCGGGATGTGGGTAGGGACTTTTGCAGAAGGGGCCAATCGATACCATCCCACCAATTCCCTTTTTCACTCGATTCTGATGAAAGATATATTCGGAAGACGGCGGGAACAAAACTTCATTTGGTCTATCCTACCAGTTGCAGAAGATGAAATCTGGCTGGGACTGAAAGATAGCAGAATCATTCGTTACAATCCTTTGACAGATCGCGTTACAAGAACCTATTCCATCCCTGATTTCTTTTCGGAAACAAACATCCAGACGCCTACGATCTGGAGTTTGCATTTGGACAAAAATGGTCAGGTATGGGCAGGATCGGATATGTATGGCTTGCACAAATTCAATAGAGCGAAAGATCGTTTTGGACAACATGCACATGCCAAAAGCTTTGGAAAGGAACAATATGGAATTCGAGCCATTGGAGAACTGCTTGGCAGAGATCGACTTCTGTTTGGCACAAGCGGAAATGGTCTTTTCACCAAACATTATGAGGCAGGAATTGAAAAAGACAGCCTGTATTCCAGCAAGATTCCCAATTCCTATATTTATTCCATCTGCCAGGATCCTGTAGATCGGGATGCCGCATGGATTGGGACCAAACAGCATGGATTGGTCTACCGCAACTACCGAAAGAAGACGGTGGAATCTATTTCTATCGAAAGTCCCGTCTTCTGCATGGCTTATCTTCCTTCGGACTCAAAACATCTGTGGTTGGGTACGGATGGCGCAGGGCTGATTCGAGTCAATACCGATAGCAAAGAACTGGAATATATTCCCCTGCCAGACCCGGAAAAAAAATTCAACGTTATCTTCTCCATAGTTGCAGATCCAGATTCGAGGTCTTTATGGATCTGTGGAATCAATGGGATCGCCCACTATTTCCCGGAGGACAATTCCATGGAAATCTATGACACAGCCTATGGCTTGTATGGTCAGGAGTTCAATTCAGGGGCAGTGGCTCTACACACCGATGGGTCCATCATATTGGGGCAGGGACAAAATGGTCTGGTTCGCTTCTGGCCTGATGCAGTGTCACATGCCCCGCAGCCCAACATATCCAATCGTTGGCTCATTGCCCCTTCCTCTGAATCAAAGTCCAATCAAGACAAAGAACAATCAAGCATCCAGCAAATTCCGTTTGGATTCAGGTCTCATTTTGATCGCCTTTGCAGCAGTGAGTTGAAGGTCAGCTATCAGGAGGGAGATGTTACAGTCAAGTTGGCGGACATGAAATTTGGGAGAAATGAGCAGATGGGCTATTTCTATCAGTATGAAACGAAAAGAGGAGCCATTTTGGATTCGGGATATGTACACTCCTCCCCCATTTTGACCTTACCCTTTCGATCCCGGGATGTCTTGTTTGAACATGCTGCTACCTATCATCTTCGGATCTGGGAAATCGAATATGGTCAACACCGGGATCTTGAAAAAGAGGCAAATGTTGAATTGATCATCCTCGTTAGCAGTCCGTTTTGGCTGAGTCCCTGGGGGATTCTTTTGGGGTTCCTTATTTTTATGTTTGTTCTTGTAGGTGTCTATTATATCTATACTTTATATCGCGATCTGAATCAGGTCAAACAAGCAGAAATTTCTCACTCCCAGACCATTGAAGCATTGACTGGCACTGTGCAAGTCCAGTCTGAAAGTCTGTTACAAACCAACAATTTGCTGACAAGCGCCAATCAACAACTCACAGAAAGAACCAAGGAACTGGAAAGCCGGAAAGAACACCTGCAGGAGCTACAGAACAGAATCAATGAAGTGTCTCGGCAGGAAAGCATGGAAGATGTCTGCAACCAGGCCATGGAAGACATGATTCATTTTTTTGGGTTTGATTATGCAAGCTTGTCGATTGTGGATCATATGAAAAACTGGATCACCGTCGAATACAACATCAAGAAAGCTGATGGTTTGGTGGACCCAAGATTGTGGCAGGCAAAAGAGATGAATTATGGGTTTTCTCTTGAGCACCGAGATATTTTGCCATATGTGATCCGGCAAAAAAAAGAAGTCTATGTAGATGGAGCCAAGGTGTTCATTGACGGACAATTGATCAAGGACAATCGAATTGACCAATCCCAAATTCCGGCGCTTGAATCCAAAGTCTTTTTCACCTATGATCATCACAATCTGATTCGATTGTTCCTTCCGATGAAAAGAAGGGCCAAACAGATCCATTTTAATCCCGACTCAGATGCTGAAGGGGATTATCCATTAGGGGTATTCGAAGTTGGCTATCACAGGGACACAGGAAAAGAGATTCGCGACCAGGATGTGGTTGACCTGAAATTGTATATTGATAATTGTGCACAGCCCTATTATCATGCCTACATCCGCGAAGAAGCCAAACAAATCACAGAAAAACTCTCTGAATTTGAAGCCATAGATCATCCAAAGCAATACATCAAAAAAATTCTGGAGCATCTGTGCACATTGGTCAAAGCCGAACTAGGGGGAGATTTTTTTGTTCTCCCAATGGATTCCAAAGAAAACTGGGTTCCGCGAGAGACAGTCGAATACAGGATGCCAAAAGATCATCTGAAACAAATCAAACGCACCATTCACCAAACTTCTTCAGACAAAATCGGCATTTTTCAACATGTGGTCAATACACAACAAACCTATTGGTCTCACAACGTTCTGGAAGATCCATACTTCATTCCAGATTCCCAAAATGTAACTTCCTTGATCTCGATTCCACTGATTTATCAGCAAAAGGTCATTGGCGGGTTCAATTTGTATTCAGGCAAACAGTCTCAATTCGATCGCAGAAAAGCAAAAGTTCTGAATCTATATGCAGAGGGAATTGCAGAGGCCTATATCCGAAAAAAAATCAACCATGCCATTCGGAATCTGATCCAGCCATTTGATCTGTTTGACCAGAAGGAGATTTACCATTCTTTGGTGAATGTGATAGGAGAGCATTTTCAAACATCTTTTGTCAGCGTTTGGGAAATCGTGCAGGAGGGCAAAGAAAAAATCGTCCAACTCAATTATGCCCTCAAACCTTTATTCACTGCTCTCCAAAAACAAAAAATAAGTACGCTCAAAAATCTTCCACAACCCATCAAGGAAAAATTGAGTTTCTTCCCTGATGAACAGAATCCTAGCCTGAAAGAGGTTCTTCCTGATCTTGCCCAGATTTTTGATCACTTTGGCTTGTCATCTGCCATATTGATTCCGATTCAGGTAGAAGGAAATGTAACAGGATTTGTCTTGGTGAAATCACAAATGGAGCAGCTCTCTTTGCTTCCACAAGACAAGCTGTTCCTGGACCTCTTGATTCCCAAAGCGGGAAGTGCCATCCAACAGAGCAAAATTTTCCGGGCTTTTGCGAATCTGTCAGGGGCAGAAGGAAAATTTGATTTTAGAACCTTTGTCAACAATCTCACCCAATTGGCAAAAGTATTGTTGAATGCAGATCCGGTATTCCTGTTTGTTCACAAAATCGGACAGGACATTACCTTTTCTGATGGGTCTTACAGTGGTTCCTTCCGATCGGAGTTCACCGCCGAGCTTCACCAGAAAAGAGGAGAATACAGCCAGAAACCTGTCGATTTTGTCAATGCCATCATTGCAACCGGAACGCAAAGGTTCCGAAATTTGAAAGAATATGAACAATATCTGAATCAACACCGACGGTTTTTCAAATGGGAGGAAATTTCAACCAAACAGACCTTTTGGTATCGGGAGAAGATCCAATCCTCTGCGGCAGTCAGGCTCGAATTCCAGGAAGAACCGATTGGCGTTTTATTTGTCAACTATCGGTATCAAAAGGAGTTCAAGCAGGAAACCAATCGCTTGATTGATGTTTTTGCTTTTTTGGCGAGGAATGCGATCATCATGGCCCGGAATATGGATACAGCACATGTAGGCTTGAAAAAGGCAGAGGACAAGGCAGATCGATACAGAGACGCCTATTTGGTCATTGCCCGAGGCATCAGCCACAATATTCGCAATAGCTTGTATGGCCTGGGTATGTTGGAACTGGATATTCAGGATGAGGTATATCCCAAATTATCCAAAAGTCTGAGAAAATCCTTCATTGGACATTTTGAGAAAATTAACCGAAGCTCAGAGCAGATTACCCAATTGCTCAATACCTTTGAAGCCCATGAGCAGCGAGAGGAACGAATAGATATCAAGACAATTATTCTGGAAACGGTGCGGCATTTCCATACCGAAAGAAAGAATCAGGCAGACATCCCAAGCATAGAGTTCGAATACGAGAAGATCAATAGTTATCCAGACATTGTCGGCGATCCCAATTTGTTCAGCATGATCATTGACAATCTCCTGTCCAATGCCGTCAAGGCCATAGACAAATCAGCTCAGGCGAACAAGCAAGGCAAGGTTATCATCCGCAACCAAAGTAACAATCAACTGTTTCTTTTGGAGGTTGAAGATAATGGGATTGGGATTGACACCGATATTGACCAAAAGATCTATCAACCCTACTTTTCCAAGGATGAAAAAGGAGTTGGGTTCGGATTGTATTTTGTTAAATCAGTATTAAATCGTTATTTCGATGGTGAAGTATATCATTTCTCCTCTATTGGTAAAAAAACTGTTTTTTCAGTCCGTATCCCATTGAAGTAACATGTTTGCCCCAACTTCTCCCCACGTAACCATCATTGATGATCAGCATGCTGAGAGTATCAGGGCGCGTCTAGCGACCGAATTAGGAGATATCATTCCGAAGTCTCACTATTCGCACTATGGAGATGGCAACTCCGCTCCCAAAATTGATCAATTTCATCCCCAAGAGGCCAAGTCTGGAATCTTTATTATGGACTTGCATTTAGGAGAAGGGCGAGAAAATCAAGGAATAGATTATATTAAAAAACTCAAAAAATCAAACCTCCCCCTTCGTAGTCTCGTAATTGTATATACAGCCTACCAGGATAAAAAACGGGAGGCATTAAAAGCTGGAGCTGACTATTTTTTTCTAAAAAAGCCAAAAGCCCAGGACATCAAAAAAGACTTTGAAAAGATCGGAGAAATTATTCAAAAGCTTGTAAAGTCTTACTCTGATAAGATTCACAAGGCTATTTCTTTAGCACTTTCTCCTCAAAAAACAGATCTTTCTGGTGTGATGATACAAGTCTTACACACCAAGCTTACCCCCTATCAAACTGATCTTTATCCCTCCCCTTCCTACAATGAATGGGTCTATCTATTCAAAAAAGCGATTACTCATAAATCAACTGAAAAAGCCCGATGGAGCATCAAGGAAGGTTATTTTGAAGTTGAATCAGAACAAATCCGGCTTGCTTCTGTAGACAATCTCCCCACCCCAAATCTTAAAGGCCTGAACATACAGCTTGGCTTCGATAAAGCGCACCAACAAATTCTTTTTTTTGCATTTGGGAACTCACCTTTCATTTACTTGCAATCCCTCGAACAAATGGAGCAAGTAATCAATGCGCCTATTTGGGAAGCGCCTCACTTCAAAACATGCTCCGAGCTGATTATTGCCAATACCCTTGCCTACCGCTATCTCGCCGACAAAGAAAGAAAAGAACTGGAACCCATTTCCCGCCTTGTCAAACTCATGAGTAGACCGGCCGCAAGAATCTTTTTTCTGAGCATCATTTATCAACAGAAATTTCAGGAAACGCGGGATGAAGAAGCAGCAACCAATTCACTCAAGGTATTTTATGATCGGGGACTTCCTCAAATTCTGGAGATTCGCAAAGGAAGGATCGAAAGAGAACTAGCGGAGGACTTCGAAGTGCATATGAGTAACTGGCTTATCTCTCACGATGATCAGGGCATAGAACTATTTCCCAAAGAATTGCTAACCAATAGAGGAATTTCCCAGGAAAATGACCATTTCCTATATTTTGGTCTGGAAAGCATGGAAAACAATTTCGCACCATATATAGAGCTTGCGGATCGAGAGATGTGACAATTTCCGCCACAATTCCCACAAAAACTCCTGATTCTTTCGTATTTTCGGCAATTCGTTTCATCCTTGCCTTGCCCTAAGGATCTTAACTACTTGCTATGAGTTCTGCCAAAAATGGTTGCCTAAAAGTCTATGTTTTCAATGTAGGGACGGGAGAACACATCCTTGTCCAGCTTCCCAATGGAATGTATGGGATCATTGATTTTTATTATCCATCGGATGATATAGGATTTGCCTATCGACAAAATACCTCCAGGAAGCTCGGCGAAGTCCCGGCACTTCGATTTTTGAAAGACCGCCATGCCAAAGGGGAAAAAATTCGCCTCGCTTTCATTCATGTATCCCATCCGGATCACGACCATATCAAAGGAATCAAAGCATTTCTGGATTGGATAGAAGAAGACTCTCCGATCAAGCACAAAGCGCCTATTCAGGTAGATAATCTTTGGTGGTTCGGCGGAACGGATTTTCTCATGTATTATGAGGCATTTCATGCCGCCTATAAAAAAGAATTTTATTCTGTTTCTGGCGAGGCGCAAAAGGATGTTGACACCTCTCTCCAACATTCTTTTCTTTCTGCTCTTGAAGCAATTAAATCTTTTTCTCTATCGCATAAGAAAGCCAATTGCCCGCCATGTGTGGATATCAGCCTGCTTCATGGAAATCTGGATGGTCATTCTCTTCGTGTGTTCAATCTCACGCCGCCAGAAGCCGAGGTACACACATTTGTCATGAGAAATTTGACCAAATTCATCCGCTTATTGGTAAAATTGCACCGACCTGCCAGAAGTCCGAAAGAACAGAGAATACGCGAAAAGTGGAAACATTATCTTATCCTCAAAAATCGCATCTCGGCCTCTCTCTTGTTCAAGACTCCTCATTTCAAATTGTTATTTGGAGGTGATGTGGAAAAACCAATTTGGAATAAGACCTTCCGAAGATTCAGGAGTCGAAGCCTTGACATCCTCTTCGGCAGTTTTCAATCCGACTGGATCAAGGCCAGCCATCACGGTTCTAAGTACTCAAGTAGTGTGGCCATCTGGAAACAATTTCTTCGAAAGGCTGGCAAATCTTTGATTGCGATTTCTGCTGGACCCAACAAAAAAAATAATCATCCGCACGGTCAAACGGTTAAGGACATAAAAAAATCCTCCAAAGACCAAAGTTGCGATGTCATGATTTCTGCAACGAATTTTTCTCTCTCGGATTTGCGGGCAGAAAATATGCCTGAAGAGAGGATGGATGATATGTTTGATCTGGACCGTTCGTCCGGGATTAGTGCTAGCCTTCGCAAAAAGCGAATGCTCGCGCGAGGCATCTATAATCCTTCCCCCAAGAAATTCAAAGGGTATCAGGATCAAGCCGATATGCTCATTGCCTTGATATATGAGTTTCATTCTCCCAAAGACGATACTGAAGAGAAACAAATTATTCGTAAACTTGGGGTCAGTTCGCTATTGTACAAAACTCAAGAAAAGGCGAAAAAATGAATTGTCTCTTTCTAGAGATCTCAATCCTCACCCAGTATGAAATTTAGCTTCTACAATGTCGTCACCCATCTGATTTTAGGATTCCTTTGGTTCATCCCGGTCATGCTGATCTGGCTTCCAGACATCAGCCTGGATACAGGCATGAGCCTTGCAAGTGTTGCTGTGGCGTATGTATTGGGATATTTCATCAATGCCATTGCCAGTTGGACAGAATCTTATCTATTCATCAGCTGGGGTGGCAAACCTTCTCAAAATCTCCTGAAGGGCAAAGGCATGAAAAAGATCCGCTTTTCTCGATATCAAAAGGCAAGAATTCGGTTGACCAGAGAACGAACCCAACAAACTGATTTCAACAATGATCAGCACCTGGACTCTTTGTTTGGGATTGCGATGTCATATATCGGTTCTAGTACAAACAATCGAATTCAGGAATTCAATGCCTCTTATGCTTTCTCCCGGGGCGTCCTGGTAGCGCTTTTTGGCCTGTGGATCATGTTGATCGTCTATCAGGCGAAGCAAAACGAGTTCAATCATTCGATCCACCTGATAGCGATTCTGCTGATCATGGGATGGTACCGCGCCAAAGAACGAGGTTATTATTTTGCCAAGGAAGTTCTGAACAACTACTTGCGGGTCACAGAAGCTGAAAACAAAAGTACCACAAAGTAACGAATAGACTATTCTCTGCACCTGCAAACGATAGGGGATTCAACGATTCTTAGCGCTTGTTCCGAAAACAGATCCTGGTACATAAGCCCAACTGCTTATGTTACCTATAATCCCACTGAGACATCAGTACATGCTTCTCTTAGATCCGATTCCTCGGGTGTCAGAGGAGAAATCTCTCCCTTTCTGTAAGCGTTTTGTCCCTGCTTATTTTTTTTCAATCCGGCAGTTACATTCTCCCTGCCTTATGCAACCTATAAGCAAACAATCCTAAACTCTCTATTTCATGAAAAAAGTTATTTTCCTGATTCTCCCTTTTGCAATCAGCATGTCCTTATTTGCACAGAAAAAGCAAACATATGTAGGCTTCAATATTGGTATGCCTCCAACCCTGGCAGCAAGCACAGTGGTCTCTGCCGAATTCAAGTCCCTGGCAAATCGCGTATTGGCAGCCGATGAAGAAGATTGCACCCCACCGCCTAATTGTGGTGGCTTGATAGATCCCTGGACTTGTGAATGTATCCCTGACATCAGAGATCCCTGGGAAGTCAAATCTGTGGCTGCCAGAATGCAATCTGCCATCATGTTCGAGACAGCCATCTCAAAAGGAGAAGGCAAAAGTCTGCTCACCCGACAGCACTACACCGCTGCCAACCGCAAGTATCCCGGAAAATCCCTGAAAGCCATTGTTCAGCGAATGAACTATTATTCAGCAGCAGTGAAATAACACCATTTGGAGGATTTGTCAGCTAGATGAATACACGCCAGGCCCCCTTCACGGATGCCTGGCGTCATTCTATTCAAGAACAGAATGGGAGTAGATTAATCTTTTTTCTTACTGGTAACTTCGATTACCCCATTTATGCCCTTTAATCCATACTTTTGGATGGCTTCATCTCCTTTTATTACTTTAATAGACTTAATATTCTTAGGCTCTAGATCTACAATTCCTTTCTCTCTTTCCTGCTCCACGCCATCAATCACAAAGAGGGGTTGTTTGCCATTTCCTTGCATGATTCCAAGTTGCAGGCCCTTCTCGAACTCACTCTTCTCCCTCTCTGCGGTAGCGGGGGGAAGCTCAACGGGTTGTGGCTTAAACACATGACGACTTTTTTTGACATTTTCATCCAGAAATACGGTCAGTTCTCCACTTTCAGACACATCTACAGAAAAGCCTTCCATATTCACAAAGGCAAATCGCAAAGTAGCTTTATTGGATGGGATTTTGATCAAAAAATGACCTTCCTGGTCCGTAAGCGAACCAATCTTTGTGTCTTTGATCAAAATCGTTGCGCCAATAATGGGACTCTTATCTGACAGTTTGAGGACTTTTCCTTTAATCAAAAAGCCATCGGCAGCGGGAACGGGAACTTCACTCAGGATCGACTCAGGGGAGACATCGCTCAATCCAGGACTTATAGGAGAGGAATAGGAGATGAGACTCATGCTCAAAAAGAGAGCAGGGATAATGACTGCATACTTGAGCAGGGTCGCTTTGGAAGATCGTTGTTTGTTCATCATGGTAATTCTTTTTTTTGTGATTAACTGATTGAAAGAATTGGTGAGGGCCAGTTGCTGAGCGCCGCCTGTACTATACTGCAGAAGCAAACGCTGATATTTTTTCCGGTCAAAACCGGCCTTTAAGACTTGATTGTCTACTTGATACTCATGGACTTCCAGAATGGAGCGCTTGAGCAGCCAACAAAATGGATGAAACCAAAACAGCAGCAAAAACAGTTCTGCTAACAGGATGTCTAAGGTATGTAGATACCGAACATGAGCAGCTTCATGTGTAAGGATGGTTGGGTCTGGTTCGGGTCCTTCTTGCGATTGTGGCAGGAGGATGTAGCGAAAAAGAGAAAACGGAACCTTGATATCAGAGGAATATCCCAGAATATGTCCCTGATATGAAACGAAATTCACAGTTCGAAAGATTCTGATCAATTGAGACGAAATCACGGCCAACCTGATCAGCATCCCCATAAATCCAAGCCCCAGCAAAAGGGTTAAATATTCTTTCCAGGACCAGGAGTTGGCAGGCGGAGCTGACATGTCTGTCTGGAGAGATAAGATGTCCATTTGCACCGACAATACAGACAAAGGTTCCAGCGTGGAAACTGATTGAAAAGCCGGGAACATATCAGCTGAGACAAATGGTAAGCAGCCTACACTCAATATGGTGATGATCAGATACAGCCTTCGGAGTCGAAAATGCGTATCCTTTCGTAGCCATATCCAATACATACCGAACAACAGACTCAGGATAATCGCTCCCTGGAAGAAATATAACAATAGCTCATTCATTGGATTCAGAATCTTGGTTTTCTATCATTTCAATAATTTCTTTCAGCTCATCCACACTGATTTTCTCCTCCCTGGCCAAAGAAGAAATGACACTTTTGTATGAATTGGAAAAATAGCCTGAGACCAATTTGTATAAGGACTGCTTCCGATAGGCTTCCACACTAACCGTGGGAAAGTACTCATGCGTCTTCCCATAAGCCTTGTGTCCAATATATCCCTTGTCTTCCAGAAATCTGACGAGAGATGACACTGTGTTGTAATGTGGTTTGGGATCGGGCAATTCCTTCAGAATATCATTGACGAAAGCGCGCTTCAGTCGCCAGAGAATCTGCATGATTTGCTCTTCTTTGGGAGTTAATCGTTTCATATAAGCAAGCTATAACGAAATTATCAGTTTTACAACTATTTTTCCAGTTTCAAAACGATTAAATCAGGTATCGAAATCAGCTTGCGACCATAAAGCATTGATGAACAATGGATAAGCCTATTGCATTTGATTTAGTCTCAGGTTTCGACATGGGATGATCAACAAAAAACCTCATCGATCTCCATAAGACGACTAGGCCCGCGATCTTAGGTTAATGATGGTTAACAGTCCCCCGGCCTGCTAATTTCCAGACGAACAAAGCTACCGAACAAAAGGGACTGACTGTCTACTGTGGTTCTCTTTGTCAATTCGATGGTATATGTATGAATGTGGTGAATGCTGCCCTTTCTTGTCAAGGTGCCATTCTTTTTACATCTACCTCAAAATGAGACTCCCCCCTCTCCAAACAAACCCTAACAACTTACATCAAAGTTGCCAAATGTCGATGATGGAGCGAGAATGGTTTGAACAAAAACTGGAGGAATTGGCAGCTAAATAGGAGCTTACTCTCCTTCCAAATCTCGCAAACGCGCCTGAAGTTTTGCTAGTTCTTTTTCCGCCTGATCGGCACGTTGCTTCTCAGTTTCTGCGCGTTGCTTTTCAGTTTCTGCGCGTTGCTTCTCAGTTTCTGCGCGTTGCTTTTCTTCTACAACACGTTTTTTCTCCTGATCCAGTTCCATCATAATCGCTTCAAAGCTGCGAAATGGACTTCCATCTGGATAGAAGACATTGACTTGTCCATCCTCTTGTCGTAATCGAATCCCCAATCGCGGACTAGTCCAATCAACCACATGAAAGTCAGCCGATCCAAGATGATCTCCGACTCGGACATATGGCAAAAATGTTTCTCCATCATCAGGACTTTTTCCAGGGTCAATGACGATTAATTCTTCCACCCCATGATTTTGGTAAAATGATTGTTTTCGCAGCATTTCCATCTGCGTATTGGAGGGGGAAAGGATTTCGAAAACAACTTGAGGGGCAATCCCACCTTCCAACCATTGCTTGTAGGAGGAGCGATCTCCTTGTGCACGGTCAAAGGCAACTAAAATGTCAGGGGCAACAGAAATGGTTGGCTGCCCCTCAACGGGATACCAAAGCAAATCTGCGGCAATGAATACATCTTGTGATTGAAATAAACTTCTCAAATTGTTGTACAGACTGATGATCCATCGAGCCTGTTTTGTGTTATCGGCCATAGGTTTTCCATCAGAGGAAGGGTAGATGATTGGCTGGACTGGATATTTGTCGTGCTTGGCAAGACTCATATTTGATGGATTTTGGATAAATATACGAATAAATGACCAGAAGGCGTGCATGACAAATGTCCCATCTTCTTTCAGGGTTTTCCTATAAAATATATTTTTGTTTGATATGGTACTTTTTCTTGACAAAAAGTACCCAAAAGTCAAGAAAATCCCAACCAAGGCCCTCGCTTCAAGCCCTCCTCCCCGCGGATTTTCGGAGCCAACGCACGTTTTTCAACTAATTCTCTTTTTATAGGAAAGCCTTGCATCTACTTTAAGGCTTGTGGGCTTGTTTCTCATTGAAGTCGAAGATTCCGCATGGCGGAAGAGAAACGGGGTTCCGGTTCATAGGAAGAAGAGGTTCTGCAAGAAAAATCTCTGGATTGTGAAAATTGTTGTACACCCAGCAGAAGTCAGAGTGAAAGCATTGTCTCAGGATTTTGTATATTCGTCTTCCTGAAATACCGGATCTGTAGATGGATAGCTTTTCCCGCCTTATTCTCCTTGCTTTTGTTTTGAATTCCTTTGCTTACGGGCAATTGGTGACACCCGTATATCGCCACTTTACGGAAGAAAAAGGGATGAGCACAAACAGAATAAGAGAGGTCTCCCAGGATGAGGAGGGATTCATCTGGTTGTTCTCCGAAAAGGGGCTAGAACGATTTGATGGATCGGAATTCCAATTATTCAAAGGCAACCCTAAAGAATATTCCTATCAGGAGTTGGTTCAAAAACTCAAACCGGAATCTTTGTTTCTCGTTGACAAAGAGCTGTCTTTATTCTCACAAGATACCAGCCAGGCTCATCCTATGCTCGAACAGGTCAATGCTGTAAGACAAGGTGCCCATCATATGAGTGTATATGTTGACAGCAATCGACATGTATGGTTTACCATGGCCAATATGATTGGGAACAAAGATCCAAAAAAACGTTTTACAACCCTCTATGAACTGACACCTGACACACTCATCCATCACGATTTGCTGACAGACCCCACGGCACAACCCATCGGGGCAAAAAGTTATTGGAAAGAGATTGATGGACAGCCCATATATACAGGGAGACAAGTTGATATGATCATCAATCCTGCCAGGATAAAAATAGAAAAAAATATCCCGTATTCCCCTGACAAATTAGGTAAATATGTCAAGCGCATGATTCGGCTGAAGGATGGATCTTACCTCTCAACAGGTTCCGGTAATCTTTCACACTTCGATTCCACGCGTATTTATTTTTCGGGAGAAAACTTTCTGCCATATGTCATCCTAGATCTGTATGAGGATCGACAGGGTTCGGTATGGATTAGTACGTATGGAGGCGTGTATTGCGTGGATCAATATGCCTTCGATCAGGTGGACAAATACCAACATTATTTACCTGAATACACCATCACCTCCTTGCTTGAAGATAAAGATGGCGGTTTGTGGTTTGGAACCAAAGACCATGGATTGTTTCACATGATCAATCCAGACATCCGTTGGTTGAGGTGGCCAGAAAAAGGTCGCAAAAATAATATCATTTCTCTTCTTTCAGATGAAGACAGACTTTGGTATAGTGCATCAGATGGACATTTGTACTATGTTGACTCCACAGAAACACTCTCCCAACATTCTGTCCCTATCTCTAAAAATGGCTTTGCTATGGTCAAATTTGGCGAGCAGATCCTCACTTCTTATCGGTATTTGATATCAGATCAATCCTGGACTCTGATTCGCCCGCTGACAGGAGAACCAAATTCAAAATTTGGCTACTTCTTTCATTTGATTGTTCCGAAAGACGAGCGTCGGTTCTGGATCTCGAATAGGGACCGAGGACTATTTGAAATCGATCTTGACGAACATGCAATTGTTTACGATTCGAGAGACCATGGATTTGGTGGCAGGATACAACAAATGACACTCTCTCCTTCTGAAGAATTGTGGATGACAAAAAATGGGAACCTCTGGCGCTTAGAAGATTCTGTCATTCTTCATCCTTATGAGGAATACCCTGAATTGGAGGGCATGGATAGCTTATATTATTTTCTACGGACCCATTTTACAGATGCTGGCAAAGCATTTTTCATGGCATTAGATTCTGGCATTTTCATTTACAATGAGCATCAGATCCAACGACTTATTCCCGGAGAGCATATTCCTAATGCCAGAAGCTGGGGAATCGAAATCGAGAATGAAGATTCTGTCTGGATCTTATCTCATCATGAATTCACTCGCTTTGTGTATGACAAGGACGAGAAAAAATATGTGCGTTCAGAATCATTCAACCCGACAAATATTCTTCCACCAGCAACCAGATACCGAGCGATATTTCATCAAAATCGTCTCTGGTTGGGCACAGATAATGGCCTTGTTCATTTTAATCATCAGAATTTCTTATCGAAGGAGCAGGAATCTCCTTCTTCCATTTATTTTGCCTATTTGGAGTCTAAAGATTCTGTCTATCTCCCTGACAAAGCAATCCGCTTATCCCATCGGGAAAACAATTTTTCTATCGCATATCGGGCCGTCTCTTTGCTGAACAGAGACCAACTCTCATTCAGATACAGAATTCCAGGAGTAGATCCCAACTGGGAATACACTGAGCAAACCAATATCCGGTATACCAACCTGGATCCCGGCACGTATACATTCGAACTGGAATCCAGTGATGAACAGGGAGAGTTCAGGGGACAGATCCAACGCCTCACTTTTGAGATCATTCCTCACTTTACCCAAACCCTCTGGTTTGCCATCCTGGTGGGATTGTTGGTAGTGATTGGTCTGGCGTTCATCGTCAAGCAAATCATTGTCTTTTTTATGCGTCAAAATAATAACAAACGACAGCTGACAGAACTGAAATATCAAGCTCTTATCGGCCAAATGAGTCCTCATTTTATTTTCAACGCATTAAATTCCATTTCTTTCCTCATCAAAAACCAGCAATCAAGTCTGGCCAACAACTATCTCAGTCGATTTGGAGGTCTCTTGCGAGGAGTTCTCGAACACAGCCAACATACATTCGTTCCCTTGTCTGAAGAAATAGAACACTTGCGCCATTATCTGGAGCTGGAACGGCTTCAAATGGGGACCAATCTTGACATTGATTTTTATATTGATTCTACCTTACTTGAACGAGAGGTGTTCGTTCCGCCAATGCTTTTCCAACCTGCGATCGAAAATGCCCTCAAACATGGAATCTCTCCCAAAGGAAAGGGAGAACTCCTGGTCCACTTTCTCGAATCTGAGGATCAGATTCTCGTGGCCATTCGGGATGATGGAGTCGGACGAGAAGCTGCCAGCAAACAACCCAAGACCTACATCAGCAAAAAGAAACACTCTATCGGGGTCCAAAATACCCAAGAACGCATTTCCACCATCAAACGTATGTATAATGTCGAAATCGGAATGCGCATAGAGGATTTGGAAGACAATGGCGAAAGCCAGGGAACACAAGTTGAATTTTACTTTCCCAAACTCTATCAATCGCCCACTCAAGTCGCCAATCACCCCATTCTTGACAGAATCAGTCGCCTCTAGTCGGCTTTAAACAATCACGCAAAGGAATGAAGATAGCCATCATTGATGACAAGCTCATGAATCTCCAACTATTACAAAAAATGTTGGAAGATCTCCCCCACTCTATTACTCATATCTTCACTGCCACGACCATAGATCAAGGCGTAGAATTATTGGAAACACATGAACCCGAATTGCTCTTTCTCGATATTGAAATGGGAAGTGGATATGGGTTTGAGATTCTGGAAAGATCTGCTTATCAAAAATTTGAGTTAATTTTTGTATCAGCTCATCCCCAATTCGCGCTCAAATCCTATGACTACAATCCCATTCACTATTTACTCAAACCCATAACAGAAGAAGATCTGGAAGAAGGTATGCAACGGTATTTTCATCGACATGATGCCCCGTCCAAGGTTCGCAAATCTCCTTCATTTTCTTCCAAACAAAATTCTACAAAAAAACGCATCAGCCTACCTGAAAATGGGCGTATTCGCTTTGTAGATATAGAAGACATTGTCTATCTCGAATCCAGCAATGTATATACCATTTTTCATCTTGAAGGTCGGTCTCCCATTGTGGTCAGCAAAGCACTTGCCAGTTATGAGACCTTGCTGCCAGAAGCTATTTTTTATCGCATCCATGATCGATATATGGTCAATCTGAAGCACATTCAGTCATACACAAGAGGCAGAGGGGGAGAAGTCGAGCTCTCAAATGGGACAGAACTCACAGTCGCCACCCGGCGAAAACAGGAGTTTTTGCAGAAGATGCAAGCCTTGAGCCTGGGTTAAGGCACTTCCTCGATTGCACAGATTCCAATGATGGGGACGCAGCTACTACAAAAAATAACACGCCTTCAAGTTGTCTCTCACTTTCCTCTGGCACCTTTTTATCTTGGTCATATTTCTCAGCGTTTTGTTTGGCAAAAAATACTTCTCTCTTTCTAAGGGACTGTTTGAATTTCATCCTATGTTTTTGTTATGCCCCTTTTTTAGACCTATAACAATTTACATAAACAAAACCCACCCAGTCTCTAAGTGAGGAAGCTACAGCAAGTACTTGGTTCATTTTCTGTCATGAGTCCTCCTTGGGCAATTTACTATACCAACATGTTCCTGTGAGAGTTATATGTCTATTCTTCCTTAGCATTGGCGTTTTTGCGAATGTGCGCGCGCAACTTATTACTCCTTTTTTTAAGAATTACACGGAAGAAAATGGTCTTCCTTCCGATTGGATCCTGGATATAACGGAAGATGATCAGGGATTCCTATGGGTATGTACGAGTCAAGGGACAGTCAAATTTGATGGAGCAGAATTTCAACTTAAAATTTCTCTCCCCAATTATTTCCAGTACCTATACGAGGGGCATAATGGCAAAACATGGCTGACTCTCGGCAACCAATTATCTTCCATTCAGCAAGGCAAACGGACTCTCCATCCCAATCACAAACAAATCATGAATGTTCTGCAAAACGGAACTATTCATACCATTCATGAAGATCAATCAGGACATCTTTGGTTCAGTGTCTCTCCGATGAGTATCCGGGATAGTCTCAATCGTCAATCCTTCATTTTTGAAGCAACTTCGGATTCTGTCATCTCCCATGATTTGGATCAAGACCCAGAGGCACATCGTCTAGGCAATTATTCCTATTGGAAACTCGTAGAGGGGGTTCCGATTTTCACGGGTAGAGAAACAGATTTGTTAAATGATCCTGCTTTGAGTCGCATGTCAGGAGTTCAAGACTTGAATCCTGAGATCTTCCAATCCCCAATAAAACGGATGATCCGGTTAAAGAATGGTTCATATTTAGCTACCGCATCCAACAATCTCCTGCACTTTGATCAGTCAAAGATTCGCTCTTATGGGGAACAGTTTCTTCCCAAACAGATCATTCAATTGTATGAAGATCGAGGAGGAAGTGTATGGATCTCCACATATGATGGCGTTTATTGCGTAGACAATCAGCAATTTGCAGACATCCATCACTATCAGCCTTATCTTCAAGGGCATACCGTTACTTGTACTTTTCAGACAAAGGATGGGACATACTGGTTTGGGACGAAGGAGGGGGGCCTGTATCAACTTCATTCGCGGGACGTCAGCTGGATCAGATGGCCTGCCAGGGAAAAGAAGAAAAATCATGTGATTCATATGCTGGCTGAAGAAAATCAAACCTGGTTCTCTTCTAATGATGGTCATCTCTATACCATTGATTCCCTGTATAACATCCAGCAACATCCCCTACCTCAATCAAAAAATGGATTCACATTTGTCAAGTTTGGAGATCAACTCCTTACCTCCTTTCGCTATCTGGTCTCCCAGGATAGCTGGACCCGAATCAAACCCCTGGAAGGAGAACCTGTAAAAGCAAAAGTAGGCTATTATTTCAATCAAATCATCCCACAAAATGACAGTGTATTTTGGTTCAAGAGTAATCGTCATGGGTTATTTGGAGTCAATGCTCATCAACACAAAATCTTTTTTGATATCAGAAAACATGGATTTAACCAACAAATATATAGCATAAGCAGGTCGCCGGATCACTCCATTTGGTTGGCATCAGGTGGGGATCTTTGGTATGTAAAAGATTCGATCGTTCAACGCCCATACGGTGAATATCCGCTCATCGAGCATATTGATTCTACTCAGTTTATCTACTTTGTTCAAATCTCTCAATCTGGTACCGTTTTCCTGAGCATCAAAGATTATGGGATTGTCATTATTCGTGATGGCAAAACCCAGGAGCTTCGTTCAGGGATAGATATCGCGCCAAGTAGACTCTGGATTGTCTCTGTTTTGCATGATCAAACCCTATGGGTTTTTGGTCAAAACAACTTTCAGCGGTTTACCTTTGATTCCCTACAAAACAAATTTGTCAAACAAGGAACTTTATACGCGCGCACATTCCTGCCCAAGGTTAACATTCAGTCCATTGAGCATCAGAACAACCGAATATGGTTCGCCACCGATCATGGCATGTTCCACTTCCATCCGGACACGCTGTTTACTCAGGCGCGGATACCTCCCCGTACCTATATCGAATCACTGGAAACGCTTGACTCTCTTTACGAATTTCCAGATCAGATACATCTCTCGCATACAGAGAACAATTTCTTCATCAAATTCCGAGTTGTGGCCTTCCAGAATCGACAACATCTGAGCTATCGATATAGAATTCCTGGCGTAGACCCGACCTGGCAATTTGGACTGGACAATAACATCAGATATACCAACCTTCCACCGGGGAAGTATGTGTTTGAGGTAGAAAGTAGCAATGAAGATGGTCGCTTCATGAATCAGCCAACTCGATTTCAGTTTAGCATAAAGCCACATGCTACCCAGACGATCTGGTTTTATCTGTTGATGACTTTGCTCTCTCTGATCCCCCTTGGCTTTGTCACCATTGGAATTGCCCGATTCATCAGTCGACAAAATACAAACAAGCGCCTCCTCACTGAGCTCAAATATCAGGCATTGATCAGTCAGATCAGTCCACATTTCATTTTCAATGCCATGAACTCCATTTCTTTTCTCATCAAAAACCAACAAACTCAACTTGCCAACCGTTATCTCAGTCGATTTGGGGGATTGTTAAGAGGGGTATTGGAGCATGCCGATCATACCTTCGTCCCTCTATCAGAAGAGCTTCAACAACTCAAATCCTATTTGGAACTAGAGCAACTCCAAATGGGAGACCAATTAGACATTGAATTTTATGTCGATCCAAGCCTGGAACTCGCGCAGCTGTATGTACCCCCGATGTTGTTTCAACCGGCTATCGAAAACGCCATCAAACACGGCATCAGTCCAAGGGGGAAGGGAGAGATTCTTGTTCACTTGTTAGAGGCTGAAGGCCGCTTATTGGTCGCCATTCGAGATGATGGGGTTGGGCGCGCGGCTGCCCGTCATACCCAACACAGCTATATCACCCAAAAAAAGCGATCCATTGGTGTCCGAAATACCCTGGAAAGAATTCAAACCATCAAACATATGTATGGGATATCCATTGAGATGCAGATCGAAGACTTGATGGACAATGGAAAAAGCGTTGGGACTCAGGTAGAGTTCAATTTCCCCCAACTCACACAGATTCCCAAAGCTGGTTCCCCACAGTTTTGGAACAAAATCATTCCCTCTCCATAAGCCTGTCACTGATTGTCAGCTTTCTGGGAAAGAAACATCACAAACCCCATGGATGAATTATCCATGGGGTTTCTCTTATTAAGGACTACTATTACTCGCGAGCTGCAGGAGAAGGATTCGAACCTTCAAAAGGTGGTTAGGCCCCTCCACAATGTGGAGGGGCTTTATCCCAAACCCTCGCCCCCGAGACAAGAGGGTACGGCTGCCAATTTCGTCATCCTGCAGTGGGTTGAGACAAAGCTCTTAAGTGATTTGAAAAAGAACAGTCCTCATGTGAAGACATGACAAACATAAGAACAGCAATCTTATTTTGCAAAAATATTAATGAATAAATTAAAAAATTATCACTTTTTCATTTATTCGGCAGTTTTCGCCTAATTATCCTAAAATAAAAAATCCCCGGCTTTGCAACCGGGGACCCTAAAAAGGACTACTACTACTACTCGCAAGTTATAGAGGGAGGGATCGAACCTCCAGACAATGACCTCGCTTCATTTCTCTATAAGTGTATATATGGAACGCTCAAGTTGATATTTCATTATTTATTTTCTGTCAGATATCTAAAAATACAAAACCAAAATCGAAATTACAATATACACAAAAAATAAAATGTAATTTTATCAATATTTAAATTTAATCCCCTTTTTTTGAAAAAATTTCAAAAAAATATCTCTTCTCTTCCACTTCCAAGCACTCAATCTCCCCTGAATGCATACTATTACGCAAAGATAGGGCCAGGGTTCTCCTAGAAAGAGAGAATTATTCTTCCAAATCAGGATTCGGGTGGGAACTTGACGACTTGTCTGTTGGAGGGGGCAGGGACATCTTTCGCTGGACCTCTATCAGTAGATCCATTTTCTCTTCCATCTTTTTCATTTTGAGAATGATATCATCATTATTATCCCGGACCATCTCTTCCACAAAGATCGCATTGACGATCGACAAGCCGATCAAGCCTCCGGAGATCAGGATGATGATGAAATACAGGCGGGTAAAGAATATCCCCATCTTTCCCAAAGTATCATTCTCTTCTCCTGCCTTGATAATTTCTTCGGGGACTTCATACCATCCTTCAATCGTAAACACTCTGAATGTATGATAGAAGGCAATCAATGGATCGCTGAACATGTCTGGATGGATCTTCTGATACATCCGACAGCTGATCAGGGACACAATAAAACTAAATACGAAAAAGGTGAGTAAGACAAAGACTGAAGCTTTGAAAGCTCTGGTAATCCCAGCCAATAACTCTTGAATATTGGGGATAAATTTGATGAACTTGAAGAAGCGAATGATCCTGACAATTCGAAATATAAACAGAAAGGTAAAATCTGTCTTATCGGTTTTGAGCATATCAAACACTTCAAATAACAGGATCAGAGAAGGGATGCTCAATACAACGATGATAAAATCAAAGCGGTTCCACCCATTGCTGATATAGGAATCCCAGCCCATTTGTCGAATTTTGAGCAGGGCTTCCAGCATGAAATAGAACAAAAACAGAGAATCGAGAATCTCCAACAAGTGGCTTTTTTCGAATTCTTCAAATGACAACAAAAATAAAACAATAGCATTTAGGGAAATCACGACTGCCACTGGTCGATCATCCGTAAAAAATTTGGTCCACGATTGTTTTTTCATGAGGCGGCACGAGTCTTAAGGAGTTTGCATCCAAGTTACAATCTTTTGAGCCCATACTTCTCCTTTATCTTCCTGAACGAAATGCCCAGCACCTTCTATGGTGATATGGTCTTGATCTTGAGTTCCCTTGATTAGTTTTTGCAAAATTCTCTCTCCGCCTTTGGTGATGGGATCACTATCGGAAAAGGCTGTCAGGAAGGGTTTGTCTAGTTGGCCCAATACTGACCAGGCCTGACGATTGGCTGGAGCAGCAGGATCATCAGGCTTCGTAGGAACCAATGAGGGAAAAATCCTGGCACCTGCCTTGTATCGATCATCTGGAAACGGAGCATTATAGGCGGCGATTACCTCTTCTCCCAATTGTGTCAGTGTTCCTCCCTGAATCACTCTCCCTATATCAAATTTGGGACTGGTTCGAGAAAATGTTTGCCATTTCAAAAAGGCCTCATTCGCGGGGAAGTCTCCTGTAGGCAAACCGGTATTAGAAGCTGTGATTCGCTTAAATCGCTCTGGTTCTTCTGTCAGCAAACGAAGGCCAATCAATCCACCCCAATCCTGGATGACCAAGGTGATATTTTTCAAATCAAGCGCATGCACGAATGCTTTCATCCAATCCACATGCTGCTGATAACTATAGTCGCTTTGGGCAGTTGGTTTGTCGGATTTTCCAAATCCAATCAGATCTGGTACGACTGCCCGATATCCTGCCTGCACGATGATCGGAATCATCTTTCGATATAGATAGGACCAGGAAGGCTCTCCATGCAACATCAGGACAATTTCATCTTGCCCTTGTCCTTCATCGACATAGTGCATGCGAAGACCATCGATCTCCAAATAGTTTGGCTGGAAAGGATAGTCAGACAAATTGGCAAATCTTTCTTCCGGTGTTCTGATGACTTCCATGAATGGGAATGATTAAGAATGAAAAGTAAAATCGAAATACAAATAACAAACTGATTATGAACTCAATCCACATCTTCCCTCCACCCACGCACCAACCTGCCTGCTCGTTTCTGTATAGGTAGAGTTTTGGGGCGGATTCTTACAAGATCTTTAGTTCCTGACCAATTTCCACGAAGGCAGAAATGGCATGATCCAAATGGGCTTTGGTATGTGCAGCAGAGATTTGTACCCGAATTCTGGCTTGGCCCTTGGGCACAACCGGGTAGAAAAAACCAATCACATAGATCCCTTTTTGCAAGAGTTTATCTGCAAACTGCTGTGCCAGGACAGCATCGTACAACATAATCGGCACGATCGGATGGATTCCATCTTTCAATTCAAAGCCAGCCGAAGCCATTTGCTTGCGAAAGTACAGGGTATTTTCTTCCAGTTGATCTCTTAAGTCTGTCGTCTGTGACAACAAATCAAGAACAGCAATAGATGCCCCTGCAATGGACGGAGCCAGGGTATTGGAAAATAAATAAGGTCTGGAGCGCTGTCGAAGCATATCGATGATCTCCTGTCTTCCAGAGGTAAATCCACCAGAAGCTCCTCCCAGGGCCTTGCCCAAAGTTCCTGTAATGATATCGACACGTCCCATGACCCCACAATACTCAATCGTCCCTCTGCCTGAGGCTCCAACAAAGCCTGTCGCATGACACTCATCTACCATGACCAGGGCTTCATATGTATCAGCCAAATCGCAAATCTTGTCCAATTGGGCGATTGTTCCATCCATGGAGAATACCCCATCCGTCACGATCACTCTGGTCCGGCAATCCTTACTTTGCTGGAGGCAAGATTCAAGGTCGGTCATATCATTGTGCGCATAGCGAAATCGTTTTGCCTTGCACAATCGCACCCCATCAATGATGCTTGCGTGGTTCAGGCTATCAGAAATGATGGCATCTTCCGCTCCGAGTATAGGCTCAAATACGCCTCCATTTGCATCGAATGCAGCGGCATAGAGGATTGTATCGTCTGTCTGGAGAAAGGAAGAGATCTTCGCTTCAAGTTCTTTGTGGATGTCTTGTGTTCCGCAGATAAATCGGACGGAAGACAAACCATACCCTCGATGGTCCACAGAGGCCTTGGCTGCTGCGATCACGTCTGGATGGGAAGACAAACCCAGATAGTTATTGGCACAAAAATTCAGCACTGAACTACCATCAGACACCTGAATTTCAGCACCTTGAGGGCTTGCAATGATGCGTTCCTGCTTATATAGTCCAGCGGATTTGATGGCGGCGAGTTCCTGTTGAAGATGACTCAAAAATGATGCGTGCATAGAATTATTTCTTGGGGGTTGGGGAGAGAAGATCCGAAATTGGCAGGAAATCAGGAAAATTGCAAAGTCGAGGGAATCTTTGTAATTTTCAACACAGATTAAATCCAGATCTTCTTATGAGCCATCACCTTCTTTTTCGAAGTGTATTGTTCTTACTGCTCCTATTTGGAGGTCTCCATCTCAAGGTTTATGGCTCCTCACATCTAGCCATCCACACTTTGGATGATCTTCCTGCAGTTCTCGACGATACGACGAGCTACTCATTTGATGTATATGTGGTCAATAAGGACCCTTTTCATTCCTGGGTTGATCCGATCAACATATTCATATCTGTCAATGGTGATGAGGGGACTGTTTTGAAAGATGCAGTGATTCCTCCAATGCCAATTCTTCCTGGCGACAGTTTGCTGGTGAACATAGATGAATATCCTTTTGATCCTGCACGTTTTCTGACGTCTGGTGGTGGTGGCATTACTCATGACATCATTGTCTGGCCTTCCTTCCTGGGCTTGCCTCAGACAGATTCTGCCGATAAGTCTGTGATCTTTCTTCACACACAATCCAGTGATCACCTTCGTGTGAGCGCTCCCTCGGGCTTCCCAAATACCATCAAGGAGGGCCAAGCCTATCATTTGACATTTGAGGTAGAGAATCTGGATCTATCCAGTTATTTGTTTGATCCTGTTACGCTATATATGTCTATTAATGGAGATAGCGGAACGGTTTTGATTCAAAATGTCATGCTCCCACAAGCCATCCCTCCTGGCATGTCATTTGGAATTGATATTCCCAATTACACCTTTAATTCCGCAAGGTTCAGTGGCGGCGGCGGCATCACACATGATATCATTGTCTGGCCAATGACGCTGAGTCTGGGAACCAGTGATAGTCTATCTGTTATTGCGAGATATCTTCCCACTCCCCCACCTTCTCCACTGACAGATAATCTTGTGATTGATTCTAATAATTTACTGGATCTCTCCACAATTAATGTATTTCCAAATCCAAGTCAGGACCATATCAAGTTCTCTCTGGAATTGTCCCACATGACATCGGTTGAAATTATGGTGTCCGACATCGCAGGTCGAACTGTCATTGTCAAAAAATGGGGAGATAAAACCGGAGCCACAAATCTGGAACTTCCACTTTCCACACTCGCCAATGGCATGTACCTCTTTCAAATCAGAACTGATTCAGAGACATTCCAAGGCAAATTCATGAAGGAATAATCAGAATAATGAAGGATGTCCTGCTCTACTCAGGACATCCTTCCCTCCTCTTAGCTGATTGTCTGCCTTATCCTTGTCTATCTCTGATTTATTCCAGGATCAATTTCTGGATCATGTGTTGCTTCGCTGTAGGTACCTTCAGCAAATAGATTCCCTTTGGCACATGAGACAGGTTCAACTTTTTTAGCTCTCCTGGACTTCCCTCCCACAATTCTGTATGAAGAACTCTGCCAGTGATATCCAGCACGTATATCTCAGCATGCATCTCTTGCTCACACCTAAGATAACATTGCCCTTGATTGGGATTGGGAAAGACTGTCATACTCCCAGGTTCGGACTGGATTCCAGGAGATTCTTTTCTTGCATTGGATGGGCTGGAAGCATTGATCTCCAATATGGGCGGATGGGTTCCTTCATCTGAGTCCATTTCCAAAATCCCTGAAGGCAATGGCCCCTTAAGTAGGAATGAAACGATGCCATCTCCTGATGCTTCTGTTTGCACCAGGCTCGTTACCTCTATCCCGTAGTAGCCAGAACTACTTCCCGTCGCCAAGGTTCCTAAATCTCCTCCGATTTGGCTTGGTCTGTTATTGTGAGTCAGGCTCTGTTCGTCCCAATTGTCTCCTGTTTCTCCCACACGGATATCCTTATTGGCAGGCGTGACGGCATACAGCTTTAGTGTTGCTGACTGTATGCTCCCCTGTATCGTGCTCAGATCAAACTTGAGAAACGATTCATATACAGTATTTCCATCCCATAATTTGATAAAGGATTTGTCTCCGTAATTCTTGTCAGCATTGCCGCTACTGCTAAAGGTGGCCTCTGTTGAAGTCAGGGACATGGAGGATGCTGGCGGGATCACAGCTGCAGAATCTGCAATAATTTCGATAGCTGACACCTTGGCAAATCCAGCCGAGGCAAGAAAATCTATGGTCATATACCCATCAGAAACGGTGATTCCAGGAAATGTCAGCTGTGTAGCGACCAGGTCTGGCACATAGGCGGCAATATCATATGCCTGCTGTATGGCTGTTCCTTGTTCAATATCAATATCGAATACCGCATCGCCCACCGACTTGGGATTCAGATTGGCGAAATGCAGGCGAACCTCATAGCTTCCATTCTCGATGGGAATGGTATATCCAAATGCCTGTCCAGATCGGTGGGTTTGGTACAAGGTTGGATCTGAAGTTCCCGAAATGGAATGATTGGAGGAGATGGCAGAGGAAGTTGAAGAGAAATGCTTGTCTGTCTCAAACAACTCCCCATTCGCAGCAGCATGATCTCCACCACCAGCATTGATTCTGATTCCATTGCTCGGAGGGGTCGTAGATGCCGTTTTCACAAGCTCAATTCCAGAAATTTTGGCGACTCCTGCTGTCGCAGTCAACAATACTGTCAACGCCTCATCTGAAATCTGAATCCCTGTGAATTGCAGTTGGGTTGCGACCAATTCTGGAACCTGAGCACCTATATCATAAGCTGTAAGGCCATCGGCTCCATGTTCTATATCGATATCAAATACCGCCTGACCGATCACTTTGGGATTGAGGTTGGCAAAATGAAGCGTCAAATCATAGATTCCGTTTTTGATCGGAAGATCATATTGGAGGAGTTGAGCGGATCGATGTGTTTGATACAATTGCTGGTCTGTCGTTCCTCCAATGGAGTCTGTGGTAGAGGAGGTGGAAGTATTGATCCCATAAAAGCCATCCGTGTCAAATATCTCTCCTTGAGCAGACAGAATCGAGTTGCCACCAGCGTTGATTCTGAGTTCATCTTCCAGATTTGCTGGAGGAGTGGGCGGATCTGGCGGAATGGGAGTGGAAGAAGAATTCGGGGCAACGACTGAATATCCATTCGCCCCTTTGTATAGGCGGATGTTGTCTTGATAATAAATCCGTTCCGTAATGCCTCTTGCCGCGGAGGCGCTGGTATGGGTAGATTTTTTCCATAAGGATTTGTAAATCCCAAACTTCACATAGGGCCCGACCTGATCTACATAGGTATTGGGACCTATATGGGAATATTTTTTTTGTCCATTCATCCAGACTTCTGTGATCCCACTGCCTGCGGTTTTGGACCAGATCATATGAAACACAAAGTCATACCATCGTCCGGGAACCACATCTTTGAGAACATTGACGGTTTCATTGTAGGAATGCTCTCGCACCAACCAGGGGTCCTGCTTGTGCCATCGATGGTTGAACTCGATTTTGTCTTCCTTGAAGCGGATAGATAAGGGAGGATTGGCACCAACACTCCTGGAGTCGTGGGCATCCTGTACCCGATGCACCTGAAAAAAAATGTCTCCTGTCGCATCCGGCTTCCAGTTATGTGGGACATATACAGAAAAGCCATACCACCATTCGGACCCAAAGGTCATTTCGCGAAATGGTCCGCCATTGAAGACGATCTCGTCGCGATAGTTCACAGATTCGCTTGCCCGGACCTCAAACTTGATGGCTTTGCTGCCTTCATGAGCAAAATCCGTAGATCGATGTGCGCGCCCATTGCCAGAATGACGCCATGTGCCGGAAATGGCAGATCCCGATCCTTCGAAGGACTCAAGGAAGTCCGGCGATTGGGCAAAGCCCTGGAAACAATAACAGATCATCAGGCACATCAGACTTAAGTGTCTGAGAGAACGCGCCTTCATCATTGAGAATACGGTTGTTGATTTCACGGTTATATATATTGAAGTGAAACAAATATCAAGAAGACTTGAGGCATCTCTTTCCCATCCGAAGGGGAGTGTTCGGCAGAGATAAAGAGATACATCGAATCAATCTATGATAATGTTAATCTACTCCCTTTCAGCCTTTTGCCCCAATCATATTTGTCTAGAGAAAGAGAATCGATGTCTAGGGCTCAAAATTTACAGGGAATGGTTTGGGGGGGGGGATAAAACAAACGCAGCAGGTGTGAGCTGCTGCGTTTTGCGGGGGGGGGAATTAATTTATAAGAGAAAAAAAATGAACTCTGTCAACACATGAATAATGGCTATGTACTTTTTAACAAATAGTTAACACCTAAGTTCCCAACTAATGTCAAAAGAATTAATCCAAAGAGCATATAGACATATTTTGCTTGCTTTTTTTGAATAATCTCAACAATAGTATAAGAGAATGATGCAATTAAAAGGATTGAATACATAAATCCATAATAGATTCCGACCTGTTCATTATACAGTATTTGATTAGACATTCTAGAAGCGATATATTCTTCCCTGTAATCCGAACCCGAGAAAATGAATGAAGTAAGATCACACACTATCAATGCAAGGATTTCTCCTCCCACCAATAATAACAAGGCAGAATCTTACCTCTTTCGCTTTGTACCATCTCTATTCAAATATGTTTTGTTTCCTTTACTATTAATATAATACTTCCCACCCCTTGGACCTGTCTGTACAGCTCTATTCTGCCCTGAGACCCTTACTGTTGGTTTTGATTTTGATTTTGATTTCTTATTTGTTTTTCTCGCACTTCTAGTTGCTGGCTTTTTCCGTATTTTTCTCGTACTTCCAATTGCTGGCCTTGACCGTATTTTTCCTAATCTATTCCTCAATGCTCGTCCCATGGCACCTTGTGAGATCTCTCTATGTGCAATGCCAATTTGGACATAGAGATATGAATTTATACCTTCTTCTTCATATACATCTAAAGCATAATCCGTATCTTGCATTAATTGATTTGCTCCTGTAATATCACCAAATATTCCAAAATTTGGCACCTCACTTTCTGGCTCATTTACTATGGTAGGGTCAGGTATAGGGTCAGGTATAGGGTCAGGTATAGGGTCAGAATAAATTGTTAAAACATCACCTCTTTCTACATTACTATTTAACTGACCTTCTGGGGTACAATAGTTTGAACCGAAACATGCTTGCACCATTTCATCAGCTTGGTCTGCAGTAAATCCATCCTCCTCACCAAATTGATCATAAAGTGACCATGCACTGTCACCATCCTCCGCAGTATAAGTTACAGTTCCATCTGAATGTTCATCCTTTATCCAATTAGGTGCTCTACCATCTGGATCAATCATATTGATCGGATTATTCATTGTATAGTTATATGGGCTCCATGCTTGAAATTCACTTGCCAATGGATCAACACTTGCAAATCTCGCTATCGAAGGATCATACCATCGAAATCCATAGTCATACCAATTCAATCCGAACTCATTATTCAATTCCTTTCCATTGTAGCGGTAATCATTCTCCAGCCCATTCACAGAAGAGATCCCTCCCAACTGTTGTCCGAATGGATAGTAGTGATCCACCTGCACAAGCTCTTGTGTCGGATCTATCATTCCATCCTGGTTCAGGTCAGTGAAACATACACGCGCATTCCCCAAATGATCCGCATATACATACTCCAATCGGTAGACATCATTCCCTTCATAAACCACCCGTCCTTCTTCGTGTGGGAAGAATTGCAGACTGTCATTTTCATAATGGAATCCATTGATATAGTCCGTCCTTACCGGAGTTGAAGCAAGCAGGATCTTTCGGTACTTGGTCCCAGCTGCGTCGTAGACAAACTC
The DNA here is from genome assembly GCA_039029315.1 of Bacteroidota bacterium. Taxonomy (GTDB): domain Bacteria; phylum Bacteroidota; class Bacteroidia; order J057; family J057; genus JBCCCJ01. The sequence continues at coordinate 6,648 of JBCCGK010000072.1, read as the reverse complement.
AATCACAGCTCCAGCATTGGCACCAGTGGTGAAAGTGATCTGCTTGGGCTTATTGAGATGATTGTACAGAATGCTGATCCCCTTGTTTTTGTCCTCTGTCATATTGCCATTGGCATCATAGACATAATCATCTCCGTTGGTGTTGCCATCGATGAACTCATCTATCCCTGCTTGAGGGCTGTGGCTTGCCACATCCTGAATGGCGGCCAAACGATTAGGATTCCCTGGCTGATAGCTATAACTCAAGACATCCAACTGACCAAAATCTGTCGCTCCGGCTCCTATCTTTCCTTGCCGGCTCAGGGTTTGGAGGTTCCCATTCAGATCATAGGTATACTGTGTGGAGTAATGATCCAGATCCTGTGTCCAGGCCCCGGCTGATTCTCCTGCATAGTGTGCAGCAAGAAGTCTGTTCATATCATCATACCCATAGCCATAGCCCCTTTTCAGACAGGTATCGTCAGAAGTCCAGATTTGCCCTGCAATATTCCCATTGAAGAGCGGCTGCGCCTGGGCGTTCATGTCGGTGAAGCCCTCATTGTACATCAAGCGCAACCCAAACAATCCTGATGTACAATCATTCACATCATTGATGTCGGTCAGCCATCCTCTGATGTTATAGCGCATGCTACAACTCTCCCAAAAGCTCTGTCCCTGATTTGTGGAATGGAATTGTTTGCCAGTTTGTTGCCCCAATTCATTATACGCATACCCTACCAGGATCACAGCAGGATCATCATTGGTTTGGTGAATGATTTGGTTGATCCGGCCTCTGTGATCATGGCAGAATTCCTTGACAACGCTTTCAGCATTGTTCGGTCCTTGATGGCGAAGCACACTTTTCTCAATTTCTCCCGCAAAGTTGACCTGATAACTACTGATATCTGTTCCCTCCAGGTGATCTGACTGGGTCTGAATCTCTGTCCCATAGCGATTGTAAAAAGTCCGTGTGTACAGCCACTGCACGGGATTGCTATCCAGCACTCTGGTTTTGACTACCGTGACCATCTGGCGCAATCGACTCCTTTCCTGGGACAACAACAGATCAGCTTCATCTACAAGAGAATATTCGGGTGTATTGGCCGCATCGGCATCTGTATTGTAGGTATCAAAATAGGTTACAGTATATACTTCGCATTCTGTGATGGACGGTTTGGCCTTGTTGCTATAGCCTTCAATGCCCCCAGCAAGCGGCGTTTCATGCAGGAATACTTGCCCATCAAGGACTGTCTGGATCGCTGCCCTGCTCGATGATCCTGCGGGTGTCCACAAGCCCGTGATGATCGGCCTATTTAGTTCATCATATTTGGTGATTAACCATTTCCCTTCTGTCCTCCGATTGCCATCCTGCGTCCCGATCAGACGGTCGAGTTTGTCATATACCAGGTGAACCCAATCAGCTCCTGGCACCTTTTTTTCAATCACTCTCTGGCGTGCATCATATACATACTGGAAGCACCATTGGTCCGCGATGGATGAGCTAAGAGAGCCACTGCCCTCTTCCATGGCCTTGACCGCTTCTGGCGGGAGCACATAAGCTGTTTGTCCAAATTGATTAAAAATGAAGTAGGTTTTTGCCACAGTAGAGGCATCTACCTGCACCTCGTTGAGGACAACCCTTCCCAATTTGTCTGTATAAGTGGTGCTTGTATGGCCATTCTCATCTGTACTGAAGGTCTTGCTCAGGCTTCCTGCAGCATAATAGGTCGGAACCATCGGCAATGAGGTCGCCAGACCAAATTGCCACACTTCATTGGCGCTATTGGTGAGATAAGCTGATGCAATCGTTGCCTGACCAAGTTGCCAATCATTCCCTGCGGCTCCCTGCTCTAATGGCCTGTTCAGCGGAGAAGCTTCTATCCTGGATTCGGCAAACAACCGAGACAAATCCGCCCCATAATGTGCAAATTCGTTGGAATAGAAGTTCTGTTGGGAAGCGGCCTGGGAGGGTGTATTTCCAAGCCATGCGCCATTGCCTGATGTCGTCGCATAGGGCAAATATTGCTGGATCTCGCGCCCTCCGGCATCATAGGTATGAAAGCTGACAATATCTGCCAGAGCCGGACTCCCTTGCACCTCAGTCTGCTGTATTGGACGACCCAGTCCATCAAAATAAGCAACTTGCTGAATGACATCTCGCGCTTGATTGGCCTCATTGGGAGAAGATAGTGCTTTGCGGTATCTACGGCTAATGATGCGGTTTTTTCCACTAGTCTCACTTGCCCATACCAATGCTTCAGCTTCCCCACAGGAAGGATCTAGTACATCCGGTATACAATTCACGGAAGGCTCTCCCAAATCAGTTGGGGCAGTCGCACTCTCAGACACATAGAGTTTGTCTAGTTGTGCCCCTGACTCGCGATAGGATATCTCAATGGTTTGGCTGCCCCCTTGTAGGTTGAAGCTGATCGGCGCCAAATGAGTATTGGTACTATTGACTGGATTCCAGGCAAAGGCGGGACCGATACTCAAACCGGTTTTGTTCCAGGCCCCTCCATTGATACGTACCCAGATGGAGTTTTGATGACCAGCAAGGGCTTTGGTCCGTAGAAAGATCCAGTAGGTACCAGCAGTGGCCAATTCCAGAGAATAGGTGATCCAGTCTGCAGGATCAGTCGGGGGTATGTCCAACTGATCAGGCCCACCAGCATGAACAGTATAGGCTTCCTCCGAGGCGCTGAAACTCTGCTTCAGCAACCAATTCGCTCCACGAAGGCCACATTCCGCTTCCAACCAGCCACCAATGATGGGTTGGGGATTTCCAATTACAATAGGCAGACTACTGCTGGCACTTGCCCCTGCATCGTCTGTTACAGTCAAGTTCACCAGATAGGTCCCTTCTGTCCCAAAAGTATGCGTGGCAGTTGAGCCTGTTGCCGTATTCCCATCTCCAAAATCCCATGAATAGTTGGTGATGGTCCCATCACTATCAGTAGAGGCGGTCCCGTCAAAGGTGATAAGATCTCCCACATTGGCCTGATTCAAATCAGCGCTTATACTGGCGATAGGAGGCTGATTGGATACCTGATTAATTGTCAGAATCAATTCAGCAGGGGTTCCACTTTCTTTGGTAAAAAAAGAAGCAATGGAGTTATTGCCATTTGCAGATTGCAATTGAAAGGAAATAGCTGACTGATTGGCCAATATGTTTTGGACATACGTAGTGACATCCAGATCTACCGGATCAGACGCAGTTGCCATCGTAACCACATCCAGCAAGGATGTGTTTGAGCCAGGTGCATTCCCAGCGGTAAGCGAATTCTCACTCCATGTCGTATCACTTCCATATACACTGATAGCAATCGCATTGGAAGATCCGTTTGGATACAGACGAAGGCTAGCTTGCGAAATATTCGGAATAGTCGTTAAAGCGTTGAACTTCACATATCCCTCAAATGAATAATTCCCTGCATACTTGAGCCGCATGTCCGATCCATTGAAGTTTCCATTCTGATTGGCGAGTTTGACATAGGCATCTTCAATCGCTGCGAATGTCTGGGAGCTGGTGGTATTCCCAGTAACCGAGATCAAACCTGTAGCAGTATCCGTTCCCCCATCATTGTCAGTAACAACCAGACTCACGGTAACATTTCCAACGCCAACATAGGTATGGCTGACAATTGGGCCAGTAGCCGTATTCCCATCCCCAAAATCCCAATCATAGCTAACGATCGACCCATCTGTATCATTGGAGGCTGTTCCATCAAAGGTCACCAGCAGGGGTGCTGTTCCAATGGACGGACTGGCAGTGACGATCGCAGTAGGGGGCGTGTTGATCCCAACAGAATCTACTGTGATGGCAATCGAATCGGTATGAGTCGCCCCATCATTGTCTGTCACCGTCAGGATCGCCTGATAACTTCCAGAATTTGTATAGGTGTGGCTGGCTACAGCACTATTTGTCGAGTTGCCATCCCCAAAGTCCCATAGATACGTTGCTATCGTGCCATCTGAATCAGTCGAAGCACTTCCATCAAAGGTCACCAGCAGGGGTGCTGTTCCAGTGGCCGGATTGGCAGTGGCGTTCGCAGTTGGGGGTGAGTTGACCTCAACAGAATCTACTGTGATGGCAATCGAATCGGTATGAGTCGCCCCATCATTGTCTGTCACAGTCAGGATCGCCTGATAACTTCCAGAATTTGTATAGGTGTGGCTGGCAATAGCACTATTTGCCGAGTTGCCATCCCCAAAGTCCCAGAGATAAGTTGCTATCGTACCATCTGAATCAGTGGAAGCACTTCCATCAACAGTTACAAGGAGAGGAGCTGTTCCACTTGTTGGGCTTGCAGATGCGTTGGCAACTGGTGGGGTATTGGACGCCTGCCCTGTTGACAGAATCAGTTCGGCAGGATTTCCCCCTTCCTTTGTCCCAAATCTACCTTGACTGTTGTTGCTATTGCCAGACTCAAATCGAAAGGACAGCAGATTGCTTCCATTGCTGATCGCTGAGGAGACATAACTGCTCACATCCAGGTCGAAGGGAGCACTTGCATTGGGCATCTGAACAGAAGCAAGCAGAGCTGTATTGGCAGATGGTGCATTGCCATATGTCAGGCTATTCTCCTCCCAGCCTGTAGGTGTCCCATATATGTGAACCAGAACAGCTGCTGAATTCCCATTCGGAGTCAATCGAACTGAGGCCGAGCTAATTGGGCTTCCTGCCAGGGCAGAAACATCAAATTGTACATACCCATAAAAGGAATACCCATTGGCTGCCTTGATTCGGAATTCTGAAGATGTGCCATAATTTGCACCAGGATCAGCGGCTTTTACCCAGGCATCTTCAATGGCCGAAATTGTCTGAGTTGGTCCCGTTGTGTCAGAAGTCACTACAACTGTTCCGGCATCTTGATCTGTCGATCCATCATTGTCTGTAACTGTCAATGTTGCCGTGAAGGTCCCTGCTTGCGTATAGACATGGTTGACAATCGATCCGGTAGCGGAATTTCCATCGCCAAAATCCCAGGAATAGCTAGTGATTGAGCCATCGGTATCACTTGAGGCTGTTCCGTCGAAGGTCGTTAACAAAGGCACACTTCCACTGCCTGGACTTATATTGACTACAGCCGTTGGAGGGTTATTTACGGCTGCACTATCCACAATAATGCTGACAGTATCCAGGCCATTTGATCCGTCATCATCCGTAACCGAAAGAATCGCGAGATAGGTCCCTGGACTGCTGTAGATATGGCTGGGGCTGACACTGCTGCCACTGCCTCCATCTCCAAATGTCCAGCTATATCCCACAATGCTTCCATCCGAATCACTGGAAGCAGTTCCGTCAAAACTGACAGTCAAAGGTGCTTGCCCACTCAACGGACTTGCACTGGCAATAGCAGTCGGGGCTTGATTGCCAACTGTGGATGTCCCAATGATCAACTGAGCCGGATTCCCATTTTCTTTCGTCCCAAATCTTCCTTGACTATTGTTGGTATTCCCGGACTCAATGCGAAAGGAGAGCAATGTATTGCCATTGCCAAATTGGGTAGCCACATAACTTCCTACATCCAGATCAACATAACTTCCGGTATTCTGCATATGAATGGAAGCCAGCAAATTGGTGTTAGGAGTTGGTGCGTTCCCGTAAGTAAGTGTCGTTTCTTCCCATCCGGAAGGCGTCCCGAATACATCGACAATCACAGCTGCAGAATTTCCATTGGGATATATTCGCAACACGGCAGAGGCAACACCCTGTCCACTCAGGCTAGATGCATCAAACTGTACATAGCTATAGAAGGAGTAACTATTGGCCTCCTTGACACGCATCTCAGTCGCAGTTCCATAATTTGCTCCGGGGTCAGCCACTTTGGCCCAGGTATCCTCAATGGCATCGATGGTATGGAGAGACCCAACTGGACCGGCATTTACTGTAATCAACATGATTTCAGCGTCTGTCCCACCCTGATTATCCGTAACCGTCAACTCAGCAGAATAGGTCCCGGGAGTCACATAGGTATGGCTAAGGATACTCCCATTGCCAGTATTTCCATCCCCGAAATCCCAGGTATAGGAGATGATGGTTCCGTCAAGATCAGTAGATCCACTCCCGTCAAAGCCAACCACCAATGGCGCCAATCCAGTATTGACATCTGTGCTGATCACTGCAATTGGATCTAGATTGGCGCTGCTTACTGTAATCGTAGCAAATGTTTCGTGCGTGGCGCCATCATTGTCTGAAACTGTCAAGGAAGCGGAATAGGTCCCGGTACTGGTGTACGTATGGCTAATGGTTGATCCGTTGCCAGAAACTCCATCTCCAAAATCCCAATCATAAGTTGTGATGGTCCCATCTGAGTCCGATGAACTTGATCCATCAAACGCCACAATCAAGGGTGCTTCTCCACCATTCGGCGTATGTGTGAAGGAGGCTACAGGCGGCACATTGGGAATGGTTGAGACCACTACTGTTTTGGTCTTGGGATCGCTGGCTCCATCATCATCTACAACTGTCAGGGTCACATTATATGATCCAGTAGAAGTGAAACTATGTGTTACGCTCTGGCCTGTCGCACTGCCTCCATCACCAAAATCCCAGGTGTAGGTATCAATCGTTCCATCTGGATCACTGGAATTGGAGCCATTGAAGGTGATGCTTTGGCCGGGAAGAGGGGAAGCAGGAGAAAAGGAAAATCGTGCAGTAGGCACTTG